>JBGCDB010000021.1:0-60680 GCA_045104955.1 Roseobacter sp.
TTCGTTGT
This sequence comes from Roseobacter sp., assembly GCA_045104955.1. Lineage (GTDB taxonomy): Bacteria > Pseudomonadota > Alphaproteobacteria > Rhodobacterales > Rhodobacteraceae > Roseobacter. Next base: position 9 of record JBGCDB010000021.1, read on the forward strand.
ACGTAACGTTAGAACCCTGTGCGATGTGCGCGGCGGCAATCTCGGCTGCGAGAGTGGACAAGCTCTATTACGGGGCAAGCGATCCAAAATCTGGTGGTGTGGCGCAGGGCGCGCGCGTTTTCTCACATCCTCAGTGTCATCATACGCCGGAGGTTTTTGATGGCATTGCAGCGTCTGAGGCCGAAGCGATGTTGAAAGGTTTTTTCACTGCCAAGCGCTAGGCCGGCTGGGCCAAGGCCCACCTTACCCACAACAATAACAAGCGTTTTGGTCGACGATGGGATGATCCAAAGACACCAGAGGTATAGCAGGACTACGGGTTTAATACGCCATGTGGTCACCAAACTGCAGCATACCGGGGCTGTTTGACACAATATTTATTGGGCCAGTTGCCTGCATGCACCCGGCCGTCAGTCGAAACCGCGTATTGGCCCAATTTGCTGTAACGGGACGCTGAATTGGCAGACAGCACGTCGGTGATTGTGTCACGCCTAATGCGCGCACTGCTTAAACCGATTGTGACAAACCGCTCCGCACTGGGGCGTCGGCGATGTTACGCGTTCATATGGTAATGGTTTCCATGACTTCAGGCTCGATTACAGTGACACTTGGAAGGCCATCGACAAGCTCCTGTGCGGACTGTTCTAGCAATTCGAACGTTTTGTAATGGCATGGAATTACCGTTTTGAAATCAAAATACCGCCTGGCTGCATAAGCGGCGCCTTTCATATCCATGGTAAAGTGCCCACCCGCACTTAGGATGCCTATATCGGGTTTGTAGTAGTCCGCGATCCAGTCCATATCGGCCATGATCCCAGTATCACCAGAGACGTAGATGCTATGGCCCTCGCCTTGGATGATGAAACCGGCCTCGCGACCCACAGCGGCCGTGGCATCGCCTGCGTAAGACGTCGAATGCATTGCAGGCACCAAAGAAACGCTGACTTTACCCAACTGAACGGTGCCACCTATATTAAAGCCGATGACAGATAACTCATGATTTGCTTCAAAAAAGCCCATGAAATCGAAAATACCAACCGCCGGCGCGTTTAGGGATTTAGAAAGACTTACAAGATCAGCTGTATGGTCGAAATGACCATGTGTGATCAAAATATGTGAGGCCCCTTGCACTGCTCTTTCGTGCTGATCTTCGGGCAACATAGGGTTGCCAGTCAGCCAAGGGTCTATCAGCAAAACCTGATCTTCAATTTCTATGCGAAAACTACCGTGCCCAAGCCAAATAATATTCATTGAACAACTCCTATTTCGGAATAGCTGCACCTTAATCGCTTTTGCCCGTTTTGGGAAAGTATTAGTGCGTACAATGTCCTTACAAAATGAGATATGATTATGGAATGGACCCATCATATTGACGGATATTGCGAGCGATTGGGCCCGGCCTATTGGGCGGAACCAGTCAACGCAATCACCAACCTAGCCTTTATTGTTGCGGCTGTTTGGCTTTGGCGCAGGTCGGCGGGCGTGCCCAAGGCACGCATCCTTAGTTTGGTCGTGGGGGCGATCGGGGTGGGCAGCTACCTTTTTCATACGCATGCGCAGGTTTGGGCAGCCGCCGCCGATGTGTTTCCTATTTTTCTTTTCATCATACTGTATTTGTACGCGATAAATCGCGATGCCGTCGGCCTTTCACGGCGGGCTGCTGTTGGTGCGACGGTTTTGTTCGTTCCTTATGCTGGCATGATGGTGCCGCTGTTCCAAATGGTTCCAAACCTTGGGGCATCGGCGGGCTACGCTCCGGTGGCTTTGCTGATCTTGATTTATGCAGGTTTTCTGCGTCACAGGCAGCCTGATTTGGCGCGCGGTATGGCGCTGGGCGGCGGGCTTTTGATCCTGTCGCTTACGTTTCGCACATTAGATGAGCCACTGTGCGACATATGGCCGTTGGGGACACATTTCATGTGGCATATTCTCAACGGCATCATGTTGGGGTGGATGATCGAGGTTTACCGCAGGCTGAGACTTGGCAAGGCCGCACATGCGGGGTAAATGGCCCTCAGGCAAAAGAGGAACGCGCAATGTCCATCGATGAAACCACTGCAGCCCGCGTGGCCAAGCTGGCCCGGATCAAAGTCGAACCAGAGGCGCTGCCGGCGCTAGCGGGTGAATTCAATACGATCCTTGGATTTATCGAACAACTCAATGAAGTGGACGTCGAGGGCGTGGAGCCGATGACGTCTGTAACGCCGCAGACGCTGAAGCGCCGGGTAGATCAGGTGCAGGACGGCGATCAGCAAGAGCGTGTCTTGAAGAATGCGCCAGATGCGCGCGAAGGATTTTTTGCAGTGCCGAAGGTGGTTGAATAATGAGCAAGCTGAACGAATTGGGACTTGCAGAGGCGCGCGATGCCTTGCGCGCGGGCGAGACCACGTCAAAAGAACTGACCGAAGCGTGTCTTGGGGCCATAGAAGGTGCCGACGCTTTGAACGCTTTCGTGCACCAGACGCCTGAGATAGCACTGGAACGGGCGGCAGCCGCGGACGCGCGTCTGGCGGCAGGCGATGCCCCTGCGATGTGCGGTTTGCCCATCGGGATCAAGGATTTGTTCTGCACCAAGGGCGTCGCCAGCCAAGCGGGTTCGCGTATTCTTCAAGGGTTCTTGCCCGAATACGAATCCACTGTCAGCCAGAACCTGGCCGATGCAGGTGCGGTCATGTTGGGCAAACTGAATATGGATGAATTCGCTATGGGTTCGTCGAATGAAACCTCCGTTTACGGTAACGCGGTTAATCCGTGGCGCCGTAGCAATGATGAGGCCCCCTTGACGCCCGGTGGTTCTTCGGGTGGCTCGGCGGCGGCTGTCGCGGCAGACCTTTGCCTTGCAGCCACGGGCACGGACACAGGCGGCTCGATCCGGCAGCCTGCTGCATTTACAGGGACGGTGGGGATCAAGCCGACTTATGGGCGGTGTTCGCGCTGGGGCGTTGTGGCGTTTGCCTCGTCGTTAGACCAAGCAGGTCCGATGACGAAATCCGTGCGCGACGCGGCAATCATGCTCGAGGCGATGTCGGGACACGACCCCAAAGACAGCACCTCGGCCGATTTGGCGGTACCAGATTTCGAAGCAGCTTTGAACGGCGACATTCGCGGCAAGAAAATCGGTATCCCCAAAGAATATCGCATGGAGGGCATGCCGGCCGAAATCGAAACTCTCTGGCAAGAGGGGATCGCGATGATGAAAGATGCAGGCGCTGAAATCGTAGACATCTCGCTGCCCCATACGAAATACGCGCTGCCAGCATATTATGTGATTGCGCCTGCTGAGGCGTCGTCGAACCTCGCTCGGTACGATGGTGTGCGCTACGGCCACCGCGCCACGCTGGAACAAGGCGACGGCATCACCGAGATGTATGAAAAGACCCGCGCGCAAGGCTTTGGGCCAGAGGTGCAACGCCGCGTGATGATCGGCACTTACGTGTTGTCTGCGGGTTTCTACGACGCGTACTACAACCGCGCCCGCAAGGTGCGGACGTTGATCAAGCGCGACTTTGAAACAGTGTTCGACCAGGGCGTCGACGCGATCTTGACACCTGCAACGCCTTCTGCTGCTTTTGGTTTGGGCGAAATGACCGACGCGGACCCAGTGGCGATGTACCTCAATGACATCTTTACCGTGACGGTAAACCTTGCTGGGTTGCCGGGCATCGCGGTGCCAACAGGGGTCGATGGGCAAGGCCTGCCGCTTGGGTTGCAGTTGATCGGCCAGCCTTGGCAGGAGGCAGAATTGCTGAATGCAGCCTACCGGCTTGAGCAATCAGCAGGCTTTGTGGCCAAGCCTGCCAAATGGTGGTAATCTGCCAGCGAGCAGATAAAAACGGGCAGGTCTAGCATGAGCTTTCGCCTTACACTTATTGTCACCAGCGTGGCGGTACTGGCCGCTTGCGCGCCGCAGGTTCCTGATAGCGGGCGCGGCGTTGGGCTGGATACTTCTTTTGGAGCAGGGTTGTCCCGTGACGCGGCACTAGAGACGTCAATCATCCGGGTGCCGGATACTGTGGTGCCGCCCGCAGGCGGGACAGGGGCGCCAGCACCCGTGACGGGGATTGCACCGGTTGCAGGCTCAGCTGAAGCAACGGCTGCAGAGACCACGCGCATTCTGGCAGCAACGCGTCCCGTGGCGGATGGTGCTGCGTTGAACTCTGGCGTGACACCGCTGCAGGCGGATCCAAATAACCCACCGCCCAACAATGTCGGCATTTCGAACGAAAACAACTTTGACGCAGTGTCTGACCAAAGATCAATCGACGCAGACGCTGCCCGAATTGCGCAAAATCGCGCACAATATCAAGTGGTCCAGCCCCAGGCCTTGCCCGATCGTGAAGGTGACGCGCAACCTAACATCGTGGCGTTTGCGCTATCCACCCGGCACCCGGTTGGCACGCGGGTATATTCCCGTGCCGGATTGAACGGTGCCGCGCGGGCTGAACGCAATTGCGCGAAATACTCATCACCCGATCAAGCACAGATAGACTTTCTGTCGCGAGGCGGGCCAGAACGCGACCGGCGGGGTCTGGACCCAGACGGTGATGGTTATGCCTGCGCGTGGAACCCGACCCCTTTTCGCAAAGCGTCCCAAGGCGGGTAACGCGTGCATCAGCAGCCTTCGCCAAATCGAGGTGCGCGCAGGGACGGTCTGACGCCCACGATGATTGTCATCCACTATACCGCGATGGAAAACGCGGCCGCTGCAATCGCGCGGTTGTGTGACCCTGCAGCGGAAGTCTCTGCGCATTATGTCATCGCTAAAGATGGAACTCTTACGCAGTTGGTCGCAGAGGCAGATCGTGCGTGGCATGCGGGTGTAGGGGAATGGCAGGGCATGGATGACATCAATTCACGCTCCATTGGGATCGAGCTGGATAATCGGGGGGATCACCCCTTTCCAGACCCTCAAATGGGTGCATTGGAATGCTTGATCGCGGATATCCGCAGCCGTTGGCCTATCCCTGCGTCGGGTATCATCGGTCACTCTGATATGGCACCGGGGCGCAAGATTGACCCCGGACCACGTTTCGATTGGACGCGACTGGCGCGACAAGGCTTGGCTGCACAGCCGTGTCGGGGCGATATGCCTCCCACGGTTGGCATGGATGCGTTTCGCAGCCTCGCCCACAAAGCAGGTTACACCGCTATGGCTGATGACGCGGCTGTGTTGGCCGCCGTGCGCGCACGCTTTCGCCCACATGCATCGGGGCCTCTATGTGCTGCAGATTTTGCTGTGCTTGGCTAGGCATCCGGAAGAAGTGCCATTGACGCGGGGCGAAATAACGCGCAACACCTGCGTCGCGCGGAAGGCCGGATGACCGCTGCTGTGGGGCAACTCACGGGGGAGGAAAGTCCGGACTCCAGAAAGTGACGGTGCCGGGTAACGCCCGGGCGGGGCAACCCGACGGAAAGCGCCACAGAAATGAAACCGCCATCCTTTAGGTCGGGCAACCGAAACCAGAGGCGGGCAAGGGTGAAAAGGTGGGGTAAGAGCCCACCGCGCCGCTGGCAACAGGGGCGGCATGGCAAGCCCCACCGGGAGCAATGCCAAATAGGGATCGCGTGTCGCTTGGACACAGGCGGCGGGGTTGCTTTTGCCCCAGCAGATCCGGGTTGGCAGCTAGAGCTGTCCGGGCAATCGGGCAGCAAGAGGAATGGTCATCGAACCAAGGGCAGCCTTGGGGAACAGAATCCGGCTTATAGGCCTTTCGCGCGTCTTTATCTTCCGTTGGTATGGGCAAAACACCGCAAGTACCCGGCGCACGGGTTTGCATTGTGCCTGAAAAGTAATCAAATCGGTGGCCGCCGTGTTTAAATATTAGTCAGTTTTATAACTGCCGCTATTTCTGGCAGCGGTTAGTGTTTTTGCTGTTTAATTCATCTCTTTCGTGCATCAGGCCTTGCGCAAACAAAAACTGGAAGGGACTTTCATCATGGTAGGAGCGGATACCGCTTGGATCATCGTCGCGACGGCGCTGGTCTTATTTATGACACTGCCGGGGCTTGCGCTGTTTTATGGCGGGCTGGTACGAGCGCGAAATGTGCTCAGCGTTTTCATGCAGTGTTTTTCCATTGCCTGCCTGATGAGTGTGCTGTGGCTGGCCGCTGGGTATTCCATCGCCTTTGGGGACGGCAACGCCTATTGGGGAGGCTTAGGTAAGGCGTTTCTGAATGGCGTAGATGCCGACACTGTTTCTGGCACGATCCCCGAAGTACTTTTTTTCGCCTTCCAGATGACGTTTGCCATTATCACACCAGCACTCATTGTCGGCGCTTATGTTGAGCGTATCGGCTATGCTTTTGTGATGTTGTTTTCAGCGCTGTGGATGCTGATCTGCTATGCACCCGTTGCACATTGGATTTGGGGTGGCGGGCTGCTTGCTGGTGCCGAATGGTCGCTCTTTGAAGATGGAGTGAATGATTTTGCGGGGGGGATCGTCGTGCACCAGACCGCTGGCATCGCCGCTCTGGTCCTTGCGGCCATGCTGGGACCGCGCAAGAATAAAAACGTGCCGCCGCATAATCCGGGGATGGTAATGATTGGCGCGGCCATGCTTTGGGTTGGATGGTTTGGGTTCAACGGTGGGTCGCAGCTGGCTGCAGATGGCGGGGCGGCGATGGCGCTGACCGTCACGCACATCTCGGCGGCAACCGCGTCGCTGACATGGGCTGCTTGGGAAAAGTTCCGCTATGGCAAAGCGTCGCTTGTGGGGATGGTTACAGGCACCATTGCGGGTCTTGCCTCTATCACACCTGCGTCCGGGTCCGTCGGGCCGGTTGAGGCACTGATGATCGGTGCGATTGCTGGGGTGATGTGCCAAGAACTGTGTGGCTTTGTGAAACATGTCCTGAATATCGACGACACGCTGGATGTTTTTGCAGTGCACGGCGTTGGGGGCATGTTTGGCATCACCATGCTGGCGGTCTTTGGTCATGCGTCCTGGACCGCACAAATGGGCGGCCTTGCAGTTGTTGGTGTCTGGACGTTGGTGACCACTGTTGTGATCATCTTTGTCGTCAAAGCCATTGTGCCTCTACGGGTCACAGAAGAGGACGAGACGAACGGTCTGGACTTGTCGTCTCACGGTGAACGTGCCTACGATATGTCTTCGTAAAGGGGATCAATGTCCAAAAACGTCAGGGTCGTTTGTACGCTCTGACGTTTTTGGGGCTGACCATGCGAAAAGCCTGTGCAACGCGGCCTTTTGCAGTTGACTCACGCTCACATCCGGGTACAAGCCGACGTTCAAGAATTCACGCAGCCCCTCACCGGAGCCGGGCCGCAGCAGGAGAAGTAATATGGCCAAGCCAACCACGATCAAGATTCGTCTGAACTCCACGGCGGGGACAGGCCATTTCTACGTCACAAAGAAAAACGCACGCACAATGACCGAAAAAATGGTCATCAAAAAGTATGACCCGGTGGCGCGCAAGCACGTGGATTACAAAGAAGGCAAGATCAAGTAAGATCGACCCTCAGTATTCTGTTAAAAGGCCGCGCGGAAAGCGCGGCTTTTTTTGTTTCTGCAAGAGGCTATCGTGTTGGAATTGCGCCCTGCGACTATAGGCGATCTTGGTGCTGTGGATGCTTTGTTGGCGCGCAGCTATCCTGCTCAGCTGAAACGGGATTATCCGCCGTCTGTATTGCTGACAGCGTTACCCCTTATTGTTCGCGCCCAACCCGATTTATTGCGTTGTGGTACGTATTATGTGGTCGTCGAAGATACAGATATTTTGGGGGCGGGGGGCTGGACGCCTGATCGCAGTATCCCGACGAAAGGACATATCCGGCACTTGGTCTCAGATCATCGGCATCTGCGACGCGGGATCGCGCGCCGCATTATTGCACAGTGTTTTGCAACCGGGCGGGCTAGTGGAATCACAGAAATGGAATGTTGGTCGACCTTTACGGCCGAGGCATTTTATCAGGCATCAGGGTTTGAAAGCCTGGGGCCGATGGATGTGCCCTTGCGTGGAGGGATCGCCTTTCCGGCAGTGCGGATGACATGCGCGCTTTGACTATAAGTCCATAAAAAAGGGCCGGTGCCATATGGCGCCGACCCTTCTTTGTGCGTTTTCAATTTGCTTATTCGCGGTTGCCGAACAACTGCAGCAACATCATGAACATGTTGATAAAGTTCAGGTACAGGCTCAAAGCGCCCATAATACCCGACTTTTGCAGCCACTCGCTGTCGCCGTGGTGTGCGTGCGCAAGATATGTGTTTTTGATGTTTTGCGTGTCATAGGCTGTGAGACCGGCAAAGATCAAAACACCGAGCGCGGAAATCGCAAACATGATAGCGGGCGACCCCAAGAAGATGTTGACGATGGATGCAACAACCAAACCAATCACACCCATGATGAGGAAGCTACCCCAACCAGAGATATCTTTCTTGGTTGTGTATCCCCACAAGGACAAGCCCGCGAAGGCGATCGATGTAATCAGGAAGATTTGCGCGATCGACATACCGGTGAACGCGACAAAGATCCACGAGATGGACAGACCCATGACGCCTGCAAAAGCATAAAAGAATGTCTGTGCCGCGGCTGCAGACATTTTATTGATGGTGGCACTGAACAAAAACACCATTGCCAATGGGGCGAACATGACAATCCAACCCAAAATGTTTGGGGATAGTGTCACCGGGTCACGGAACACTGCCATCAACTGTGGCGCTGTACCGACGGCCCAAGCCACAGCAAAAGTGATTAGCATGCCTACGGACATTGTCGCGTAGACCTTGTTCATATGGGTGCGCAGACCCTCATCAATCTGGGCGGCGCGGGATCCGGCCGCTGTCCGGATTGTATTCACGTCAGCCATTCTAAGACCTCCAACTCTAAATAACCGGCGCGTCAGCTATTCTGAGCGCTCTCGCCCATGAATATCGGTGGCAACCGCGGCTATTTCAAGGCTTTTCGGTCAGGAATATCCCGATTTGACCCAAAATGCTTAATGGTTTGCTAATATAGGGTCAAATCGGGCGGTGCAGCTCACCGACGCGTCCAGCTGGGGGGCACATCCCACAGTCCGTTTTCCGCCTCGCGCCGCGCTTGTTCTGCGGTAATACCAATATCTTGCAATCCGCGCGCATCAAGCTTGGCCAGTGCCCGTCGCGACCGCCATACTGCGAGCCGCGTCCATATAGAAACTGGGGCGGGGCGCTGTACACAGGTATGAGATATTGCGTGGTTATCGATCAATGACATTTTATCTTCCTCTCCATGTTTCCTGATGGTTCGAGTGTGTTTCATCAAATTACTTGATGTATATGAATGGTGTGGTATCATTTTAAAAGCGAATGTTTGTGAACTGATGCATCAGGAAATGTGATATGCGGAATTTGGACGTAACGACACTTCGATCTTTTGTTGCGGTTGCTGATTCAGGTGGCGTGACCCGTGCTGCAGGTTTTTTGCACCTCACGCAGTCGGCTGTGTCTATGCAGCTTAAACGGCTGGAAGAGCTTTTAGGCGTTGCTTTGCTGGATCGGACAGGGCGCACGATCGCTTTAACGGCCTCGGGCGAACAGCTGTTGGTCTACGCAAGACGAATGGTTGCCCTAAATGACGAGGTGGTTGGCCGCTTAACTGACCAAGCCTATGAAGGTGAGATTGTGCTTGGTGTACCGCACGACATTGTCTACCCAGCGATCCCGCAGGTGCTCAAACAATTTCATGCGGCTTTTCCGAGGGTAAAGGTCCATTTGGTCTCGTCCTACACGCGCGCGCTGAAAGAGCAGTTCTCGCGGGGGGAGTGCGACCTCATTTTAACAACGGAAATGGTTTTAGAACCCGGAGCAGAGACACTGTGCCAAAAACCGCTGCGATGGGTTGGTGCACCTGCAGGGTCCGCCTGGCGTCAAACACCGTTGAAACTTGCCTTTGGTCGGTTGTGCACATTTCGTCCAAGGGTTGTCGAAGCCTTGGATGCCGCTGGCATGCCGTGGGATGTAATTGTGGAGACAGAGAGCGACCGCACAATCGAAGCGACGGTAAGTGCTGATTTGGCGGTTCATACGATGATAGAAGGCACCGAGCCGCCACATCTGGAACGGATTGACCATGGTGGTGCTTTGCCTGACCTGCCGCTGCAGCAGGTCAACTTATATGGCGCGCAATCTCGCAAAGATGTTGTCCATGATGGTCTGGCGGATTTGGTGCGGCGCGCGTTTTCTGGGACGGAAGCAGTGCGCCTCAAAGCGGTTTGATCAAAAATAAATGCGTATCCATTGTAAAAAGTCTCATTTTTGCGCGCATTTTGCGGGGTTTGTACCGCGCTAGAAGCGGTCTTTTGCCGAAAAATTAGACTTTTACGTAATGGTTCCCCAACGTCAACTTTCCATGTGCGAGAATTGATAACCCGTTATACGGGAATTATTTTCAGTTTTGGACTGGTGCACTACAGCCATGAATTGTGGGTTAAGTCACTTTTTTTACGTAGAAAACTAAAATTGTTCGTAAAAGAAGACCGCGTGATAGTAGTTTGTTAAGTTGAAGCTCTATATACAAAAACATGCAAAGGTTGAGTGTTGTGCTTTTGCACACAGAAACACCTGCGGGGTTTTGTGTTGATTGAACGACCATTTAGCGTATTACTCAGCGTTGTAATGAGTGTATGGCGCCGCCCTTTAGGATTGCTAAGTATCGTTGAGTGATAACTGGCGGCTCTTTCGGCTGGTGAGTTTTAAGGTAAGGATCGAAGTTATGGCACATGTGGTAGATGTTCACGTCGGCAAACGTATCAGGCAACGCCGGTGGCTCGTTGGCATGACCCAACAGAAACTGGCGGAATGCGTCGGTATCAAATTCCAGCAAATTCAAAAGTACGAAACAGGTGCTAACCGTGTAAGCGCGTCTCGGCTCTGGGATATTGCTGATGCGCTGGATGTGGATGTCGCGTTTTTCTTTGAAGGATTGAAATCGGCCGACCCCGATGTTCAGGACCAAACAGATGCGGTTCCAGCGGACATGATGGGTGATAAAGAAGCGATGGATCTTGTGCGCTCTTATTACGCGATTCCGGAAAATCAAAGACGCCGCTTGTTCGAACTGGCGCGCGTACTTAGCGACGTCGCATAAGAACGAAATTCTACTTAAACGAACGCTAAAGGCGGCTTTCTCTTGCGGGAAGCGGCCTAAACTGGCACGTCAGTTGCTATGACGCTGACAGACAGAGATTTTGCTGCGATCGATCGGGTCGCGAACGAAATGGCCGAGGCTGCGCGCCGCGCCATCCTTCCCCTGTTTCGCAGTACTGATCTGGCCCAGGACAACAAGCTGGCAGGTGGGTTCGATCCGGTAACTGAAGCCGATCGCGCAGCCGAGCGTGCGATGCGTGCGATATTGGCTGAGAAGCGGCCAAAAGACGCAATCTTTGGCGAAGAATATGGCCGCTCTGATGGCACCTCTGGGCTAACGTGGGTGTTGGACCCGATAGATGGAACGCGCGCATTCGTCAGCGGCACGCCGACTTGGGGTGTTCTGATCGCGGTTAGTGATGACACCGGCCCCGTTTACGGCATGATTGATCAACCCTACATCGGCGAGCGGTTTTCGGGTTTCGGGACAAACGCAAAGATGGTCGGGCCTCAAGGCCCAAAAACGCTGGCAACGCGCAAAACCCGAACCTTGGATCAAGCGATCAGCTTCACGACATTTCCAGAAGTCGGAACGCCCAAAGAGGGGCTGGCCTTTCAGAAAGTCGCGTCCCTGACAAAACTAACCCGCTATGGCATGGATTGCTATGCTTACGCGCTTTTGGCGTCTGGCCACATCGACCTAGTGATCGAGGCCGGTTTGCAAGCCTATGATATTCAAGCGCCGATTGCGCTTATTCAAGCGGCAGGCGGCATCGTGACCGATTGGGAAGGCGGGCCTGCTCATGATGGTGGACGCGCCCTTGCAGCCTCCAACGCTGAGGTACACGCCTTGGCGATGGATGTTTTGCGCCAATCCCTGTCATGACTCGTTGGGCCATCCGCAACGCCGACCATGTGGTCACGATGGACGATGGCCGCCGTCGTTTGAAATATGCAGATATTATCATCCAAGACGGGAAAATTGAGGCGGTAGGCCAAGGGTTGGCTGGCAAATTGCCGGGGATCAGCGGGGCAGGCTGTGTTGTGACGCCCGGGTTAGTGAATACACATCACCACCTATATCAAACGCTGACCCGTGCAGTTCCCGGTGGGCAGGATGCGTTGCTATTTGGCTGGCTCCAGACGCTTTACCCGATTTGGGCGCGCTTTACACCGGATCATATGTTTACGTCGGCACAGGTGGGCTTGGCAGAACTGGCGCTGTCTGGATGCACGCTAAGCAGTGACCATCTGTATCTTTACCCCAATGGTGCTCGCCTGGAAGATACAATTCACGCCGCATCCGAGGTTGGCCTGCGATTTCATCCAACCCGCGGCGCCATGAGCATTGGCGTCTCGGACGGTGGGCTGCCGCCGGACGCGCTGGTTGAACGTGAAGCCGATATATTGGACGATATGATCCGTGTGATTGATGCGTTTCACGACCCTGCTGACGGGGCGATGTGCCGCGTCGGTGTAGCCCCCTGTTCACCGTTTTCGGTCAGCCGTGAATTGATGCGGGACGCGGCGGTATTGGCTCGTGACAAGGGTGTGATGATGCACACACATCTGGCTGAAAACGAAGAGGATATCGCCTATTCACTGGAAAAATTCGGGTGCAGGCCGGGTGAATATGCAGAAAGCCTGGGCTGGGTCGGTGATGATGTTTGGCACGCCCATTGTGTCAAACTGAACCCGGCTGAGATCGCTTTGTTTGCAAAGACCAAAACAGGCGTGGCGCATTGCCCTTGTTCAAATTGCAGGCTTGGTAGCGGTATCGCGCCATTGCGCGCGATGCGGGATATGCGTGTGCCTGTTGGGCTTGGTGTGGATGGATCAGCAAGCAATGACGCGGGCAACCTCGTGGCAGAGGCGCGGCAGGCCATGTTGTTACAGCGCGTGGCACTGGGGGCCGACGCCATGAGTGCGGATGAGGCTTTGGAGATTGCGACCCGTGGTGGTGCAGATGTGTTGGGGCGGCATGACTGTGGCCGGCTTCAAGCGGGCGCGCGGGCTGATATTGCCATCTGGGATGTCTCAAATATTGAAAGCGCGGGCAGCTGGGACCCCGCAGCACTATTGCTGGCAGGCCCAACGAAAGTGCGCGACTTGATCGTCGAAGGGCGCGAAGTTGTCCGCGACGGCCATATGCAAACGGTTGATTTGGCGCTAATCATTGAAAAACAGAACGAACTAGCTACGAATTTGCAAGAGGCGTCATGAAGCACCTGATCCGCGCGGTACTGCTCTTGGTATGTCTGGCAACCGCCGCTGCCGCTAGCCCGAAAGCCACAAAAGCGCTGAACGATTTCCGGGCCAGCCAAGGACGCAGCACCGTGACCTATTCGGAAACACTGCATGCAGCAGCCCTCACCCATGCCCGCGATATGGTAAGCGGGCGGTTCTTTTCGCACACAGGCAGCGATGGATCAGACATTGCGCAACGTGTCAGCCGCACAGGGTATGGATGGTGTCGCGTTGCTGAAAACATTGCCCAAGGCCAAGCCGACCTAGCCGAGGTAATGACCGATTGGGCCAATTCGCCTGGCCACCGTGCGAACATGTTGCTTGAGGATGTCACAGAATTTGCGCTGGTGCGCGAGCTGGGCAACACTTGGGTCATGGTACTGGCTAGATCGGGCTGTTAGGTGGCGCGGACGTATGGCGTTGGCCCGCAATCCAAACATCTGAAATCGCACGATCATCGCCCATCATAATGGTGGGGAATAGTGCTTCCCAAGTTGTGGTCGCCTCTGCGGCACGTTGCTGTATCGCAGGTGTTGACGCGAGGTCCAAAATGGTCAGGTCCGCTTCCATTCCCGGCTTTAAGTAGCCGATTTTATTGTGCAAATGCAGGCTACGCGCGGCACCAGCTGTCGCTAGGTACATCAGCTGTGCAGGGTGCAATGCGATGCCGCGCAATTGCGCTATCTCATAGGCGGCGGCCATCGTGCGCAGCATCGAAAAGGAAGAACCCCCGCCTGTATCGGTTGCAAGACCAACGGATATGTTGCGCAGCGATAACCCGGTGACGTCCATCAAACCTGACCCAATAAACGTATTCGATGTCGGGCAATGCACAACCGCAGCACCGGTTTCTGCAATACGGTCGATCTCGCGTGGTGTGAGGTAAATCGCATGCCCATAGACCGCTTTTTCACCGATCAAACCGTGCGCTTCATAGGTATCAAGATAATCGCGCGCGCCGGGATACAGCGCACGGACCCAAGCGATTTCCGGTTCTTGTTCGCTCAGATGCGTTTGCATCAGGCAGTCGGGGTGCTCTGCCCACAAAGCCCCCAAAGCCGATAGCTGTTCGGGCGTGGAGGTCGGCGAAAACCGCGGCGTAATCGCGTATTGGGCGCGGCCTACGCCGTGCCATCGGTTCAGCAGTGCTTTGCTATCGTCATAAGCGGATTGAACCGTGTCGCATAGCGCGGGCGGCGCGTTGCGGTCCATGCAGGTTTTGCCTGCCACGCTGCGAAGCCCGCGCGCGGCGGCGGCCTCAAAAAATGCGTCTACGCTGCCGGGGTGGGTCGTGGCATAAGAACACACCGTGGTCGTGCCGTAAGACAGGGTCAAATCCAGATAGCGCGCCGCGATGGTCCGCGCATATTCGGGATCCGCCAAGCGTATCTCTTCCGGGAATGTGTAGGTGTTTAACCAATCAATCAGCTGTTTGCCCCAACTGGCGATCATGGCGGTCTGCGGGTAGTGCACATGCGCATCAATAAAACCGGGGCAAATCAGATGTGCATCATAATCTGTGATCTGCGCCTGTGGATAGCGCCGTCGCAAATCAGCAGCATCGCCCACGGCGTCGATCTTGCCATCCTTGAGGGCCACCGCACCTTGGGTGTTGATCCGCACACTGTCCTGCCACGGCGCAACCATCGGGTTGCCCGTGACCTCAAAGGTTTGCCCAAGGAGTAAATGCGCCGCGTCCATAGTGAATCCTTAGGCGGTCATGCGAGATAGAACAACGATGATCTTGCAGCCCATTGTGTCCACAATAGCCGGTGCTTATGGTCCACGCAGGTATAAAAGGGGCCTTGTTATGTCTGACCAAAGCGTTGATGCGCCGGAAGTAACCGAAGAGGATGCCTATCTTTTGGGCCCCAAGGCAATCGCTGCCATTCTCTATGCCGTCGACATCGAAGATCAGGCCAAGCTGACCGAATTGATGGACCCGCTGCACGCGGCCGATATCGCTGATTTGCTAGAGCAGATAAATGCCTTTGAACGGTCGCGGCTCATCCGGCTGTATGATCGCGAATTCGATGGTGAAATCCTATCGGAGCTTGACGAAAGTATTCGCGAAGAGGTTATCGCGGTACTCACCCCGCAGGTTTTGACCCAAGCTGTACGCGACATGGACAGCGATGATGTCGTCGATTTAGTCGAAGACCTTGAGGATGAGCAACAAGAGGTAATCCTTGATGCGCTGGAAGAAGTCGACCGCGCTGCTGTTGAACAGGCCTTGGGGTATCCGGAGTTTTCTGCCGGGCGTTTGATGCAACGCGAAGTCGTCATGGCCCCCGAGCACTGGACAGTAGGCGAGGCTATCGACCGGTTGCGCGCGACCCCCGAAGAAGAGCTTCCAGACCAGTTCTATCACATTGTTATTGTCGATCCTCGGTTGCACCCGATTGGGAATGTGACGCTGGGCAAGTTGATGCGATCCAAACGCACTACAGCACTGATTGATCTGCTGGAAGAAACCTTTCAGATCATCCCTGCTACTCAGGAAGAATCTGATGTGGCTTATGCTTTTAACCAATACCACCTCATTTCCGCACCTGTTGTGGATGAGGAAGGGCGTTTGATCGGTATTATTACCATTGACGACGCCATGGCCGTTCTGGACGAAGAACACGAAGAGGACATCTTGCGCCTTGCCGGTGTGGGTGAGGGGTCGTTGTCCGACCGGGTGCTTGAAACAACTAAGCAGCGGATGCCGTGGCTTGGGGTGAATCTGATCACGTCCATTGCGGCGTCTATGGTGATCGCCCAGTTTGAGGTGGCTTTGGCGCAGATCGTAGCCCTAGCAGTGTTAATGCCGATCGTGGCATCGATGGGGGGCAATGCTGGTACGCAGTCTTTGACGGTCGCTGTGCGTGCAATTGCAACGAAAGACCTGACCGGGGCCAATGTGTGGCGTGTTATCCGTCGCGAGGTACTGGTGGGCCTGATCAACGGCATTATTTTTGCGATTGTTATGGGGGTGGTCGGCGTTATCTGGTTTGGCTCGCCCGTGTTGGGCTATGTGATTGCCGCTGCGATGGTGATAAATCTGGTCATTGCGGGGTTGGCGGGCACTGTCATCCCCGTCATCCTTGACCGTGTCGGGATTGACCCCGCGCTTGCGTCCGGAGCTTTTGTGACAACAGTAACGGATGTGGTCGGGTTCTTCGCCTTTCTGGGTCTTGCGGCGATGGTGCTTTTGTGAGCGATCTTGCCGCGGTCAAAGCAGCAGCGCGCAAAGAGGGTTTCGCACGACGTAAAGCTGCACATGCCAAGGATCGGGGGACTGGGGCAGGGCAACTGTCTGCCGTTTTAGCGGGCTACCGCGGGGTGCCTTTGGCTGGATATATGCCCATCCGGACGGAGATTGACCCGCTGCCCGCCATGGAAGAAGCGAGTGCTCACGGGTGCGTCGGTGTGCCGGTTATCATGGGGGAAGGTCTGCCGCTCAAGTTTGCAAAGTGGGAACCTGGTGCAAAGATGGTAGCAGGACCGTTTGGTGCACAAATCCCCGCAAGGCCCGAATTTTTTGAACCGGAAATTCTCATCGTGCCGCTGGTTGCGTTTGACCCGATGGGCGGGCGGCTTGGCTATGGCGGTGGATTTTACGACCGGAGCCTTGAAGCGTTGCGCGCGATAAGGGCGACGCTCGCCATAGGATATGCCTATGCTGATCAGCAAGCGGGTTCTTTGCCGTTAGAGGCGACGGATCAGCCTTTGGATTTAATTGTCACAGAAAGAAAAGTATTCGATTTTCGGTAAAGTCATGCATTAAAAGAGTGCCGTATAATTTTGATATTACTTATTTATCACTTTCATGCTTTGCGAATTCAGCTTTCCATTTCGGATGCCACCGCGACAAGGCAGGTCGGTTTTCGATAATATCTTGTGCGTTCCATAGAACGCGCTTTGCGTCGGTTTCTGCGGTCACCATGTTGTCCGGGCACATGACATAGAAATCTCCCCGCGCAATGCATTTGAAAAGATGCTCAATGGTTTCATCGCTTGTCCACGCCCCCTGAGGTTTTTCAGGCATGAAGCTTGCAATCATGCCTGTGTAGGTGAAGCCGGGCACAAACAGATGTACATCTATGGGGGCATCCTGTTCGCGCAGATCGTGGGAAAGATGTTCGGTCAATGCTTTGACGGCCGCTTTTGACACGTTGTATGCAGGGTTCCCAGGTGGGTTTGTGATCCCTTGCTTGGAGCCTGTGTTGATCACTGCTGCAGGTTTTCCTTGCTCAATTAATCTGGGAACAAACGCTTGTACCCCGTTGAGAACGCCATATAAATTCACATCTATAATTTTGCGCCATGCGTCATGGTTCTCAAGGGTTGAAGACGCCCCACCAATCCCTGCGTTATTCATTACAACCGCGACAGGCCCAAGGCCGAATGCTGTATCTGCCAATGCTTGCACCGCAGCGATATCAGATACATCTGTGACCATCGTATGAATGCGAGTGCCAAATTTTTGCAAATCTGCAAACGCACTTTGCAAAGCTCCTTCGTCTACGTCAGCGAGTAATATATCGAACCCAAGGGCTGCTAAATGCGCTGCGGCTGCATAGCCAACACCGCTGGCACCGCCAGTGATTACCGCCAAGCCGCCGGATTTCTCAATCTCTTGCCAATACATGCGGTCCCGCCCTTTTCTTGGTTGTTACGTTATTCAACCTAGCTGCAATTTTGCTGGCTGCCCACTGCCGGGGAACAAAATAAATTTGCACCTGCCCTTGCCCTGACCCAACCACAGCCCTACCCATCCTGCATGAAAATTCTGTTTCTTGGGGATGTGATGGGGCGCTCTGGTCGCCGGGCAATCACAGAAAACCTGCCGCGGCTTCGTGCCGACTGGCGGTTGGATTTTATCGTAGTGAATGGGGAAAACGCGACTTCTGGTATGGGGTTGTCGGGGGCTCATGCCAAAACACTGCTAGATGCGGGAGCTGACTGCATTACGCTTGGCGATCACGCGTTCGACCAAAAAGACATGCTGCAGTTCATCGAACATGAGCCGCGCATCATTCGCCCCCTTAATTTCTCAAAATCTGCACCGGGCAAAGGGGCGCGGTTGTTCACGGCGCAAAACGGACGCAAGGTTTTGGTGACGCAGGCCCTAGGCCAGGTCTTTATGAAGCGTCCCTTTGATGACCCTTTCTCGGCGCTTGAGACCGTTCTTAAAACGCACCCTTTAGGTGGGCAAGCCGCGGCGATCATCGTGGACATCCATTGCGAGGCCACATCTGAGAAAATGGCCATGGGCCATTATTGCGATGGTCGCGCCAGCTTGGTTGTGGGCACCCATACCCACGTTCCAACGGCGGATGCGATGGTCTTGCCCAAGGGCACCGCTTATCTGACTGATGCCGGTATGTGCGGCGATTATAATTCAGTGATTGGCATGGATAAGACGGAACCGCTTAGACGGTTTATCACAGGCATGCCAAAAGAACGCTTCACGCCTGCCGCCGACACAGCGACCCTTTCGGGTGTATATGTAGAAACCGATGATCGCACTGGCAAAGCGACGCGTATTGCCATGGTCCGCGATGGGGGGCTGTTGCAGGCAGCCGCACCGTGACGCAGCTCTCCAGTCGTGAAAAGCTGTTTCTGACCTGTGTGCTCGTTGTGATGGGCGCGGGGTGGGGTTTGACCCAACCTCTGACCAAGATCGCCGTTTCGACGGGATACAAACACTTTGGTCTGATTTTCTGGCAGTTGGTGATTGGGGCGGCCTTCATGGCTGCTGTGTGTACGTGGCGGGGGACGTGTCTGCCGCGGGGCAGGTTTCAACTGCTGGTCTGCTTTATGGTGGCCGTCATCGGGACCATTTTGCCGAACACCACATCTTTTCAAGCGGCAGTACATTTGCCGTCCGGTATATTGTCGATCTTGCTGTCCATGGTGCCGATGTGGGCGTTTCCCATCGCATTGGCGATGGGAAATGACCGGTTTGCATGGCGCAGGCTTCTGGGCTTGTTATTAGGGTTGTCGGGTGTATTGCTGATTGCAGCACCGGGGGCCGAGGCGTTGAACCTGCCTGTTTTTTGGGTGCTTGTCGCACTGATCAGCGGTATATGTTACGGGCTCGAAGGCAACCTGGTATCAAAGTTCGGAACGGGGGGATTGGACCCGTTCCAGGTTTTGTATGGTGCGTCGCTGATGGGGGCTGTGATGATTTTGCCGGTCATGGTGCTGTCGGGCCAATGGATCGCGCCGTCTGCGGCCCTCACACTGGAAGGTCAGGCCCATGTCGTCGCCGCTATTATTCACGTCGTGGTCTATTCAGGTTATGTATGGATGGTAGGTCGGGCAGGTCCGGTATTTGCGGTGCAGGTGAGCTATCTGGTCACGGGCTTTGGTGTCTTTTGGGCAATGTTGATCTTGGGGGAGGCCTATCCGCCCGGTATTTGGGCGGCATTGGCGCTGATGGTCATGGGGATGTACCTTGTGCAACCGCGTTCGAAACCCTCGCTTGCCCCGACGCCCGCAATACGCGACAGTAATGTGTAACCATCCGTATCTACAGGGTCTTTGCCCGTGATATCCTTGATGAACCTTTCTCCTTTAGCGGCGCCCCTGCTGACGCTTGGCGTTGTAGCTATGATGTTCGTCTTGTTTGTGCGCGAAACATACCCGACCGAAGTTGTGGCTTTGTCAGGGGCCGCGTTGATGTTGGTCTTGGGAGTTTTGCCCTATGACAACGCCCTTGCGGTGTTAAGCAACCCCGCCCCTTGGACGATTGCTGCGATGTTTGTGGTCATGGGCGCGTTGGTGCGCACAGGCGCACTGGAGGTGCTGACCCGCGCAGCAGAGCAACAGGCCAAAACGCGACCCAAAATTGCCGTTGTTGGCGTTGTTCTATCCGTAATGGGGGCCTCTGCTATCATGAACAACACGCCTGTCGTGGTGGTGATGATCCCTGTTATGGTGCAGCTTAGCAAAACACTGGGCGCTAAAGCGTCCAAGCTTTTGATCCCGCTTAGTTATGCTGCGATCATGGGGGGCTCTTTGACGTTGATCGGCACCTCAACAAACCTTTTGGTGGATGGAGTTGCCCGCGCCGAAGGCTTGGCCCCCTTTACCATATTTGAGATTTTACCAGTGGGCATTGTCGTGTGCTGTTGGGGGCTTTTGTACCTAAGCATACTGGGCCCGAAATTGCTGCCAGATCGGGATAGTATGGCGAACATGCTGTCAGACCGGTCCAAGAAAAAGTTCTTTACCGAAGCGGTTGTTCCGCCAGAAAGCAACCTTGTGGGGCGCGCACCACTTGGGGTGCAGCTGTTCAAACGCGACGGTGTCAGGCTGATCGATGTTGTGCGGGGGGATAGTTCTTTGCGGCGCGACCTTGGGGCTGTGACGCTGCAAGTGGGCGACCGTGTCGTGCTGCGCACCGCAATGACAGAGCTGTTGAGCCTGCAAACCAACAAAGAGCTCAAACGCGTGGATCAAGTATCCGCTGTTGAAACCAGTACGGTCGAGGTGCTCATCACGCCGGGGTGCAAGATGGTCGGGCGGTCGCTGGGTTCTATGCGGCTGCGGCGGCGTTATGGCGTTTACACATTGGCAGTGCATCGGCGTAATCAGAACATTGGGCGACAGTTGGACGCGTTAATCGTCAAGGTGGGCGATACGCTGCTTCTTGAAGGCGCGCCCGAGGACATTCAGCGTTTGGCCAGCGATATGGACATGGTCGATGTTTCGCACCCCTCAGCCCGTGCATTTCGCCGCAGCCACGCCCCCATCGCGATTACAGCGCTTTTGGCTATCGTGGGTCTGGCGGCCTTTAACGTGGCACCTATTTTGTTGCTGGCAATTGTGGCTGTGGCAGTGGTGTTGGTCACCGGCTGCATTGACGCGGACGAGGCGTTTTCTTTCGTCGATGGTCGGTTGCTTGCGCTGATTTTTTCGATGCTGGCTGTGGGGGCTGCATTGCAGCATTCGGGGGCTGTGGATTTGATTGTGGCCGGGGTGTCGCCGTTTCTAATGACCTTGCCGCCGACGCTGGTCGTGTTGGTCGTCTTTTTGCTGACCTCCACCCTGACCGAGATTGTATCGAACAATGCTGTGGCGGTGATTATGACCCCGATTGCGATCGGGTTGGGGGCAGCACTGGGATTGGACCCGCGCGCTTTGGTTGTGGCTGTGATGATCGCGGCGTCCTGTGCTTTTGCTACGCCCATCGGGTATCAGACCAACACGCTTGTTTACGGCCCGGGCGGCTATAAGTTCACTGATTTCACACGGATTGGCTTGCCGCTGAACCTGAGTATGGCGGTGATTGTTTCTTTTGTGATCCCGGTGTTTTGGCCGCTCTAGCGTGCTGCGGCGCGCTATTCGTTTTTTGCAACCCAGCCATATGTATTTGACGCTTGTCGTATCGGCAGTGAGTACTCATTTTATGCGCAAGGGAGGATTACATTAGTTATCAATGGAGAGGGTTTTCCCATGCCATCTGTTCTGAACTCACTGAAAACAGCGGCCCGCAAGCGTTCAGCTTTTTATCGTACCTATGTTGAGTTAAGCGCCATGCCACGCCACACGGCGATTGATCTTGGGATGTTCCCAGAGGACGCGTACGAAGTGGCATACAAGGCTGTGTACGGGCGTTAATAGTTAAAGCGGCCAGAATACCAAAATTGCCGGGATCGACACGGCGACAACGATGATCTCAAGCGGTAGTCCCATGCGCCAATAATCACCAAATCCATAACCTCCCGGGCCCAGGATCAACGTGTTGTTCTTGTGCCCGATGGGGGTAAGGAATGCGCTTGACGCTGCGACCGCAACGGCCATCAAAAAGGGGTCGGGCGATACGCCGAGTGTTTGTGCCATCTGGATGCCAACCGGGGCCGCAACGATTGTGGTCGCCGTGTTGTTCAACACATCTGACAGCGTCATTGTGACCACCATCAGAACCGTCAGAACGGCCCATGCGGGCAGCCCTTGGGTGAACGATATCAGTGCCCCCGCAATAAGTTCGGTCCCGCCGGAACTCTCCAATGCGGCGCCAAGCGGGATCATCGAGCCCAACAAGACGACGACAGGCCAATTGATATGGTCGTAAAGCTCGGCCAAGGGAATGATTTTTGCCAAGACGTAGGCCACAACAACCAAGCCCAAAGCGATAGGAAGATAGATCAGCCCAAGGCTTGCGGCCAAGACCGCACCCCCAAACAGGCCTATCGCCAACCAAACCTTTTTGTTGACGGTTACGGCCAAACCACGGTCTGCCAGTGGCATGCACCCTAACCAATTGGCCACGTCATCACCCGTATCGCGTGGCACAAGCAGTAAAAGGATGTCGCCAGTTTTCACAGGCGTTTGACGCAGCCGCTTGGTTAACCTGCTGCCCTGCCGCGAGATGCCCAGCAAAACGCTGCGCTGTCGCCATGCCAAGCCAATGGCCTGGGCTGTTTTGCCAGTGATACGGGCATCTTCAGGCACCACCACCTCAATGATCTCCACACCGTCGCCCGCCGCGTTTAATGCTTCTTCGCGTTTGGCGTCTGCAACGGCCAGATCAAGGCTGGATCTCAGTTCATCCAAAGCTTCGGGTGTGGCTTCAATGACCAGAGCGTCATCTGCCTGCAAAATAGTGTTTCGCGCTTGGCCGTAACGGCGCTTGCCATCCCGGATCAGACCCAGGATCGCTGCATCTGCGTTGTCTGCTGCATCGGTTAATTCAGCCACCCGTTTGCCGATATGCTTGCTGCCTGCGGGCACCGTCAATTCTGCAATATACTGGGAAATGTCCGAATGCTGTGTTGTGTCCGTGCCGCGCTGAGGGATCAGCCGCCAGCCAATCAGCGACACAAAGGCCAAGCCCGCAAAAGCGGCGGCACCGCCTACGGGGGCGAAATCGAACATCGCAAACGGCGCGCCAAGGTTTTCTTCGCGTATGGCTGCGATGATAATATTGGGCGGTGTACCGATGAGCGTGACCATACCGCCTAAAATCGTCGCGAAACTTAGCGGCATCAGGCTGAGCCCCGGCGGGCGGCCCGCTTTGCGTGCGGTCTGCATGTCGACGGGCATCAATAGGGCAAGCGCCGCGACATTGTTCATGAAGGCTGACAAAACCCCGCCAATAGCCCCCATCAAAGCGATATGGCCGCCCAGACTGCGGCCGGCATCGACCAACGTGCGCGTGATCAAAAACACGGCCCCCGACCGCACCAACCCCGCCGAAACCACAAGCACCAAGGCCACCACCAGTGTGGCCGGATGACCAAAGCCGGAAAACGCGTCCTTGGTGGGGACAACACCGACAACCACAGCGACCATTAACGCCGTAAAGGCCACGATATCATACCTGAAACGTCCCCACAGCAAGAGCCCAAAGACCGCGCCAAAAAGGGAAAACAGGATGATTTGATCAGATGTCATGCTGTTTGATCTAGACATATTGGCCGATGAGGGGAAAGGGGGAATATCCATTGCAGCCTTGAACAGGCCGGGGCTTGGGGCTTGAAAGGGCCGCTTTCACTGAAATTAGCGTGGGACAAACGGCGCTGCGATCAGATAGGGCCTGAGGTGTTGCGGCGATGAAACTTGTCGCCGGGGTTCAATCTGTCCCTGTAATGCGCAAAAGCTTGCGTGCCCCTGTAAAAAGGACAAGCAAACCCAATCCCGTTTTGGAAAGCGGCGATCGTCTTGCAAGATCGGAGGGCATGGATAAAGACGGTGTCCCAGCAATCTGGTCAGTAAGCCTAGAACGCGCGCAGTTTCAAATTCAAGGCGATTGTCCGGGCTGCCCTTGCCCCTTGGGTGACACCTGTTTTATAGAATGCGCTGAACACCTTTACAGCAATGGATGGACCAATGGCAGGCCACTCTAAATGGGCGAATATTCAGCACCGCAAAGGGCGTCAGGACGCCGTACGCTCAAAACTGTTTTCCAAGCTGAGCAAGGAGATCACTGTTGCTGCAAAGATGGGCGACCCGGACCCGGATAAAAATCCGCGTTTGCGCCTGGCCGTGAAAGAGGCGAAATCCCAGTCGATGCCCAAAGACAACATCGACCGTGCGATCAAGAAAAGCCAAACCGGCGATGGCGATGAATACGAAGAAATTCGTTATGAAGGCTATGGCCCCAATGGCGTGGCCGTGATTGTCGAAGCGATGACCGACAACCGCAACCGAACGGCGTCAACGGTGCGGTCCACGTTCACAAAGAACGGTGGAAATTTGGGTGAAACAGGCAGCGTCGGTTTCATGTTCGACCGCAAAGGCGAAGTGGCCTATCCTGCGGAAACAGGGGACGCGGACACAATAATGATGGCCGCAATCGAGGCTGGTGCCGAAGACGTTGAAAGTTCTGAGGAAGGGCATGTCATTTGGTGTGCTGACACAGATCTGAACGAAGTTGCGACCGCTTTGGAGGCGGAACTGGGCGAATCTGATAGCACCAAACTGGTGTGGAAGCCTACGACCACCACGGAAATGGACCTCGAAAGCATGCAAAAGCTGATGAAGCTGATTGATGCATTGGAAGATGATGATGATGTGCAGCGCGTCACCACCAACTTTGAGGCCTCGGATGCGGTGATGGAACAGCTTTAGGACCACTGCGCAATAAAAAAGCCGCCCCCACCACAGGCGGCTCACGTCAGCACTGTGCCATTCGTTTAAAAGCGAGTTTGCGAACAGCTATTGGTGGGCGCGAAAAAGTCTCGGGCCATTTGCGTCCAAGACACGGGCGCGTCAGCGGTAGGTTTGTTGTGTCCAATCCGGCGGATCAGTTGCTGCAACTTGGTCAATTTTTGTTTTGCACCTGTACGGCCCGCTTCGCTTTGCACTGACAAAATCTTCTTTTGCGTGTGCAGTGCAGCCTCGATCATTGCGATATCGTCAGCCGTCAGGTTCAATCTGTTTTCATTATCCAGCATTTCAAACGCATCCTTGTTACCTGCCTAATGATATGGGCTTAAAACAAGTATACGCTAATCATGCCTGATCAGATTTCTGTGATTAAAAGTTTAGGGATAAAATAACGTGGTGCTTTGATCCGGTCCCTCTTGCGGCGGCTGGAAAAACGAGTGTCTATAGGTCATGGCCAACAGTCGCTCTTCTCAACCCGTCCTTGGCGTCTTCTGGATGGTCGTGACGGGGTTTTGCTTTATCGCTGTGACAGCTTTGGTGAAATACATGGGCACTGGCATGCCGCCGGCTCAGATGGCATTCCTGCGCTATTTGTTTGGTCTTGTGTTCTTGATCCCTGCGCTGGATGCGCTGCGGTCGGCGCAGCTTACGCCGCGCCAATGGGGGCTATTTGGGTTTCGTGGCATCGTGCACGGGCTTGGCGTAATCACGTGGTTTTTTGCGATGACGCGTATTCCGATCGCCGAAGTGACCGCGATGAACTATCTGGCCCCGATTTACGTGACGATTGGGGCTGCGCTCTTTTTGGGAGAGAAGCTGGCGTTTCGTCGGATTGCTGCTGTGATGATGGCTCTGATAGGGGCATTGATCATTTTGCGGCCCGGTTTTCGCGAAGTCAGCACAGGGCATCTTGCGATGGTTTTTACCGCGATTGCATTTGGCGGGTCGTATCTGACGGCCAAAGTCATGGCGGACGAGGTAAAGCCATCTGTGGTGGTGGCGATGCTGTCTATCTTTGTCACGATCGTATTGGCCCCCTTCGCGCTGGCCGATTGGGTAACACCCACGATCGGTGATCTGGTGTTGTTGTTCGCGGTCGCCTGTTTTGCTGTTGCGGGCCACTATACCATGACGCTGGCCTTTGCGGCGGCGCCTGTGACCGTCACCCAGCCGGTGACGTTTCTACAGCTCATCTGGGCGGTGTTGCTGGGGTATTTCGCTTTTGGCGAGGCGGTAGATATTTGGGTTGTTATGGGCGGGGTCGTCATTTTGGGGTCGGTCACTTTTATCACATGGCGCGAGGCGGTTCTGAAACGCAAACCCACAACGCCGAACCCGAACCAGACCAAGTCATAACGGCCTGCCTTTTTTATTGATTGACGAGTCAATCAAAAAACCCGTACTGAAAAATATCTTCACGAGGGTGGGACGCCGCATGCCTAAAATTGGAATGGAACCGATCCGTCGTAGCGCGTTGGTCGAAGCCACGATTGCCGAGATTGGCGCCCGCGGGTCGCTGGATGTCACTGTCGGGCAAATTGCAAAACGCGCAGGTATGTCATCGGCGCTGGCGCATCACTATTTCGGTGGCAAAGACCAAATCTTTCAAGCTGCCATGCGACAGATCCTTGGTGATTTCGGGGGCGAAGTCCGGCGCGGTCTGGCGGCCGCTACCTCACCACAGGGGCGGGTAAACGCGATCATCGAGGCCAGCTTTGCGCCATCGTGTTTTGCACCTGCCACAATTAGTGCGTGGATGACACTTTATGCATCGGCGCAGACAAATCGTGATACGCTGCGGCTCTTGCATCTTTATCAGAGGCGGCTGCGGTCAAACCTTGTGCATGCGCTACGCCCTTTGTCTGCAACCCCTCATGCACACGCCGATGTGATTGCTGCATTGATTGATGGTTTGTATTTGCGCGCAGCCCTCGCACGGTCGCAAAGTGCCGCCGGCGCCCGAGAAACCGCCCTAAGCACGCTCAAAAACTTGCTGGATGTGCAGTCATGACCCAGCCCAACATCCTGATCCTGATGGTCGATCAGCTCAATGGGACCCTGTTCCCGGATGGGCCCGCCGATTGGTTGCATGCGCCTCATCTGAAAAAGCTGGCCGCGCGGTCTACGCGGTTTCAAAACGCCTATACGGCAAGCCCGCTATGCGCGCCGGGGCGGGCGGCATTCATGTCAGGCCAGTTGCCATCGGCCACAGGTGTCTATGATAACGCGGCAGAGTTTTGCTCCTCCATCCCGACATATGCGCACCATCTGCGCCGTGCGGGGTATCAGACTTGCTTGTCAGGCAAGATGCATTTTGTCGGCCCCGATCAGCTTCACGGTTTCGAAGAGCGTCTGACCACAGATATTTACCCGGCTGATTTCGGATGGACGCCGGATTACCGCAAACCCGGTGAACGCATTGACTGGTGGTATCACAACATGGGGTCCGTCACGGGGGCAGGGGTCGCGGAAACTTCCAACCAGATGGAATATGACGACGAGGTTGCGTACAACGCGGTGCGCAAACTTTATGAACTGTCACGCGGGGGGGATACCCGCCCTTGGTGCCTGACCGCCAGCTTTACCCATCCGCATGATCCCTATGTCGCGCGCAAGAAATACTGGGATCTTTACGAGGATTGCGCACATCTGTTGCCCCAAGTGCCAGCCTTTGAGTATGCCGACCAAGATGCCCATTCGCAGCGTATTTTTGACGCCAACGACTGGCGCAGTTTTGACATCACCCAAGACGACATCATCCGGTCGCGCCGCGCTTACTTTGCCAACATCAGCTATCTGGACGACAAGATCGGTGAAATCCTACAGACGTTGGAAGACACGCGGCAAGAGGCGATCATCTTGTTTGTGTCAGACCATGGGGACATGCTGGGGGAACGTGGATTGTGGTTCAAGATGTCCTTTTACGAAGGTTCCGCGCGCGTGCCGTTGATGATTTCAGCACCGCAGATGACGCCGGGTTTGCAGACCACACCTGTGTCGAACATCGACGTGTGCCCGACGCTATGTGACCTTGCAGGTGTTTCTATGGCAGAGGTGATGGATTGGACAACGGGCGTGTCGCTTGTGCCTATGGGGCAGGGGCATGAACGCACGGAACCTGTGGCGATGGAATACGCGGCCGAGGCATCTTATGCGCCGATGGTGTCGCTACGTTATGGCAAGTGGAAGTACAACCGCTGCACTCTTGACCCCGATCAGCTATTCGATCTTGAGGCAGACCCGCATGAGTTGACAAACCTAGCCGAGGTCCCCGCGCATCAAGGCACGCGGCAAACCTTGCGCGCCAAATCTGAGGCGCGTTGGGATCTGGGTGCCATTGACGCGGACGTGCGCAAAAGCCAAGCCCGCCGCTGGGTCGTCTATGAAGCGTTGCGGCAGGGCGGCTATTACCCGTGGGATCATCAACCGCTGCGCGCCGCCTCTGAGCAATACATGCGCAACCACATGGATCTCAACATGCTCGAAGAGAGCAAACGTTTCCCGCGCGGTGAATAGCGTTGCTGGAACGGTCAATATACCTCAACACAGACAATTGAGTACGTAAAATGGAAGCAGATTTTGTTATAGTTGGCGCAGGCTCTGCAGGCTGTGCGATGGCCTACCGGCTAAGCGAGGCAGGCGCATCTGTCATCGTGATTGAACATGGGGGGTCCGACGCAGGCCCGTTAATCCAGATGCCCGCGGCACTGTCTTACCCGATGAACATGAAACGCTATGACTGGGGCTATTTATCAGAACCAGAGCAACATCTGGGCGGTCGTCGGCTTGTCTGTCCTCGTGGCAAGGTAATTGGTGGGTCTTCCAGCATCAACGGGATGGTCTATGTGCGCGGTCATGCCATGGATTTCGACCACTGGGCAGAGCAGGGTGCCGATGGCTGGTCCTATGCGCATGTGCTGCCGTATTACAAACGCATGGAAGGTTGGAGCGACCGAGGACACGGTGGGGATCCTGCGTGGCGGGGCATCGATGGGCCGCTGAAAGTTACACGTGGCCCGCGCGAAAACCCATTGTTCAAAGCCTTTGTCGATGCAGGTGCACAAGCCGGATACGAGACGACCAGCGACTACAATGGCGAAAAGCAAGAAGGCTTTGGCGCGATGGAGCAGACAATTTTCCAAGGGCGGCGTTGGTCTGCGGCAAATGCTTATCTGCGCCCTGCATTAAAACGTGAAAACTGCACCTTGGTCCAAGGATTGGCGCAACGGGTGGTCATTAAGGATGGGCGCGCAGTTGGCGTCGAGATCAAACAGGGGGGGACAGCGCAGGTTGTCTTGGCCCGGCGCGAGGTGGTGCTTGCTGCGTCATCCATCAATTCGCCCAAGCTGTTGATGCTCTCGGGCGTGGGGCCTGCGGCGCATCTCGCGGCGCACGGCATTGACGTTGTGGCCAACAGACCGGGCGTTGGGCAAAACCTGCAAGATCATTTGGAGCTGTATATTCAGATGGCTTCAAAGCAACCCATCACGCTGTACAAACACTGGAACCTGATTTCCAAAGCCGCAATCGGGGCACAATGGCTTTTTACCAAAACGGGCATGGGGGCATCGAACCAATTTGAAAGTGCGGCCTTTATCCGATCGCAAGCTGGCGTACCCTATCCGGACATCCAATACCATTTTCTTCCCATTGCTGTGCGCTATGATGGCAAGCTTGCCGCAGACGGGCACGGCTTTCAGGCGCATGTGGGGCCTATGCGGTCCAAGTCGCGCGGGGCTGTGACCTTAGCATCATCTGATCCGGCTGATGCGCCTAAAATCCATTTCAATTACATGTCTCATGCGGATGATTGGACAGATTTCCGACGTTGTATCCGCCTGACCCGCGAAATCTTTGCGCAAGATGCCTTTAGCCCCTTTGTGAAACACGAAATACAGCCCGGCGCCGACGTCCAGTCTGATGATGCCCTTGATGAGTTTATCAAAGAGCATGCAGAAAGCGCCTATCACCCCTGCGGCACCTGCCGTATGGGCCGGGCGAACGACACTCAGGCCGTCGTTGACAGTGAGGCGCGCGTGATCGGCGTAGACGGATTACGTGTGGCAGACAGCAGCATTTTCCCCCGGATCACCAATGGTAACCTGAATGCGCCGTCGATCATGGTGGGCGAAAAAGTATCGGACCACTTATTGGGTCGCGACAGCCTGCCCGCTGCAAATGACGCGCCTTGGATACACCCCAACTGGCAGACAGCCCAGCGTTAACAGTTTTTTTACCTAAATGAACGCCAGAGCTTGTTCGTTGGGAACTGAATGCGCATCTAGGGTGGATGGTGAGAGTGGTTTTTTGGGTGCTGAGCGTCCTGTGGGGCGGTGCATCTTTTGCGCAAGAAGCGTCGAATATCACTGGTACGGTGATTGTCGTCGATGGGGATACTATTGACGTAAACGAAACGCGCGTGCGCCTTTTCGGCATTGATGCGCCCGAAAACGACCAGACCTGCACCACCGAGCAGGGGGCAGATTGGTCGTGTGGCGCGTGGGTAACCGAGGCCGTCATCGCGCGCTTTGATGGGCAACCCACAACTTGCACCGTTTTAGATACCGACCGCTATAGTCGCGCTGTGGCGCGATGCTGGGTGAACGGTCAAGACATTGCACAATCACTGGTGCAGGACGGTCTTGCGTTTGCTTACCGCAGATATTCGATGGATTACGACTTGGACGAAAAGCGCGCAGCCGTCGGTGATGTCGGATTACATGCCAGTCGCGTTCAAACGCCTGCGCAGTTTCGTCAAACACGTGCCAAGGGGCGCATCCCGCCTGATCGCGCCTGCCGCATCAAAGGCAATATCTCAAGCGCGGGTGCCCGGATTTATCATATTCCCGGACAGCGCGACTATGAACGTACGGGCATCCGCGAAAATCGCGGGGAACGTTGGTTTTGTTCTGCCCAAGAGGCCGAAGCCGCAGGTTGGCGTGCAGCGCGCCGTTAGGTCTATTCAACCAGGTAAGGCAATACATCGCGCTGGTTAGGATCAACCGTCAGCTTTCTTTCAAGCGGTGGGACAGCCCGTTGATGGCATTTCGCCCGCTCACAAATTCGGCAGGAAATGCCGATGGGCTCAAACGCATGGTCGCTGCTTAGATCAATGCCATCCGCATATACCAAATCTCGGGCGTGGCGCACTTCGCAGCCCAATGCGATGGCATATCGGCGCAGCGGCGCACCAAAGCGACCCGCAGGCTTCGTGACATCGCGCGCAAGGCTTATATACCTTACGCCGTCAGGAGTTTCGGCCAATTGCCGCAGGAATTGCCCCGGCGTTTCAAAGGCGCGGTGTACGTTCCAAAGCGGACAAGCGCCGCCAAATCGGGCAAATTGCAGACGCGTGGCCGAATGCCTTTTGGTGATCGTTCCTGCCTGATCGACGCGGACAAAAAAGAACGGGATGCCCTTGGCTCCCGGCCGTTGCAGCGTCGACAATCTATGCGCGACCTGTTCTATCGAAGCGCCAAAATGTCCCGCAAGAACCTCAACGTCATGGCGGCACCTGGCGGCAACCTCCTGAAAGACGCCGTAGGGCATGAGCGCTGCACCGGCAAAATAGTTAGCCAACCCCAATTTTGCGATGGCCCGTGCCTCTGCCGTATGAAACCGCGCCAGATCGAGGGTCGCTTCAAGTAGCGCGTTCTGTTTGACCAAAGCGACCTGCAACAGCAATTGAAACGTTTGTGTCTCAGGCGGGGCGCGTCTTGAGATCACCAACGTTTTGCTCGCCTCGTCATAGCGGCGCAACTGGTCGGTTTCTTCGAATTCCACAGTAACATCACTGTTGGCTAACGTGGCCACAGCCGCCACGCGAATGTTGCGGTGGCCCCCTTGTTTTTCGGCGAAATGTTCGGCTGCACGGTCCACGGCGTCAATGTAGTTGTCGCAGTAATGAAAGAAATCGCGCACTTCTTCCCATGGGCTGGGGGTGCTGCGCGCGTCCTCTCGTCCCAAGGCCTCGTCGAGTGATGCAAGCCGCTCTTGCATCTGTCGATAACTGCGGTGCAGTTCTAAAAATGCATGCGCAAAAGTAGGTGCGTTTGAGGCCGCAAGCCGCAGGTCTGCCAGCGGCGGTAAGGTATCAGCAAAGACTGGGTCGGCCAATGCTTCTCGCATATCGCTGACAAGCCGCTCGCTATCACCTTCGCTGAGCTCGGTGACGTCCAGCCCGAATTCCTGCGCCAGCGCCAAGACAACCGTTGTCGAGACAGGGCGGTTGTTGTTTTCCATCTGGTTCAGATAGGGCAAAGAAACCCCAAGCTTGGCGGCAAAGTCTTTTTGCGTATGTCCCAGCCGTGTTCTGAGTTCACGCAGTTTCGCACCGGCATAAAGTTTCTGTGTCGCCATTCGAGCGGTCTTTCTGCCAAGTTTGCAAATAAGTCGATTCGACAAAGCGTAGCTCTGCAAATTCTGCAAAACAAGGTGTCTGAACAGGGTTAACGCGAGCCTAACGCATGACCAATTATCTGCTAAATCGTGCGGTGCAAACGTCGTTCTCGCCAGTAGACTGCCAAGATCGAACATACCGCTGCGATGGCTGTGCCAAACATGATGTACAACAAAGGGAGCGCGCCCGTCTCGACGCTAAGCGATGCACCGGCCAGCGCGCTAAGTCCCGCACCCCCACCGATCATGATCGCGCCGCCTAGCCCAGATGCGGTTCCGGCCAAATGGGGGCGCACTGATAACAGTCCGGCCGTGGCGTTTGGAATGACCAATCCGTTGCCCAGACCCACAAAGGTCATCAGTCCGAAAAAACTGAGCGGCGTGCCTGCGCCAATCAAAAAGATAATCAACGAGAGCCCAACCCCGAACGCATTGATCAGTGCACCTGTCAGTACCAACCGATTTACGCCCACCCGTTGTGCCAGCATGCCCGTAAACATATTGCCGAAAAAGTACCCAATCGCTGGTGCTCCAAAAAATAGGCCAACCCAGAACGGGGACATGCCGAACACGACTGATCCTACGAAAGGCCCGCCCCCAAGGTAGGCAAAGAACGCGCCAGAACAGAAACCGGCAGCCAAGGAGTACCCCCAAAATCGCGGCGATTTCAGAAGTTCGGGATATTCGCCGAATTGCTGGGTTAGGGTTTTGCCACTTTTTACGGCCGTTTCCCCTTGGTCGGCCCAAGCCAGCCACAAAGTAAGTGCCCCCATTATGAAAAGGGCCCAAAAATTGGCTTTCCAACCAAAAAGCTCGTCCAGGATACCGCCTAAAGCGGGGCTGATCATGGGAACGATGGCCATACCCATCGTCACATACCCGATCACAGACGCGGCTTTGTCCTGTTCGTACATATCCCGGACCGCAGCCCGGCTGAGCACCATCGCGACCGCAACGGCAGCCTGACACATCCGGAAAAAGAGGAACACTTCTGCAGTCGGCGCAAAGATGCACCCCAGTGTCGCGACTAAGAATGCTGCCAACCCCCACAATATGACAGGTCTGCGCCCGTATCTGTCGGAGATCGGACCAATTAAAACTTGTAGTGCGCCGCTGACGCCCAGATACAGTGCGACAGACAACTGCATGACCCGGTATTCTGTATCGAAATGCTCAGTCATTTTGGGCAGACTGGGAAGGAAAATGTTCATTACGATAGCTGACATGCCCGCTAAAAGGATGAGCGTTGCGATGTGCGGGGGAGTCGTCCGGTCAAGAAAACGGACAGAGGGCGATGATTTCATAGACGTTTTGTAGGTCAGCAGCTGCAACTTGTCCACAAAGCTATCCGAGTGGCTAGGAGTAAATTTGCAGTTATTCAATTTGCAAAAAACAAAGTGAATAAAATTTGCAAATTTGCTGAAATCCGCTTCGATTCCGCGGGTCCTTTGCGTATGTAGGGGTGAACACAAAAGTGGGGATCACCATGAAAGACATCCTTGAACAACTCGAAGATCGCCGCGCTGCGGCCCGTTTGGGTGGTGGACAAAAACGGATCGATGCGCAGCACGGGCGCGGCAAGCTGACGGCGCGAGAACGCGTAGATCTGCTTCTTGATGAGGGAAGCTTTGAAGAGTTTGATATGTTCGTCACACACAGATGCACAGATTTTGGGATGGAAGAACAAAAGCCTGCCGGCGACGGCGTCGTGACGGGCTGGGGCACCATTAATGGGCGACTTGTCTATGTGTTCAGTCAGGATTTTACGGTATTGGGCGGTTCTGTTTCAGAAACACATTCCAAGAAGATATGTAAAATCATGGATATGGCGGTACAAAATGGCGCGCCTGTTATCGGCATTAACGATTCTGGTGGTGCGCGTATCCAAGAGGGCGTCGATTCCTTGGCTGGGTATGGCGAAGTGTTTCAGCGCAACATAACCGCATCAGGCGTGGTGCCGCAGATTAGCGTAATTATGGGGCCCTGTGCCGGTGGCGCTGTCTACTCTCCTGCGATGACCGATTTCATCTTCATGGTCAAAGACAGCTCTTACATGTTTGTGACAGGGCCGGATGTCGTCAAAACAGTAACAAATGAGCATGTATCGGCAGAAGAGCTGGGCGGCGCGGGTACGCATACACGCAAGTCTTCCGTTGCGGATGCTGCATTCGAAAACGATGTAGAAGCGCTGGCAGAGGTGCGCCGTTTGGTTGATTTTCTGCCCGCCAATAACCGCGAAAAGCCGCCCGTGCGTCCATTCTTCGATGATCCAAACCGGATCGAGCCCTCGCTTGATACCTTGGTGCCGGAAAACGCAAACACGCCCTACGACATGAAGGAATTGATCCTCAAGCTTGCGGATGAGGGCGACTTTTACGAGATACAGGAAGAGTTCGCCAAAAACATCATCACGGGCTTCATTCGCATTGAAGGTCGCACGGTAGGCGTTGTCGCAAACCAGCCTTTGGTTCTAGCCGGGTGTCTTGATATCGACAGTTCGCGCAAAGCGGCGCGTTTTGTGCGTTTCTGTGATGCATTTGAAATTCCAATCCTGACGTTGATTGACGTGCCAGGGTTCCTGCCAGGTACCAGCCAAGAGTACGGCGGTGTGATCAAGCATGGGGCCAAATTGCTCTTTGCATATGGTGAAGCCACCGTACCCATGGTGACCGTCATCACACGCAAAGCATATGGGGGGGCTTATGTGGTGATGTCCTCTAAGCACCTTCAGGCCGACTTCAACTATGCATGGCCAACGGCTGAGGTCGCTGTCATGGGGGCCAAGGGGGCCACAGAAATCATCCACCGTGCTGATTTGGGGGACCCGGAAAAGCTTGCAAAACACTCGGCTGATTATGAAGAGCGGTTTGCAAACCCGTTTGTTGCCTCCGAGCGCGGCTTTGTAGACGAGGTCATCATGCCGCGGACCACGCGAAAACGAATTGCGCGTGCATTTGCATCTTTGCGGAATAAGTCAGTGCATACCCCGTGGAAAAAGCACGATAACATCCCTCTGTAAGGTGTTGGTTTAAGTGATTTTTCATAACATATCTAATGCGCCAACGCATGTCGCTCCGTTTTCACATGCTGTGGAAACAGATGGATGGGTGGTGCTGACCGGCCAGATGCCGACACGGGCAGGCGCACCAGATGCGCCGCTGCCAGTCGGGGTTGAGGCGCAGACGCGTCAGGTGTTGGAGAATTTGCAAATTGTATTGCGGGGCGTCGGTCTTGAACTGAGCGACGTTGTTCAATGTCGGTGCTTTTTGACCGAGTTTGAGCGCGACTATGACGCGTTCAATGATGTCTACAAGTCGTTTTTTCCTGCGGATAGGTTGCCTGCACGAACCACCGTTGGTGTCACCGCTTTGGCCGTCGGCGCGTTGGTCGAAATCGACTGTATTGCGCGCAGAAGTGTGGCGCCGTGATGCTGAGTTCAGATATAAGCGCGAAACCCGCATGAGTGTTGCTGTGCAAATACCCGCTGCGTTCGGCGCTGGCGCTTTTCATTTGGCGCAAGCGGAGGTCCCGTCTGGGCAACCTATTGAGCTTTTTGAAGTATTGATCGACCAAGTTGGTACCGAAGCATGGCTGCGTTTTCGGTTTCACGCGCCGCATATTGGTCGCGGCGAGGGTGACATCACATTTGATCAGTCTGAGGCGGATTTTATGGTTCTTTGTCAGGCTGTTGCTATTCCTTATATGCGTGAATTTGATCTGGTTGCCGATAAAGTCGTTGTGTCGTTGTCCAACCAACCGATCGAATTTGGCCAGTCCGACCCGGATGTCACCCAGTTTATTGAGGCCTTCCAGGTTGCGAACGACTCCTGCATTTGGGACGGGTTTTGAATATGGAACAGCGCTTTGGTATAACACATTTTAGGATTGGAGAGGGTGCGGCTTTGACGCCACAGATCACGGTCGCGCCAGCGCTTGGATTCCTTTTTAAGGCGAGATGTATTACCTTGCTCACACGGGCCGTTGATATAGTGCCCGTGCAAAAAAGGTGCCGCTGTCAGCAAGTTCCTGCGGCGCACCATTTATTGAGAGACAGGAGAACAGGATGTCAAAGAGCATCAAACTTTTGGTTGTGCTGGGCCTTGCGGGTCTTGTCGCAGCTTGTGCCGCTGAGCAAGACGAATTTGTTGTGGTCGACCCCGAGCCGATTTCGACAGAGCCTGAGTACACAGGCAAGTTCAAGTAGATACCTACGAGGGTGGGCGGATACGCCCACCTTACCTAATGCATCTCTTCAACGTTGGGGTGCAACATGCTGAAGCATAAAGGTTTTCCCGGGCGTTTGCCGGGAACTGATTTCCATTTCACATTGCGCCGATTTAACCCGCGCGGGGTGACCGCCCTTGTCGCGCGAGAGCGCTTTCGCGACAGAAAGCCGGCAGATCGCCGTGCAGATTTAGCATTTTTTCAAGCACTCTGGGCGCACTTCGGGGATCAGCCGTTCGAGCGTGGAAATCTTGATGCGGGGCGGCTGTCTTGGTTTTTTGGGCGCGAAGTCGTGCCCGCTACGGACCCCTTTGATGCGGCCAGTTATGAGTCGCTTTTGGTGATCGACGAGAAGGCGGCGCGGGCATCTTACCCAGAAGGCTTTGAGGGATGATCGGCGTGTTTTTGCTTGAAAACAACCTGAATGGGCAGAGCCTAGCCTATATACGCCGCCTTGCGCAGAAACTTCTGGCAATTGCAACCAGAGCGGGTATTGTGAAAAATGCAAGCGTGAGCGAATATCCCCGCAATGCGCTTGTGTACACAATTCGTACCCCTTCCCCTGGCGGGCAGCTTGGCGTTGATGCGCTTTGGTTGCCCGCCTTTTTATCTGGGGACGCCGCGTTCGCCACTGCGCGAAGGCCGTTGGGTATATGTGCCGCACGCGCATGCGAAGCAAAAACAACATATCCAAGAGGTTTTCAGTCATGCAGTTTAAAAAATTTATCCTCGCGCTTGTGGGTTGTTCCGCGCTTGTGGCTTGCGGTGATACGCTGGGCGAACAAGCGGTCGGTGGTGCAGCCATCGGCGCGGGCGCCGCTGTCATCACGAACAATAACGTCGTTGAAGGTGCCGCAGTTGGGGCAGGCGCTAACGTCCTTTACTGCCAACTGTACCCAAGCCAGTGTAACTAGCCGCACACTCGCAGGCCAATCCCGTAATACACGACCGTGCAAACCATGTTTGCGCGGCTTTTGGCGTTGGAGCGCCAGCATTTATTCCTATTCGACCTGCCAAAGAAAGACATCTCATGTTTAACAAGATCCTGATCGCCAACCGCGGCGAAATTGCCTGTCGTGTTATCAAGACTGCCCGCAAAATGGGCATTACGACGGTTGCCCTTTACTCGGATGCGGACAAGCAAGCGTTACATGTGCAAATGGCGGATGAAGCGGTGCACATCGGGCCTCCGCCCGCGAACCAGTCCTATATTGTGATTGATAAGGTGATGGAGGCCGTAAAGTCTTCGGGCGCGCAGGCGGTACACCCCGGGTATGGTTTTCTGTCCGAAAATTCGAAATTCGCGGAAGCGTTAGATGCAGCTGGCGTTGCCTTTGTGGGCCCGCCTGTCGGTGCGATTGAAAAGATGGGCGATAAAATCACGTCGAAAAAAATCGCGCAAGAAGCAGGTGTGTCGACGGTGCCTGGGTATATGGGGCTGATTGAAGACGCAGAAGACGCGGTTAAAATATCAAACCAGGTTGGCTACCCTGTGATGATCAAAGCATCTGCAGGTGGTGGTGGTAAGGGCATGCGGATCGCGTGGAATGATGAAGAAGCCCGCGAGGGGTTTCAGTCTTCCAAGAACGAAGCGGCCAATTCTTTTGGCGATGATCGTATTTTTATCGAAAAGTTTGTCACGCAACCTCGCCATATCGAAATCCAGGTTCTGTGCGATAGCCATGGCAACGGTATCTATCTAGGTGAGCGGGAATGCTCGATCCAGCGCCGGAATCAAAAAGTTGTAGAAGAAGCGCCCAGCCCATTTCTAGATGAGGCGACCCGCAAAGCCATGGGGGAGCAAGCTGTCGCTTTGGCGCAGGCAGTTGATTATGCGTCTGCGGGGACGGTTGAATTCATCGTGGACGGCGACAAGAATTTCTACTTTCTTGAAATGAACACCCGCCTGCAGGTCGAACATCCCGTGACCGAGCTGATTACAGGTGTCGATCTGGTAGAACAGATGATCCGGGTGGCCAACGGTGAAAAGCTGTCCATCACGCAAGACGATGTGACACTGACAGGCTGGGCGATTGAAAACCGTCTTTATGCAGAAGATCCCTACCGGGGGTTTTTGCCCTCTATCGGGCGTTTGACACGCTACCGGCCGCCGTCCGAGGTGGCAGCTGGCCCGTTGTTGGACCAAAAGACGTGGCAAGGGGATGCACCCGCAGGTGATACGGCGGTGCGCAACGATACCGGCGTCTATGAAGGTGGCGAGATCAGCATGTATTATGATCCGATGATCGCCAAGCTGTGCACGTGGGCGCCCACGCGGGCCGAGGCAATTGAACAGATGCGCGTGGCGCTTGACCGGTTTGAGGTCGAGGGCATTGGGCACAACTTGCCGTTTTTGTCGGCGGTCATGGACCACCCTAAATTTGTATCAGGCGATATGACTACAGCGTTCATTGCCGAAGAGTATCCAGACGGTTTTGAGGGGGTCGAACTGCCTGAACCAGAATTACGGCGGATCGCAGCGGCCTGTGCAGCAATGCACCGCGTGGGTGAAATTCGGCGTGCGCGCGTGTCGGGACGGATGGACAACCACGAACGCAAAGTTGGCACGGATTGGAATGCGCGTTTGCAAGGTCAGTCGTATGACCTGACCATCGAGGCAGATCAATCTGGTGCGACGGTTTTGTTTGAAGACGGCGCATCACTGCGGGTCAGTGGTGCTTGGACACCGGGCGATCAACTGGCCGAGATGACGGTCGCAGATGCGCCATTGGTATTAAAGGTCGGCAAAGTGTCGGGTGGATTTCGCATCCGGACGCGAGGCGCGGATATAAAGGTGCATGTGCGTCGGCCGCGTCAGGCGGAATTAGCGGCGAAAATGCCTGAAAAGTTGCCACCGGATACATCTAAAATGCTGTTGTGCCCGATGCCGGGTTTGGTGGTGAAGCTAGACGTTGCGGTTGGTGACGAGGTCCAAGAAGGCCAAGCGCTGTGTACCATTGAGGCGATGAAAATGGAAAATATCCTGCGTGCGGAACGCAAGGGGACGGTTTCCAAAGTCAACGCTGGCCCGGGCGATAGTCTTGCGGTCGATGACGTGATCATGGAGTTTGAATAACGCGTATGGGCTATTGCCGCGCGCATCCTTCCAATATCAAAAAGGCGCATCACCCTTCGGTGGCGCGTTCCTTTTCTTCACGGATTTCACGCTTGCGGATGGGCATTTTGTCGATGCTGCGTCTGATTTCGCGCACGTCCCATGGGAAAGGCTTGCGTACATTCACAACGCTTTCTTTGTTCATCAAAACCAGCATGAAATTGCGCGGTCGCAGTTTGCGGCGTAAATCTGACAATGGTTCGGGCGAAGTATCGGTGATCACAACGACATCACGGGCGCGCAACTCGTTCTCGCGGGCGCGCAGCAATTCGATCTGTTCAATGAATGCGGGGTCAAGCTCTGAGTCTGCAAAGACCACAACCGGTCTTTTTTTCCACTTAAATTGGTTCAAATCGACCTCATCCATAGAGAAAAACATCGTTTCTTTGATCGGTGCCTCCTCTGTTTCGGCGACTGCAGAAACGGCAAAAAGCGACGCTATAACAATGGGTAATACGTGTTTCATCGGCTCTCCTGTTGGTTTTAATATAAGTCGTTTTTTGCAAGATGCGATGGGCGATATGCGCAAATTTACCATTAAAACTGCAGCAAGGGATTTACGGTATGCGCCACTGTGTCCCTTTATTTTCGGCCGGGCGGGGCGGCTGCAGCAAAACAATGGTCAAGCGTTATGGAAGTAATTCTGCACATAGGTGCGCACCGCACCGGAACCACTGGTTTTCAAGATTACATCCGCAGGCATCGCGAATGGCTGGGGCACCAAAAAGTTGGCTTTTGGAAACCTAGACGTAGCCAGAAAAGCATCCATGCGGGCGGTGCACTTCAAAAACATGGGGCCGTGTTGGAACCGCTTTCGCGGGACCATGAACCGCGCGCGTCATTGCAATTCGACCGTATGCGGCGACGCGGCATCGAAAAACTGATCGTGAGTGACGAAAACATTGTGGGCACTTTACGCGGCAATCTGCGCACGGGTTTGCTTTATGCATCTGTGGGGGAACGCGCTGCTTGGTTTTCCCGGGCGTTTGATTTTCAGATTTCGAAAATTATCCTGTGTCCCCGCAGCCTTGAAGAATTTTGGTGCACATCTGTCGCGACAGCAGTTGTCCGTGGTTCGCCTAACCCGACCGACGTAAAGCTAAAGCGTATTGCGGCTTCTTATCGGGGGTGGCGGGATGTCATCGTTGATTTGGCGCATGCTGTACCAGAGGCGGAAATTCGTATCCTGCCGTTTGAAACATTTTTAGGTCGGCCCGATATGGTGCTGATGCGTGGCGCAGACATCGAAGCACCGGTTGAAAGCGCGCGGCCGTGGTTGGACAAGACACCAGATTTGCCGGTGCTGCGGCGCATTTTGCGCGAACGTGGGGAAGACGTTTCAAATCTGCCTTTTGGCATGGGGTACTGGAACCCTTTTACCAACGAACAGCATGCAGGGTTTAGGGAACTCTATGCTGATGACATGATGTGGCTGACAGCAGGCGCGGATGGCCTGGCCACCCTAGTAGAGGATCGTCGCCGAGACAGTGCAGGGACAACCCAGCCGCTGGCGACAAAAGAAGAAGGACATAACCATGAGTTCAAAGAAAGAAGAATGGCGCGACCTGGCTAAAGCAGAATTGCGCGGCAGGCCGATCGAAGACCTGACGTGGAAAACGCTGGAAGGGATCGACGTCGAACCGGTCTACACCGAAGATGACCTTGCCGATGTATCGCATCTGGGGTCCATTCCGGGCGAGGGTCCTTATACACGCGGCGTCAAAGCGACCATGTATGCGGGGCGGCCTTGGACCATCCGCCAATATGCAGGCTTTTCAACGGCCGAAGAATCAAACGCGTTTTACCGCCAAGCTTTGGCCAATGGTCAGCAGGGCGTGTCTGTGGCGTTCGATCTGGCCACACACCGCGGCTATGACAGCGACCACGAGCGAGTAGAAGGCGATGTCGGCAAGGCTGGCGTGGCCATTGACAGCATCGCCGATATGAAAATCCTGTTTGATGGTATCCCGCTGGATAAAGTGTCAGTCTCGATGACAATGAACGGTGCTGTGATCCCGATCTTGGCGAATTTTATCGTTGCCGGGGAAGAGCAAGGTCATGACCGCGCTGTACTGTCGGGCACAATTCAAAACGATATCCTCAAGGAATTCATGGTGCGTAACACCTATGTCTACCCGCCGGAGCCATCGATGCGGATCATCGCGGATATTATCGAATATACGTCTAGTGAAATGCCAAAGTTCAATTCTATTTCTATCTCCGGCTATCACATGCAA
This sequence comes from Roseobacter sp., assembly GCA_045104955.1. Taxonomy (GTDB): domain Bacteria; phylum Pseudomonadota; class Alphaproteobacteria; order Rhodobacterales; family Rhodobacteraceae; genus Roseobacter. Next base: position 41,921 of record JBGCDB010000021.1, read on the forward strand.
GAGGCTGGGGCGAACCTTGTCCAAGAATTGGCCTTTACGCTTGCAGACGGGCGCGAATACGTGCGTGCTGCGATCGAACGCGGCATGGATGTGGATAAGTTCGCCGGGCGTCTGAGCTTTTTCTTTGCGATTGGCATGAACTTCTTCATGGAAGCCGCTAAATTGCGGGCCGCGCGCCTGCTGTGGTCGCGCATCATGGCCGAATTTGAACCAAAGAACCCTAAATCCTCGATGCTGCGGACCCATTGTCAAACCTCTGGCGTGTCGCTGCAAGAGCAAGACCCATACAATAATGTTGTCCGCACAGCCTATGAAGCCATGAGTGCGGTCTTGGGCGGTACGCAGTCTTTGCACACAAATGCATTGGACGAAGCCATCGCTTTGCCCACCGAATTTTCCAGCAGAATTGCACGGAACACTCAGCTGATTTTGCAGGAAGAAACGGGCGTGACGAATGTGGTCGATCCGCTGGCGGGGTCGTATTATGTTGAAAAACTGACCCACGATCTGGCTGAAGCTGCATGGAAGCTGATTGAAGAAGTCGAGGACATGGGCGGCATGACTAAAGCCGTGGCCACTGGCATGCCAAAGCTGCGTATCGAAGAGGCAGCAGCCACACGTCAGGCCAACATCGACCGCGGCACCGAAGTCATTGTGGGCGTGAACAAATACCGCCGCGATAAAGAAGATCCGATTGATATTCTTGATATCGACAATGCCGCTGTGCGCAAAAGCCAGATTGCCCGGCTTGAACAAGTGCGTCGCGAACGAAACGCAGACGCCTGTGCCGCAGCACTGGCTGAGATCGGCCGACGCGCCAGTGAAGGTGGTAATTTGTTGGAAGCAGCTGTTGAAGCCGCCCGCGCCCGCGCCACAGTAGGAGAGATCAGCATGGCCATGGAAAAGGTATTCGGACGCCATCGTGCCGAGGTAAAGACATTAGCCGGAGTTTATGGTGCCGCCTATCAGGGCGACGAAGGATTCGCGGCCATTCAAAAATCAGTTGAAGATTTCGCAGAAAAAGAAGGCCGTCGCCCACGTATGCTGGTCGTCAAAATGGGCCAAGATGGGCATGACCGGGGTGCGAAGGTCATCGCGACTGCATTTGCTGATATCGGTTTTGATGTGGATGTTGGCCCCTTGTTCCAAACACCTGCAGAAGCGGCCCAAGATGCGGTTGACAATGATGTGCACGTCATTGGCATCAGCTCGCAGGCGGCGGGGCACAAAACGTTGGCTCCTCAGTTGGTTGCGGCCCTCAAAGATGCAGGAGCCGAAGATATTTTGGTGATTTGCGGGGGTGTTATTCCACAGCAGGATTATCAGTTCTTGTATGATGCAGGCGTCAAAGCGATCTTTGGGCCGGGCACAAACATACCCAAAGCCGCGCAAGATATCCTTAAGCTGATCGATGCGGCACGCGCGTGATCACCTTTGATCATATCGCAATCGCCGGAGAGACGCTGGCGGCAGCCCAAGCGCACATCCAAGAGGCCTTGGGCGTGGCGCTTCAGCCCGGAGGGGAGCACGACGTGTTCCACACGCACAATGCGCTTTTGGGGCTCGAAGACGGTCTTTACCTCGAGGCGATTGCTATCAATCCAGATGCCGCAACACCAGACCAACCCCGTTGGTTTGATCTGGACCGGTTTTCGGGTGCGCCACGTTTGACAAACTGGATATGCCGCACGGAAAACATGGAGGCTGCGTTGACACAGTTGCCAGCCGGCTCGGGCGCGCCGGTACAGTTGCAAAGAGGCGATTTGCGGTGGAAAATGGCTGTGCCAGCCGATGGTATTTTGCCGTTTAACAATTGTGCGCCCGCCGTAATCCAGTGGCAAACCGATGTTCACCCGGCAGATGTCCTTGCGCCGTCCGGTGTGTGTTTGCGTCGCCTGACCGTGATGCATCCAGAGGGGGACGCCTTGCGATTGGCCTTAAAGGACGTGCTGTCAGATGATCGCGTTGCAATCGAACCGGGCCCAGCCGGCTTGCATGCGGATTTTGAAACACCGCACGGGCCGCGCGCGATCGGACCGTGATCCGGCCTGCTTGCATCGATGACGCACAAGACATCGCGATGCTGTGGAACGCGATGATCCGCGATACGCTTGCGACCTTCACAACGGCAGAGAAACCGCCAGCGGACGTTATTGAAATGATAGAGGGGCGACAGGGCGCTTTCATTGTTCACGAAACACATGGCACAATTGGCGGCTTTGCAACGTTTGGGCCTTTCCGCGGGGGGCCCGGCTATGCGGCAACTGTTGAACATACGGTCATTGTGGCACCCTGGTGCGCGCGACGATCTGTAGGGCGTGGGCTGATTGCGTCACTCGAAGATATTGCGCGCCTACAAAACAAGCGGGTGATGATTGCGGCCATCAGCAGCGCAAACCCTTCTGCGGTCACGTTTCACGCGGCTCTGGAGTTTGAGCAAACCGCGCATATGCCGCGGGTGGGGTACAAGGCAGGCCAATGGCTTGATTTGATCTTAATGCAAAAAGAGCTTTGAAACGACTTTGATGACCTGACATACGGCGGCTCAGGCTTTAAGGTTAACGACATGTCTATTTGGTCCCGCATTTCTGACGCGCTGTCTGCTCTTACTGCGGGCGAAGGTCTGTCTGCCGTTTTTGACCGGCTGCGCAGCCCGCCCGAGCGCTCGGTCGCGTTTACCATTGCTGTGATTGCTCTAGGGGCGAAAATGGCCAAAGCCGATGGTCAGGTGACGCGCGATGAGGTGACCGCTTTTCGCGAAGTGTTCCACATCGCCGCGCGCGACGAGGCAGGTGCTGCCAAAGTATTCAACCTTGCCCGCCAGGACGCCGCAGGCTTTGAAGAATACGCCCAACGTATTCAATCGATGTTCCAAGGGCAGCCCGACACGCTGCGCGATTTGCTCGAAGGGTTGTTTCACATCGCTATGGCGGATGGGTTTTATCACCCTAACGAAGATGCGTTTCTCGAAAAGGTCACCGCAATTTTTGGCGTGCCTGAGGCAGATTTCAATAGGCTGCGGATGCGCTTTGCACCAGATGCGTTGCAAGATCCATATACCGTACTGGGTGTCACGCCGGATGTACCTTTTTCCGATATACGCAAGGCGTTTCGGCAATTGGTACGGGAAAACCACCCTGACGCGATGATTGCGCGGGGCTTGCCCGAAGAGGCGCTGCAATTGGCACAAAAACGCATGGCCGACATCAACCGCGCATGGGCCGAGATTGAAAGTGCGCAGGGCTAATGCGCATTGCGACGTATAATGTCGAGTGGTTCAATTCTCTGTTTGATGAGGACAACCGGCTACAACGGGATGATGTCTGGTCGGCTCGCTACAAGGTGACGCGCGCGCAGCAAGCAGATGCTTTGGGGGCAGTTTTCGCGGCAATGGATGCCGATGCGGTCATGATAATAGAGGCGCCTGATACAGGTGGCACACGCAATGCTGTTGTCGCACTGGAGAACTTTGCCCAGATCTACGGGCTGCGCGCGAACACGGCCGTCACCGGGTTTGCAAACGACACCCGTCAAGAAATCGCCATGCTGTACGATCCAGCCGTTTTGAACATGTCGCATACCCCGGCGGCAGCGATCAACGATATCCCTCGTTTTGACAGTGTATTTTCGATCGATCTGGATATTGATGCGACCAAGGATGACGTTCGCTTTTCCAAACCACCACTTGAACTTTCAGCTCGCACCGCATCGGGTTTCAGGTTCCAGATGATCGGTGCGCATCTGAAATCCAAGGCTCCATATGGCGCCAAAACGCCCCAAGACGTAACCCGCATTGCTATAGCAAACAGGCGCAAGCAACTCGCCCAAGCCATATGGCTGCGCGCGCGGGTGGATCAGGTTTTGGGCCAAGACATGCCTTTGATTGTGATGGGGGATTTGAACGACGGGCCGGGTCTGGACGTGTTTGAGGATCTTTTTGGCCGATCTTCAGTCGAGATTGTGCTGGGCGGTGCCGCGCAGGAAAAGCTGTTTGATCCACATGCGGCGCGGGCGTTGTCACATCGCTTTGGCCCGGTGCCCACTACCTCTCGGTTCTGGATCAAACCTGAAAAACGCTATCTGCAGGCACTGCTTGACTACATCATGGTGTCTGACGATTTGCGCCAGCACAATCCGGTATGGCGTATTTGGCATCCGCTGGATGACCCGCAGTGCTGGGCCGATATAGACCTGCGCGAAGCTTTGGTGATGGCGTCTGATCATTTCCCTGTCTCGTTAGATATTGCGGTGTGATCTGTCAGAATCGGACCAGATTTGTTAAGGTGTGCCCATGAAAAAGCTGGCTATGTTGATTTTTGTCTGTGCACTTGCTGCGCCTGTCGCCCATGCGCAGGACGATGAGGCGCCCTCATTGATGGAGCGGGGCGCGCAGCAATTCCTGGAAGGGCTGCTGCAAGAAATGGAACCTGCATTCGAAGGTATGCGCGGTTTTATGGATGAAATGGGCCCGGCACTGGTGGATTTGATGGATGAAATCAAGGACTGGTCGCTTTATGCGCCCCCGGAGGTTTTGGAAAACGGCGATATCATCATCCGCCGCAAACCCAAGCCTGAACCCGCGCCGGAAGTGGCGGAACCGCTACCACAGGTCGAACTTTAGCGGCGTTTCTTGATTTCGATACTGGCACTTAGGGAAGCTGCCAGCGACAGAAAACGGGCCTCTGCGACTTCACCGAAAAGAGGCATCATATCGGGGGTCAAGCGGAGCTGAAGGTGTTTTTTCTTTGGAAACCAACGTAATGAGCCGCGCTCTGCATCTTGTGTCATCCACAGCATTGCACCGAAACGCATGGCTTTTCCCAGCACTTCAGCCTCGCTTCGCTCTTTTTCTGTGATCAAACCATATAGGTCTTCGAACCGCGTTCCTTCGCGTTTATTGGAATAGCGGTGCAACAGGGCAAGGCCCAAAAACACCCGTTCGGAATGTTTAAGGCCGCCGAGGTTGGCGCGGGTTGCATTGTCAAAACATGTCTCGGCCCGGTAATCGGGATGTGCGCGCCAACTGACGTCATGCAGCAGGCACGCAGCCTTAATCAACCGTCTGCGGTCTTGCGGTACCGATTTGAATAACGGATGGATAAAGGCATACAACGATTTGCCAAACCCAGGCATGCGGGCGTCTTTTGCCTCAGCGAAGCGGCACGCTTCGACCAAGGGGTCACGGTCACGCAAGCGTTGTGGCATTTGTTCATACAGCATGCCTTCGCGGATACCGTAGCTGGAAATCGCGATATCTTTTGGCCGGAATGTCTTGACCAAACGGCTCAGGACCTCTGTGGCCAGCGGAACGAGGCTCATCCGGGCAGAAGAGATGCCGCAGGCACTGCGCAATTCGTCAAGGTTACTGCTTTTGATGAAATCCGCCGTCGCACTGACGGACCGCGCAGTCATGCGGTATTCGTGCAAGACTTGCAGAGGGTAGCCGCGTCTGTGCATGTCAATCCGCGCGATGGCGCGCCACGATCCACCCACCAGAAACAACCGGTCGCGTTGTGGTCCCATGGCCTCGGCAAGCTTGGCAACGGTCTCTTTGATATGAACATGGCGGCCTTTCTTGCCGCCTTTGACTTCGCGCAGCTTCAACGGGCCCAGATTGGACGTCACTCGGCGGCCTACGCGGCCTTTTGAGATCTCGGCCAATTCCATCGAAGACCCGCCGATATCGCAAACCAATCCGTATGATCCCGGCCAGCCCAGTAAGACCCCTTGTGCGGAAAGGCGTGCTTCTTCCTCGCCGTCGATGACCCAGATGCGCAGGCCTGTTTCGCGTTTCACTTCGGCGCAGAAATCCGCACCATCCGTGGCATCGCGTACCGCAGCTGTTGCCACAACGGTCAAGCTGGGCAGGCCCATGCCTTGCGCCAGATGTTGGAAGCGTTTCAAAGCGTTCAACGCGCGCACCCGGCCTTCGGGGTTCAAAATTCCGGATTTGCTAAGCCCAGCACCCAAGGCACACATGATCTTTTCGTTGTAGAAATAGGCCGGGCTGCGTGCGGCACCATCAAACACGACCAGCCGGACAGAGTTTGAGCCCACATCCACCACGCCGACCCGAGACAACGCGCGCGCGCTTGGGTCCTCGAATAGCGGTCTGCCGAAAAGACCGGCATCAGGCCCGCCTGAAGACAGGGCACTGGGGGGGGATGCGTTTACGTTCATTGATCCATCGCACTGATTCCGTGGGCAGCCTGTTCAAAAACACCGCAGCGGTCAATGCAGTTGACGGGCAAAGGGTAACTCAATCGTTTAAAATGCAGCACTCAGTCTTCGGTGTGGGTAAGTTTTGGCACATCCGATGCGCCCGCCGACCCACGCCCCGAAAGCGACGGGTTTTCCATGAAAAACCTATGGCAGTTGAATGCAAAAGTACCGTCGGGCAGGGGGGGGCGTTGGAAATTGCCATCAGGTTGCATGACCCAGCTTTGTGCCACGTCGGCCAGGTTCGCGGCCATGATCTGGCTGACGATCTGCGCTTTGACGGTTGTGTTTTCGATCTCGACCAATGTCTCTACGCGGCGGTTGAGGTTGCGCCCCATCCAATCGGCTGATGAGATAAAGACGCGTGCCTTTTTATGGGGCAGCCCAGACCCGTTGCCAAAGCACACGATGCGTGAATGTTCCAAAAAGCGGCCAACTATGGATTTGACGCGGATATTATCGCTGAGCCCTTTGACGCCGGGACGCAAACCGCAAATGCCCCGGACAACAAGGCTGATTTTGACGCCCGCTTGGGAGGCTGCATAAAGGGCGTCGATGACTTCGCTGTCGATGATCGAATTCATCTTGGCCCAAATGGCGGCTGGTTTACCCGCGCGTGCATGCTCTGCTTCGGCGGCAATAAGTTCCAACAGGCGTGGCTTCAGCGTCGTGGGCGAGATCGCAAGGTTATCAAGGCTTTCGGGTTGCGCGTATCCCGAAAGGTAGTTGAACACTTTGGTCGCATCGCGCCCCAGCTTGGTATCGCAGGTGAAAAAGGACAGATCGGTGTACACACGCGCGGTAATGGGGTGGTAATTGCCCGTGCCGTAGTGCGTATAAGTCACCAGTTGGTTGCCTTCGCGGCGCACAATGGTCGAGATTTTCGCATGCGTTTTCAGGTCTAGAAAGCCGTAAACCACATGAGCGCCCGCGCGTTCCAGCCGCCGTGATTGGCGAATGTTTGCGGCTTCGTCAAAGCGGGCTTTCAGCTCGACCAAGGCGGTCACCGATTTGCCGTCCTCAGCCGCTTCGCACAGGGCCTCGACAATGGGGCTGTCGCGCGACGTGCGATAAAGCGTCTGTTTGATGGCCACAACGCGTGGATCGCGCGCGGCTTGCTGCAAGAACCGCACGACCATATCGAACGTCTCATAGGGGTGATGCAGCAACATGTCTTTGTTACGGATGGCAGCAAGCAAATCGCCATCGTGATCGGTGACGCGTTCCGGCACGCGGGGGGTAAAATTGGGCCACAACAAATCAGGGCGCGTCTCAAGCACAAGTTCGCTTAAATCAGCCATCCCGATCATACCATCAAGCGGTATGACCTCGTCCAGATCGACGCCAAGCTCTTCCATAATGACGGCTTTCAGCTTGGCTGGCGCCCCGGCAGAATGGGTCAGGCGTACAACTTCGCCCCGACGTCGGCGCTTGAGGGCCACCTCAAATTCGCGGACAAGATCTTCGGCTTCTTCTTCGACTTCCAGATCGCTGTCGCGCAGCACGCGGAATTCAAAATGCGCCTTAAGCTTATAGCCGGGGAAAAGCTGGTCGATCTTCATGACCAGCAATTCTTCGAGCGGCAAGAATCTGTGCTGACCATCCGGGGCAGGCAGGGCGACGAACCGTTCGATCTGTGCCGGGATGGGCAATAGCGCCTGCAAGGGGCGCTTGTCTCGTGTGCGCTCAAGTTGCAACGCCAACGCATAGCCTGTGTTTGGGATGAAGGGGAAAGGATGTGCAGGGTCAATGGCAAGCGGAGACAAAACCGCAAAGACTTGGGTCAGGAAAACGTCGTCCAGAAAGGCGCTGTCGGCCTCGTCGAGATCATCGCGTTTCAGTACTGCGATGTTTTGGTCCCGCATTTCCTGCAGCAATTGCATCAGCACCCGTTGCTGAGTTTCCATCAGCGTGCGTGCATCGTTGTCGATCAGTTGTAATTGTTCCACTGGGCTAAGCCCATCCGCCGCGGGGGTTGTGTTGCCTGCCATTGCCAGTTCGCGCAGGCCCGCGACGCGCACCGTATAAAATTCATCCAGATTGGTTGCAGATATCGACAAAAATCGCAGCCGTTCCAACAATGGCACTCGGGGGTTTTCCGCCTCTTCCAGCACGCGCCAATTAAAGCCCAGCCAGCTGAGTTCACGATTGAAAAACCGCGCAGGACCAGCGGCATCAAGATCTGGCATCTCGGTCGCGGGCGGGAAGTCATCGGCTAGAAAATCAGCTTGGGTCATAGGTGCCTTGTACGCGGGATATGTAACGGAGGAGTGGCGATTATCGCCCGGCAGCTTACAGCTTGTCCAGCACAGACGCGGCGAGCGCTTTGGTTATAGGGCGTTTTTGCGCCAAAGAGGCTGCATCAAGCGCCGCGACGAGTGTCCGCGCTGCGGCAAAGGAACGATCTACGCGCAGAACGATGTAGGATATCACCTCGGGTTTCGGGGTCAGTTGTCGATCTGCAAACAGTTTTGCCAGAACAGCTGCCAGCAACGCATCATCAGGCGGATCAAGCGTTGCCATCTGAGTGCCCGCGATGCGGCTTGCCAGATCGGGTAGGGTCAGCCCCCAGTGCGCAGGCGCGCCCTTGCCGGTGATCAAAAGGGAATGTCCTTCGGCCAATACTAGATTGTGTAGGTGAAATAGGGCGGTTTGCGCCTGCGGGTTTTGCGCAATCTGCGGTACGTCTTCGATGGCCACCGACCTTTGCGCCAAGGTGGGTACGTTGTCCTCTGTCACATCGGTTGCCAGACATATTTTGGCGCCACTTAAGCTGGCCCAGACATGCGCGAGATGACTTTTGCCTGCGCCTTCGGGACCAGACAACACCATTTTACGCCCGGTCCAGCTGCGCCAGTTTTCAATCATTGCCAAAGCCATGGCATTAGAGGGTGCAACCATGAAATCTGCTCTGTCCAAGGCCGGAACACTTGGCAGATCAAAACTAAGCTGCTGTGGCATTCTAGGACGCGTCCTCGTCCGATTTGCCGCGGTAGAGTAGCGAGTTCTTGTATTGATCAACCCCAAAGCGCGCGATCACACCCAAGGACGCGGCCACCGGTACAGCCACCAGCATGCCCACAAACCCAAAAAGTGCGCCAAATACTGACAGCGCGAGGATCAACCATACAGGATGCAGCCCCACCGAACTGCCTACCAGTTTAGGGGTCAGCACGTTGCCTTCGATCACCTGTCCGATCACAAAGATCGCGGCAACCAACCCCAGCGACACCCAATCGCCCCAGAATTGAAACAGGGCCAAACCAATCGCCAGCGCGCCGCCGACAAGCGCCCCAAGGTACGGAATAAAGGTCACCAGCCCCGCAACAAAGCCAACCACAAGGCCAAATTGCAGCCCAACCAACATCAAGGCCACAGCATAATACGTGCCGAGCACCAGACATACGGTGCCCATACCGCGAATGAAGGATGCCAGCGTTTTATCGATGTCTGCTGCCAGTTTGCGCACTGTCGGTGCGTGATCACGTGGCAGCAGCGTATCAACCTTGGCGACCATATTGTCCCAATCCAGCAGCAGATACACAGAAACGACTGGAACGATCACCAACAAGATCACCACATTCAGCAGTGACGCCGCAGAGGTTAAAGCGGTTTCCAGCAGCTGCACCCCACGGCTTTGGATGGTCTCTCCGATGGAATGAATAGACTGACGCAGCGTAGACCCTTCATCCAATAGCGACGGGAATTTTTCTGTTAGAAAACTAGTCACATTGCGGCCCAATTCGGGGGCCACATTCACCAATTGTAAGGCTTGATTGACCAATGCGGGGATGACCAGCAATGCCATCGCGATAAAAACAAAAACGCCTGTAATGGTAATGACGGCGGTCGCTGCCACACGGCTCAGCCCCATGCGTTCTAAACGGTCTGCAATGGGGTCGAGGAAATACGCAATGGCCCCGCCCAGAACGAAAGGCAACAACACATCACCCAGAAACCACAAAATGATCAGGAACACGCCTGTTGCGATGCTCCAATAAGTGACTTGGTCTCGGACGGGTAAGGCCATCTATGCTCTCTATGCTGATGCTTCTATTGCATCGCGCATTGCCCTCAGTGTTGCAAGGGGAGCGTCGTAAAATCATGTCTAGATCAGGGGTGATGGTGCAAAAAAGGCCCCGCTCTGTGACGAGCGAGGCCCAAATTCAGCAAAGCCGCATGCTTAGTGGCAGGCAGGGCGCGTGCCGGGCAACAAGACTTTGTCCACGACGTGGATCACGCCATTGTCCGCTTCGATATTCGCGATAATGACATTTGCCACCTCACCTGTGCCGTCAGCGATGGTTACGCCGCTGCCGCCTTTGGTGATGCACAGGCGCTCGGATGCGAGGACTGGCTTAAAGAAGTTGGACCCAGTTGGGATCATTTCCGCCGTCAGTTTGCGGTCGTCCACATGGTACAGCAGGACGTTTGTCAGCTGACCTTTGTTTTCTGGCTGCAGCAGCGTTTCGACTGTGCCTTCTGGCAGCGCTGCGAATGCGTCATTGACGGGGGCGTATACAGTGAACGGGCCGGGGCCTTGCAACGTTTCAACCAGACCTGCTGCAGAAACAGCTGCAACCAATGTTGAGAAACGTTCGTCGCCAGAGGCGATTTCTACGATGTCAGCGGCTTGCGCTGTCGAGCCGACGCTCAGGGCAGTCGCGGCGATCGCGGCAAATTTGCGGAAAGTGTTCATTGTGAATGTCCTTTGTGAGTTCATCCATGCCTTTTGACATGTCACAAAGGTACGGAGGTGAAACGGCCGTGGATCACAGCATGCGTCGTTATTTAAATTTCAATTTCATTTTTCTTAAACTTTGAGCACAGTGTTTCCTCCGTTTGGCGATTGCGGCAGAGCGCGCTTTGGCCTAATCAAAGGGCGTCATTATCCTGAGAGGACGCCCCATGCGTTTAAGCCGTTATTTCCTGCCTGTTCTGCGTGAAAATCCTGCAGAGGCACAGATTGTCAGCCACCGGTTGATGCTGCGCGCCGGTATGATCAAACAAAACGCGGCCGGGATATATTCGTGGTTGCCGTTGGGTTTCAAAGTGCTGCGCAAGCTAGAGAACATCGTGCACGAAGAACAAGTACGCGCAGGCCATATCCCGATGCTGATGCCTACGCTGCAGCCTGCTGATCTATGGCGCGAGAGTGGGCGATACGATGCGTACGGGCCTGAAATGCTGCGCATTCGCGACAGGCAAGATCGCGACATGCTCTATGGTCCGACGAACGAAGAGATGATCACGGATATTTTCCGCAGCCATGTGGGCAGCTACAAAGACTTGCCGCTAACGCTCTATCATATTCAGTGGAAATTCCGTGACGAGATGCGCCCGAGATTTGGCGTTATGCGAGGCCGCGAATTCTTTATGAAAGACGGCTATAACTTTGACCTGACCAAAGAAGACGCGCTGCATGCGTACAATCGCCATTTGGTCAGCTATCTGCGCACTTACGAACGTATGGGGTTGCAGGCGATTCCGATGCGCGCGGATTCTGGTCCAATTGGGGGGGATGACACGCATGAGTTTCTTGTCCTAGCTGACACAGGCGAATCCGAAGTCTTCTACGACAGCGCCGTCACTGACCTGACATTTGGTGACCGCGACATTGATTACGACAGCGTTGAACAATGTGCAGGCGTGATGGAAGAGTTCACGAACCTTTACGCCCGCACGGATGAGACCCACGACCAAGCCCTATTCGACGCGATCCCGGCAGACCGCCAGCGTACAGCGCGCGGTATCGAAGTGGGCCAGATTTTCTATTTTGGTACAAAGTACTCTGACGCTATGGGGGCAACAGTTCAGGGGCCCGATGGCAAGCCAACGCCCGTGCATATGGGCAGCCATGGGATTGGTGTCAGCCGCCTTGTTGGTGCCATTATCGAAGCCAGCCATGACGACAAAGGCATCATTTGGCCTGAAGGTGTCACGCCATTCCACTGCGGCATCGTCAACCTAAAGCAAGGCGATGCAGAAGCTGATGGCGCTTGTAAGGCGCTTTATACGTCGATGAAAGCGCTGGGCCTCGATCCGCTTTATGACGACCGCAATGAACGGGCCGGTGGTAAATTCGCGACAATGGATCTGATCGGTTTGCCGTGGCGCATTACGGTCGGACCACGTGGCCTGAAAAACGGTGTGGTTGAGTTGACGAGCCGTAAAACCGGCGACAGCGAAGAGTTGCCTCCAGAAGAGGCGGTCAAAAAGGTTGCGGATATCTACAACGGCCGCCACAAATCAGACCATGTAGAGATGATGCAACAGCGCGCCTTTCACACCTATATCTGATCCTTTGCGACTTTGCTGCGGTCTGGTATGGTGACCGCGTGCCTCCTGGGGGAGAGCAGGAGCGTCGAAATGATTTTGCGCAGTTTTGTGCTGATCGCGGGCTTGGCCGGTGCCTTCGGGGCCGCGCAATTCCCAAGTTATTCACAGCAGTATTTGCAGCGTCTTGGGGGTGCTGTGGATGCATTGGGGCAGGTCGTCGCGGATTTTGATGCCTCCGCCGGGGCGTTGGGGTTGTCGCGTCAGGCTGCTTTGGCACAAATGCAGGGCACGCCATTTGTAGACGCGCGCCGCGCCGACATGGAGCGTACTTTTGCGCGGTTTGCTGTCCTTGAGGCGGATTTGAAAGCGTTGCGTGACTACGGCCCGTTCATGCGCGCCTACCATGCGTCACACCTGAGCGATGCCGAGATCGCCCGGGGCACGTGGTCTGACTATCAGCCCACGTTGCCGTTGAACTTTGCCAGCGCGGTGTTTGCGGGTTTTGGGTTTATCGTTGTGGGCTTTGGTGTGGGTGGCGTGTTGATGCTATTGCGTCCTCGGCGCCGCCGACCAATGGCTGCTTGACCCTTTGATCGCAACGTCGCAGGTTGCGCGCAACAAACGCCACAGGATGACGCATGGCTAAAACGCCCCCTCCCTTTGCCGCTTTTGAATGGATGATCGCGTGGCGCTACCTGCGGGCGCGTCGCGCCGAAGGCGGCGTCAGCACGATGACATGGATCAGCCTGATCGGCATCACGCTGGCGGTTTTTGCGCTTATTGCAACACTGTCGGTCAGATCTGGGTTTCGGGCGGAATTTGTTGGGACGATCCTAGGGGCCAATGCCCACGTTACGGTCTATTCGCTGGGCACCGTGAACGAGGCGGGCCAGATTGACCGAAGCATGCCCAACTACGATGAGATCGCAACCCAAGTTGCCCAAGTGCCCGGTGTAACGCGCGTCGCGCCTTTGGTGCGCGGGCAGGTGATGGCCGCCAGCAGGGGCCGCAATGCCGGAGTAGAAGTTTTGGGCATCGCGCCCGAGAATCTGTTGACGCTCCCGGGGATCGCGAATCCTGAAACGGCTCAGGGCGATATCACCCGCTTTGCTGATGGGATCGCACTTGGCTCTGGTGTGGCGCGTGAATTGGGCGTTCGTGTGGGGGATCGCATTCGTTTAATCTCGCCCAATGGGGTGAAAACTGCCTTTGGGACCTCGCCCCGGGTGAATGCCTATGAAGTGACGTATATCTTTTCAGCGGGGCGATATGATATTGACCGCACGCGGGCATATCTACCTTTTGCCGACGCGCAATTGTTTTTTAATCGCGAAGGGGTAGCTGACGAACTTGAAGTTATGGTTGAGCAACCGGAAGCAATAGATACACTCGCCCCGGCGCTTTTGCAGGCCGCAGGAGAACGAGGCCAGATCTGGACATGGCGCGATGCGTCGGGCGGGTTTTTGCGCGCGCTGGAAGTAGAAGACAACGTGATGTTTATCATCCTTTCGATCCTCGTTCTTATTGCTGCGATGAACATCGTTTCAGGTCTGATCATGTTGGTCAAAAACAAGGGTCGTGACATTGGCATTCTGCGGACCATGGGCCTTAGTCAGGCGTCGATCATGCGGGTTTTCTTTATTTGTGGTGCATTCACGGGGATCATTGGTACGGCCGCTGGTGTGATCTTGGGGTCGCTTTTTGCGCTTTATATCGACCCGATATTCTCTTTTGTAAATGTGGCAATGGGCGGTGGCGTCTGGGATCCTTCGATCCGTGGTATCTATGCCTTGCCGGCCGAACTGCATTTGTCCGATGTCATGTCTGCTGTAACTTTGTCGTTGGGGCTTTCATTCATTGTTACGATATTTCCTGCGCGGCGTGCGGCACGGATGAACCCGGTTGAGGCGCTGCGCTATGAATGATGCGGCACTGTCACTGTCGGGCATCTCAAAGGCTTATAACCACGGCAAACCAAACGAAGTGGCGGTTCTGCGTGGGATTGACCTGTCTGTTGAGCACGGCGAAGTCGTGGCCTTGGTCGCGCCATCCGGTGCCGGTAAATCGACACTACTGCATATCGCGGGGCTTTTGGATATCGCGGACGCAGGATCGGTGAAAATCGCGGGCAATGAGATGACGGGTTTGCCCGATGCGGCCCGCACGGCTGTACGTCGCGATGACGTTGGCTTTATCTATCAGTTTCACCATTTACTGCCCGAATTCACAGCGGCTGAGAATATTATCCTGCCTCAGCTGGCGAATGGTGTGCCCCGTCACATTGCCACAGAGCGGGCACTGGATTTGCTTGAACAGGTGGGTATCGCGCCCCGCTCCAAGCACCGCCCGGCAGAGCTTTCAGGGGGCGAACAGCAACGTGTTGCCTTTTGTCGCGCGGTCGCCAATGAGCCGAAACTACTTTTGGCGGACGAGCCGACAGGTAATCTTGACCCAGACACATCTGATCAGGTCTTTGAGATGTTGATGCAGTTGGTCCGTGCCACTGGCCTGTCGGCGTTAATTGCTACTCATAATCTTGAGCTCGCCGCGCGTATGGATCGGCAAATCCGGCTGGACGCTGGCCAGATTCTTCACGTATGAGATGAATAAATAGATCATCTAAGTTCGCATTCAGCAAAGATGGATTGAATGGGCGGCACAGCAGGCAAGGAAGACGATGGCACTTTACACTTTAGATGAAATTGAAACGGTTACACGCAAAGCATTACGCGCCTATGGAGCCACTGCATTTGTCGCGTCGGAAGTGGCGCGCGCTGTCCGGCTTGCCGAAGCGACAGGTAACAAAATTTGCGGTCTCTATTACGTAGAAAGCTACTGCCTGCAGCTTGAAACCGGTCGCGTTAAGGGACGTGTTGATCCCATCGTAACAAAACCCCGACCGGGCGTGGTGCATGTGAATGCGGAATATGGTTTTGCCCAGCCTGCTTTTGCACATGGGCTGGTCCCGGCATTGGATGCCGCGCGCGAATTAGGGACAGCAACACTGGCCGTGGGGCACGCGCATACCTGCACGTCGCTGGGGTATTTCACGCAACAAATTGCTGAAAATGGCTGCATCGGTATTGGTTTTACCAATGCGTCACCAATTGTTGCTGCCCCGGGGGGGCACACGCGCGTAATCGGCACCAACCCGATTGCTTTTTCCGTACCAGACGGAAAGGGTGGCGTTGCAATGCAATTTGACCAGTCAACGACGACGGTTGCTCTGGGAAAAATAACCATGGCCAAAGCCATGGGGCACGATATCCCTTTAGGTTGGGCGCTGGACGCGAAAGGCGCGCCGACCACAGATCCAGAGGCCGCGCTGCAAGGGTCACTTGTGTCGATGGGGGCATACAAAGGCTGGGGCTTTGGCCTGATGGGCGAAATTCTGGCCGCTGGCATGACGGGTTCTGTATTGTCGCGTAACGTAAAACCATTGAAATCACCCAACGGTGCGCCGCATGATCTAGGGCAGTATTATATCTTGATTGATCCCGCAGTCTCCGACGCGTTTGAAGCGCGATTTGCAGCGCTGGCAGAGGCGGCAACCATGGATGAGGGCGCGCGCATGCCCGGACAGAACCGTGTACTTGCCGAAACGGTTGAGGTTCTCCCGCAGGTCTGGGACCGCTTACAAGAGCTGTCGCTTGGGCCTAAACCTTCTGTGTGATGAAAACGCCCGTAGCCATGACGGCGATGCCCAGCATGCGGGTTGCTGTCAGGGCGTTTTCTTTGGCGCCAAAAAGGCCAAAGTGATCGATGGCGGCCGCGCTGATTAACTGGCCTAACAATACAAAGAATACTGCATTGCCGACCCCAAAAGTTGGGGCAATAAAGGTGATGGTCAACACGTAAAAAGCGATCAAAACACCGGCCAGTAACAGGTGTTTGGGTGCTGTCACAACGCGCGCCAACGCACCGGGGCCGGTCACAAGAACAACGATCAAACACGACAAGAACGCGACGACAAAAAGTACAGTGGCCGCCGCTGCAGGTGACCCAATCCGCACGCCAAGGGCTGCGTTCAAGGCGGCAAGGATGGGGATGCCGATGCCAGCCAGCAGCATGATAAAGGCGTAATGTGCCATAGTTTTTGTCCTTGGTGCTGGGTATGTTTCCCCAGAATGGCGTTCTGTTACCAGATCAGCAAGGTTATTTGTGTAACGTGACCATCACTTGTCGGATGGATCGTCTATGCTGTTTCGTAAAATCGTTTTTGTTGGGCTTTGTTGGGGGCTGGTGGCTTGTGGTGGTGACCGGCGCACGCAAGAAGGGCGCGCGCTTTATGCTGACAATTGCGCGATCTGTCATGGCGCGGATAAGCGTGGCGGCGGGGGAGCGGGCGTCGTTGGGCTAAGCAAAACGCCTGCTGATCTGACGGTGTTGAGTGCGCAGAATGCGGGTGAATTCCCGTTGGCATCGGTCATTCACATTCTTGATGGATATACGAATGGGGTGCAAACCGGCCGCCGTATGCATGCTTTTACCGATTTGCAATCAGACAAAAGCCGCCGCCTTCGCACGCCAGAGGGGCGCGTCAGCGTATCTGCACCTCAGGCGGCGCTGATCGCCTATCTGCAACAACACCAGCGCGCTTTACCGGCAGATCCCTTCTAGCTCTACGCCATCCCAAGGTAGTCCAACCGTATATTGACGGCTTTGCGGCAGGGGCGCGACAGGCATCGCTTGCGACAACAGCGCATGCAGCCTCCCGGTGCGGGGGGCGGTCGGATCAAGGGCCAGACAACAGACGTATTCTTCGACAATCGCGCCTTGCTGTTCGTACCCGAAATCACTGAACCGCGGAGAGGTATCAATATCAAATAGATACGGGTCTGTTGGCTCCCCATGTTCGAAAGCTGCGCGCAGGGGGGTATATCCTGTTTTGGCCCGGTTCTGCCATTGCCATGCATGCGTTAATTCATGCGCAAAAAGCATAGTTGCGATCAGGCCAATCTGGTCGGGATACTCTGGAAGGTAGTCTTCAAGATACCAGTCTTTGTCGAACAACAGATGGTTGTACAGAGCGACAGCTGCGGGCTTGGAGGTTACAATTTCGTCCGTGATCGGCGGCAGGATACGTTCGCGGCATGTTGTGCGCGGTCGCGCGGCCCGGCGAAAAGTGACGGCGCGCGTCGGTGCCCCATTAACGATCCGCACTTTAGAGGCATCAAGCGTGTCGCCTTGTAGCGTGCGGGCAAAGGCTATTTCGTTTTCTGTCAAAGGACGTCCACAGGCCGTCACCGCGACCAAACACAAAATCAAAAACACGCGCATGCCACTATCAGTGCCCAAAGCATGGGCCACAATCAAGTCACGAAGCCGCAGCACGCGAAAAAGTACCACTGGCCAATGCCACAGCCCTGCCTGAAGGCTCTACGATCAGTGCACAATTCACAAATAGTGTTGAAGGACCTGCTTTGGTCACCTCCGCCTCTGCGCGGATCGTGTCCCCTTTAGCGGGGCGCAAGAATTGCGTGTCCAGCGTTACCGTACGGACCGGGGTGGGGGTGCCCAAATTGCCAGAGCAGGCCAAAACCATTGCCGCATCCGCAAAGGCTGAAAGCGCGGCTGCGCTGACCTCGCCGCCGCTACGTTTGATTTCTTGGGTCACCGCCATGGTTAGCCGCGTTTCATCCACGCTGATGTGTGTCACCTGTGGCTGTAACGTCAAAAGCCAGGAAGAGAGATGTTTTGCCAGATAAACCTGCGCTGCTTCGGGGGTCATGACGGGCACCTTTTCGTTAGGAATAGACAGCACAGGCAGGCAAGGCAAAACAAGAGTTTGACCTAGATCAGCGCCAGCGCGATGCGATTTTGATATGGTTTAATAAAATATCATAAGGAGATGATGATGAAGGTTTTTCTCTCACTTTGTCTTGCCGGGGTTATAGCGGCAGGGGCCACGGCGGCACAAGATGCAGCGCAAGGGGCGCAGCTTTATGCCCGCCACTGTGCCACGTGCCACGGGATAGATGCGACCGGTGACGGGCCAATGGCCCCAGTGCTGACGTTGCAGCCCCCGGATTTGACCGCGCTGAGCGCCCGAAACGAGGGTGTATTCCCGGTAAAACGCGTCGTGATGCGCATTGACGGGCGTGACCCTTTGGTCAGCCATGGATCGCCGATGCCGGTCTATGGAGACTTCTTTGTAGGCGAGGCGATCTCGCTTAAGACCGAACAGGGCCAACCTATTCTGACCTCACCGGCTGTGGTGGATTTGGTTGCGTTTTTGCAAGGGATGCAGCCCTGACGCGGG
>JBGCDB010000022.1:0-35085 GCA_045104955.1 Roseobacter sp.
TGAAACATTGTGTGCAGTTCACGTGCGCCTAGATTCCACAAGCCGGGGGCGTTGCGCGGAATACGCTTGGCGATACGGTCCTCACCTTGACCCGGGGTGCGTTTGGGCCCCAGCCCCTGCCCGCCTTCGCCGATACCTAAAGACAGCCCATCGCCCGTTCCAAAATCGGGATGGTGACAATGGGCGCATGCGATGTTTTTGTTACCCGACAGGATAGGATCATAAAACAACATCTGGCCGATAGCGGCTTGTTTGTGGTCAAATGCAATAAAGTCATCTGCGGTTAAAGGGGCGGGCAAATCGCCCGCGAAAGCCGGGGACATCAGAACCGAAAGGATAACCGCATGCGCGCCATTTTGCTGAGCCTTTGTTTGCTTGCCACACCAGCTTTGGCCGATCTGGAAACCGCGCGCGATAAAATGGAACAGGGCCGCTTTGCTGAAGCTTTTGATGCGTTGTGGCCTGCCGCGCGATCCGGCAACGCCGAAGCCGAAGAGCTCATTGGCGTGATGTATGCCATGGGGCTTGGGGTAGCGCGTGACGACCAGCGCGCGTTTGAATGGTATCTGCGATCCGCAATGAAGGGGCACCCCGGGGCGCAATCGGGTGTCGGCTGGTACTATGAAATTGGGCGCGGCATGCCTGCACCGGACTTGGTCCGCGCCTACATGTGGTACACGCTTTCGGCCATTGGCGGCGACCCGGATGCCGCCATCAGCCTTGAAGAAGTGGTCAAAAAGATGTCTGCGGAAGAGATCGAAAAGGCGCATATACTCGTGTCTGACTACAAAGTGTGGATGTACCCGTTTCGCTAGGGTGGAACAGCCCCATAGGGGGCTGCCCCGATAAGCTTAGTTCAAGTCAGCGGCGCGCGCAGCCCCTACTTCGGCTTCGGCCTCAGCTACAGCCGTTGTCAACGCGTCAAAGATTTCTTCTCCGCGTCCTACATTGGCTTTGAACCAGTCAAACACGGGCGCCGCACCTTCTTTGAAGGCCGCCTTCTGATCCGGTGTTGGCACGTAAAGATCCCCACCACCGGCGATAAACTCTTCATAGGCTGCAATAGATTTACGCTTGGGGGATGCGAATGTCGCCTGTTGCAGCGCATAAAAGCCATCGACCACCACTCGGCGCATATCTTCGGGCATGCTGGTGAATTTTTCGTTGTTCATCCACCACAGCGCGCCCATGTATGCGTGTCCGTCCAGTGTGACATATTGTAGGCCAGCATCCGGGAATTTCATGCCCATAATATCGGTGATCCCGTTTTTGGACCCTTCAACAACGCCAGTTTGGAACGACGTGAACAGTTCGGGCCATGGGATCGGTGTGGGCGACGCACCAAGCGCGCTAACCAATTCCTGAGGAAGATCAGCGACCACAGTACGGATCTTGAGCCCTTCCATATCGGAAGGTTCTGCAATGCGGCGTTTGGTATTGGCAAAGTTGCGCCAGCCGCCCGTGTTGCCGATGGTCATCAAGCGAATGCTGTCGCCAGAATCCTCAAGCGCCATATTGCGCATTGTGCGTGTAAAATCACCCGACAGAACGTGTTCTGCGATCCGGTCATCGGCCATCAGATACGGCAGATCAAGCACCTGCACATATGGGAAAATCCCCGATGCGCCGCCCGAAGTCGACACGTATACATCAATCGTGCCGTCTGCCACGCCCTGAAGACACTCTGCCCCGTTGCCGCACAGTTGCGTCCCGATGAACAGTTCAACTTCGATCGCGCCGTTGGACGCCGCCTCTACGTAGTTCTTGAACACCACAAGACCGTCATAGTCTTCGTCGTTTTCATTCGAATTCGCCGTTGCACGGATCGAAAAATCCGCCGCTTGGGCAGCCACAGCAGTTGTGGCCAGCATTGCGGCCAAACTCACCGATTTGAGTGTATGTTTCAGCATTTAAGTCCTCCCATTGGATTGGTTTTGTTAGTTAGCGAAACCCGTCAGACGCGGGATCGTCATGGATAGTGCGGGGATGTAGGTGATTAGGAATATGACGACGATTTCAACCGCAAGAAACGGCAAGATCGCTTTCGAGATCGCCTCGACACGTTCACCCGAAACCGATGACGCCACAAAAAGCACCAGCCCCATCGGCGGCGTTGCAAGGCCGACAGTTAGGTTGACGCTCATGATGATGGCAAAGTGAATGGGGTCCACGCCAAGGCTGACAAAGATCGGCCCCAGAATGGGCCCCAGAATGATTATCGCGGGGCCTGCATCCAGAAACATGCCAACGACAAACAGCAGCAAGTTGATAAGCAGCAGCAAAATCAGCGGGTTTGATGTCAGCGACAGCACAAAATCCGCCATCGCCTCAGGTGCGTGGCTCAGGCTGACCACGGTCTTGAACGCCATCGCAGCCCCCACCAGCAGCAACACCACAGCAGAGGTCAAACCCGCCCGGCCTAAAACGTCAGGCAGCTCGCTGACCTTTAAGGTCCGCATGACGAACAGGCCGATGAACAGCGCATAGGCCACTGCAACTGCGGCGGCCTCGGTCGGCGTAAAGACACCCGCAAGAATACCACCCAAGATAATCACGGGCGTCATGAGCGGAAAGAATGCCTTGAGGCTGGCTTGGCCGCGTTCGCCCCACGTGTGTTTTTGGGTTGCAACCGGAAAGTCGTATTTATCGGCTTGCAGCTTGACCATGAACATCAACCCTACGCCCACCATGATCCCCGGCACGATGCCCGCAAGGAACAAGGCGGCAACGCTTTCGCCCATCACATAGGCGTAGATGATCATAATACCCGATGGCGGAATGATGGGTCCGATGACGGAACTTGCGGCGGTAATAGCTGCTGCAAATTTCCGACTATAGCCTTGTTTTTCCATGGCAGGGATCAGCATGGACCCCAAGGCCGATGTATCGGCCACAGCAGACCCCGAAAGCCCGGCAAAAAGCATCGATGACAAAATATTCACATGTGCAAGCCCACCGCGCAGATGCCCCATCATTGCCTGAGAAAACTCCACCAGACGCATGGTGATGCCGCCCTTGTTCATCAGCTCGCCCGCGAGCATGAAAAACGGAATAGCCATCAGCGGAAAGCTGTCCATACCGTTGTAAACATTACGGTATAGCAGTGTGATGTCCTTTTCCTGCCCGTTCAGGAAAAGCAAGATACCGGGTGCTGCCAAAAGACCGAAAAACACCGGAAGCCCGATCAGCAGGAACAACAAGAAAAGCGGCAGGAACCAGACCAGCATTATTCAGCCCCCACTTGTTCTTCTAAGGTGATTGGGGGCAACCGGTCGCCCCCGCCCAACATCCGCACAATAGACCGCAAGATCAGTTCTACATTGACGGTGATCAGCAGGATTACTCCGACCAATAGAGACGCCATCATCCAACTACGCGGCACCCGGAACCAGTTCTCAAAGCTCAGATCAGTCGGCACATAGAGCGACGCCGTGGCAAAGCGCCCGGCAAACCCGGTGACCTCGGACCAGCCGATTTGCGCGGCCAGCACCAACACGATCAAGCTGAGAAAGAGCAAAAACAGGGACAAAAGCGCGCCCAGCGTCACCGGTAAAAACCGTACCACCGTGTCGATGGCTACAAAGCCACCGCGCCGGAACGCCGTAGGGGCCATCAGCCCTGTCATCCACAACATGCAAAAGCGTGCGGCCTCATCCGGCCAAGGCAGCGCGTTGTTCAACGCATACCGAAAAAAGACCTGCACAAGGATCGCAACAACCATCGCCGCAACAGCCACGATACCGATGGCGCGCCCAAGGGTCAGCGCTGCCTCATTGAACAGCCGAAGCGGTGTCATCACCGCCAGCAGTGCCCCCATAACCGGGCCTCCTCCCTGTCGCCTAGCCCTTCTGGCAAGGTCTTTGTGCAGGTTTGCCCCGCACATGCATTGGTTGGCCTTTTAGGCCTTTTTGTCAAACTGTCTGAACTGTCCTTGCGAAAAAACAAGTGCTTCGCCGTCGCGGAACGCAGCCGTTTCAACGCGACCCAAAACAATCGAGTGATCGCCTGCGTCATGAATCTGGTGCGTCTCACATTCAAAACGCGCAAGGCAATCGTTCAGAACCGGCACACCGTGCGTGTTGTAGTGCATGTCATAGCCTGCAAAAGCCGCGCCCGATTTTGCAAATGCCATAGCCAGCGTTTCGTGTTCAGCACCCATCACGTGGATGGCGAAATGCCGGGCTTGCATAAAATGTGAATAGCGGCTGGAAGTTTTCGCCGGGCACCACAATACCAAGGGCGGGTCCATCGACACGCTGGAAAAGGAATTAGCGGTCATACCGATTGGGCCATTTTCAGTCATTGCTGTCACAATCGTAACGCCCGTCGCAAATCGACCAAGCGCATCGCGGAAATGACGTTGGGTATCTGCGTTCAAAGTCCTATCGCGCAGGGGGTTCATATCCATCGTTCCGTCCGGCATCATGGCACCTCATGTCCATTTGCAACTTCGTAGAGCTCGAACCACGTTTGACGGTCCATCTCTACCTTGAAGGCGTCGGCGAAAGTGGCAATCCGTGCCAACGTATTGGTACCCATGACCGGCAAGATATGTGCCGGATGAGCCAACAACCACGCCACAGCGATGGCGGCGCGGTCCACGCCTTGTGCCGCCGCAATCGCATCCATTTTCGCGGTCAAATCATTGGTGTCCATCATCAGGCGACCGCCCCCTAAAGGCGACCACGCCATCGGAGCGATCCCTTGCAATTGTGTATGGGCCAGATCCCCGTTGGTGAAAGCATCCCGCGCCGCAAGGCTGAGTTCGATTTGATTGGTAACCAAGCTTTCTGTCATGTGCGCTTGTAGTAAATCCCAATCCCACGGTTTGAAATTGGACACTCCCGCGGCTTTGATCTTGCCACTCGTGATCAATGCATCAAGAGCGGCACCGGTTTCTGAGGCGTCCATCATCGGGTCCGGGCGGTGGATCAACAGCAAATCAATCTGCTCGATCCCCATATAGCTCAGCGATGCCTCGACCGACGCGGTGATATGTGCCGCTGATGTGTCGTAATATTTTACCCGGGCCTGCGCGTATTTTCCGATCGGAGCGACAATGTCACACTTCGTGACGATCTCGAGCTGGTCGCGCAAGCCGGGGCTTTGTTTCAGACAAGCGCCAAAGACTTCTTCGGCCGCATAGCCCCCATAAATGTCCGCCTGATCCATTGTCGTGATCCCCTGCCCAAGGCAGGCCTCGATCTTGGCGCGCACATGGTCGGGCGATGTATTTTCATCATCCGCCAAGCGCCACATACCATAAACAATTCGGCTAACATCCAAGGTCTCGTTCAGCGAAATACGTTCCATCAACGGCGGTCTCCGGCGGCAAGTGGGGTTGCAGGGGGGCTGGCTGGCACACGGCCATAAGCCTCTGGCAGTGAACATGTTTTAAGATGCGGCATCACCAGACGGCCAAAATATTCGGCCTCGTCAATATGTGGATAGCCCGAAAAAATGAACGCACGCATGCCCATTTTTTGGTAGTCTTCGATTTGCGACAAAATCTGATCTGCCGACCCTACTAACGCTGCACCACATCCTGAACGCGCACGCCCTACGCCGGTCCACAAATGCGGCTCTATATACCCAAACTCATCCGCAATATCGCGGTTTGCAGACTGGTGCGACACACCAAGCGACGTCGCATCCAACGCACGCTCGCGGATTTTGCGGCCATACTCATCATCCAGCTTGGATACGATGTATTCGGCGTATTCCTTCGCTTCGGCCTCAGTATCACGCACGATCATATGGACCCGCAAACCATAATCCAAAGTGCGCCCCTTTTCTGCAGCACGTGCATGGACAGCTTGCATACGACCGGCAAGGTTCTCTTTGGGCTCAGGCCACATTAGATATACGTCGCAATGCTCTGCACAAAGATCCAATGCATCCGGAGAGTACCCACCGAAATACAACAGCGGCCCGCCAGTCTGATAAGGCTTGACCGGATCTGTGGTCAGTCCGGAAAAATTATACACCTCGCCCGCATGATTAATCTCGTCCCGGGTCCACGCCTGCTTGAGGATTTCAACAACCTCGCGCGATCGCTGGTACCGATAAGGGCTTGGCTCTTTTTGGCCGGGGAAGTCTGAACTGATGATGTTGACCGTCAATCGCCCTTCGAGCATGTGGTCCAACGTCGCCAGTGTCCGGGCAAGCATGATGGGCTGCATCTCACCGCAGCGTACAGCAGCGAGCAGGTTGATCTTGTCGGTGATCGGTGCACACCCCGCCACAAAGCTCAGTGTGTCTTGTCCAACCTGATAGGACGACGGGCACAGGACATTACGGAACCCCTGTTGCTCTGCTGTTTTCACAATGTTTGAGCAATGTGCCCAGCTTGACCGCAAATCGCCATCTGGCACGCCCAGAAACTGATAGTCATCTGAACATAGCGCAGAAAACCACGACACTTCTGCCGCATCTAGATCGGCTGATGTCACGGGTACGATTGTCATTGGGCCCCTCCCCAGAGGTTGAGTGTTTTTACTTGCATAGCACCGTCAATAATGTAGATCAATGGTGTATCAATTAGCCCGACAGGCCACCCTTTTCGATGTCATCTGCCCGAACATATGCAGGCGCTTTGCCGAAATACATCCAGCTGAGCGAGTTGATCATCCGCGAGATTGACGCCGGCCGCTTACTGGATGGCGAGCGTCTTCCGCCTGAACGGGAAATGTCGCGCGCCTATGGCACCTCTATCGGCACCTTGCGCAAAGCGCTGGCCGATCTGGAAAGCAAAGGCTTGCTGCGCCGGGTGCAAGGGTCCGGAAATTACATTCAGAAGTCACAAAAACCGACAGGCCTTTATGCTATGTTCCGGTTGGAATTGCTGTCCGGGGGGGGCTTGCCCACCGCTGACGTGCTGACATTGGATGTGCTCGATAAACCCCAAAGTTTGCCGCAGTTTGGCACCTCTGGTTTCGCTACAAGGATCAGACGCCAGCGCTATCTTAATGATGTAGCAATCGCCGTCGAGGAAATCTGGTTGGATGCAGGTGTCGGCACGTTGAACGCACAAGTGCTGTCTGATTCCCTCTATCAGACATACCTCAAGCACCTGAACTTTTGGATCACCCGCGCCGAAGACCGTGTCAGCATTGACACCTACCCCCCGTGGACACCACGGCCTTTTGCTGCGGCCAATAAACCTTGCGGCTATATCGAACGCTTCAGTTGGGCCGATAGCCCACAAGCGGTCGAATTTTCGCGCACGTGGTTTGACCCTGCCCGCGCCGTCTACGTTCAACGCCTCAAGTAAGGAAAACACAGATGCCTCAAACAATACGCTACGGGATCATTGGGTGCGGCATGATGGGTCATGAACATCTGCAAAACATCGCCCTGCTTGAAGGCACTGAAATTGCCGCCATCTATGAGCCCGACACCGCGATGTGCGAGACGGCAGCACGACACGCACCCAAGGCCGCCTTCGCCCCAACGCTTGATGCTCTGTTAGAAATTGACGCACTCGATTGCTTGGTAATTGCCAGCCCCAATTTCTGCCACGCAGATCAAATCAAACAGATTGCCCAAAAACGCCCGCTGCCGTTGCTCGTGGAAAAGCCTTTGTTTACGGCCCCCGCAGACGCAAAGCCCTTGCGTCAGGTGGCCCAAAACTATGGCGCGCCCATTTGGGTGGCGATGGAATACCGGTACATGCCCCCCATTGCTGCGTTGCTTGATCAAGCGAAGGAGGTAACGGGAGGGGTGCGTATGCTGACCATCCGCGAACACCGTTTTCCGTTTTTGCAAAAGGTCGGTGACTGGAACCGATTCAACGCCAAAACCGGAGGGACGCTAGTAGAAAAATGCTGCCATTTCTTTGATTTGATGCGCTTGATAATGGGCAGCCCGCCGGTGCGCGTGATGGCCAGTGCCGCCCAATCTGTAAACCATCTCGATGAAACATATGACGGGCAAACGCCAGACATCATCGACAACGGGTATGTGATTGTCGATTTTGAAGGGGGACAGCGCGCGATGTTAGAACTGTGTATGTTTGCCGAAGGGGCACGCTATCAAGAGGTCATCTCGGCTGTTGGGCCAAACGGAAAAATAGAAGCATTCGTGCCCGGCCCCACGCGGTTTTGGCCGCAGGACCTAGGCCCCTCTCCCATACCTTTGCTTGAGATCAGCCCGCGCGCCCCGAAACGACCTGAGATCCGCGAAATTCCTGTTGATCCGCTTTTACTCGCAGCAGGCGATCACAACGGATCGACCTTTTATCAACACCAAGGATTTCTAGCCTTGGTGCGCGGCGAACGCGCGGCACCAGATGTCAGTTTTGATGATGGTTTATGGGCGGTCAAAATCGGAATGGCCGCGCAGCAATCCGCGCAAACCGGCCAATCGGTCGCGCTTTGATCGCATCGGTTCGTCACGGGGAAATAACTTCAACACCCGGGATGCGGCTGATTTCAAGCACATCCTCGTCATAAATCTCCGTAAGTTCATCCACCAGTTCTTCTGTCCAACCAGGTATATCGATCTCTTCCTGGATGGCTTCTTCCAAGGCGAACTTGTCCAAAAATGCAACAATTACGCGCTTGAGCTGGATCTCGTTCATTTCTGGCCGGTCTTTGAGGTAGGCCACAAAACGCGCCATACCTTCTTTTGACATGATATCTGCTACCAAATCAAAAGCGCCAACCACGTGCTCACCATGTTCCAGCCCCCCTATTTCACGGATGATCTGCGACCATAAAAGAGGCGCGTCTTCATTGCACCAAACGGTGATTGGGATTTCGGGCGTTGCTTCTCTGATACGCTTAAACGTATCGGACCACCGCACCGCGCGCGGATCGACACCGCCCATGAAATCGGTCAGATCTTCCTTGGGTGATTTACCGAAACATGCAGGCAGAAAAGTCGCCGGGTTGCGCACAGCCATGAACAATTCAATCTCATCGCCTTGAAAAATCTCTGCAAGGCTCGCGATCCGTTCAGGTGCGATCGGATAAATAACCCCTTTGCGCACAGCCACCTTCGGCGCGCCAAAAAAATGCGCATTCGACAGCAACACACGATCAGCAACTTCGTTGTCCAGCATCGCGTCCAAGAGGACTTCGCGTGCTTCATCGGCGGGGCGAGTATTATCCATCGCCTTGACCGTTTGGCGCAACAATTTTCTATACTTGCCCGGCCCAGGAACGGCGATGCCTCGCGGGGAAAACGTTTCCTTATTGCGCAGCAGACACTTCATCAGGCGCTCTTCCTCGGTGAAGTGTGCACCCATGTGAAAAACCAACTGCATTTGCTCTCAACGCCCGAATTTACCCCGCTGCCACGCTAACTTGGCTTGCTCAAAGGTTCAAACGTTAAGGTTATAATTATTACCTGTAAAAACCCCCTTGCGCGAACCGCCTAAACTGACTAAACGACCGCCCAGTGCCCCTATAGCTCAGCTGGTAGAGCAATTGATTTGTAATCAATAGGTCCGCGGTTCGAGTCCGTGTGGGGGCACCATTTCACAACCCTCTTTCAGTAAAACTTTGCAGGGCTACCGGGTCGCACCCTTGGCGCATCTTTAGTGACGATAAATTTCGCAGCACGCTCGATTGATTAAAACTCAGTTTTTGATGCATGAGCGTTGAGTGTTCCCGCATACCGATCCCCACACCGCAACAGACCCGTAAAAGTAGAAATATGAGCCGTAGTGTTGTAGAGTACCAGCAGCCTTCGCGTAGTAGCTGACCTATTTTAGAAACTCTTTTGCACATTGGAGATTACTATGGCCCGAGCCTCAGACCATTCTTCAAGTTCACCGGCTTTCGAACGCATCCCTGACCAAGAAGACACGTGGCGCGATGAGATCGCCGCGCTGACAGTCAAACTTCAGGACAAACGCAAGGCTTTGCAAAATGGTGAGGTTCTGCGTGGCGTACATCCTAAATCACACGGATGTCTGGATGCTGAATTCACAGTAAACAAAGATATTCCGGAAGAGTTGCAAGTGGGGCTTTTTGCCGACCCTGGCCGCCAATTCAGTGCCAAAATTCGCTATTCAAATGCTGATGTGTTAAAGCGCGCTGACATCGAAATGAAGGACACTTCGGACGGCAATAGAATCATGAACCACGGCAGCCGCGGTATGGCGATTAAGATACTGCATGTTGGCTGCGATACCCTGTTGGCTGATGGCGACATGCAAAATCAGGATTTTCTGATGGTGAACACGCCAGAGTTCGCGTTTCGCAATGTGCGTGATTACAGACGACTGACAGCGGCTCTCGTGGCCTCGGAAGACGGTTCAACACCAGACTTGTTCTTTTTGCCGGGCTTAATGCTCAGAATGGGTATGATGGATATGTCGGGGAATCTTACGCCGGCATCTGATACGGATACCGCGCAAATGAAGCAATTGCGCGCGACCTTTAATCACCTGGATACGGTTTTCGCAAACTATACTGGTGACGACATACAAGGGGTTATATCAGCGGGCAAAGTAGTCGAAAAAATCCAAAGCACACCTGCCCGCAGCCCGCAGGAGGCCACTTACTTTAGTGCGGCCCCTTTCCTATTTGGGACGGACCGCGTCATGCGGTATTCCGTAGCGCCTTTGATCAACGACGGGGCCGATCCAGCATTTACCCAAGAAGAAATGGCGCGCCTTGATGCGGATTATTTAGCGCAGGCCTTGGATGCTGCAATGGGCCCCAAAACTCACATTGAGCTTAGCTTTCGCATTCAAGTCGCCACCGCGGATGAGATCGCAGGGAAAGAGCAAGACATGATCGAGAATGCCTCAATGCCATGGGACGAGACAGTGTTCCCCTTCATTGAGGTGGCCCGGCTGGTTATTCATCGTCAGCTCGAGCCAAATTTGATTGATGCCTGCAAACCTTTGTTGTTCACGCCATGGCACAGTCTGGCGGCGCACAAACCCCTGGGGGGCATCAACCGATTGCGCAAACCTGTTTATACTGCGTCTGCCGACTTTAGACGCAGTACCGGACAGTTTGGCACCAGATAAGGAGGCTTTAGCCGATCCGTCTACCCTGCAGCCTTAGCACTACGCGCCAATTATTTGGTCTGCGAAAGGCGCGGCCCAAAAGACATAATGTGAGGCAGCTTGCCTGTCAGCGGGGACCATCCACTGTCGTTTTTGGGTCAAAACTTTCTAACCAAATGCGCGGGCTTTGGCCTGTAACACGTAAAAACTCGCGGTTGAAATTCGACTTTGTATTGAACCCCGAAGCCAGCATCGCGGCTGTGACGTTTTCGCCCGCCAACAAAGCCTTTTGCGATGCGATGATCCGCGCCTCATTGACATAGCGCGACACATTTGCCCCGGTCTCTTGATTGATCACAATTGACAGTGTTTTTGCGGGCACGCCCAGTTTTCGTGACAAACGCGCCAAGGTCAGATCAGGGTCCAGATATGGCTTTTGGTCTTTCATGCACTGTTGCAATCGCTGCCATACCTGCTGGTCCTCGACAGTCGCAGTCCGAACTGGCCCGTCTTGTGTAGACGCTTCTGATTGAAGATGCGTGGACAAGCCAATGATCCCAATCAACAACAAATTGCCCACAGAAAACAGACTGATAATCCAGGGGCGCAGGTGTTCGTACCCCGCCATGATGGCTGCTACAATCAGTACATCGCTCAAAGCTGAGGCGATCAGTGCCGCGCCGATGATTTGCCAAATGCGCGATGGTAGATTGCCATCTGCCAGAAGCGCGCGGTTGGGCGTCTGGCCCTTGGTAGGACACAAATAGGATCGCGCATCCATACACAATAAAAGCGCCCGGAACAAAGACATCCAGAAACTGCGGCGCTGTGATCAGCGCCGCCGTAGCCATAATCGGCACCAACGCATGAAGCAAATCGGGCCGCAGCACAGGCCGCACTGCTGTCCATTGAAAGGCCAGCCAGGCCGCCGGCGGGATCAGTGTCGCGGTGATTGGCTGGACTGCGCGCATGCCCGGTACGTGGTAATGCTGCGCCAATGCCATGATTGCTGTTTGAACAGCGCAAACCGCCAACAAGGCAGCGATCGGGCTTAGCCTGCGTTGCGTCACGCAAAGCTTGAGAAACAAGAAAAACAAAACGGCCGACGCGAATACGGGAATAGGAAGGCTTGGCATGGTAGGAACTGCTTTCTCGTCTTTTTTGGCTTGTTAGTCCTAAAACCGGATCATAACGACCTAAAACCGGTTTTAGGACGCCGGACGCACCTCTTTGCCTGCATTTCTTTAGCCATACCTTTAGAAATGGAGATACCTCATGAAAACTGCGATTATTACAACCACTCTCATCTGTGCGGCCACTGCAGCACTGTCCGACCCTGCAGGCCTTCGGCTGACAAAGATGCACATGCCGCACCATAATGCTGACGCTGGAGTCTCAATATGGTATCCGAATGGCGGCGGCGGCGATCTACAAACGGTCGCTGAGAATCCCGTGTTTCAAGGGGTCGAAGCAGCCCAAGAAGCACAGGTGCAACAAGGCGCGCATCCGGTTGTTTTGTTCAGCCACGGCATGGGTGGTACCGCGCGCACGCAAGCGTGGCTTGCATCCGGCCTTGCGCTGAGGGGCGCGATTGTCGTTTCCGTCAACCACCCGAATTCAACCTGGGGCGATTTCGATATGTCGAAAGGGGTTCACCACTGGACACGCGTTGCCGATCTGTCCACAGCATTGGATACAATGTTGGTTGACCCAAAATTCGCAGACCATATTGATACCACACGCATTATGACAGCAGGGTTTTCCTTTGGCGGTTGGACGGCGCTTTCAATGGGCGGCGTCAAGGGCAACCATGCGGGCTTTGTCGCGGCATGCTCTGCCCAAATCGATACAATGGAAGCTTGCGACATGCTGCTGTCCGACAGGGTCAATATACAAGGCATCACCCCCGATGTTTGGAACGCAAGCTACGTCGACGCCCGTATTACGCATGTAACTGCAATTGATCCGGGATTTGTCTGGGGCTTAGACTTGGCCGACGTTGCTGATTTCTCACCAAAGGCCCATTTGATCGGGTTCGGAAGCGCACAGGACCGTATGCGCGCAACCGACTTTGACAAAAGTGGCCTCGCTGGTCTTTTGCCCGACGCCGCTGTTACTCAATACGATCCCGCCTTTCATTTTACTGCAATGCCACTGTGCAAACCCGCGGGAGAGGCCATTCTGCGCGAAGAAAAAGACGACCCTGTTTGTACTGATCCGACCGGAACAGATCGGGCGACAGTCCATGCTGCAATCATCGACAGTATTGCAAACGATTTAGGTCTGTAAAAAAGACGGCCGTTCATCCTGGTGGGGCGAACGGCCGCAAAGCTATACTTTGCGATGCTTATTCGCGCTACATGCAGTGTTTTAACAGACACGACTTTAATCACTGACTGTGAAGCTCAAGAGCTAGGTCAATAAACAAGATTTAGTATTCTCCCGTTAATTAAACTGCAGCTGAGCAATGCCTTGGCCATAGTTGGCTCAGGCGAATTTCTGAACGCGAACAATGGGATACACCACCGCAGACATTGTTTAGGTATAGCCGCGCTCCATCATCGCAGTTACCAAAAGCTACATGCGTTTTGCAAAGGTCGGGCGCGAACATGAGTATTTCGTTGCTGCAACTGTTGCATCACACTGCACCAAGAAAGGATTACACAGCGCAGCACATCGCCACCGCTTTAACATTTGAGATGCGCGCTCATTGTTCGGCTGGGAACGTCAGGATAAACCGCGTGCCATCGTAGTGATCCAAATCCAGTTCAATTTGGCCTTTGTGAACGTCCATGATCCGTCGGCAGATGGACAATCCCAGCCCACTGCCTTCGACCTCCGCGTCGGACACAAGCCGCTTGGTAGGCTCAAACACACTGTGGGCATATTTCGGATCAATACCAGATCCGTTGTCGGTAAAGGCGATGCGTATCGGCGATTTCGAAATCTGTGTGACCTCTATTACCAATTCACGGTCTGCCGATCGATATTTGAGCGCATTACTTAGTAAATTCAAAAGCAAGCGGGTGACCAGATCCGCATTTCCGTAAACTCCCGGCAATGCGCCGACCGAAACACACGCACCAACATTTTGAAGGTCAATCGCCAGCAGATCCCTTGCGTCGGCAAAGGCTGCGTTCATGTCAAAATGGGTCATTTCATAATCATTTGCATTCAACAAAGACAATTGGATCAATGCATCTGTCAGCCGCTCCAATTTTAAAGCCGAAACGCTGGCAATCGCCTGATACTCCTCTACGCTTGTTGGCTCAAAACCGTCCTCCTTCATCCAGTCGAGTGCAAATTTTATTCCGCGTAGAGGCGCCTTGATATCATGTGCAGCAGCATAGGCGAATTGGCGCAACGTTTCGTTTTCTTCGTGCAACAAAACTTGTGCAGAGAGAATATTGAAAAAGCCTTGGAAAATCTCGCGCGCCATTTCAAGCTCAGTAGCAGCCCAAGGCAGGCTTTGGTCGCGGCGCTCGTGCACGGGCCCGTAAAAGGACGTAAGCCCCCCAGATCGTGAAGAACCGTTTTGTCTCTCATCCGACCACCTGGCCCCTCCAATCTGATGCGGTATAGGTCCTCGAAACCAGATCAGGTGGCAGTCGCGAGAAATAGCAATTGGCTTAATCATCACGCCGCATGCTGTCGCTAAATGGTCAGCAGCTTCGGGAAAAACGTTTCGTAAGCTTGTCGTTTGCAGCAGATCATTGTCGTCAAACCCCATCTGTGACCACGAAATTAGCTTTCGGACAAAATCATCCGGTGGCGTTTTTCCGGCTGTATGCAGCCTATCCCGGTATTGAAACGCAAACCCATCAGCTCGCAGGAACTTGCGCAAAGCCGGCATCATGCACACAATCGCCTCTTCCACATCCCCTTGATTGCTAAGCGCTGTTCCAAAATCATTTTCGATCTGGCGCACTGATGTCATCATGCTTGCAGTTGCATAACGATTGTTTTGGTCCAACCGCATTATTAGGGCGGTGCCAATTTGTTGAACTAGGTTCAAACTATCGACACCGATGATCTGTTCTTCCAGTGTGTGGCAAGAAATCATCCCCCAAAGCGTATCTTTCGATTTCAACGAGCATAAAAACGCAGAGCGAACGCCCGCGCGGTCAAGGTACGCCGTGTGCATATCTGAGACAGACCGGGACAAAGCCCGGATCGGGTTCAGCGTCCCTGCCCCACTGTGCAAAACGCGAATTGGCACGATTTTGTCACTGCCAGTACCGATGAACCTGAAGGGTGCAACTTTTACAAACTCTCTGACATGCGCGGGCATCTCTGTGGCGGGAAAATGCAACCCTAAAGTGCTCGGCATAAAGCCGGCCCGGTCTTCTGCGCAAACGTACCCCGACCAATCAGGCAAAAACCGATGTATTGTGACACTATCGCATTCCGTGATTTTCCGCGCAGTTTTAGCCGCAACCTCGCAGGCTGCATCAAAATCTGGCGCATTCATTATTTCCATGTATGCCGTGCTACGTAGGCGCGTGCGTTTGCGGACCACCGAGGTAGGCACATGCCGACCGGGAATAAATTCAATAAATCGATGACCGGCATGAACATATGTCAAAAGTTCATAAGCCTGCCCCGCTACATCAACCGTTGCATCCAAAACCGTTTGCCCAACTGCATCTGCTTGGTCGAGGTTTTCGAGCTCTCGCGCAACCTCAGGGAATGAATGCATCAAATCGGCACCCAACAATGCGAAAGCAGGAAATCCAGAAATCAATTTGATGTTCTCAGACGCGCCTAAAATGGTCTGCGACTGAGGATCAAGAACCAACATCGCGCATTCTTTGGGAACCAAACCAGAAAAATGTGTGTGCTCTTGATCAGTGTTGGGCAATGTGGCCTGATCAAAGCGATGAACCAAGTGAGAAAGAGATTTGTTCAAAACGGAACTTCCTAACGCTCAAATCAATCCACTCCCGTATCATCCCCACGCGTTGTCTAAGATATGAGCCGTTACCAAAGTACTAAAAGCCCTTGGATTAATTCAATTTATTGATCAAACGGCTGACCATTGTTTTCGCCCTAAAGCGATGACGCTCAAGCATGCGCGGCGCATCATTGTAAATGATGCAGGGGATGAAAGGCCGTCATGTCCTCAAAATAGCAAAAGGCAGGGTGCATCAAAGGCAGAACGAAAGTCTCTGGGAAAAACGATGCAACTATATCCGCGCAGCCTTGTTGCCATGCGATCGCAGCTTGCGCAGACAGCCAATCCAGTGGGTACGCGAAAGTCATGTGAAAACGGTAAGCGTCATGCTGACGCTGACGATAGCCAAAGGGCACGGTCAATGCCTCGCGCCATGCGCGCATGACACCTGCATCCGCCGATGTTGCCCCTTCTAGGATCAACCCTGTTGGACGTATGCCTGCCACGCGGACCGAAAACGTGCCGCAGGGGCTAAAGTCATGCAAGCGTTTGGTCATCATCTCGGTCACGTCCTGCACCGGGGCGTTCAAATCCATATCGTCTGGCCAAGCGTCCGGCGTGCGTCGTGTGTCAATCACACCTTCAAACAAAGTCATGTGAAGACTGGATGTCGGAGTAAACAAAAACTTGTTTGCCTCAGGCAATGCCATCAAACGCGATCGAGCTTCCAAGACCGCGCGATGTTCTGGCGCGTCAAAATCAAGGGGACATACAATCGTATTCCCAACCTCGGGCAGAAAACCTGATGCATCGTAACGCTGCCCCAGCTTTGCCGGCGCGGCGGTGTGATGACTTGCCAAGAAATTCACGATCTCCTTGTCAATTTCCATCGCAAACCTCGTTTACGCCAATCGCACCAAGCCCAATCACCGCGCCCAATGCGCCCTTAAATGCGCTGCAAATGCTTCGGGACGCTCGCATACGCCCCAATGGCCTACGCCTTTTTCAACCGCCAAGGGGATCGTCCACCTCTCGCAGAACCGTTGAGCAAATTTTACGGGTACAAAGGGATCCCCCTCGCCCCACAACACTTTGCCTTTTTCCGCTACTTCAGAAAAATCCGCAGACCAATCAGACGGGTTTTTGGCAGAACGATAAAGCTTGAGAATTGCAGATTTCATGTGTTTGTCGATTTTTGGCGCTTCGTGATCGGCAATGGCGTCAGGCATGCCTGCCGCAGTAAGCTGATCACGAAACTTAGCCGTACTGCCCAAAGCCATAAACAACTCTCCCAAAATTGGCGTTTGCCAAGTCCGGGCCAGCGAGTGCCATTCATAAGACGGCTCAGGCACCGCATTGATAACCGCCCATGTGCGGATGGACGCGGGTCTCATCTGGGCCGCCATCGCCACCAACGGTGCGCCCCAATCATGACCAACAATATCAACCGGCCCAGATTGTTGCGCTGTTTTTTCAAGCTCTTGCACCAGCCAATTCAAGTAGCCTTCTTTGGTTGGGGTAAATCCAGCAGGCGTGCTGCCGTCAAAGCAAGGCATGGTTGGTGTCATGACATCGTCTGCTTCCAAACCGAGCGCCTGAACCAAAGGCGTCCACATGAACCCTGTGTCTGGAACACCGTGGATAAATAGTTTCATTTTTTGCTCTCCCCTAACCCTTGGCTAAATTTGATCACATGCGCACCCATTTAGGCAAGAAACAACGTGTCAAACGCCATCCACCTTTGGCGTCGCCGCGGTAAGAATTTGATCATCCACGCGCTCTTTCAGGCTGTATATTCGTGAATTATGCTTTTTTTCTGGGCAAGCAGGCGCAAAGCATGATTTGTCTAACCCAAGGAAATTAAATGGACGATGACGATGCCTTCCGCAAAAACAACCTCTTTCAGTATGCGCTTGGCATCCCTTGTGCGGCAGGTCTACCCAGAGGTGAACGCCGACATTCTAGCCAGCCGCATCGTAGACGCGTTCTGGCCCGAAGGCAGCAAACCGCGCAAACGCGGCCGACAGCCGGGCAACAACTTATGGAGCGAGCGCGACGCGCTGCTGATTACCTACGGAAATTCGATTTTAGATGGGTCGCATAAGCCGCTGGATTTGCTGCACGACTTTTTGTTGCGATACATGAAAGGCGTTGTGAACGGCGTACATATCCTGCCCTTTTTTCCCTATACTTCTGATGATGGTTTCGCGGTGTCAGATTTTCGCGCGGTAAACCCGCAGTTGGGCGACTGGCCCGACATCAACCGCATCGCAAGCGAATTTCATCTGATGTCCGACTTGGTACTAAACCACGTTTCAAGCCAAGGCGCATGGTTTAACGCCTACCGCCAAGGCCAAGCTCCATATGACAAATTCTTCTTTGAAGCCTCGCCTGATGACCCATTGGATCAAGTCGTCCGGCCCCGCACCACACCCCTGCTGCAAGAGGTAGAAACTATCAACGGGTCCCGCCATGTCTGGTGTACGTTCAGCCATGACCAGATTGATCTCGACTTTCGCAACCCAGAAGTTTTGCTGGAGTTCATACGGATCATTCGGCTGCATGTGAACAATGGTGTCCAAATCATCAGGCTGGACGCGGTTGCCTTTCTTTGGAAGGAAATTGGCACCTCTTCAATCCACCTTCCCCAGACCCATGCGATTGTGCAACTGATACGAATGCTGTGCGACTATGCCGAAGAAACGGTCATTCTGTTGACAGAAACCAATGTGCCCAAAGCCGAAAACCTCAGTTATTTTGGAAACCGGAACGAAGCACATGCGATTTATAACTTCCCCCTGCCCCCCTTGATCCTGCATGCGATGATGTCGGGCTCTGCGCGCTATCTGCAGCGCTGGCAAGCAAGCATGCCGCCTGCACAACTGGGCTGCGCGTATCTGAACTTTACCGCAAGCCATGATGGCATCGGCATGCGCCCTGCCGAAGGGCTGCTGCCCGCAGAAGAACAGGCTAAAGTCATACAAACCGTCCGTGATCTTGGCGGGTTGGTGTCCATGCGTGCGCTGCCAGACGGCGGCGAGGCCCCTTACGAGTTGAACACAACGTTCTATGAGGCCACCAGCCGTACTTTTGAGGGCGCGGATGATCATCATTTTGAGCGTTTCATTTGTTCTCAAACCATCGTTATGTCGCTTGAGGGGATCCCCGCCTTTTACATCCATTCGGTGCTGGCCACGCCCAATGATCACGCGCAAGTCGCCCACCGCGGGATGAACCGTGCAATTAACCGGCATCGGTGGGATTATCCGACCCTGCAAGAGGTTCTGGAGGACCCGGAAACATCGCACGCGCGCGTGCTGGCCGCCTTGTCCGAAAGGTTGCGGCTACGCTCAAGGCAATCCGCATTTCACCCAAATGCCACCCAGTTCACAATGGCGCTGGATACGCGGGTCTTTGGGGTCTGGCGCCAAAGCCTTGACCGGCATCAGTCCATTTTTGCGCTGCACAACGTCAGCGCGGATACAGTGGAAATTCCTGTCGTCTCACTTAACCTGATTGATGATGAAGCTTGGGTGGACTTGCTGACGGGCGATGCGATCGACGCGGCAAGCGAAACGATCACGATGGCCCCTTATCAATGCCGCTGGATCAGCAACCAAGCGCCCTAGTATTCGGCCTCATCTGCGGCTGCTGCCGCTTGCAAGTCTGCCAGAAACCCCGGATCGGCTGCATGCACCCGGCTCCATGTTGGGATAAAGGGTGTTTCATGGGGGTTCTCTATGAAAATCTGACCCGCACGCATGATGTTCTCAGCAAAAAGCTCAATTGACCGTTCTTCTTCATGCCTGTCCAGTGACAGCCCATTCATCTTGGCGTCGTTATAATAATTTTCCAACAAATCCAAAGCGCTGCGATAATAAGTAGCTTTGAGGGCACGGAACACATTGGCCGTGAATACCGTTCCGTCTGCTGCTAACTTGCGAAAGATTGCCTTGCAGATATCCGTCGACATCCGGCTGAGACCCGCTTCTGCATCATCAGGGCTGAGCGATTGATGTTTGTGATCATACGCATCTGAGATTTCGACCTGACAAACCGCTTTCGGGGCCAGATTACGCCATGCCTCAGACAAAACGCCAATCTCAAGACCCCAATCAGAAGGGATGCGCAAATCCGGCAAAATACCGGTGCGCATAGCGAATTCGCCGGACAGAGGATAGCGAAAACTACGCAAATAATCGATGTAGTCACGGTCACCGATCACTTTTTTCAGCGCAATAAGCAAGGGGCTGACCAACAACCGCGTCACACGCCCGTTCAGTTTGTCATTCCCGATGCGCGGGTAATACCCTTTGGCAACCTGATACGGAAAGTTTGGGTTTGCGACAGGATACACCAACCGTGCCAGCATCTCGTGTTCATAGGTCAGAATATCGCAATCATGAATGGCCATCACCGCGCTGTCGGCACGTCCGATCAAATACCCCATGGCCGACCAGACGTTCTTGCCCTTGCCTTGCTCAGCTGGGGCAAGCCCCATCGCTTCGAGCCGAGCACCCAGTTCCAACATCCGGGGGCTGTCGTTCCAAATCACGATGTGGTTTTGGTCAACGCCCTGGAAAAACTCTTTGGCATGACGAAACTGCGCTTCATCTGCGCGATCCAATCCGATGATAATGCGGTGCAGGTAAGTAACTTGCGAAAGCTCTTTCAAGATATTGGGCATCGCCTCGCCCTCTAGCTCTGAATAGAGGCACGGCAGGATCAACGAAATCTTTCGGGTTTGCGCGAATGAATTCAGTTCATCGTTGATTTCGGCCACCGACCGGGTGCGTAGATTATGAAGCGTCGTGATGTTTCCATTTTGGTGGAAATCAGCCATGGGTCGGTCCTTTACAATTCTAATCTGTCGAGCAGGTCGAGTATCGCGCTATTCCAACCCAAAGGGCCAGCCCCAACGGTGCGTAAAATGCGCCCTGTCGCCTCGGTTGGTAAAATAGGCAGGGGTGCGCGGTGCGGGTTGGCGATGATCACGCCATAATCCGCAGCCTGCAGCATCTCAACATCGTTGGGAGCATCCCCAAGGGCTACCGTATAGCGCGGTGCGAACTGCGCGATGATCTCAGCCATGGCATCCGATTTATTGCGCCCAAAGGACAGCGTCAAAAACCGCCCCCCCTCGCGCGCGGAAATACCATATTCTTGTAGCGCGCTTTCAAATTCCTGTTGGCCTGTCGCATCACCTGACCACAACCCCGGTTCGGAATACGCCCGCTTTTTTGCCAGATGTGCTGCGTCCACACTTAGGCCTGTCGTTGTTGCCACCTCATTGGCTGTCATGTCCCCAAAACCGGTATATTGCGCGCGCATGGCAGGTGTTAAAGCATCCAAAGCCTGTCTGATTTTCACGTATTGGTCTGGTGCCGCGTCACTGGACGCGCCGGTCAGCACCCCTGCGCCGTTTTCAACGATTGCAGGCCACTTTGTCAGCGCCATGTCAGACCGCAGAACACTGATTTCTGCCGCTGTTTTACTACTGGAGAGGATGACCCCTGCTCCTTTTTCAGCCAGTGCCGTCAAGGCCGGGCGGGCGGCATCCCAGCCGTAGGTGTCATGGTCAATCAAGGTGCCATCAAGATCGGAAAATACCAAAAGGTCTATGTCAGAACGCATAAACGCAAATGTGCATGAGCCCCACGCCAACAACAACCCCACAGCGCGTTTAAGCGGTCACAAGAGCAACCAGAACACCCAGTCGCACGACATTAAGCTCTTTACAGTCTATTCACCTGAGACGGCAAAGACATCGACCGGCTTGGAAAACCCCTTGAACTCTACTGCGCCAATCGCATCGCACGCGAGCCCCCCTTCCAAAGCGCCATGGGTTTTTGCATCCATCAAGATGGCGCGCCCCGCAATCTTGGTATGAGCTTCCAGCCGCGCAGCAAGGTTCACTTTGTCGCCGATGCAGGTATAGGTCGCGCGCTGTTGGGTG
The DNA here is from genome assembly GCA_045104955.1 of Roseobacter sp. Lineage (GTDB taxonomy): Bacteria > Pseudomonadota > Alphaproteobacteria > Rhodobacterales > Rhodobacteraceae > Roseobacter. The sequence continues at coordinate 21,817 of JBGCDB010000022.1, forward strand.
CCTGCATAGCCCGCCACGACATCACCGCTCGCAATCCCAACGCCAATGTTCACCTCGGGCCGGTCCTGCGCGGTGCGTTCTTGATTAAATTGAGCCATCATCAACAGCATATCTTGCGCGGCGAGTACCGCACTGAGCGCAGGGGCTTCCAAGGGCCGGGGAGCTCCAAATACTGCCATCAACCCATCGCCCACCATCAAAGTCACAATGCCACCATTGCTGTCGATCGCCTCAAACATCAGAGTATAGTAGATATTGAGCAGTTCTATGGTCTCTTCAGGTGATTGGCTTTCTGATATCGTCGTGAACCCACGAATATCGCAAAATAGAATGGAGGCATCTACGCGACGCCCGCCCAGCGCAAAACCCGATGACTGCAAATCTTGCGCCACTTCGGTGGTTGCAAATTTCTCAAGCAGTTCCTTTTGCTGATCGCGCAGACGCTTTTTTTCCAAACTCGACGACAACCGCGCCTTTAACAGCACCTGTTGCACAGGTTTCGCAAGGTAATCCTCTGCTCCTAGTTCGATACAGCGGACAACATTCGCGACCCCTTCCACCGACGAGGTGACGATTACAGGCAAATCACGCAACGCAGGGTCAGCTTTAAGTGCTTCGAGCACTTCAAAGCCGTCCATTTCAGGCATCTCGATATCTAACAGCAACAGATCAAATCGCTCTTGGCGCAACCGGTCCATCGCGATGCGCCCATTCTCGGCGGATTGAGCACTGTATCCCAACATTTCAACGCTGCGCGATAACAAGAGCCGATTGACCTTATTGTCATCGGTGATCAGAATTTTGGTGGCACCCTCAGGCATCTTTCAACCCTTGCAAGGCGGCTGCAGCTTGCGCGTAGTCTTGTGACAGCGCTTCAACCAGCGCCAACTCTTGTATGCCACCCATTTCCAACACGCGTGCTTTATCTGCAAGCTGAGTAGCCCCGAAGGTTGCCGCGTTTGATTTAATAGAATGCGCTGCTCGACGAAAAGCATCCTCATCTCCTGCTGCTTGTGCATCGCCCAGCGCAGTTATCATACCGGGTGCCTCATCAAAAAAGGCATCAAGCAATTCTGCGGCAAAATCTTCGCCCACCGTGGCTTGAAGCTCTGTAAACACAGAAGGATCCAGTACGCTGTCAGTCATGAGGGTCAAGTGCTCCGTTTTTTTACTTGTTGTATTGCGGCGACCAGTTGATCCACCTGAATGGGTTTTGCGATATAGTCGTCCATTCCCGCTGCCAGACACATCTCGCGGTCGCCCTGCATGGCATTCGCCGTCATCGCGATGATTTTGGGCCGATCCGCCGGGGCGACATCCGTGGTCAAGCGGCGCGAGGCCTCAAGCCCATCCATCTCGGGCATCTGAACGTCCATCAACACAAGATCGTAGGTTTGCCGTGCCACACACTGAAGTGCTTCTACCCCATTGCTGGCCAAGTCCGCCCGGTACCCCATCATATCTAACAATCGCAGGGCAAGCTTTTGGTTCACAAGGTTGTCTTCGGCCAAAAGAATGCGCAACGGGTTCTTTTCGGCAATAGACGGGTCGACTGCACGCTTTTTGGCAGGCTTTACGTCAATCTTTTTATACTGCTCTGGCATCAACAACGTGACCAACGTGTCAAACAACTGAGACTGCCGCAGGGGTTTTGCGATATAAGCGGCAAACGGCCCATCAGATGTTTGGTTCTCTCGCAGGCCAAGCGAGCTGAACAGCACCAACGGCATATCCTGGTTTATCTTGCGGATTTCTTCGGCCAACGCCAAGCCGTCCATATCAGGCATATGCATATCAAGGATCGCAAGATCAAACGACTGTCCTTCCTTCAACCATTCCAAGGCTTGTCCGGGGTATTCGGTGTCTTGTGTCTTGGTGCCCCATTTGGCGGTCTGAAGCGCCAGAATGCGACGGTTCGTTTCATTATCATCCACAACTAACAATCGTTTTCCGGAAAGCTCAGACTGCTCGCCCACGAGATCACGCTGGCGCTTTTTGGGAAGATCGACACGTTCCGCTTGGATGGTGAATTGAAAAACAGACCCTTCCCCCAAGCCGTCACTATGCGCGGCCATAGTGCCCCCCATCAGCTCTGCCAGACGTTTGGAGATCGCAAGCCCAAGGCCGGTACCACCGTACTTACGGGTGGTAGAAGAATCCGCCTGACTAAAGGACTGGAACAGCCGCGACATGCCGTCGTCGCTAAGGCCAATACCCGTATCGCGCACCTCAAACGACACCGCGACCATGTTCTTTGTGTTCGTCGGGGTGCTGCTGACAGTCATCACCACTTCACCCTCTTCTGTGAACTTGACTGCGTTGGACAACAGGTTCAGCAGGATTTGCCGTAACCGCGTCAGGTCCGCGCTAATGGCAAGCGGTGCCGTGTCATCAAAAATACACGCCAGATCGAGCTTTTTCTCTGCCGCGCGGTTGCTCACCAGATCAAGGGCTGTCTCAACACATTCACGCAGATCAAAAGGGTGTTTCTCGATATCCATCTGCCCGGCTTCAATCTTCGAGAAATCAAGGATCTCGTTGATAATACCCAGCAAAGCATCCCCACTGTCGCGGATCGTCCCGGCATAGTCGGCTTGTTCGTCATTCAACGGTGTGTCCATCAAAAGCCCACTCATCCCGATCACGGCGTTCATTGGCGTGCGGATTTCGTGGCTCATGGTGGCTAGGAAAGCGCTTTTGGCTTCGTTTGCGGCTTCGGCGGCGGCACGCGCTTCTTGCGCTTCACGGAACAGACGGACGTTTTCCAATGCAATCGCCGCTTGATCACAAAAGGTCTGGGCAACGGCGATTTCTTCTTCGCTAAAGCCGCGTTGCGTGAACCTAAAGATATTCAGCGTCCCGGCACAGTCCGTACCATGAAGCAAAGGCATAATGATTGATGACTTGATGCCTGCGCGTTTTCCAACCTCTGCATCCATGGGCATCAAATCGGCAGTCTCCCAATCCGGTGTATGGATCAGCTGCTTTGAGACCACGGCTTGTGATGGCAGATTGTTCTCAGGATCGATCGGAACCGAGATAGAACTTGGATGTTTTTGCAAGCCGTTTTGATTTGCAACAGCAATTTGCGTTAGGGCATCTGCGCTTTTGATCAACGTCACGGCCATATCACAGTCGATCAACTGGGTCGCTGCTTGCACAATTTCTTCAAACACAGGTTTCGTGTCTGTGGGGGAAGCGCTAATGGTGCGCAGGATGTCGGAACTCGCTGTCTGCCGCGCAAGCGCCGCCTGCGTATCGTTGAAAAGCCGCGCATTTTGAATAGCGATAACCGCTTGATCGCAGAACGATTGCGCCATGCTGATTTCATCGGCGCTGAACGGCCTTGTCGTTTTACGGATAAAAGCCAGCACACCAAGGCACTTTGTGCCTCGCAGCAATGGCAACATCAACGAAGACCGAACACCGTCTTGGTCATATAGCTTACGATCAATTGGCGGCAGATCGGCTAAAGACCAATCTGGTATATGAAGCATGTCTTTGCCGCGTATCACCCGGGAAGGAAAGTTCTTCTCTGGATCAATGATATGCTTGCTCTGTGTGATATTTCGATCCAGCCCATCGGGGCGGGCGATCGCGGTTTCCCAAAACACGTCCTCATTGCACTGCACGGCCACGGATACATCACACGAAATCAACTTATTGGCCAGCTGTACGATTTCCTCGAACACGGGTGTAACGTCGGTGAGCGACTCGCTGATGACACGCAACACATCCGCGCTCGCCGTCTGCCGCGCCAACGACGTCTGCGTTTCATTGAACAACCGCACATTTTCGAGAGCGATGACCGCTTGATCACAAAAGGTATTGGCCAGCTTGATCTCATCTTGGGAAAACGCTTGGGCCGTTTTATTACGGGCAAAAGCCAGCACACCCGCACAGTCATCATCGCGGATAAGGGGCAGGTAAATTATCGACTTCAATTCGAATTTTTTGAACGATTCCACTTCGTGGGGCGGCAAATCGACCGCTTTATAGTTCGGGATGTGAATCATTTGTCTCGATGTAATGACCTGAGACGGAAAGTTCATCTCAGGATCAATTAACACCGGCTGTGCTGACAGATCAGTATTTTTCCGGCCGTTTTTGTAGCCAGCTTCCGGCACGAAGTAATCTCCGTCCCGGATCATGATTGTGGCCCCATCACAGTTCAGCAATTGGCTGCCTGCCATCGCAATGGCGTCAAAAACCGGTGTGGTGTCCGTGGGGGATTTGCTGATGACGCGTAAGATATCCGCACTGGCCGTCTGGCGCGACAACGCTGACTGGGTCTCTTTGAAAAGCCGCGCGTTTTGAATAGCAATAACCGCCTGATCTGCAAAACCCTGCATGATGCCAAGCTCTTTGTCCGTAAACGGCTTGGAAGAACGTGCGACACTCACAACGCCAATCCCTTTGCCTTCCCAGATCATCGGCGCAAAAGCGACGGAGTGATACCCGGCGGTTTTAGCCATACGCTGCAAGACAGCCGGTACGTCCGGGTTGTTTAGGCAATCGGAAAAATTGGCCACTTTCTTAGTGCGGATCGCTTCACCTGCGGGCGTAATCTCCCAAGGAGCGGGGAACGTGGCACGCAACTCGTGTTCGAATTTGCTAAGGCAAGCGGCGATCTGCAATTGGCCCTGTTCGTCGATCAACAGCACGTCCAACTCTTCGGCCCCAAAGAGGTGACGACAACTATCGAGGATTTTCTCAAACACCGGTTGGGTGTCTTCGACCGACTGGCTGATTACACTGAGAATTTCGGCAGAAGCCTGTTGCTGCTCCAGCGCTTCGGTCACTTCGGCGGTGCGTTCTTGTACTTCGGCAAAAAGACTTGCGTTGCTGATTGCGATCACAGCTTGTGCCGCAAAAGTTTCGAACAGGGCTATTTGTTTAGCGCTGAAGGCATCTTTTCTGATATGCGCCAGCGTGATCGTCCCAATGATCTTGCCGTTTTTGATCAAAGGCACGCCAAGGCTAGACTGAAATCCGCCTTTGCGCGCCTGTTCCTGCCAGGCGTAGTCCTTGTCTGCCTCCAGATCGGGGATCGAGACCGTTTTGCCCAAAAGCGCCACACGACCCGTTGTTGTCTCCATGCTTGGCACGAACACCTGTTCGTCCAAGATCTTTCCAAAGACCGCGCTTGCATTGTAAGTGACGGTTACATCGTAAATGCCCGTCTCGTCATTCAAAAGCGCAATATAAGCCACCTCGGGCTGGCAGATGCGCACCGCCACAGACAATACAACATCCAGTACTGGATCGACCTCATTGGGCGAGCGGGAAATCACTTCGAGCACTTCGGACATTGCCGTCTGGTACTCCAGCGCCTCCGTCAACTCCTCCGTACGCTCTTGCGTCTCGCGCATCAGGCGCGCGTTCTCGATGGCGATGCTGGCTTGGTTGGCGAAGTTCTGTACCAGTTCGACGTTCGCAGCTTGCGGCGGTGCGGTATCAGGCCAACCCAGCCCAATCACGCCCCAGACATGGCCAGCGGTCTTGATTGGCACGCCCATCATGCGCTTAAATCCTACGGAGGCCGCAAAGTCGGGGTCATAATATTCCGCACTTTGCGCGTTCTCAAAATGCACAAGTTGGCCACTGTTAATCACAGTAAAAGACAAATGACCTGCGGCCTCTGATACAGGATAATCCTCTAGAAGGTCAGGCACGAACTCTGCGGGAAACCCAAATTGTGCTCCGAAATGAAGCTGCCCATCCGCATACCTGTCCAACACGCAATAGCGCGCCCCACAAAGCTCTGCCGATTTTTGGACAATCAAATCAAACATGGGTTGCAGATCGGATGTGTTTTCGTTGATCACCTGCAGGATTTCTGCGCTGGCTTGTTCACGCACCAAGGCCTCGGTCACTTCAGCAGTGCGCGCCTGCACTTCATCAAAAAGCTTCGCATTGCTGATGGCAATCACGGCTTGCGCGGCAAAGGTCTCCAGCAGTTTGACCTGCTTTTGCGTAAAGGCATTGGCATCGCTATGCGCCATCACAATGACCCCGACCGTCACGCCATCTTTCACCAGTGGCACACCAAGCGTCGTCAGATACGCGCCGATTTCAGCGGCTTCCTTCCACGTGTAAGTTCGGTCCGAGCTTGTGTCTTGGATATAGACGGTTTCACCGCGCAAGGCCGTGCGCCCAATACAAGTCCCCTCTGAGGGTTCAATCGGGTTCTCTTCCAGATACGCCATAAACTCCGGCGACACGTTTTGCGACATCGCCACGCGGTAAAGCCCATCATTCGGATCGCGCATTGCAAAGAACGCATATTCCGGGGCGCAGATCCGCGAAGCCACTTTCAGAATTGCCTCAAGCACCGGGTCAAGCTCGTTGGGTGAGCGCGAGATTACATCCAGAACTTCTGACGTCGCGGTTTGGTACTCAAGTGCCTCGGTCACTTCTGCAGTGCGTTCCTGCGTTTCCAAAAACAGCCGCGTGTTCTGTAGCGCAATAATCGCCTGATCGCGGAAGGCTTCGGCAAGCTGTATCTCGGTGGCAGAAAACGCAGTTTTTGTGGTCGACACGACGACCAAAGACCCAAGGGTTTCGCCGCCCTGCACCAAAGGCAGATAAAGCGCACCCGTGGCGCCTATTTGCTGACCACGTTTCACTTCATGCTCTGGCAAATCATAGTTCACCCAATCCACGATATGCAGCGTCTCTTGCGAGACCATTGCACGGGATGGGAAATTCTTGTCGGGGGCCACAGGCTGCATGGGCCGCCCGTCTTCTGTAATATGATCTGCGATTAGACTGGCGCCGGTTTGAACCTTATCTGTTATTAGCACCCCGCCCCGTTGGGCGCCCGCAGCGGGCCAAAAATACGGCCCATCTTTAAGGTGAAACACTGCTATGGCACAGTCGATCATCTCGCTGGCGCTACTGACTATCGTTTCCAACACCGGCTGCACGTCTGTCGGGGACTGACTAATGGCGTGCAGAATATTCGCCGTTGCAGTCTGACGGTCCAATGCGTCTTGCGTCTCTTTAAAGAGGCGCACGTTATCAATGGCAATCATGGCCTGATCGCGAAAGGCCTCTGCCAATGCGATTTCATCAGGCTCAAAAACCCTTGCCGTTTTCTGCGCCAGCGACAGCACGCCCACACAGTCGTCATCCCGTATCAACGGGAGATATAGCGCGGCCTGTATACCCATCTGAGCACGCCGCGTTTTCTCATGAAGAGGAAGGTCCGCCGTGGACCAGTCCGGCACATGGCGCATTTCCTTGGATACGATAGCCTGCGATGGGAAATTTGCCTGCGGATCAAGCGGGAATCGAGGCCCGCCCGTTTCTGTCTGCGAGGGTGCATTCTCCATCGCTTTGGCCAAGATCGCTTGGGTGTTCAATACGCCACCCTCGGCGGCACTGGCCGCGGGCCAATACCACGTGCCATCGGTCAGATGCACGATCGCAGTGTCGCATTGCAGCAGCTTTGTCGCGGTTTTGACGATCACATCGAATACGGGCTGCACATCGGTGGGTGAGCCGCTCATGACGCGCAAGATATCCGCAGTGGCAGTCTGCCGGGCCAAGGATTCTTGCGTGTCATTAAGCAGACCCGCATTGACGATCGCGATGCTTGCTTGATCGGCAAAGGTTTTAACGAGTTCGACTTGACTGTCTGACGGTGTGTACCCGGCCTGCCAGCCAAGCGAAATGCACCCCCACAGACCGTCTTTGGTATGAACCGGCACCCCCGCCGCCATACCGATCCCCATCTTACGGGCCAGCTTGTGATCGTGATAGCTTTCCTCTTGCAGGTCTTTTAACCACACCAGTTCACCAGCTGCCGCTACCCGTCCGGCCATGGTATTCGGGTTCAACTCAATGGGGTCTTGAACGTCATGATCTATAAGATCTTGGCGGCCATATCCTTGGCTTGCACGGAACAGCGACATGCCCTTTTCAAACTGCAAAACCATACAATAGGCGGCGTTACACAAATCAGAGGCGCGCAAGGCAATTGCGTCAAATACAGGTTGCAAGTCATCTGGTGAGTTATTGATCACCTCCAACACTTCGGACGTCGCGGTTTGTCGTGACAGCGCCTCTTGCGTTGCATGAAACATCCGGCCGTTTTCAATGGCGATACCTGCCTGCACAGCAAAGCTCTCTACCAGTTCGACATCTGCGTCTCGTGGTGCCTCTTCTGTTGGCCAAGCCAACACCATCAACGCCGTCACCGCCTCACTGCTGCCTGCGAAAATAGGAACGGCAACCATCTCGCGAAAACCGTGCTTGCGCGCAAAAAGATAATCACGGTAGCTTTCGTCTTGAGCATCTTTAAACCGCGATGTCCGCCCGGTATGAACGACCTCCCATGACGGGGAGTTTTCGAAAACGGGCGCGGGCCATTTTTTTTTGTATTCGTTTAGTTCCGCATCCGTAAAACCGCTATTGGCAAGCAAGTGCAAAAGGTCATCTTTATACTCCCACAACATACAAAATTTCGCGCGACACAGCTTGCCTGCGCTTTTGGCAATCGTGTCTAGAACAGGTTGTGGGTTCTGCGCAGATTTCCCAATGGCGGCCACAACTTCAGCCAAGGCAGCCGCACGTTTTCGTTGGTCATCTAATTCCGACTTAAGCTGCAGAATTTCCTGTGCGGGATCGCTATGTGAAACCATAAAGCGGTTACGTTCTCATATGAATTTACGTTCTATTCCTAGCAGTATGCCTTGCAAACGACGGAAAGGATAATGCTTTTTCGAGTACTTGTTTCAGTGCCCGTATAGCGCCGAATAGACCCCAAAGCAGCCCACCGCGATCAGGCTGATCGCCCATACGGTGTCAAGGTTGAACCACGTCCGAGACAGAAATTTAAGGCCAAGCCAAAAGTAGATCACCGTCGCAATGATGCCGCCCGCCACCGTCATCGATAACGTGTGGACACCGGCCACAATAACCGCGGTGCCGACATCGCTTGTCATCAGCGACTGGGCTGCTTGATGGCCCACCTCTGTCTCGGCAATCGCGCAAATTCCCAGATAGATCGGCACCAGCATAAGCCCGGCCCCGTGGGCGATGGCCGCCAAAAATGACCAAAGCGCCAACCGGCTGGGATGCACCCGCGCCAACATCTTCGGATGTCTAGGGTTGATGAGCAGATAGAGCCCCATCAAAACCACGAGGATGCCCGCACCAACGCGAATTTCAACCTCCCAGTCCACCAGAAAAATCATCATGGAAAACGGCAGCAAAATCGCCAGCATCGCCACCATATGGCCCAGCGACAACAACCCCAGCGCGCGCAGTAAATCCATCCGCTTGCGCGTCATCAACGCTGCAGATACCGCCAGCGGCCACCCCATGCCGGGGTTTACACCGTGATAAAATCCAGAAAAAATGACGGCCCACCACAGGGCCGCCACACTTGTTTCTTCCATATCCGTTTAGACAGAGGGGTAGCAGAAGCTATCGGTTGAACAGTCCCCACCCTCAAGCCGGATTTGGTGGCTGCGGTAGCCTTCTGGGAAATTAATGTAGAAGTCTTTGTCCAGCTCTAGCCCACCGTTTTCGCCGACATTCGCCATGACCATCTGGCCACCGCTGTCGTTTGGGTAAAACTGATCGTCCCAGGTCGAATAGAGCGAGTTGGTCCAATAGACCCGTTTACCGTCACGGCTGATCTCGACCATCTGCGGGCCATAGGCAAAGGGCTGACCGTTTGGGTGATCCGCACCGCGCGCGATGCCACCCAGTTCAACCTTGCCTGCCAACACAGGGTTCATCGGATCAGATACATCATATTGATGCATCTCACCTAATCCCCAGCACGCCACATAGAGGTATTTATCGTCGAGACTTAGGTCGATGTCGGTGACAAGCGGCGGAACTGCAGCAAAGCCCTGCAGCAGCGGCGGCAGGTTTTCGGGGTCTTCAGGACGCGGGTCAATCGTGATGGTCTTTTTAGCCTGCCATGTGCCGTCGTCGTCGCGCCACCACGTGAAAATCGACCCTTGCAAGTTCGTGGTGTCCACAACTACACCACAAAAGCCATATGACTTTGTCGGGTCATGGGCTGGGCGGATCTCGAGCGCCATTTGGTGGTTTTCACCCAGATCAATTGTTTGGACGTTTTTGCGCGCACGCAAGTCCCAAAAGTGGATGGAGTGGCCGTATTTATTGCTCAACAAGTCTTCGGCAACGATCCCGTTTTCGAACTGCGGCGGCAGACCCCATTCAGAGCTGACCATGTAATCCTGCGGCAGGTTCCACCAAAAGTCGTAGTGTTTGTCTTGCTTGCCACGGTCCATTTCGTAGCGCCCAATGACCTCAAAGGTTTCGCAATCCATGATAAAAATACCGGGAGGGCCGTCAGTGCCATCTTCACCGCCTCCCCCAAGGGTAGACACATAGATCCCTTCAGGGCCACAATGGATGGTGTGCGGGCGCGAGTACCCCGTCTTTTCGAAAATCTCTTCTGGTTCGATGATCTTGTGGATCTTCGCTTCTAGTGGCTCTTTGACGTCAATTACGAAAATCCGCGATGACCGAATACCGGGCACAATCAGGTAGCGCCGTTCTAGAAAGGCGTGCCCTGTGAGGGGCGACAAAGATGACGAACAGGCGTTCCAACCAAAGTGGTGGAATTCATCGCCCTTGGTAGGCACGATCACCTGGTGTACAATCTGGCCATAAGTGTCCGACTTTGGGTTTAAGTCAACTACAGCAATGCCATCAGATTGTGACCCATCCGGGCTAAGCATCACCGTAAAGGCGTAGTTTTCCACCGGAGCCTGCATGGCCAACTTTGGCGACGCGTGAAACGTCGGATCTGGTCTCAAATTCATATCTTTCCTCCCTAGAAAGTAGCTGGTTCTCGCGCGCCGTGGTATTTTGGTTTTTTTAAAAACCTATTTTTTCGGCAAATTGCGATTTTATGGTAGTCAATTCGGTAGGCGCGCGCGGCAAGACAACAGAGGGCACTTTGCACCGCAATCCGCTGACCAAGTTTCTGCAATCTCCCCCAAATACAACCTGCACACGTCACGCTAGCATGTTGCAGCACGTATCAAGAAACGAATTAAATTGTTATAATTCAATGCTATGTGTGATTTTGACGCCTTTCTTTTTGGCGAATTTTGCATTTTTCGAGAATCTAAAACGCTAAATGTCATACATTTCCGATCGAAATGTCATACAATTCCGGTGAAGTCGGCTTACCGCCTACCATTCGTGCAGTTTTGTCATTTTGCCCCTTTCACATCAGGTCAAAATCGCGCAAACCGCCACCACATCGCCAATTGTATACCATGGTGTGCGGCAAATGCGCTCGATACCCCAGAGCATCTGTAGACGTGGTGTTTTGGGTCGGTTAATCCACACACAAGCGACATGAAAGGCTTGGAAATTATGTCTGATACAAACACACCTGACATCATCTACACAAAAGTGGACGAGGCCCCACAATTGGCCGCCGCATCATTGCTGCCGATTATCCGCAGCTTTGCTGCTGCAGCCGATGTGTCCATCGGAACAAAAGATATCTCTCTTGCAGGGCGCATCCTTGCCGCCTTCCCCGACCACCTGACCGAAGACCAACGCCAAAGCGATGATCTGGCCGAACTGGGCCAGTTGGTCAAAACGCCCGGCGCAAATGTAATCAAACTGCCCAACGTCTCTGCGTCCGTACCGCAGTTGGCTGCCGCTATTCAGGAACTGCAATCGCAAGGCTATGCTGTTCCGGACTTCCCTGAAAACCCTCAAACTGACGCGGAAAAAGAAGTGCGTACGCGGTATGACGCGATTAAAGGGTCTGCCGTAAATCCTGTACTGCGCGAAGGTAACTCTGACCGGCGGGCTGCTGTTGCGGTCAAAAACTATGCAATGGCCAACCCGCACTCTATGGGTGCATGGGCCGCTGACAGCAAAACACGTGTTTCGACGATGGGCGCAAACGATTTTCGCTCCAATGAAACCTCAGTTACGCTGAGTGCTGCCCAAGCTGGCCCTGCACGGATCGAACTCACCGCAACAGACGGCACCGTGCATGTGTTGAAAGAAGGCATTGACCTGCCCGAAGGCGCCGTTGTCGACGCCACGTTCATGTCAGCGAAAGCGCTCAGCGCATTCTTGTTGGAACAGATTAATGCCACCAAAGCCGAAGGTACGCTGTTTTCGCTGCACCTGAAAGCCACAATGATGAAGGTATCAGACCCCATCATTTTCGGCCACGCGGTAACAGCATTCTTGAAGCCAGTCTTTGATGAATATGGCGACGCAATGGCTGCGGCTGGTGTGAACCCGAATTCAGGCTTGGGCGACGTTTTGGATAACATCAAAGCCATGCCGCAAGGCGCTGAGATTATTGCAAAGATTGACGCCCTGATGGCCGAACGCCCTCCTATGTACATGGTAAACTCAGACAAAGGCATCAGCAATCTCCACGTGCCATCTGACGTCATCATCGACGCGTCAATGCCGGCTCTGATCCGCGCAGGTGGCAAAGGCTGGGGCCCCGATGGCAAAGAAGGCGACAGCAACTGCGTGATCCCAGATAGCTCTTATGCTGCGGTCTATGAAGAAGCGGTCAACGACTGTAAGAAAAACGGCGCGCTTGACCCCACGACTGCAGGTACCGTGCAAAACGTCGGGTTGATGGCCCAAAAAGCTGAGGAATACGGCTCTCATCCGACGACGTTTGAAATCCCCACAAACGGGCACGTACGCATGATAGCCGCAAACGGCGACGTGCTGCATAAACACACAGTTGAGGCCGGCGACATCTGGCGCTCCGCCTCAACCCGTAAAGCGCCAATCCAAGACTGGGTACAACTGGCCATCGACCGCCAGAAAGCCGAAGACTGCGAGGCGATTTTCTGGCTGGACGCCACCCGGGCCCACGATGCGGAATTGATCGCCTACGTCAAACCTCTGCTGGATGCAGCAGGTGTCACGGACAAGTTCCAAATCCTCGCCCCCCGCGAAGCAACCATTGCCAGCTTTGCCACCATTCGCGCAGGCAACACCAGTATCGCCGTCACAGGCAACGTTCTGCGGGACTATCTGACAGACCTTTTTCCGATCCTTGAGCTTGGCACATCTGCCAAAATGCTGTCGATTGTAAAACTGATGCAGGGTGGTGGTTTGTTTGAAACTGGTGCGGGTGGCTCTGCCCCCAAACACGTGCAGCAGTTGGTCGAAGAAAACCACCTGCGCTGGGACAGCCTTGGCGAATTCTGTGCCTTGGGTGAAAGCTTTAAGTTTTTGGCTGATGTCAAAGGCAACGCAAAAGCGCGCGTTTTG
>JBGCDB010000023.1:0-9896 GCA_045104955.1 Roseobacter sp.
TCGGCGATGGCCAAATCCACGGCCTCTAATCGTTTGACTTCGTCGCGGAGCCTTGCAGCTTCTTCGAACTCCAAATTCTCGGCGGCTTTGCGCATGTCGGTGCGCAGACCGTCCAGCACGGCTTGCAGGTTCCCGCCGGCCATTTGTTTATCTATTTTGGCCGTGACGCGGGACTGGTCCGTGTCGCCTTTGTAAAGACCCGCCAAAATATCCTCGACGTTCTTTTTCACAGTTTGCGGCGTGATCCCGTGCTCTTCGTTATACGCGATCTGTTTGGCGCGGCGGCGGTTGGTCTCGCCAATTGCGCGTTCCATCGATCCTGTGATGCGGTCGGCGTACATGATCACGCGCCCTTCGGCATTACGCGCGGCGCGGCCCGTGGTCTGGATGAGCGAGGTTTCAGAGCGCAGGAAGCCTTCTTTGTCAGCATCCAGAATGGCAACCAGCCCACATTCGGGAATGTCGAGCCCTTCGCGCAGCAGGTTGATCCCGATGAGCACGTCAAAGGCCCCCAGCCGCAGGTCGCGCAAAATCTCGATCCGCTCGATGGTGTCGATGTCAGAGTGCATATACCGCACGCGGATGCCCTGTTCGTGCATATATTCGGTGAGGTCTTCGGCCATGCGTTTGGTCAGTGTGGTGACCAGCGTGCGCATGCCATCGGCGGCTACCTTGCGGACTTCGTCCAGCAAATCATCCACTTGCATCTCAACGGGGCGGATTTCAATTTCAGGATCAATTAGACCCGTTGGGCGGATGATCTGTTCGGTGAAAACACCGCCGGTTTGCTCGATTTCCCAAGCGGCGGGGGTGGCAGAAACAAAGACCGATTGCGGGCGCATGGCATCCCATTCCTCAAACTTGAGCGGGCGGTTGTCCATGCAGGACGGCAGGCGGAATCCGTGTTCGGCCAATGTGAATTTGCGCCGGTAGTCGCCCTTGTACATGCCGCCGATCTGCGGGACGGAGACGTGGGATTCATCCGCAAAAACAATCGCATTGTCAGGGATAAATTCAAACAGCGTGGGGGGCGGCTCGCCCGGTGCGCGGCCCGTGAGATAGCGCGAATAGTTCTCGATCCCGTTGCATACGCCTGTCGCCTCCAACATCTCGAGATCGAAGTTGGTGCGCTGTTCGAGCCGCTGTGCTTCAAGAAGTTTGCCATCGCCCACCAGTTGGTCTAGCCGCGTGCGCAGTTCTTTTTTAATGCCGATCACCGCTTGGTTCATCGTGGGTTTTGGTGTCACATAGTGGCTGTTGGCATACACACGAATTTGGTCGAAATTCCCGGTTTTTTCGCCTGTCAGGGGGTCAAATTCGGTAATGCTTTCTAGTTCTTCGCCAAAGAATGACAGTTTCCATGCGCGATCTTCAAGGTGGGCTGGAAAAATCTCGAGACTGTCGCCCCGCACACGGAATGATCCGCGCGTAAAGGCCTGATCGTTGCGGCGGTACTGTTGTGCGACCAGATCAGCCATGACCTGTCGCTGGTCATACATAGACCCAGTTTTAAGATCCTGTGTCATCGCCCCGTATGTCTCAACCGAGCCAATACCGTAGATGCATGAAACTGAGGCCACGATAATCACATCGTCCCGTTCGAGCAGCGCACGGGTCGCCGAATGGCGCATGCGGTCGATTTGTTCGTTAATCTGGCTTTCTTTTTCGATGTAGGTGTCGGAGCGTGCGACGTAGGCTTCGGGTTGGTAGTAATCATAGTAGGAGACAAAGTATTCTACCGCATTGTCCGGGAAAAAGCCTTTGAATTCGCCATAGAGTTGGGCTGCGAGCGTTTTGTTGGGCGCAAGAATAATTGCGGGGCGTTGGGTTTCTTCGATCACTTTGGCCATTGTGAAGGTTTTGCCTGTCCCCGTGGCACCCAAAAGCACTTGTTCGCGTTCACCGTCGCGGACGCCTTGCGCCAGTTCCGCAATAGCGGTTGGTTGGTCGCCTGCCGGTTCGAATTCTGTCGCCAAGACAAACTGTTTTCCACCCTCTAGTTTGGGGCGCGCACGCACGTCAGGGGCGGGGTTGGCCAATACAGCGTCAGACGCATCAGAATGGGCGTAGGGCATAAGCTCTCCTTGGGGTCGTTGGTATAGGTGTCATGTTTGGGTCTTTGTTCAAGGGGGTATGCCGATCTGCTGACAGAATGTGACAGGGCCAAGGGCGTGATGGCACTGTTTAGCCCTGTGTTACAGCGACCTGTTGCCGCGTTTTGCACCTAAACGACAGCTTGGGTGCAGTTGTCTGCATTCTAGCCTTGCCGGGACGTGCCTGATTAATGATATACAGCGGTAACGACACAGGAGTTTGATCATGCGTGCACGTATTTACCAACCTGCGAAAACAGCGATGTCTTCTGGCATGGCGAAGACGCACAATTGGGTTTTGGAATACGCACCTGCATCGGCGCGCGAAGTCGACCCGTTGATGGGGTGGACATCTTCAGATGATACTCAGGCGCAGGTTAAATTGCGCTTTGAGAGCAAAGATGCGGCGATTGAATACGCCCGTGAAAATGGCATAGACGCAGATGTGCTAGAGCCCACAAAGCGCAAAGCAAACATCCGCCCCGGTGGATATGGTGAAAACTTTGCCACAGGTCGCCGTGGTGCCTGGACCCACTGAAACACTTACAATACGCCGCGCTGATCCCTCGGAACCAGCAGTGGCGGAACTGATTGAAACGCATTTTGCGTTGATGCGATCACAGTCACCAGAAGAAAGCTGTCATGTCCTGCCTGCAGCTGCCCTGGCAGGGCCGGGCATAACAATGATGGCGCTATGTGACGGCGCCTCAGTACTGGCGATCGGTGCTATTGCGCAATGCGATGGATACTCAGAGCTGAAATCCATGCACACAAGGCAGTCACTGCGCGGGCGTGGCCTTGCACGTCGCCTGTTGCGGGGTTTGCTAGACGAAGCGCGCGCGCAATCCGCGACAAAAGTATGTCTGGAAACCGGTGCGCAAGACGAACACCTTGCTGCACGTACCCTTTACGCAAGCGAAGGCTTTGAAATATGCGGCCCGTTTGGGGACTATTCCGCCGATCCTCTCAGCGTATTTATGTCTCGCGCGATCTGAGGCTTGCACGCGCGCACGTGCTGCGGCATGAACAAGGTAGCGGTCCCTTAGCTCAACTGGATAGAGCAGCTGACTTCTAATCAGCAGGTTGAGGGTTCGAGTCCTTCAGGGATCGCCACTATTTGAATTATGTTGCTTTTACCGCCCGCTTTGGCAGCTGTTTCGGACGCCATCGATTTTGGCGACCATTATATGTTCTGGTGCGCCTTACGGCATCTTCAATGCAGATTGTCCCAGCGCCATTTGTTCAAATGGCCCGTCGGCTCCAAGCAAGTTAGCGATATTGGCTAGATACTAGCCGTCTCTACGGTCCGGCATTCGGCTGCAGACAGATACGCGGCCTCGACAAGAGCCAAAGTCTGCAGGTTGTCGCCCCCGCTGGTTTCCGGCTGCGTCCCTTTAAGCAAGCAATCCACAAAGTGCTGTTGGATGATCCGTACGCTTTCCTGAATATTGTGCCAAGGGCTTGAGGCCCAATGCAGCAAAGGGGGCGTCAGATCCCGTGTTTCGGACATTTCATGGGTGTGCAGGGTCATTTTGTAGCCTGCGTCCAGACGAATGGTGCCCTTTTCCCCGTCCACTTCGATCATGCTTTCGGGGAAAGTTTCGGGCTGACGCTGCGTGGCATAAGAACAATCCACGACGCTTGATACGCCACTGATGTGGTCCAGCAGCATCGTTGCCACATCCTCGCCTTTGATCGTGGGATTGATGCGCCGGGTGGTGGCAGAGACTCGCGCCACATCCCCAAACAACGCGCGGGAAATATCGAGGATGTGGATACCAAGGTCTTCGATAATAAATCGCTCTCCTTCTGCCAGGTAAGGTTGGCCGGAAAACACGTCATAGGCGGATCGAAAGCTCACCCGCCCAAAGAACGGGTTCCCAATCGTTCCGCGACGAACCTCTTTGATCACTGCGCGCACGGCAGATTGCCAGCGAAAATTCTCGTGTACCATTAGGATTTTTCCGGTGCCTTCAACCGCACGAACCATCGCGCGCGCGTCGGCCATATTTTTGGCAAAAGGTTTTTGGCAGATAATGTGTTTTTTATGGGCCGCGGCCATCTCCACAAGCGCCCTATGGGACTGAACTGTGGTTGCTATATCAACGATGTCGAAACCGCCGTCGTGGAACAAAGCAGTAGCGTCGATATATTGGCGATCGATGCCAAATTCTTCGCCCGTGGCGACCAGCCGTGCCCGGTCCGTGTCGCACAGCGCCACGACGTCCACACCTTTGATATCACGCCATGCCTGCAACTGGTTTTGCGCAAAGAACCCGCAGCCTATCAATGCAACCTTCATGCATCATACTCCTCTACCCGCATAAGCCTTATTATAAGAGCGCGTGTAGAGTACTTCAAACCAAGGCTTACGGGACGCATGACTGTCAACAGTCACAACTAAGCGGGATCATCGCGCAGCCTGCCGCACGTCAAAACGGTCTTGTTGGGTGTCGCAACGGTAATGGTCCAAGATGGGGTCACCTAAAAGGAGCGGTCTACTGCAATTGCCCGCACAGCACCGGTAAATCGAACGTGCCACTTCGTGCAGAAGGCCCCCGCATCTCACCCATGGGAGAAGTGGTTGCGGCGTGCAAGGATATCCGGACGTTAATACGTTGTTCAAACGGGGCAATATTCTGCAGCCACGTGTTTTTTTTGGATATCCCGAACGGGTTGCGTTAATCATCAAGCAAGGCAGTAGCCCAACGACGAGCTATTTTTAACTGGCGGGGCGTGACAGGACGGTACACAGTTGGTGGCGTATTCCTTTTTTAAAGCGCTTTTCGCATCAAGGTGTGGCGCTCATTATCGTAGATTGAATTAAATGACGTTTCTTAAACAAAATGTGCGTGGGTTCATATTGGTCGCAAAACTATCACTGGCGCTCGCGGCTTTAGTGGTTTGCACGCACATCACCTATGCCGAGTCTAACGAACAAGACGACAATTCGGACCTCGTTTTTATTCCTCCTGCCTCTGGTTTGCCATCCGACAGGTTAGGTGCCGGTACACGCGACATCGCGGCCGAAAACTATGGATCCCTTCAGTTACTTGTTCCCGTTGAAGGCGGTCTTACGGCGCTTGCGAAACCACCACTAGTGTGGAAATTGCCGGACGGTTTTCGGGGTACAATGCAAGCGCAGGTCGCACCGATTTCTGGATCGGGTATCGGCTTTGTACAAAAAGGCGCCTTGCCGCCTGGATACTATGCGCTGGATCTGACGCGGTCCGATTTTCAACTGGAGAAGGGAGTAGTCTACCAATTGACGGTTTCTCTTTCAGCAGAAGGTGAGACAATTGCGCGTACACAGCGACTTGTTGAACGCGTACCATATACAGGCGGTGCCCCCTGGCGCGATGGCATCTGGTTTGATGCGCTCGCTCAGCTGGTCTCGGTTGGTCTTAACGGAAGGGTGAGCATATTAGATCGTGAAGGTTTAAACGACTTAATGGAGGCAGGGAAACTGGGCGATAGCGAAGACTAGCTTCAGTAAGAAATAAGTCGTTTGCCCGACAATAAACATGGCCTCCTACATGGGGTGACAATCCGATCTAGCGTGTATTTTGCGGCACTATCTAGCGGGACCCAGCATTGGCAACACACCCAAAATTTTCTTGAAACTCGGCTATATTATAAAGAACTTCATGACCGGAAAAACTAAATGAAATCACTGCTGACACGGCGGCAGCGTCTACTCTTGGTCCTTGTTGCAGGGCTGATGTCGGGTGCCCTTGTGTGGGGCGCTCGCACTTTGGGTTGGCTTCAATCCGCAGAGCTTTGGCAATATGACGTAACAACCACAGCGCTCGCCGCGCGGGAACCGCTAGACGACGTCACACTCGTGGGGCTGACGGACAAAGATTTCAACAAATCTGGGTGGCCAATTCCTGATGCGGAACTTGCCCGTTTGATACAGGCCATTTTATCAAATGGGGCACGAACGGTCGGTATAGATATATATCGAGAGTCGCCAGTAGGAGATGGAAACGAACAACTAATGGAAGTATTGCGCGATCCCAGGGTCGTGATCATATCGCGCTTGCCTGATGAGACCGAGGCGGGTGTCGGTGCACCCAAAGGGGTTCAATTAGGGTTTGCAGATGTTCCGATCGACACGGACGGGGTCGCGCGACGCGCGCTTTTGCTGGTAAACCGAGCGGGTGATTTAAATCTGTCCTTTCCCTTGCAGCTGGCGCTGAATTTCACAAATCAGAAGCAATTGCGCGCATCCAATGAAAATCCACGTTTTCTTGCGTTTGGCGGCACTGTCGTCCCACCGATTGCCAATGATACCGGGCCATACACCGACGTAGATAGTGCAGGCTATCAAGTGCTGACACACTACCGTAACAGGCAGCCTATAGTGCGCCGTGTGACTGCAGACTCTGTACTTGAAGGGCAAGTGGAAATAGCAGGGCAGTTGGTCATCCTCGCCATAACGAGCGACACAGTAAAAGACTACTTCTCAACCCCGCTGAACCGTCGCACAGGCGCTGATTTTACTTATGGTGCAGAAATCCATGCGGCCATAGCGCAGCAGTTGATCGACTACAGTAGCAACCGGCTTGAGCCGTTCCGCAGCCTTCCGACAACATCTACTGCCTTGTTGATAATGCTGGCCGCTTTCGGAGGCGCTGTTTGTGCTGTTTTGTGGCCCGCGCGCGCCCTTGGTCTGGTTGTAGGCGCCGTTGGTGCCGCAGTTATCGCGCTTGCGCTCTCATATATGCAGCGCAATAGTCTTCTGCTGCCCGCATTGCCCTTGTCGATGGCATGGGGCTTTGGTTTCTTATGCGCGTTTTCCTACATTGCCAACCTGGCGCGCCGTCATCGGGCCATCATGGCAGAACTTTTTGCATCGCAGCTTTCTGAGGATCTCTCGGCCGAGATCTGGAGCCAGCGGAGCCATTTGCTGGAGGGGCGCAAGCCCGTGTCGCGCAAGCTGTTCGTGACCGTGCTTCTTGCCGATATTGAAGGTTCGACCAGAACAGGCCGGAACATGGAGGCTGCCGACTTCATGAATTGGATATCCACATTGCTAGATCAACTCTCGAACGTAGCGCAGCAGCATGGCGGTTTCGTAGAGAAATTCACCGGGGACGGCATTCTAGTTGTGTTCGGAGCACCACTGCCCAGTACAACACCGATCGAACAGCGGAGCGCAGCTTCTGCTGCATTGGCTTGCGCGAGACATATGCAGGAAGCGGCACGCTTGTTGAATCAATCAGGATCCGGCCCAGACTACGGTTTGCGCATCGGTCTGAACAGCGGAGAAGTCGTCGCGGGCACACTCGGAGTGCCCGGAGCAATGCGCTACAACATTATTGGCGATACGGTCAATGTCGCAGCCCGCGTAGAAGCTTTGAGCAAAACCTTTGATCGGGATCAGACCGGTTTGCGTCCTATCGCTATGGCAGGAGTAACCGCAGCATTATTGCCGCAAGAGGCAAGCATCCCCGCGCCAAACGATTTGCTGCATGATGATGGTAAAACGGTCGTTTCAATTCATCTCGCGCGATAGATTTGAGGCAAGTTTTTCGGATGGCTACAAAAGCGACCCACACAAATGCTTTTAGCACATTGTCAGAACACAACGCATGGTGCACCTCGCTCTGCTCACGGTTTCGATTTGCGACCAGTATTCCGTATTTGCTTGCTTAAGGCATGCCGTGCAGCAGGCAGGCTAAGGGCACCCCATACACACCATTTTACGTGAAATTCCAAGATGTCCACACAATCGCGCCCTTGTAGACACCGAACAAAAACTCGATGTAGACTAGCCAAAATATTCTTTGGCACTTTTTGGCGATCCGTTATGAAAATACTGACTTTGCTTTTTCTTTTGGTGCTGTTTCCTGTTGCCGCATGGGCGGAAAAGGTTGCGTTGGTCATCGGCAACTCAGAATATGAATTCGTAGGCCGTCTACCCAACCCACAAAACGACGCAAAAGATGTGGCAGAGGTACTCGAAGGCATCGGTTTTGATGTCACGGTCGGGTTGGACCTTGATTACCGAGGCATGCGCATTGCAATCCGCAACTTTGCACAGAAAGCGCGTACAGCTGATGTTGTTTTTGTTTATTACGCCGGTCATGGCGTCGAAATGGACAACACTAATTTCCTTGTTCCGGTGAATGCAGAACTGCGTAGCGACATAGATGTGCAGCTTGAGGCCATCAGGTTAGACGTTCTGATCGACTCCGTGTCTTCTTCGTCCAACGGGTTGAAGGTTGTTCTGGTCGATGCCTGCCGCAATAATCCGTTTCTGTCCGACATGGCAGTCACGTCTAGCACACGTTCTATCGGGCGCGGTCTGGGCCGGGTCGATCCCACGGGTGTGCTGGTCGGATACTCGGCACGTGGTGGCACACTGGCGCTGGACGGTGACGGGCGTAACAGCCCCTATGCTTCGGCTCTTTTGACCCGCATACCCGAGCCGGGTCTGGAGTTGGGCAAGATGTTCCGGAAAATCAGGGACGACGTCTACCAGTCCACAGGCGGGTATCAGGAACCCTTTGTGTATGGCTCGCTGCCGGGGCGGGATATTTACCTGGTTCCCGCAGCATTGCCTGAGTTGACGGAGCAGGCACCGGACACCCGCAGTCCCGAAGACAATAGTCTTCAAGATAATGCAGCAACTGCCGATAAGCTGCTAAGAGAAGCGATAGCGCTTGAGGATGATGCGGCCAAACTGGGCATCTTGAATATGCTGGCGCGGCTTTATCCTGAGACGGATGCCGGCAGAAGCGCGGGATACCTAGCAGACACACTGACCCTGAATTCTCCGGCCGCAGAACCTGTCGCTCCTAAAGCCGAACCGGCCGTGCCGTCTGAGACAGCTGAAGCACCCGAGCAGGTTGCCGTAGCGCCAGTCGTACCGCAGGAAACAACTGAAAGTGTGACCACCGAGACCACAGCAGAGGCCACGGAGGCGGCACTCAGTTTAAGCAGAACCGACTATGCACAGATGCAACGCGCGCTGAACACTTTGGGCTTCAATGTGGGAACAGAGGATGGCATCTTTGGGCCACGGTCCCGCGCTGGATTGACCAACTTTCAATCTGGAAACGGCAAGGCGAGTACTGGCTATCTGACAGCCAATGTCGTAGCGAGCCTGCGTGCTGTGCCACTACCCCGGAAAGCTGAACCTGCCACCACACCCAATGCAAATAATTCGGCGCCCCAAATACAACAGGCCCCGGTAAGCGCGCCCGCACCGGTTGCTGCAGTGTCCCCTCAGCGGTTCTTAAGGACATTTTACTGCCTGAGAGACAGTGAAGGCATTTGGGACGGGCGAAGAGTGAAACATGGGCAAGCAAAGTGTATGCGTTTACAAACTGTTGCCGGTGACGAAATGAAATACGACTGGTACGAGTTGAAGCAACGCTTCGGCCGTGCCTTGCCTTCCGGGCGCACCGAACCTCTAAGCCGGTTTGTGTTTCCCGCGAATACAACTGCGCAATTCCAGTTCCGCGGACAGACATTCGTGCACGCCCCTCGGGCGCGAATAACTCAATAGCGAAGACGACGTTGCGACGGGTGCACGGCTTGTTTCGACGGGCGTGTGGAGGCGCTCGGATTGGTTGTCAGTCCCACTTGGTTTTGACGCAGGCCTATACTTTCGGGCATCTCAAGTTACTTGTGCAAACCGGCGGAGGGTGAGGACACAAGGACCAACAAAGGCCCTTTTTAGCTTTAGGACTTTAAAATCCTGGCCCACGTCATTCAGCCGGTAAATTGCTGTTCAGTCGGATCAGACGCACACAATGACCACCGATTACGCAGAGCCTCCAAAGACAATGC
>JBGCDB010000024.1:0-132534 GCA_045104955.1 Roseobacter sp.
ACTGCGATCGAGAGCGGCAACTCCCGTTTTTCAAGTTCATAATTGTTATAGGACTTGTCGGCGATCCCAAGTATCGCGGCGACCTTGCTTTGAGGATAGCCCAATTGGCTGCGCACGCTCAGCATCCTTTGGCCTATCCCAATCAAGACAGTTGACATGCGGACGAATGTTCCCATATTTGGACATACGTAACTTACTGTGACGTATTCTGTCTAATCATACTACTATTTGATCAAGAGCAAAGAACTATGAACGAATGTACCCTGCTCACCCCCAGACAATTGGCTGCTGAGACTGGTTGGCCAGAGAAGCGGATCAGGAAATTGATATCAACTAGGAGCATTAGGTTCTTGAGAAATGGGGCAAACTTCCTGCTGCCGCAGAACGCTATTCACGAATACATCGCGCGGAATATGGTCGAGCCGTGCGCAGCTGAGGTCGCAGAAGATGGGTGATATACTGCCATCATACACGACGCCGCGTGCCCTCGCGAAGCGTCTTACTGCTTCTCCAAGATTCGTGTCTGACACTGTTCGCGAACTTGGATGCTTTTGCAAAATTGGTCAGAAAGTCATTATGCTTGATCATCATGTGGTCACGTTTATGGAGGCGATGGAATGCCGCTCAAAGTCTTCAAACAGAACAAGTTCTATAGCTACAGGGGCACAGTTGCCGGTAGGCGATTACGAGGCCCTACGGGAACAGCGGACAAAAGGATCGCAGCAGAAATCGACACAAAAGCGTGGCAAAGTCATTCTGCTGGACCGGGCGCAACGCTGACGTTTGCCCAAGCCGCAATTGCTTATAGGCAGGCAGAGCGTGACGACCGGTTTCTTGATCGTGTTGAGGACTATTGGAAGGACACGCTTGTCCCAAAGATCACAGGCGAGGCTATCCGCCAAATGGCCCGTAAATTGTATCCTGGCGCGGCCAATGCCACTTTGAACCGTCAAGGCATAGTACCGGCGCAAGCGATCATCAACTACGCAGCGGATTTGGAATGGTGCGCACGGATCAGAGTCAAGCGGTTCAAGGTTAATGCCAAGAGAAAGACCCCTGCACACGGGGATGGGTAGAAGCTTTCGCCCAGCAAGCCGCGCAAGATGAGCTACACCACTTGGCCGCGCTGTGCTTGTTTATGTTTGGTACTGGAGCACGACGTGGTGAGGCATGTGCTTTGACTTGGGGTGACGTTGAGCTGTTTCAGAAGAAGGCCGTGATCAATCAAACTAAAATCGATGACCAACGCGTCGCCCACCTGTCGCCACCAGTAATCGCGGCATTGGCGAACATTCCTTCAAACCGCACACCTGACAGTCTGGTGTTTCAGTATGCCTCAGGCGAAAGCGTGGGGCAGGTCTGGAACAACGTCATTGAGCGAGCGGGCATCGAAAAACTTTCGCCACACTGTTGCCGCCACGGATTTGCAACATCGATGCTGCAAGCAGGGATAGACCCAAAGACTGTTGCGGTACGCGGTGGCTGGAAGCATGTTGGAACAGTTATGAAATTCTATGCTCATGCGATGGATGATCCGACCGTCATAGATGTGCTTTTTGGCACAAAATAGACACAAGGCGAAAGCAAGGTGCAATCAAGTATTTGTAAATAAAAGGAAATATAGCAATGACTTTGACCCTTTGTTAGGGAAGGGTGTCCCACGGATGCGTTTACGGGGCTACGCAGTCTGGCGCAATGTACAAAAGGTCGATAGAACGCCGCTCACTCGCTTTTAAGCGACATCTATGAAGCAGATCGGAAACTTACCCCATGTTCACGGCTACTCTGATTTCAGCGCCTGATGCGCCTGTTCTGACGCCTGCTTTGGTAGATGCTTTGCGCAATGCATGGGGTGGGGGAGACGCGATTTGGCTTAGCCCAGATGTTGCGGCAGAGTTTGCGGTTCCCAAAAAGCCAGACAATCACTGGCAAGCATGGCACGACATTCAGGCCATGGGTGTTGATCTGGTGGTGCAGCCCACGCAAGGCAGGCGTAAAAAGATGCTGCTGGCGGATATGGACAGCACCATGATCCAGCAAGAATGCATTGACGAACTGGCGGATGAAGCAGGTGTTGGCGACCGTGTCAAAGACATCACTGCGCGTGCGATGAACGGAGAATTGGACTTTAACGCGGCTCTGAATGAACGTGTTGGTCTTCTGAAGGGTTTGCCCGTATCGGTGATCGACCAAGTGCTATCGGAACGGATCACTTTAATGCCGGGCGGTCCAGTTTTGTTGGCCACAATGAAAGCACACGGCGCCTACGCAGCACTGGTGTCTGGTGGGTTTACAGCCTTTACCCAAGCCATCGCGGCCAAGCTGGGATTTGATGAAAACCGCGCCAATACACTCGTGGCACAGAACGCCACGCTAACAGGTGAGGTCGGTCTGCCGATCTTGGGCAAGCAGGCAAAAGTAGACGCGCTTGATGACATCACGGCGCGTCTGGGCCTGACGGATACAGACGTGATTGCCGTGGGCGACGGAGCCAATGATCTGGGCATGCTTAAACGCGCGGGAATGGGGGTTGCGCTGCATGCAAAACCGGCCGTCGCGGCAGAATGCGATATTCGCATCAACCACGGTGATTTGACTGCATTGTTGTATGTCCAAGGGTATGCGCAATCAGATTTTGTTACGCCCGTCTAAAGCAAAGCAGGCGCGGGTCTAAGCCATCCCGTCTGTATGTCGCGACGGTTACGAATCGGCGCGTTCATGACCTTCATCGTGGCTGGATGATCAGGCTCTAACACGCCCAATTTGACCAGAATCGCGGCAATTGCACATTCAGATGCGCGCGTCGTGCCGTCCGTGATTTTCAATGAGACTCCCAACTTTAGATCGGGAATGATGGCATTATAGAACCCTTCGGCACCTGTCTTGATCGCTACTTTCCCGCCCGTGGCACGCATCAGTTCTGTGCAGGCGCGTCGTTCCCCGGCGACAAGCTCAGGATGCAGGCGCATTGCTTGATGTAGGCGCGCTTCGGCACTGTCGTCCGGGCTGGCGGCAAACCGGGCCATTGCGCGCGCCATCCCGTGCAACGTGCTTGCGAAATTCGGGGCCGAACACCCGTCAATTCCAAATCCAGGCGACGTTTCTTGCGTGCTGTTTTCAAATGCTTCCAGCACCGCCTTTTGAACAGGATGGTCCGTTTCAAGATACTCAGGCCCGCCGGTCAAATGCTTGGATAGCGATAAAAAACCCGCGTGTTTACCAGAACAATTATTGTGGCATTGGCAGGGGCTTTCGCCTGTCTTGATCATCGCGTGCCGGGTTTTTGTGTTGTAGGGCGCATGCGCGCCGCAGCGCAGGTCGTCATCGCCCAAACCCAGATTGGAAAGCCATTGGGTCACCCGCATGGTGTGCATCGGCGCGCCCCGATGTGACGCACAGGCAAGGGCCAATTGCTCGGACCCCAACCGAAACGCATCGGCCGCTCCAGACGTGATTAACGGCAGCGCTTGAATCATCTTTGAAGAACTGCGCGACAAAACCACTTTGTCCGGGTTTCCCCACGCCTCAACGATTTGGCCACTGCTGTCACAAACCACCGCGTCACCTGTATGCATGCTTTCCAGAAACGGACCGCGCCAGATTTCAGCCATTGGAACTGGGTTTGTCATTTTTTCCTCAACATTTTGCGAAAACTTGGCTTTCAGGCTTTCGTCTACCGCACGGGTTGCGTTACTGTGCCCTTTGTCGGGACATAGGCAAGGACTTGCAAGAGAGTGGCACAAAAGAGCCACCGTACAAGTTCCCATAGTTGAGGTTATGACAGCTGGAGGCTGTAAGACATGCAAATTTCTAAGTGTTTTCTTGGTATAATTGGGGCGGTTGCGCTAGCGGGCCAAACTGCGATCGCGCAAGAAGTAAGCAATAACCGCGTTGCTGCCAAGACGGATTGGAGCGTTTTTGTTGAAGACAATCCAAAAGAATGCTGGGGCGTTTCCGTGCCGACTGAAACCGTGAATACACGCGATGGGCGTGTCGTCGCGGCCAATCGTGGCCAAATCTTGCTTATGGTTTTTTATCGGCCTGATTCTGGTGCAACGGGTCAAGTGGCCTTTACCGGTGGCTATCCGTTCCGTGATGGCAGCCAGGTGAGTGTTGAAATCAGCGGTAATGAATATTCACTCTTTACGGATGGTGAATGGGCATGGCCGGCAAGCCCAGCCGATGATGCAAAGTTGGTCAGCGCGATGAAGCGTGGGTCGGACGCTGTTGTCACCGGCGTTTCCAGTCGGGGGACCACGACCAAGGATACGTTCTCATTGCTTGGATTTACTGCAGCGGTTGAAGATGCTGAAAAACGCTGCGCGGGCTGATCCTGATAAAATGTGATGCAAAGCCCTGCCTTTGGCGGGGCTTTTCCTTTTGATCTGAGCGGAAAATTCTATATAGAGCGGCATCCACCTAACTGAGGGTTCTCTCATGTCTGCGACCGCGCCGATCACGCAAGATGTCCATACTATGCCGCGCAAGCTGCCCGACGGGCCGGTTAATCTTGTTGGGTTGACCCGTGCTGGTATGCGCGACGCTTTGATTGACGCGGGCACACCTGAAAAACAGGCCAAGATGCGCGTTGGGCAAATCTGGCAGTGGATCTACCAATGGGGCGTACGCGATTTTGATGCGATGACAAACCTTGCCAAAGCGTATCGTGCTGACCTTAAAGAGAAATTCGTGATCGACGTGCCGCAGGTCGTGACCCGTCAAGTCAGCGATGACGGTACGCGCAAATATCTGGTCCGTATCGCAGGCGGTCACGAGGTAGAAGTTGTGTACATCCCTGAAGAAGGGCGCGGTACACTGTGTGTGTCTAGCCAAGTGGGTTGTACGCTGACCTGTTCTTTTTGTCATACGGGGACACAGAAATTGGTGCGCAACCTGACAGCGGGCGAGATTATTGGTCAGGTGATGGTTGCACGTGATGATCTGGGTGAATGGCCTGAAATCGGCGCACCCAAAAATGAAACGCGCCTGCTGAGCAATATTGTTTTGATGGGCATGGGCGAGCCGCTGTATAATTTTGAGAACGTCCGCGACGCGATGAAGATCGCGATGGACGAAGAGGGCATTCAGCTGTCGCGCCGGCGCATCACGCTGTCGACTTCTGGCGTCGTCCCCGAAATTGAGCGTACCGCAGACGAGATCGGCTGCCAATTGGCGGTCTCTTTCCACGCCACTACGGACGAGGTCCGCGACAAGCTGGTGCCGATCAACAAGCGCTGGAATATCGAAACGCTGCTGGACTCCTTGCGTACATATCCGCGCGGGCGAAATTCGGAGCGGATTACTTTTGAATATGTCATGTTGAAAGGCGTCAATGACAGCGACGAAGACGCGCGTCGGTTGATCAAGCTGATTGACGGCATTCCGGCAAAAATTAACTTGATCCCGTTTAACGAATGGCCCGGCGCGCCTTACGAACGGTCATCGAACAATCGCATCCGCGCCTTTGCCGATATTATATACAAAGCAGGTTATGCCTCGCCCATCCGTACCCCACGCGGCGAAGATATCATGGCCGCTTGCGGACAGCTCAAGTCAGCGACCGAGCGCGCGCGCAAATCGCGCAAACAAATTGCGGCAGAGACAGGTTTGGCAGGCCAATAATGCGCCGCCGTGACGCGCTGGTTGTTGGCGGGGTGATGGCTGTAGCAGTTGCCATTCCGCCAATACTGCGGCGGTTGCCTTCTGATTTTGAATTTGAACCACTACCCGGTTTTGACGGTTTTCGCAGAATGGTGGGCGGCTCTGTTTCGGGGGCAGCGGGTGTTTTTGCAGGCGTTGGGGATCGCATTCCTGACCAAGCACCCATCCTCGCATCAGAGCCTCTTACCCCTTGTTTGGCTCTGTTTGGGCCACAAGGTTGGTCTGGTGACACAGTGCCTATTGCGATCTTCAGCGATTTTAACTGCCCTTATTGCAAAGTACTCGAAGATCGGTTGATGGCGATGCGTGATGCTGGTGCACCCATCCGATTGGTCTGGCACGAGATGCCGTTGCTGGGGCAGGGATCTTACCGTGCGGCCAAGGCGGTGTTGGCTGCGCGGTTTTTGGGCCAAGAGGACGCGGCGCGGGATTATCTTAAGGCGCGTATTCTGCGTCCCGGCCCAACTGCTTTGAGACAGATGGCAGAAGCTCTCGATCTGCTACCAGATATGCTTATCCGTGAATTTCAAGGAAGGCGTGTCGCAGACGCTTTGGTACAAAGCCTTGCGTTGGGGACACGCCTTGGCATTCCAGGAACGCCGGGCACCGTCGTGGGACGCACTTTGGTGATTGGGGCAATCAAAGATGCAGACCTGACTAAACTTGTTTCGATTGAACAGACAGAGCCCCGTGATATTTGCCTTTAACGACCGGGGATTTTGTCGCGCGCAGGTGCGTCTTGCCAATCTGCGATGATGTCCATCGCCTCTGCTGCTGTCTCTACAAAGCTGAAAAGATCCAGATCCTCAGCTGAAATTGTGCCCGCATCGGCCAGTGTGTCCCAATTGATGATCCCCTCCCAGAATGCGCGGCCGAATAGCAACACGGGCACAGGTTGCATGCGGCCGGTTTGAATAAGCGTCAGCGCTTCGAACAATTCATCCAGCGTGCCAAAGCCGCCGGGAAAGACGCAAATCGCGCTGGCCCGCATCAAAAAGTGCATCTTGCGGATCGCAAAGTAGTGAAAGTTAAAACACAGCTCGGGCGTGACGTAGGAATTAGGCGCTTGTTCATGCGGCAAAACGATATTCAAACCGATGGATTTACCGCCTGCATCCATGGCGCCACGGTTGCCCGCTTCCATTACGCCGGGGCCGCCGCCTGTGACTACGACGTTTTCGCAGCCGTCGCTTTCCAGGCTTTTCAGCGTCATCAGCCGCGCAAATTCGCGTGCTTCTTCATAAAAATGCGACAGTTCGGCCAGCGTTTTTGTGCGTGCAGTGTCCTTTAGAGAAGGGCTTGGTATCCGCGCACCGCCAAATAGAACGATCGTGCTATTGATCCCAAGTGCGTCCAGATGCATCTCAGGCTTAAGCAGTTCAAGCTGCAACCGCACCGGACGTAATTCCTCACGGCACAGGAAATCTGGATCCGCAAAAGCCAAACGATATTCAGGCGCGCGGGTCTGCGGCGTATCTGGCACCTCGCTTGTGGCTTTTCGGTCGGCTTGGGCACGGCGCAAAGGGTGGCGTCGGTTCATTTTGGGCTTCTCCGCATTGTCATTCCGCAGCAGGGGGCCATGTTGAGACCCAAGATGCAATGGCGTCTTATGTACTGCATAAAATTTTACGCAAGGTGAACGCATTGCGCGCCCGTGGCAGTGCTTGTATAGCGCAGCAACCATTTCATCCGAAGGGAGTTACCAGATGTCTAACGCACAGCTTGAGACCGCGATCGAAGCCGCATGGGATGCGCGCGATACAATTACGCCTGCTACAACAGGTGAAACACGCGACGCGATCGAAGAAACCCTTGCTGCATTGGACGGTGGTACCCTGCGGGTTGCGGAACCTCAGGCGGATGGCAACTGGCACGTAAATCAATGGGCCAAAAAAGCGGTACTGCTTGGTTTCCGGATCAAAGACATGGAAATGCAGTCTGGGGGGCCGCAAGGCGCTGGCTGGTGGGACAAGGTTGATAGCAAATTCATGGGTTGGGATGACGCGCAGTGGAAAACCGCAGGGTTTCGCGCGGTTCCGAACTGTGTGGTGCGCAAATCGGCGTATATCGCGCCGGGCGTTGTGTTGATGCCATCTTTTGTGAACCTTGGTGCCTATGTCGACGAAGGCACAATGGTTGATACATGGGCCACTGTTGGGTCCTGCGCGCAAATCGGTAAAAACGTTCACCTGTCAGGGGGCGTTGGTATTGGCGGCGTGTTGGAGCCGATGCAGGCAGGCCCAACGATTATCGAGGACAACTGCTTTATCGGTGCGCGGTCCGAAGTCGTGGAAGGCTGCATTGTGCGCGAAGGCTCTGTTTTGGGGATGGGTGTGTTCATTGGTAAATCCACCAAGATTGTGGACCGTGAGACAGGCGAATTCACCTATGGCGAGGTGCCCGCAGGGTCGGTTGTTGTTGCAGGTTCCATGCCTTCCAAAAACGGTGTGAACCTTTACTGCGCTGTGATCGTGAAAAAAGTGGATGCACAAACACGTTCGAAAACCTCGATCAATGAGCTTTTGCGCGACTAATTCTTAACGCTGTATTAGGACTTGGGGCAGCCTTGCCCCAACAATTCCCGTGTCTGGGCCATAGTTGGATATATTCCGGCCAGTATGTCGTCGTATCACGGCGGCATGCGGAAGATATCCATACCCACGTCCTTCAAAGTCATGCAGGTTCTGTCTGACCTGCATAGTGCAGCCACCAGCGGATTGCCGGCGCTGTCTTTGCGTATTTCACCGGCTTTGACGGACCATCTGAATCGATTGGTCATAGATCAGGAATGCAAGATGACAGCAGCTGATGCAGAAGCGCTGCATGCAGAACTGATGATGGTCGCTTCGATGCCTGACCAAGACCACGCGAGCTTTATGACAGCAACGATCATTTTGCTATCGGACCGGCTTCAGCGCGGTGCGGGTCAAGATGACCTTTTTTGGAATTATGACGCCTTCGAAGAACGCTTTCGGCAAGCCCCGTCGCCTGTACGCGCAGCATTGATGAATGGGTTTCGGTGCGCTGATGAAATGAACCTTGTGAAATTGGGCCGACCGCCGCACGGCACTGATTTGCGCACCTATGATGAAGACGACCTTGTGCGGCTTTTGCGAATTATCGCGCGGTCCATGACAGATGATGCGCGGGATTCCGTGTGCTACATCGCCACCGATGATGTGCGGGATGTGCACCGCGTGGCTTTGGAAAATTGCCTAAAAACCAGCTGTATCCTGTCTGAATTTGGTCATTGGTTCCCGCTCGAGGTGGTTGAACCGGTGTCAGCCGACCCCGACCACCCCGCTTATGCGCCTTGTTCTGCTTTGATGTTGCTGGATGCAATCGCCACCAGCGATGCTAATGGCAAGATGGCGTATCGATACGAAGAACTTGCCGAAGAACTTTTTGCGCTTAAGCCCGAATTCCGTATGCCACTGGTGGCTGGCCTGCGGCATTTGCATGAAATGGAAGCAGACTGGGAGCCCTACGGGGACTGGCCTGCAGAGGATCGAATGCAAAAAGCCATTGTGATGCCCTTCGCCAAAGCCTAATGAACGGCCCCATGGCCAAAGAGAAAAAACCTTCCCGTCAGCAAGTGTATACGCTCGTCGTTCAGATCGGGCGCAAAGAAGGCGACGGTTTGCCTGCAAAGGCAACCGGTGCAGGCTTGGTCATTTTTGCCAGTGGCATTGACGAAGCCGAAGCAGTGCGTGAAACCGTGGCGATCCTAAAGCAGGCGGATACAGCCCCGTTGGATGTGACCGGCTATGGCACATTGGAGGAACGAATTGCCGAGGGGCATGAAATTTCTGACGAGGAACGCAGCTTGATGCAGCGGGCTTTGGATGAAAACTCGGTGATTGTCGCCCAGATGGAACCTTTCTACGGCACACATCCAGAGGCTGACGCGGACTAGGCTGCCCGTTGGCGGGCCAGATGGATAGCATCGTACCACTTAAGCTCTTTATAGACAGCACGGCCGTGTTCGGGCAGCTGATTGCGGTCCAAATTCTTAAGCACTGTGTTCTGTAATATAGCGCGGTTTCGTCTCAAACGCCCTATATAGAGACTTTCCAACGGTGTTCCTGCCACCATGACGGCCTCATGTTTGGGCAGAATGAACTGCGTATAGACCGCTGTAGGTTGGGGCGGTTCAAGCCGTGCGGCAAACCCGTTGACCAGATGCCGGGCCGGGACCAATACGGCTTCTTGGTTAAACAGGTATTCGACTTCGGATCCATCAATAACCAAGCGTTGCTCGGGGGATACGATGACGTCTTCTAGCAAACCGAAATATGGGGCGCGCAACCTGACGGGCGCAAAACTGCCGCGCGCAGGCACGCACCGTTTAACCGTATGCAAAATGGGCACAACATCGCCATCGCGCGTCACAACGGTATCCCCACGTTGCAGTGACCCAGCCGTTTGGTATCCGCGCGGCGTGTTGATCATCGCATCCAGATGCAAGCTGGGCACCGGGCCCACTGGTTCGATCGCATCCGACAAGGCCGCATAGATCACGTCTTTGGAAAACGTTGAATCGTCTAAGCTCAGCATCATGTCACGCAGATCGCACAGCGGAATAGGCTTGATGCCTTGCACTAATTTAGAACTGACTTTTTGCGCTTCTGGCCGTTCGACCGTGAACTGTGCCCATCCTTTCGGCGCGTCCCAAGACAGTGTAATGCGCAGCACATCTGTCCGCGCGGAAATCGCATGTTGAATTGCCGTATGTGCAATGTTTTCGCCGTTGACCTGGACCATAGATATCCCACCGCCTGGAATAGCTTGAAATGTCAGGCTGCGTTGCGCTGGCCAGCTTTTATTGTACCCCAGTAAAATCTGTGGGCGACCATCTGGGGAAATACGGGTCTCAAAAACCAGACTTCCACGGCTAAGCAAATATTCGTGGGTGTCGGGATGTCGTTTGGTCTCTGTCCGGTCGTGTCCCACACCACGGCGCGAAAATCGTCGCTCAGCAACATCTGAGACAGCAAGCCACGTCATGCTGAACCGCGCATCATTTTACTATTGGTCAAAAACCAACTGCCCACCGCTTTTCACCTCATTCCGTCTCAAAAGGCGAAGTCCAAGAGGTTAGAGGTGCGTCCTCTGCCTCATTTCGGATAAGTTGGCGTGTGGACCCCACGTTTATGGTGACCCCTACGTCTGCCCCGCCTCGGGATTATTATTAAATATGATATAACACGTAAAACGAGCATCTGTTAAGTCAAAGTTAATTGTTTCAGCAGCGGGCTTGCAGGTTTTGTCAGCACTATTAGGAATGACCCATGATTTTTGATCAAAGGAGCAGCTATGTCTGGTGTTGATCCCGTCGAACTTACGGCCCAATTGGTGAAATGCGCCTCAGTCACGCCTGCGGACGAGGGCGCGTTGGACATTTTGCATGACGCGCTAACCGCGGCGGGGTTTGAGTGTGACTGGGCCGATCGGGGCGGCATACGCAACCTTTTTGCCCGTTGGGGCGCAAAGGGGCACGCGAAAACTTTTGGTTTTAATGGGCACACGGATGTCGTGCCGATTGGCAACCCTGAGGATTGGTCACAAGCTCCTTTTGGCGCAACTATCTGCGACGGCATCATGTATGGCCGCGGCACGACGGACATGAAATCTGGTGTGGCTGCTTTTGCTGCAGCGGCCATCGACTTTGTGCAAGACACGCCGCCTGATGGGGCAATCATTCTGGCAATCACAGGCGACGAAGAAGGTGACGCGCTGGATGGAACCACCGCGCTGTTGGCCCATATGGAAACGGCGGGCGAGGCGATGGATGTCTGCCTTGTTGGAGAGCCAACGTGCCCCAACAAGATGGGTGAAATGATCAAGATTGGCCGGCGTGGGTCGATGACTGCCTGGATCAAAGTTATTGGCAAACAGGGGCATTCAGCCTATCCGCACCGCGCCAATAACCCGCTGCCTGCATTGGTTCGGTTGATGGACCGTATGGCCAGCCATGAATTGGATCAGGGGACTGATTACTTTGACCCCTCAACCCTTGCCGTGGTCTCTGTTGATACGGGCAATACGGCCACTAATGTGATCCCGGCTTCTTGTTCGGCCGTGGTCAATATCCGCTTTAACGATACCCACAGCGGCGCGTCTTTGTCGGACTGGATAAAGGCCGAAATCGCCAAGATAGAGACTGAATTCGGCATCAAAAGCGACCTGCGTATTAAAATTTCG
This sequence comes from Roseobacter sp., assembly GCA_045104955.1. GTDB lineage: Bacteria > Pseudomonadota > Alphaproteobacteria > Rhodobacterales > Rhodobacteraceae > Roseobacter. Next base: position 11,866 of record JBGCDB010000024.1, read on the forward strand.
GGCGAAAGCTTTGTGACCCCGCCCGGTGCGTTGTCTGACTTGGTCGCAGGGGCTGTGAAAGCGGAAACAGGCATTGACCCGGTGCTCAGCACAACAGGCGGGACGTCGGATGCGCGTTTTGTAAAAAATCATTGTCCTGTGGTGGAATTTGGTCTGGTTGGCCAGTCGATGCACCAAGTAGATGAGCATGTGAAATCGGAACATGTGGAGCAGCTAAAGTCGATTTATACGCGCATCCTCAAAGATTATTTTGCGTGACCCAAACGCTGGTCATCATGCTGAAAGAGCCGCGACCGGGGCGAGTGAAAACGCGCCTTGGTCGCGAGATCGGCATGACAACTGCCGCATGGTGGTTTCGACATCAAACGCGGGCCTTGCTGGCGCGCGTGCAAGATCCCAGATGGCAGACCGTATTGGCTGTCTCGCCTGACCGAGAAGGGCTGCAAAGCCGGAACTGGTCGAGGCATCTTGTGCGGATGGCACAAGGCACCGGGTCATTGGGGGATCGGATGGGCCGGGCTTTGTCAGGTCAACATCCGGGCCCGGTCTGTGTGATCGGCGCAGATGTGCCCGGCATAACGCGACCCCATATTGCACGCGCCTTCCGCGCGTTGGGCAGCGCAGATGCGGTCTTTGGGCCTGCGCCTGATGGGGGATATTGGCTGGTGGGTTTGAAAAATGTCCGTCCCGCACCACGGACACTGTTCCAAAACGTGCGCTGGTCAACGGAATATGCATTAGCCGATACGGTTGCGACGTTGGGTGATTTGCGTGTGGCCTACGTTGATCCGCTGGCGGATGTGGATACGGCTGCCGATTTGCGCATGACCTTGCCGGGTGCCCGTGCTACCTGAGGGGCATGAGCAAGCTTCCCACAAAATCCGATGTCCTTGAGTGGATCGAACAAAACCCCACCCTGACGGCCAAGCGTGATATCGCCAAGGCCTTTGGGATCAAAGGTGCCGCGCGGATCGACCTGAAACGCCTGCTCAAAGAGCTCGAATCCGAAGGACATCTGGAAAAGCGTAACCGGAGCTATCAAGACCCCGACCGATTGCCACCCGTCAGCGTGCTTCAGATCACCGGGCCAGATAGCGATGGCGATTTGTTTGCCAAACCGATGGAATGGCGGGGCGAAGGATTGGAGCCTGTGGTTTTGGTTGTCCCGCGTGCGTCTGACCCGGCCTTGGGCGCGGGAGACCGTATTCTAGCGCGTCTGACACTGGTCAAAGGGGATGATCACAACTACGAGGCGCGCCTGATCCGTCGTATAGGGACCAATCCGCGCCGCGTCGTCGGCATTTTCCGTGCACTGGACGAAGGCGGGCGTATTCAACCCATCGACAAGGGTGCGGATAAAGAATGGCGCGTGGATGCAGGGGCGACCTATGGCGCCAAGGACGGCGAGCTGGTTGAGGCGGAACAAGCAGGACCCAAGGGGCGCATGGGCCTGCCGCGTGCGCGGATTGTTGAACGCTTGGGTGATCCGTCGGCGCCCAAGGCCGTGTCCCTGATTGCCATCCATCAACATGGTATTCCTGACAGCTTTCCTGATGACGTGGTTGCCCAAGCCGACAAGGCTGAAGCAGCGGGCCTAAAGGGGCGTGAAGACCTGCGCGATTTGCCTTTGATCACGATTGATCCGTCTGATGCGCGCGATCATGATGATGCCTGCTATGCCCATGCTGACCCCGACCCCGAAAACAAAGGCGGGCATGTGGTCTGGGTGGCGATCGCCGACGTGGCGGCCTATGTCACGCCCGGCTCTGCGCTTGACCGTGAGGCCCGCAAGCGAGGCAACTCTACTTATTTTCCGGACCGTGTGGTGCCTATGTTGCCGGACCGTTTGTCAGGTGACCTGTGTTCGCTGCATGAAGGCGTTGAAAGGGCCTGCATTGCGGTGCGTATGGTCTTGGACGAAGAAGGCAACAAGATCGGGCATAGCTTTCACCGCGGATTGATGCGGTCTCCTGCGTCGCTCCATTATGAAGAGGTGCAAGCGGCGATTGATGGCGAAGCCAATGACCGCACAAAGCCCCTGTTAGAGCCTGTATTGCGCCCATTATATGCGGCTTATGCTGCCCTTGTAGCGGCGCGGACACGTCGCCAACCGCTAGAGTTGGACCTGCCTGAGCGGCAGATTGAATTGGACGAGGACGGCACGGTCACATCCGTTCATTTCAAGGAACGCTTGGACGCACACCGACTAATCGAAGAATTCATGGTTTTGGCTAATGTCGCCGCAGCCGAAACCCTGATTGCCAAAAAGTCGCCGCTGTTGTTTCGGGTGCACGAAGAACCCAGCCCCGAAAAGCTGGATGCGTTGCGTGAAACGGCACGTGCCAGCGGGTATAATATGGCCAAAGGTCAGGTTCTTAAAACGGCGCATTTAAACCGCTTGTTGACTGATGCGGCAGGTTCGGATGAGGCAGAGCTGATTAACATCTCGACTCTGCGGTCGATGACACAAGCTTATTACAGCCCGATTAATCTGGGTCACTTTGGGTTGGCGTTGGCGCGGTATGCGCATTTTACCTCGCCTATTCGACGCTACGCCGATTTGATCGTTCACCGGGCGCTGATTGCTGCGCATGGGTGGGGCAAAGACGGCTTGCGGGTCGAAGATCACGAAGGGCTTGAGGAAACCGGCACCCATATTTCGGATACAGAACGCCGGTCGATGGTGGCGGAACGCGACACAACAGACAGGTACCTTGCCGCCTATCTAAGCGAACGGGTCGGCAGCGAATTCACTGGGCGGATCAGTGGAATTGCGCGGTTTGGGATTTTTGTGAAACTAGACGAGACAGGCGCCGACGGGCTGGTGCCCATGCGGTCGATCGGCAACGAATACTTTCACTTTGACGCCGAAGCCAATACCTTGATGGGGGCTGACAGTGGGCAAATCATCAGCCTTGGCCAACGCGCAACTGTCCGTCTGGCCGAAGCGGCACCCATAACGGGTGGTATCGCGCTTGACCTGCTGGAGCTGGATGGCGCAAGGCTAAGCCAATCGCGCACATCACCTGCAGGTCGGTCGCCACGCAAGCGTAACGTCAAAGCCAAGCGCAAAGCCAGCAAGGTAAAGCGCAAGGTAAAACGTACCAGACGCTAACCCATCAAGGTTTCGGACCGCTCCACATATGCAGTGAGAACACCGTTCCCTGCGATCAACCTTTTAACCGGTGTTTCAACCGGTGTTGCGAGGGCTGCAGCCAGCATCGGTGCAAGAGACGCATCAGCCCCTGTAGGCGTATCTCCAAAAAGAAATTTACCATGCCACAGACGCGTTGTGACGGCTTCTAGATCAGTCTCTAACCGGGCCAAACGATCCTGTTCCGAATACCGTGCGACCCCGTGATGATGTAATCCGGCAAGGGTATTTTTACGAATGCTGCCTGCAACAAAGCCGCGCAAAAATACAGGTATTTGCTGAAAATAAACGTCACGGATGGTAGGCCAGACATCATCATTAGCCCAGCGGTCGTATACAAGATGAAAGTAGAAATGTTCCTCTGCCAATCGGATAAACGCCCGCGCGTTGGCTTTGTCCACATCGGATAGCCCTGTGTCAAAACATGCGCCCTGAGCCTCCAGATAGGTGCGAATTCCGTCACTGTCAGGCACCAACCCATCTGGCGTGCGCAGCACAGGCAATTTGCCATATGGTGCCTTGCGCGGGTCCAACGTGTCCTCGCGTTCCCACGGCAGCCCGGACATGTTCAACAGATAAGCCGCCTTGACGCAAAAAGGACTGGCGGCAAACAGATCAAAGGCAGCAGGGTAAGTAATGAGTTTTAGCATCGTCGTTCCTTAAAAACCTTCCCGAACTGTTAGACCTGAATGCTGACACTTTTTGACATCAGGTGTGATAGTCTAAGGTATGAGCCGCACACACCGCCTTTTTCAAATGATGCAAACACTGCGTCGGTTGCCCGCGCCCGTTACGGCAGCAGATCTCGCGCAAGAGCTACAAATGTCGCAACGTACGATTTACCGCGATATTGATGCCTTGCGGGGCATAGGGGCTGTGATCGACGGTGAGGCGGGGTTTGGCTACACGTTGATCGAAGACGCTGCTTTGCCCCCGTTGGGGTTCGAGGATGACGAGCTGGAAGCCTTAGTGCTTGGCCTGCGTGATGTCTCAGAGATTGGGGACCCGGCCTTGGCCCAAGCTGCGAATTCTGCTCTGGCCAAGATTAAGGCGCGCGTACCCCCTCGGCAGGCCAACCGATTGCAACATGCGGTGCTTGATGTACGCCGATTTCGGGCTTTGCCTAGAATCGCGATTGACGTTGCAAGACTGCGCGCAGCGACATGGGACGAAATGGCCGTCAGCTTTGGCTATCAAGATGCTGCGGGTGCGGAAACCACGCGTACTGTGTACCCATTAGGGTTGGTTTATTTGGATAACAGCAATGTGTTGCTGGCGTGGTGTTTGCTACGAAAAGACTTTCGTACTTTCCGTCTCGATCGGATGAACGCATTGATAAGGTTAGAAGAAAGCTTTCGCCCGCGCCGTGTTCCCATGTTGCGCCAACATATAGAAATACTACGTGCCAACGCCCCATCATCGGCGACGGATCGCAAACCATAGATTGTATTCTTTTGCCGAATCCAAAGACGCGCTACACTGTGGTTAACAATAAAAAACCGTAGCAGGATCACATTATGAATCGTATGGCTGTTGTCGCAGGCATCTTAGGTCTGTCGTTAGGCAGTGAGGCTGCCGTTTCGCAAACAATGGGTCAGTCGCTTAGACCCGTCATTCGGCCCGCCGCGCCAGTTGAGGCACCCACCATCGTGCAGGCCTCAGCATCAGTTACTGCGTTGGAAAGCGCCGTGCGCCCTAAACTGCGTTCAGCTGAATTGAAACGCGAAGCACAGGCGATTGTGCAAGCTGCAGCGGCGAACCCTGGTTTTGATCGCTGGGTGGCTGGTTTCAAACAACGGGCCCGCGCACAGGGAATCACTAATGCCACATTGAATGCTGCGTTTCGAAACGTGAGCTTTGATCGGGACGTTATCAAACGCGACCGGAACCAATCTGAATTCACCAAGACAATTTGGCAGTATCTGTCGAGTGCAGCGTCCGACAAGCGGATCGCTAACGGCAAGGCAGCGTTGCGTAAACATAACCGTACACTAGAAGCGATTGAGCGCCGCTACGGCGTTGAAAAAGAAGTCGTTGTCGCGGTCTGGGGACTCGAAAGCGGGTACGGCGTGTTCCGTGGCACCAATGATGTGATCGGCTCTATGGCGACACTGGCCTATGAGGGGCGGCGCGGTGCGTTTTTTGAAAAACAGCTGATTGCAGCCCTTAAAATTCTGCAAAATGGCGATACCAGCCCCCGCAATATGACCGGTAGCTGGGCTGGGGCGATGGGGCATACGCAGTTCATCCCAACGTCTTATCTGGCCTTTGCTGTAGATTTTGACGGGGACGGGCGGCGTGATATCTGGGCGGATGATCCGACTGATGCGCTAGCTTCGACCGCCGCCTATCTGTCAAAATCTGGTTGGACCAGGGGGCAACCTTGGGGGGTTGAGGTCAAATTGCCGAGCGGGTTTGATTATGCGCAAGCCAACCGCAAGATCAAAAAGAACCCCAGTGCGTGGGCCCGTTTGGGTGTGACAGACATGCGCGGTCGCGCGGTGTCCGACTATGGGCGTGCAGCGATCTTGCTGCCTGCAGGCGCCAATGGCGCGGCGTTTATGATCTTTGATAATTTTCGAGCAATTGAACGGTACAATGCCGCGGACGCCTATGTGATTGGTGTCGGGCACCTAAGCGACCGCATCAAGGGGGGTGGTCCGATCCGGGCAAGCTGGCCGACTGATGACCGTGCGCTTAAGTTCGCGGAACGCAAAGAGATGCAGCAACGATTGACCAACGCCGGCTTCAACACGCAAGGCGTGGACGGGCGCATTGGGCCAAACACGATCAACGCAATTCGGTCGTATCAGCGGGCCAAAGGCTTGATCCCGGATGGCTATGCGTCTTTGACTTTGTTGAACAAGCTTCGATAACAAAAAGCCCCCGCTGTAAAAAGCGGGGGCTTTTGTTTTGGGAGGGCAACTTGTTACCCTGGTGACATGCCACGCAGACGCTCTGACCGTCGGCGCAGCAGTTCAACCACCGTCAGCAGCGCGATAGAGACGATGACCAAGATCGTCGCAACCGCCAGAATAGTTGGGCTGATTTGTTCGCGTAGACCCGTGAACATCTGCCACGGCAACGTTTTCTGACCCGCCGAGCCCACAAAGAGCACAACAACCACTTCGTCAAATGAGGTGATAAAGGCGAACAGTCCGCCTGAAATGACACCAGGCAGGATCAGCGGCATCTGCACGCGGAAAAAGGTCGTTACAGGGTTCGCACCCATATTTGCAGCTGCGCGAGTAAGCGAATTGTCAAATCCCACAAGCGTTGCGGTCACCGTGATAATTACAAAGGGAATGCCCAAAGCTGCGTGCGCAAGCACAACACCAAGATACGTGCCCTGCAAGCCGATGCGGCTGTAGAAGAAATACATACCGGCAGCGGAAATGATCAGCGGTACAATCATCGGAGAGATCAGGACCGCCATGATGGCGCGGCGGAACGGTACGTGCGGCTGACTGAGCCCGATTGCGGCCAGAGTGCCAAATGTCACGGACAAAAGTGTCGCGGCAGGCGCGATCTTTACGGAATTCGCCAGCGCACCCTGCCAGTCAGAATTGGTAAAGAAGTCCTCGTAGTGTTTTAGCGAATAGCCGGCAGGATCAAACCGCAGCATTTCCGGCGTGAAGGTAAAGAAATCCTGTGCGTTAAAGCTTAGTGGCATTACGACGATGATGGGCGTGATCAGGAACACCAAAATGGCGCCGCAAATGACCCGGAACGTATAGTGCCATAGTACTTGGCCTGGCGTCAGGTAGGGAACAAGGTGTTGACGGTAGCGGGATTCGTATAGCCAGAAGCTGACCCAGCCAAAGAACCAGCCGAACGCCGCACCGATAAGGCCCGCCGCAATCCCGCCCATCAAGAAACCCACAACGGCAAGCAGGCCTATCATTGCCCAGCGGCCGATTTTTTCATCCTTTAATACTTTGGTAAGAAGAAAGGCCGCAGCCGCCATAACGACAGCGCCGATTAAAATACCCAGCAGCGTACTGCCCTGTGCTGTGCCAACGAATAGCCCGGCCAATGCACCAAAGGCGGCGACCACTGGCACATAAAAGGAAGGTTCCGTGCGTTCTACAGGTGTGAGAGCAACCATTCTGTCAGCCTCCCAATTTCACGTTGTCGATGCCGACGATTTTGTCATAGGCCCAGTAAAGCCCCAGCACGAGCGCCAGTAGAATAGCCCCCAGCGCCGCCGCCAAGCCCCAGTTCAACGAGCTAGAGATATGGAAGGCGATCCGGTTTGAGATAAACGTACCGGTCGTGCCACCTACAATTTCCGGGGTGATGTAGTATCCAATTGCCAAGATGAACACGAGGATCGACCCCGCGCCAATTCCGGGCACTGATTGTGGAAAGTAGACCCGCCAGAAGGCTGTCCAGTTTGTGGCACCAAGTGATTTCGCGGCGCGCAGGTAACTTGGCGGAATGGTCTTCATCACCGAATAAAGCGGCAGGATCATAAACGGCAACAGAATATGGGTCATCGCGATGATCGTGCCTGTTTGGTTGTTGATCAAAGCAAGGCGGCTGTCATCTGCCACGATGCCAAGCCACACTAGCGTATCATTCACAACGCCCTGTTGTTGCAGCATCACCTTCCATGCTGAGGTTCGCACCAGCAGCGAGGTCCAGAACGGCAATAGTACCAGGATCATCAGCAAGTTCGCCGTGCGCGCGGGCAAGTTCGCCAAAATCCACGCCACAGGATAGCCCAGCATAATGCAGCTAAAGGTAATAACCAGCGACATGAACATTGTACGCCCAAACAACATGATGTGCAGGCGTTGGTTCTCGGGTCGCATCTCTGGTCCGTCGGGTGATTTTTTCATGTCGACGGCGTTCAGGAAATACCCGGCGGTGAATTGCGGGCTGTAGGTTTGGATCGTTTGCCACACCTCGATGTCATGCCAGTCTTCATCTACTTCGAGGAATGCAGCAGAGTAGTTTACCGTTTCAAAATTTGCGACAGAGGCCGCAGCCTCTTGCAGTTCTGTTGACCCCGGGCCGCTGTACTCTGCAACATTGGCACCGCCCGCAAGGTCTTCATACAGGGCGGCATAGACGACTTCCCATGGGTCCTCGGTGGTCAGGTTGTCTTCATCCTCGACTTGAACAAATGTTGCGAATTCTTGATAAATGGCCGTTGTTTCAGGCAGTAGCGCTGCAATGTCGCTACGCACTGTATAGGTCGGCTGAACCGTGTCGCTGTCTTCGTCCCAACCGCTCATGGAGCCAAGCCAGCTGTCGGCGCCCATCATTGCGCTCCAGTTTTCGCCGGTCTTCCAGAAATCATTAAGGTCTTCGAACTGGTCTTGATAGACCTCTCCCATGTCGTCGACACGGCGGCCAGATTGGCGAAAGAGAGATGAAACCCCAGTCAATTCATAGTTCAAACGGCTACCCAAACGGGTGTGCAGTTTACGCTCAGCAGCAATGAAAATATCTTTGAAAAGCGCGTTATACACTTCTTCGGGGGGTATTTCGCCTGCGGCGGCATCCCATGTTGCAATCTCGGCTGTGGTGCGGGGCAATGTCTCGGATACGATCTGGTTTTCGATCGACCGAAATAGCATATCTGCGATGGGCGCAATAAAGGTGACCAGTACGAAAATCAGCAAAGGGGCGATCAACAGCATGGCGCGCAGCTTTTGCCGGCGCAGCGCGCGGTTTAAGCTAACCTTGAGGGGGCGCCCGTCTGCGGCCAGCATGGGGCCTGATTGTTCTGTTGCGTCGGTCATTCCGCGCCCTCCACGACGATGATTGTGCCTTCAGAATTTGCCTGACGGATTTTCAGATTTTCTTGATAGTCGGGGTCATTATAGAACGCGAGAGCGTCCGAATAACTGGGAAATTCGATGATAACGTGGCGATCTCGGGAAGCGCCTTCTAGGATTTCAGAGGACCCGCCGCGCGCTAGAAATTTTCCACCATATTTCGGTACAATCTCATTATTGCGTATGCTGTATGGCTTGTAGGCGTCAGCATCATGCAGGTCGATATTACCTATGATGTATCCTTTGGGCATGGACGTTCTCCGATGGTCTTGTCGGGAAGGCCACAAAGCGCAGCCTTCCCGGATATTAGGCTCTAAGCAGGCTTATTGTGCCAACCATGCTTGGAATTTTGCGTCGATGTCATCGCGGTAGTCTGCCCAGAACTCGTAGTTGTAAAGGAACGTGTTCTTTGCGTTCTCTGGGTCTGTTGGCATGTGAGGTGCCATGTCGATACCCAGTTCCGCGTGCTGACCAACCAGCGGCGCAGAGGACACACGAGCAGGGCCGTAGCTGATGTACTTGGACTGATCCGCCAGACGCTGTGTGTCTGTGGCGAAATACACATAGTCCAACGCACGAGCCAAACGTTCTTCGCTCAGGCCTGTTGGGATGATCCAACCGTCAAGGTCAAATACCTGTGCGTCCCAGAGCATACCTACGGGCTGATTCTGCTCTTCGATCACAGAGAACAAACGACCGTTGTACGTGGAACCCATGACGATCTCGCCATCTGCCAAAAGCTGTGGCGTGTCCGCACCAGCAGACCACCAGATGACGTCGTCCTTGATGGTTGCCAGCTTATCCAGCGCTTGCTGCTGGCCTTCGTCTGTTTCCAGAACGTCGTAAACGTCGTCTTTTGCAACGCCATCACACAGCAAAGCCCATTCCATGTTGTTGATTGGGCGCTTTTCCAGCGCGCGCTTGCCTGGGTAGGCTTCTGTGTCGAACAATGCGCAGATGGATGTCGGTGCGGTGTCACCCACCATGTCTGTGCGGTAGCCGACTGTTGTGGAATATACGATCTGCGGGATGAAGCAGTCGCCAACCAGCAAATCGCCGAAGTCTTCGGATGCAGGTGTGCCATCAGGGGCAGGGGCCAGCATTTCGTCGGCGTCGATTTCCATCGCCAGACCTTCGTCGCACAGACGCAGGGCGTCAGCCGCAACAACGTCAACAACGTCCCATGTGACGTTGCCCGCTTCGTTCATCGCGCGCAGTTTGGAAACAGCCTCGGCGGAGCTTTCATCGTTGATGATGTTGACGCCTGTCTTTTCCATGTAGGGGTTGTGGTAAGCTTGTTGCTGCGAGTTAGAGTATGCACCACCCCAGCTTACGATCGTCATTTCGCTAGCCATGTGGCCATCAGCAGATGCCATGCCCGCCGCAACTGTAAGCGCAGAGGTGGCCAAAAGCGTTTTGGTCAGTTTCATTTATGGTCTCCCAATTTATGTGCCCGTTCATTTTTGAGGATGGTGACAACGGGCTTAGCCACCGCCTCTGTTTCATCGCGTCCGTTGCCGGTCCGCGACAGGTCGCGCGCAAGGACGGTCAGGCGTCCAATGCGCGGCAATCGTCCGGCAACCATCCAATTTCGATGGTTTGACCGGGTTGAAGACGCTCCACGTCGGGGGCGTTTCTTGTTTTGATCACGAACTCATCCGCGCCTGCCACTTTGAGCCGCGTACGGAAGATGTCACCCATATAGATGAACTCAAGCACTTCGGCTTTCAGTGTGTGCGCATCAGGGCTAAGGCGGTCTTTGTTGTATTCAACGCGTTCGGGACGGATTGAAACGCGCGTGCGCTCACCTGCAGCAGTTACGTTAATCGGCTTGGCGTCGATCACTTCGCCACCGTCAAGTTGCACAAGACAATGGTCGCCTTTGATCTCTTTTACCACACCTTCAAGCGTGTTGTTTTCACCAATAAACTGCGCAACAAAGCTGTTTTCAGGTTCTTCATACAGTTTATCTGGCGGGGCCAGTTGCTGGATGCGGCCGTCGTCAAACACCGCGACACGGTCAGACATGGTCAACGCTTCGGTCTGGTCGTGGGTGACGTAAACCACGGTAATGCCTAAGTCGTGGGCCAGTTTTGTAATCTCGAACTGCAGCGTTTCGCGCAGCTGTTTGTCCAAGGCGCCCAAGGGTTCGTCCATCAGGACCAGTTCAGGTTCGAACACCAATGCGCGGGCCAAAGCGATCCGTTGTTGTTGACCCCCTGACAATTGGGCCGGGCGGCGGCCGCCAAAAGCACCCATTTGCACCATATCGAGCGCGCGTTTCACTTTAGCTTCGCGGTCTGACTTGCCCATTTTCCGTACTTCCAACGGAAAGGACAGATTTTCAGCTACCGTCATATGGGGAAACAGCGCGTAGTTCTGAAAGACCATCCCGATGCCACGTTTGTGCGGCGGGATGTTGTTGATCGACGTTCCATCCAAGCGAATATCGCCGTGGGTGGCGGTTTCAAAGCCCGCCAGCATCATCAAACAAGTTGTTTTCCCAGACCCGGATGGCCCAAGCATGGTCAGAAACTCACCCTTTGGCATGAACAGGTTGAGGTCTTTCACAACGAGGTTTTCCCCGTCATAGCTCTTTTGCACCCGGTCGAATTCGACGAATGCCTCTGTCACAGTTGTATCGGCCAATTTTGGCTCCCCGTCTTTCTTGGCGGTTGTCCGCACTTGTTAGCACCAAGGTAACACTAGTCACCGGCCAAAGCGCAAGCTGTTAACCGCGCTTGAAGTGAATTTCACATTATTTGAGCAAATTTTGCCGAAATAGAAGCGTTTTAGGGCTAATTGCCTGCTAAAAACGGTTAGACTAAGCATATTGCCTGCAGGGTGACGTAGCGGAAGGCGCGCAAGGGATGCCTGCGCGCGATTCTGAACGGTTTAAGACGCCGCTTTTAGCAAACCTTGGTTTTTTGCCTCGGTATAGGTCTCATCCAGCGCTTTGCGCGCGCGGGTGTGCAACGTATCAATGTCTTCTTCGGTCATGATGAGGGGCGGGGACACGATCATCCGGTCACCCACATGGCGCATCACAAGGTTATTGGCAAAGGCGCGATCGCGGCAAATGGTGCCGATTGTGCCCCGTTCCGCCGCGAACTTGGCGCGGCTTTCTTTATGCGGGGTCAAGGGCAGTGACCCCATCATCCCGGCAATGTTCACTTCGCCCACCAACGGGTGGTCACCCAAGCTTTCAAGCATTTCTTTTAGCTTCGGGGCTGCGACACGTTGCACGTGGCCTACGATGTCTTCTTCTTTCATGATCCTCAGGTTTTCCAAGGCGACCGCAGCCGCCACCGGATGACCTGAATAGGTGTAGCCGTGGTTGAATTCCGTTGCGGCGATGACTTTGGCGATTTCATCACTGACGATCGACCCACCAATGGGTTGATACCCTGACGACAAGCCCTTGGCGATCGTCATGATGTCAGGGCGGATGCCCATGGTCTGAGAGCCGAACCAATTGCCCGTCCGGCCAAAGCCGCAGATGACCTCATCCGCGATCAACAGAATTTCGTATTTGTCGCAAATCCGCTGAATTTCCGGCCAGTAGGTCGATGGCGGCACGATCACCCCACCGGCGCCTTGCACGGGTTCCGCAATAAAGGCCGCAACCTTGTCCTCGCCCAATTCAAGGATTTTATCTTCAAGTTCTTTGGCGCAGGCAAGGCCAAATTCTTCGCGGGTCATGTCGCCTCCTTCGGTCCACCAATCGGGCTGTGCGATGTGGTGAATGCCGGGGATCGGCATGCCGCCTTGCGCGTGCATATACGCCATCCCTCCCAAGCTGCCCGAACCGACAGACGATCCGTGATAGGCGTTTTTGCGGCTGATAATGTGGGATTTTTCTGGCATGCCCTTTTCCTGCCAGTAGGTACGCACCAGACGTATGTTAGTGTCATTCGCCTCTGAGCCGGAGCTGGCAAAGAAGATTTGGTTCATGCCCTCAGGGGCGAGGTTGGCGACCTCTTGCGCCAAGGCGATCGCGGGCACATGGGTCGTCATGAAGAACGTGTTGTAGTAGGGCAGTTCTTTCATTTGGCGGGCGGCGACTTCGGCCATTTCGTGACGGCCATAGCCCACATTCACGCACCACAAACCTGCCATTCCATCAAGGATCTGATTGCCGTCGCTGTCTGTCAGATACACGCCTTTGGCTCGGGTGATCACCCGCGCACCGCGATGCTCCAGCGCATCATTCGAGGTGAAAGGATGCATATGGTGTGCGGCGTCAAGCGCCTGCAATTCGGCAGTGGGCATGTGGTTTGAAATCACGGACATCGGGCAGCCTCCGGCTTGGGTGTGTTGTGTCTTGTACTATACGTCAGAACAATATGATCAAATTATTCGCTGTCAATCGAATCAGACCGACACCTCTGGTTTGTGCAAAGCATCCCTGATTTGCGCCATTCCTTGCGCCACATCTTCGGCCATTGCCTTTGACGCCGCCTCTTTGTTGCGCATCTCAAAGGCGTGCAAGAGTTCCGCGTGTTTGTCTGGCAAGTTCATGGTGCCATACCGCCCGCAAACCACACGCAGCGATGGGCCAAAGCGAAGCCACAAGCGGTCAACTGTTGCGGTCATGATTGGCGCTTCTGCCAGCGCATAAACCGCGGCGTGAAACGCGTAGTTTTGTTCAAGATAGCCACCGATGTCCCCGCGGCTAATTGCGTTGTTTAACGCGGAATCATGCTCCCGTAGCTGATCTATTGCCGCGCTTGACGCATTGCCAACGGCACGCCAAGCTAGTTGAGGTTCAAGCGACTTTCTCATGAAATCAAGCTCTTCGATGCAATTTGCGGTCAACAAAGGCACGATCACGCGCCGGTTTCCCATCATTTTCAAGGCGCCCTCAGAGGTGAGCCTGCGAATCGTTTCGCGCACTGGTGTTAGACCTGCATCAAGCTCTTGTGCGATACCTTGAATGGTGACGGCCTGTCCTGGTGCCAGTTCCCCAAATAAAATGCGATCACGGAGCTGTTCATAAACTGATTGATGCACCGGACGTTTGTCTGATGCCTGAGTCCCTGTTTGTGCTGAATTTTTTAGCATCTGCATAAGCGCTGTTTTCTCTGAGGTCACGACTTGGGCGACGTTACTTGCACATGATCATGCTGCATGAAACCATAAAGTATATTGCTTGGCAGAGCAAAACTTGATCAAATTCACGCGAACCGAGGCAAACTCGGTCGCACCAATGGGAGTATATTATGAAACAGCTCATGATGAGCAGCGCCGTCTTGGCGCTTGTTGTATCCGCTGCGTCCGCAGACGAAGTACGCGTGTACAACTGGTCCGACTACATCGACGAAGCACTGTTGGAGAAGTTCGAAGCCGACACAGGCCTTGAGCTGGTCTATGATGTGTTCGACAGCAACGAAGTTCTGGAAACCAAGATGCTGGCGGGTGGTTCTGGCTATGACGTGGTGGTCCCGTCGGGCACCTTCCTGCAGCGTCAAATTTCGGCTGGAGCGTTTCAAAAGTTGGACCAGTCCAAGCTGCCCAACCTTGAAAACATGTGGGACGTTGTAGAAGCCCGGACAGAGCAATACGACCCTGATAATTCCTATTCGATCAACTATATGTGGGGCACCACGGGAATTGGCGCTAACGTCAACAAGGTCCAAGAACTATTGGGCGCTGATGCACCTATCGGATCGCTTAGCTTGGTGTTTGATCCCGCAAGCATGGAAAAACTGGCCGAATGTGGTGTTTATTTCTTGGATGCTCCGGCTGAAATGATCCCTGCGGCGTTGAAATACATCGGCGAGGATCCTGATAGCAAAGACCCAGAAGTGATCGCAAAAGCAGAAGCGGTTTTTGCAGCTGTACGTCCCTATATTCAGAAATTCCACAGCTCCGAATACATCAACGCGTTGGCAAATGGTGATATCTGTGTGGCGTTCGGCTGGTCCGGCGACATTCTGCAAGCGCGTGACCGTGCGGCCGAAGCCGAAAACGGTGTTGAAGTGGTTTACAATGCACCGTCCGAAGGAGCGTTGATGTGGTTCGACCAAATGGCGATCCCAACAGATGCGCCCAACCCTGAAGGCGCGCATGTGTTTCTGAACTGGATCATGGATCCCGAGAACATCGCGGCCGCGTCAAACTACGTCTATTATGCGAACGGGAATTCGGCATCCAAGCCGCTGCTCGTGGAAGACGTGATCACGGACACAGCGATCTACCCAGACGAGGCGACGCTTGAAAATCTGTTCACCACAACGCCCTATCCGGCAAAGGTACAACGGGTTGTCACCCGGCTGTGGACCAAGATCAAATCTGGCACCTAAACCGATAAATTGAAGTGGGCGGTACTGAAAAGTACCGCCCTTTCACTATTACCCGCAGCCCGGATGCATGAAGGATCTAACGTGACACAGGCAGTCTTTGCCCCTTGGAGCGATCCAAGCCAAAAACCCTTGATCCGCTTTAAGTCAGTGACCAAGCGTTTTGGTGATTTCACTGCAATCGACGATC
Organism: Roseobacter sp.; assembly: GCA_045104955.1. GTDB lineage: Bacteria > Pseudomonadota > Alphaproteobacteria > Rhodobacterales > Rhodobacteraceae > Roseobacter. The sequence continues at coordinate 27,301 of JBGCDB010000024.1, forward strand.
TGACCTTGGACATTTTTGAACAAGAGTTCTTTGCCCTGCTTGGCCCATCGGGATGTGGTAAAACGACGATGATGCGCATGTTGGCTGGTTTTGAAACTCCCACAACAGGGACGATAGAATTGGCGGGCGTTGATATTGCACCTATTCCGCCAAACAAGCGCGCCGTGAATATGATGTTCCAGTCCTATGCGCTTTTCCCGCATCTCAGCGTTTACGAAAATATCGCTTTTGGCCTAAAGCGGGACAAGATGCCCAAAGCACAGATCGACGCGCGGGTGGCAGAGATGCTGAAACTGACGCGTCTTGAAAAATTCGCCCGTCGCAAGCCGCACCAGATATCAGGTGGTCAGCGGCAACGCGTTGCCCTTGCGCGCAGCCTTGCCAAAGCACCAAAACTATTGCTGTTGGATGAACCGTTAGGTGCTTTGGACGCCAAGTTGCGACAAGCGACCCAGTTTGAACTGATGGATATTCAGGAAAAGACAGGCACCACTTTTGTCATCGTGACCCACGACCAAGAAGAAGCAATGACCGTTGCTTCTCGGGTTGCTGTCATGGACGAAGGCCGCGTTATGCAAGTCGAGACACCAGAGCGGATTTATGAGGCGCCAAACAGTCTATATGTTGCGGATTTTATTGGTGAAGTGAATATTCTGACCGGCACAGCCCAGGCCGTAGGTGCAGGTGAATACACAGTGATTTGCGACGGTTTATCCGAGCCGTTGAAAGCTGTTTCCGACCGTCCTTTGTCTGACGGACAGCAGTGTTATATCGCATTGCGCCCCGAAAAAGTTTCCATCAGCGAAGCGCGCCCGGCAGATGCTCAGAATGCTGTTCAGGGTAAGATTCTGGATATTGCCTACCTCGGAAATTTATCCACATATCACGTCGAAGTGCCGGGTGGCCAAATCATCAAATCCCAGACAGCCAATACGCGTCGCGTGTCACGTCGCAGTTTTACGTGGGAAGATCCGGTTTGGTTAAGCTGGACGCCAACCGCTGGGGTCTTGCTGGAAGAATGATTGGGGCTGCACATACATTCGAACAGGGGGCTTTGTGATGCAGCGGTTTGTGCTTATCGCTGTTCCCTACGCGTGGCTTTTGGCGTTGTTTCTGGTGCCGTTTATCATCGTACTTAAGATATCGCTGTCTGATATTGAACTTTCGATCCCGCCCTATACGCCCACCTTGGATGACGGGTTGGCACAATTCTTTGCAGCACTCGATTTTGAGAATTTCGCTTTTTTGGCGTCTGATGACTTATATTGGAAGGCCTACCTTAGCTCACTACGCATCGCTGTTTTGTCTACAGCCTTCACGCTGCTTGTCGGGTACCCGATCGCTTACGGCATGGCACGTGCGCCCGAAGAATGGCGGCCCACCTTGATGATGCTGGTGATTTTGCCGTTCTGGACGTCGTTCTTGATCCGGGTTTACGCATGGATGGGTATCCTCAGCCAAGAGGGGTTTCTCAACCAATTTTTGCTTTGGGTTGGTGTGATTGGCGAGCCGCTGACGATCCTGAATACAAATATCGCCGTCTTTATCGGCATTGTGTATACCTATCTACCGTTCATGATCCTGCCTATCTATGCAGCCCTCGACCGGCTTGACGGATCGCTGATCGAAGCCGCCGAAGACTTGGGCTGCTCGCGCTTCCAAGCCTTTTGGCTGGTCACAATCCCCCTTTCAAAAAACGGCATTATCGCCGGCAGCTTTTTGGTGTTCATTCCGGCCTTGGGCGAATTTGTGATTCCATCGCTGTTGGGCGGGTCGCAAACACTGATGATCGGCAAGGTTCTATGGGAGGAATTCTTTAACAACCGTGATTGGCCCGTCGCCAGCGCCGTTGCCGTTATCTTGCTGCTGATCCTGATTATTCCAATCATTCTATTTCAGCGCAATCAGCAACGCCAGCAAGAGGAAGAGGCATGAACAGGTTAAGCTGGTTCAATGTCACGTCGTTGACCTTGGGGTTTGCGTTCCTCTATTTGCCGATGCTGATCCTGATCATCTATTCGTTCAATGAAAGCAAACTGGTTACTGTTTGGGCTGGGTTTTCAACCAAATGGTACGGCGAATTGTTTCAGAACGAATCCTTTCTTGATGCCGCATGGGTTACTGTCAAAGTTGCTGTTATTTCATCAACCTTTGCCACGGTTCTTGGGACGATGGCCGCATATGTTTTGGTGCGTGGTGGGCGATTTATGGGCCGGACCTTATTTTCTGGGATGATCTACGCGCCGTTGGTCATGCCCGAAGTTATCACTGGCTTGTCTCTTTTGTTGTTGTTCATCGGCATCGGGTTGGACCGCGGCGTTCTTACGATTGTCTTGGCCCATTCGACGTTTTCCATGTGCTTTGTTTCGGTGGTGGTGTCGTCGCGCTTGCTGACCTTTGACAAATCTCTCGAAGAGGCGGCCCTTGATTTGGGCTGTTCTGGGTTCGAGGCGTTCAGGTTGGTCACGCTCCCCATCATTGCACCCGCTGTGATGTCAGGTTGGCTTTTGGCTTTCACCCTTAGTTTGGATGACCTGGTGATAGCATCATTCACGTCGGGGCCATCAGCGACCACGCTGCCGATAAAGATATTCTCAGCCGTGCGATTGGGGGTTTCCCCTGAAATCAACGCGCTTTCCACCATCATGATTGGAATTGTCACTGTTGGCGTTATCACAGCCTCGCTGGTGTCGAAACGTAACTTGGTGCGCCAAAAAGAAGAAGAACGCAGGGCCGATCAAAGTTGATGAAACGGATTTTCAACAGCTACGCCTATGGTTCTGGCCCGCGTGACGGATGTTGGTGGGATACCACATGTGACGTTCCTGCGGGTCGCGCGATGGCAGGCGACGTTAGGGTCGATGTTGCAATCGTCGGTGGCGGCTTCACGGGGCTTAATGCTGGACTGCATCTTGCGACAAAAGGTGTCGAAACAGCTGTATTAGAGACGCATTTTTTTGGATGGGGGGCCTCTGGCCGAAACGGCGGATTTTGTTGTCTTGGTGGCAGCAAAGCCAGTGATGACGCATTAGAACGCTACTATGGGCGCGATGCGCGGCTGGGTTTCAACATGGCCGAAAAAGCAGCAGTGGATCATGTGGAAAGGCTGACGCAGGTATACGGCATTGAAGTTGACCGTCATTCAAAAGGGGAAACAGAACTGGCCCACCGCGCTAAAGACATGGACGATCTCAAACGCGCGTCAGAGGCTTTTGCCAAAACCTATGGGCTGGATCCTGAACTTATCGAGGGCAAAGATTTAGCAGCACAGGGTATGTCGGGTGGTCCGTTTTTTGGGGCTCTGACCCGGCCAATCGGGTTTGGTCTCAATCCACGTAAATATCTGGCGGGTCTTGTAAAGGCGGCGCACGATGCCGGGGCGCATTTATTTGATAACACACAGGTTTTAGGTATCAGACGTGCTGGGGATCACTATGTGTTGAAAACGCCTCAAGGGCACGTGCGCGCCGATCAAGTTATCATTGCGACGAATGGATACTCTTCGGACAATTTGCCGGACTGGTTATCGGCCCGGTATATGCCATCGCAGTCTACGGTTCTGGTGACCCGACCTCTTACGCCTGCGGAGCTATCAGCACAGGGTTGGACGAGCGATCAGATGTCATTTGATACGCGAAATTTAGTGCATTATTTTCGCCTTATGCCAGATCGTCGGTTCTTGTTTGGAATGCGTGGAGGTATTTTGACAGGGGCACAAAGTGAAGCGGTTGCGCGTCGGCGCACCCGAGCTCATTTTGAGAAAATGTTCCCTAATTGGGCAAGTATAGAGACTGATTTCAGCTGGTCGGGAATGGTAAACCTGTCTCGCCACAAATTGCCCTATGTCGGCCCCGTTCCCGGTGCAGCCGGCATGTGGACCGCGATGTGCTATCATGGAAACGGTGTCGCAATGGCGAGTTACAGCGGCAAAATGATTGCGGATTTTGTGATGGGTCAAGACACCGGGGAATGTCCTGACATCATGCGCCAACCGCTGCAAAAGTTTCCCTTTGGGGCAGCGCGGCGCATTGTCATGCCGCCCCTCTACCTTGGTCTTAAGTGGGCAGACACATTTTAGACGTCAGGCAATGCGGTCGGCTCCCGAAGTGCCGAAATGCTGCTGGTGGGAACTGTTGAACCACCGGCCAAAACCAACACGGTTTCGGTTCCTGCCAAGCGTGCCTCTGTGATACGGGCGTATGTTGCTGCGTCCGAGGTCCCAATTGGCTCTCCGATTGCGCGGCTTTCGACAGCAAAGCGGTATAACCCATCAGGAAGAGGTGTGCCGTTGTTATCAAGCCCCTGCCATTCTACTGGGGTTGTTCCCGTAGAGATTTGCTGCCTTTGGACTTCTGCGCCAGTTTCGTCATATGCGATAAGGATGGCCTCATCTGCGCCAAGTTCGGACGATGGAAGGACTGTCAACGGAGTGCCGTTAAATGCAACGGGAGCTGTGGTCTTGGCCTCCATGCCTAACCAAGACGCCATATCGCCGATGTTTCCCGACCCAAGCTGATCACCGAGTGCAGTCAAAAGGTCATTGGACAGAACCTGCTGCTCGACCATAGAGAATTGCGCCAATTGTGCTGCATATTCCGATGAATCAATAGGCTCCAGAGGATCTTGATAGCGCGCTTGAGCTGTGAGCATTTGTAAAAAGGTCTCAAAGTCAGATGATATAACAGCTGCAGTTTCCGTTGGAGCGGTCGCAGCAGCTGCACCCACGGGAGTAGTTTGAGTGTTTGTGATTTCCATAGTGGTTCTCCTTACAAACGAATGTCAATTCCGGTGGCGGACGCAGTTCTGGTTACGTGTGGCGGTGTCTCTTCTGGTTCAGTCAAATCCAGATGAGTCGCTGAGGGTGCATCGTTATCCCGCTGTTCATCACCAAAGTTTTGCTGTGTGTCGCCTTCTGAGAAAGCGAAGTTGATGTTTTCATACCCAATGGATTGGAATTCTCGGGCAAGCTGTTCGATGTTGCGCCGCATCAGATCCAATGTCTCTGGCCGTTCTGCAACAACGTTCACGGTAATACCTACCTCTGCCGCCGAAATATTCATGCGCACGCGACCCAGCTCTTTGGGGTTGAGCGAAATTTCAACAGGGCGGTCTGGCAAGCGCTGCAAGGCTTCCGCCATTTGTCTGGCAATCATTGTCGGGGTTTCGGCGCGCGCTAGGGTTTGCGTCAAAGCATGTGGCGAAGTCTGCGACGTACTGCGCGTTTCCCATGTTGCGCCCGCGTCAATATCAAACACGGCAGCTGGTTTTAGGTCCGTATTATCATGGGCTGTGATCTGTTTTACTTGTGTCACCATGGCCGCGACCGGTGTTGCCTGTGCAATTTTGCTTTGTATTTCTGGTGCTTTCGGCGTGGCCGCCATCATTTCTGTTGCATGATGCTCTGCGCGTTTGCTTCTAACCTCACGCGCGACTGCTGATGCTTGTTCTGGCAGCGGAACAGTAACCGGTGTTTTGGGCGCCTCTGTTGCAGGCCGCTGCGCAACGGCAGCAACTGTTTCGGTACTTGGATTATCTGCGCCAGCGTTTCGGGTCACTGTGTTTGGGGCGATAGCAGTGTCTGTTTTCTGCGAATTCTGCAGTGCCTTGGACGTTATGATTGTTTCGGCTGTTGTGACACTTTTGGGTTCTGTCGCTTGGGCGGTTTGCTGTGTTCGGTCGACTGGAACGCCGTCTGGTTGTTTGGCGGCAGCTACTTCTCTACGGTCGGTCTGAAGGGTGCGATCAAGCGCTTTTCTCCGATCAGAGACCGGTCCGGCAATTGCTTCGGCATCACCCTTGGAAGGCGCTTTTTCTAAATCCTGTAGTTGCGCTGTCTTTTCGTTTTGAACGGCGCCAATTTCAGGGTTCTTAGAGTCGTCGTCCGCTGCAAAGGCGCGTTTGATGTCCGTCTCAGCCGTTTCTTCCGGTATTGGCTGGTTTACATCGTCAGCTTCATCCGATTGTGCGTCCGCCTCTGCTTTTCTGCCTTCGGTCTCGTTATTGTCCGCAGGGGCGGGTTCAGCCTTGCTGTCTGTTTCCCGCTGCGCTGCAGCCTCATATTCAGTTTCAAATGCTTGTTCCGCTTCGGTTTTATTCGCATCCGAACGGGTTTGTGGCGCTCTAGACTTGGAGCCTGATGCCTGCGTCACATTTTGGACTGGTGATATATCGATCATATACGCCTCCGGGATTTCTTCCACGTTTCGCGGCATCTATGACATCGGTTGGTTACTGCTTCTTTACCGGTTTGTTGCAAGGTGCGGGAAAGTAAATCGAATTGGAGATAGTTCTCATGCCCGATATGTCCCCCGTTGGGAAACCAGCGATTCCTGTATCTCAAAATGATAAGGCGCTCAGGCAAGCCGCAGAGAAGATTGAAGCAAGTTTTCTCGCTGAAATGCTAAAATCCGCCGGTTTAGGCAAGACAAGCTCTCAGTTTGGCGGTGGTGCCGGTGAGGATCAGTTTTCGTCGTTTTTGGTTCAAGAGCAAGCAATGCAAATGGTGAAAGCAGGCGGAATCGGGTTGGCCGAATCGCTGTTTCATTCTTTGAAGGAGAGAGACAATGACGCACGTTAATTTCGAAACAACAATTGATGAACTGGACGATTTACTTGAATCAGAACGGGCTGCTTTGCTAAGCGGCAACCTTGATCAGATCGGGCGGTTGCTTGAACGGAAAGAAGCGCTGATAGAAGATTTGTCCGCGCTGGAACGGGTCGAAACAGAAGCGCTTAACAATCTTTCAAGCAAGCTCAAACGAAACCAAGACCTGTTGGATAGTGCTCTTGAAGGGATACGTACGGTCGCGAAACGTTTGGCGACGCTCCGCCGTGTCCGCAGCACATTGGATACTTATGACTCCAACGGCGCGAAAAAGACCATTGACCTGAATACAGAAGGGTCTGTCGAGAAACGAGCCTGATGAGGATTTGAGTAAAAACTGATAGATAGAGATTGGAGAGGTTTAGGAGTCATTAGGCATTTGCACTGCATGTTCAGCGGGCATCCGAGATCGGGTGGCGCAATTCTTTATCAACGCGAATTGCATTGGTCAGAAAGACAGTTCTAGTCCAATCGGTGTTCGATTGGGCACAACCCACGCAAAAGCGTGACTGATTAAAGGAACATGCTTATGTCAAGCATTCTTACCAACAACAGTGCAATGGTTGCGCTGCAAACTCTCAAGTCCATCAACAATGACCTGGGTAAAGTTCAAAGCGAAATCTCTACAGGTAAAACTGTTGAAAGCGCCAAGGATAACGCAGCTGTCTGGGCAATTTCCAAAGTTATGGAATCTGATGTCGCAGGCTTCAAAGCAATCTCTGACTCGCTCTCGTTGGGCCAGGCAACTGTTGGTGTCGCATTGAACGGTGCCGAAGCAATCACCGACCTTTTGACTGAAGTCAAAGGCAAGATTGTCAATTCTCAAGAATCCAATGTCGATCGCGATAAGATCCAAACTGACATTGCCGCGTTGACGACGCAGATTGAATCAATCGTGGGTGCCGCGCAGTTCAATGGTTTGAACCTGCTGAACGAAGACAAGTCTGTCGATATTCTGTCTTCTTTGGATCGCGCATCGGACGGCACAGTTACTGACAACAACATCGAAATCGCTGCTGTCAACATGGGTACCTCTGCTAGTGTCATCGACACGACAGGTGGTACTTATGGCGCTGCTGACGGTTCAGCTGGTGCTGTCACTCTCAACGCCGCCCAAACGGGTAACTCCACTTTGGCAACACCTGTTGCTGGCACCGCGTATAGCCTTACGTTCGTTGGTGCAGGCACTGGCGGTAACTTCACGCTGGACAACACTGGTCAGTCGAATGCGGGCCAAGTTGGCTATGTTGCTGCTGAAGGTGACACGCAAGCGGACGTCGCAGCTGGACTTATTGCTGCTTTTGACACGTATGTTGCTGCAAACGCAGGGAGCGAACTTGAAGACTTGACGCTGACTGCTGACGGCACAACGGGCATTACGTTCACATCTGCTGCCTCTGGCACAAACGATACATGGGCGATTAACGTATCGACTGTCGTTTCTGAGGACAACGTGGCTGCAGGCAAACTGAATGCGCTTACGTCCATTGATGTAACTACGGACGAAGGTGCGGACGCCGCTTTGACAGCAATTGAAGGCTTGATTGATAGCTCGATTGATACTGCTGCAGCGTTTGGTTCCAGCGGCCGTCAGATTGATACCCAGATGGAGTTTGTTGGCAAGTTGACAGACCTGTTGACGTCCGGGATCGGCACACTGGTTGACGCAGATATGGAAGCAGCATCTGCTAAACTTCAGGCTCTGCAGACACAGCAGCAGCTCGGTGTTCAGGCTCTGTCGATTGCCAACCAGGCGCCACAGACAATCCTGTCTCTCTTCCGTTAAACTAAATAAAGCCGAAGGCGCAGATGATCGCGCCTTCGGCACCTTTCGTCTCTCCTTATTCAGAAGATAGGTCGCAATGTGAATAATTTTGCTCAGGCTCAACGCGCATATGCGCCTACTCAAGCTCCTACAAAAACGGCGCGCAGCACTGAGTATGATGTAATTGCGCGCATCTCGCACCGTATGAAAAGAGCCATACAGCAAGACGATTTTCCTGCGCTGGCTGAAGCGCTGGTCGAGAACAATAGACTTTGGCTGGTGCTCGCAACAGATGTGGCAGATCCAAACAATCTGTTACCTGATGAACTCCGGGCACGCATCGTATATTTGGCTGACTTCACCGTGCAGCACTCGCACAAGGTGATGCGAAAGCTTGATACCGCTGTTCCACTATTGGAAATAAACGCCGCTATTTTAAAGGGGCTAAAGCAAGAGGCACCACTAAAATGAGCGGTTTGGTCTTAAAACTCAGCCCTAAAGAACGGGTACTTATCAATGGTGTTGTCATCGAGAATGGGGATCGCCGTAGCCGACTTGCGATCATGACCCCTGATGCTAACATTCTTAGGTTGCGCGACGCGATCCATCCGGAGGATGCTAAAACACCCGTTCGGCGTGTGTGTTTTGCAATGCAACTGGTTTTGTCCGGTGACACCAAGCCGGATGATGCACATTTGCCCCTCTTGCGCCAAATAGAAGAGCTGAGCCAAGTGTTCACAGACCCTGATAGCAGGAATGTTTTAGCAGAAGCGACTCGTGGAATTGTCGAAGGGCAGCACTACAGAGCCTTGAAAGCACTACGTGCATTACTTCCCAGAGAAGACCGCTTGCTGGCGGCTCGGCCACACTGATGTTTTCCCCGGTCATACCATCCAGCGGCCTCGTTGGCTGGAGGTTTCTCCAGCGCACGTATGATTCCCAATTTTCTGCGTTCACGCAAACCACTCAGATAACCCGAGCGACAGATTACTTTGCGGAAAAAATTGGGTCGATAACTTCTGCCGAAGAGCTTGTGTCTGACCGCAGGCTTTTGGAGGTTGCGCTTGGTGCTTTCGGTTTACAAGACGATATCAACAATCGTTTTTTCATTCAAAAAATACTGGATGAAGGAACGACAAATGAAGATTCTTTGGCGAACCGATTTACCGATGAGCGTTATCAAAACCTGTCCGCTGCGTTTGGTTTGGGTGCGGGAGAAGAAAGTCAGTTGGGGCAAGAGGGATTTGCTGCTGATATCATCGCCAAGTATCAGGCGAACAGTTTTGAAGTTGCAACGGGCACGCAAGACGAGACAATGCGTATAGCGCTTTTTTCCCAACGAGAGATTCCATTGCTGGCTAGTGAAGAAGGCTCAAATGACGCGAAATGGTTTACGATTATGGGCCAACCACCGCTCAGGGCGGTATTTGAAAAGTCTTTGAACCTTCCGTCGTCATTTGGTCAAGTTGATATCGACCAACAATTGGTTGTCTTTAAACAGCGCGCCCGCCAGGTTTTCGGATCTGACGAAGTAAGCCAGTTTAACACTCCCGAAGCGGTCGAAGATCTTGTTACAAAATACATCGTTCGCGCGCAGCTAGATACGTTTGTAAATTCTAGCTCTTCCGCCTCAATCGCTCTAACACTGCTTCAGTCGTAGCCGCTTTCCAAAAGCCTAGGTTTCCTTGCTGAACCGCTTGTCTTTTAGCGAACCGCGGATCGAACATATGCTTTGTGTCGACGAAGTATCAGTTCCAATTGCGTAAAACTATTTACTGTATCCTTTTCCTCAACCTTTGCCAAAAACGCATCAAGTTCCGGCCACAGTTGAATTGCAATGTCGATATCAGCATCACTACCGGCAGAATACAAACCGGCGCGTATCATCATTGAATTTTGTTCATAGATTGATAGATATTTTCGAGCTTGCTTAATAATCTCGTTTTCATCGTCTGTTGCAGCTTTTGGCAAACTGCGGGACACTGACCTCATTACATTAATTGCAGGATATCTGCCGCGCTCGGCAATCTCGCGATCCAATATTACGTGGCCATCAAGAACGCCGCGAAGGATGTCTGCAATTGGTTCTTCCATGTCGGACCCGGCGACCAGTACGGTGAACAGACCGGTTATGTCACCTTGTGCTTCATTTCCTGGACCAGCGCGTTCGCATAGCGACATTATCATATGCGCAGTTGATGGGGGGTATCCGCGTAGAACTGGAGCTTCTCCGGATGCAACTGCGACTTCTCTGTGCGCTTCAGCGAAGCGGGTTATCGAATCTGCCAGTAAAAGTACTGAAAGTCCTTGTTCGCGGTAGTGTTCAGCAACGGACATTGCAGTCCATGCACATCTTCGCCGAACCAAGGGAGATTGGTCTGAAGTTGCACAGATGACAACGGTGCGTTTCAAACCCTGTTCGCCCAACACGTCTTCGATGAAATGACGCAATTCACGTCCGCGTTCCCCGATCAGCGCGATAACGACAACATCCGCCGTCATTTTTTGCGCCAGATGCCCAAGTAAACTCGATTTCCCCACCCCAGAACCAGCAAAAAGGCCCACACGCTGCCCGCAAACAATGGGAAGCATCGTGTTAAAAATGCTCAATCCTGTTTCCAGTCTCGATCCCATGGGTTTACGCGTTGCCGCATTGGGTGGCGCGGCACGCAGAGAGCGAATGTGTTCCCCGCGCAATAAGGGTTTTCCATCCAGAGGATTCCCGAAAGGGTCTATGATTCGCCCAATCCATCCATCTGATGGAGCAATGCCTCGCGCGTCCAAAAGTGCCGCCCGGTCGTTTAATGCAACACCTTGCGCTTCTTGATCGGGCAGCAGAACTAGCCGGTCGCCATCAAGCTGCAAAACTTCACCCGATAGTGGTTCTCCTTGCCTGTAAATAACGACTAAATCGCCTATTTTCGCTTTTCCTGCCAAACCTGACACGTGTACGACGCCTGCGTCGACTGCACACACGCGACCTATGGCGCGAACTGGGTTTACCTCAGTTATCTGAGCGGCAAGCCCTGCGAATGGAATCGGCTTATTCATGTCATTCCTTTGCTATCTGCACACTCTTTCTAAAGGAATCAGGGTTAAGCCTTGATGAAATCACATGAGGGAGAACCCCGGATGTTTGAAAATTTGGAAGTCTTTAAGATCTCGCACGCCATGGCTGTTCATGCGGGTGAAAAGCAAGCTGTGGCTGCACAGAACGTAGCGAATGCAGATACGCCTGGTTACAAGGCGCGAGATGTCATCGCTTTTGCTGACGCATATGAACAAAGCGCTTCAGGCGCGAATGCGGGGTCGCAAAAGGCAACGCGGTCATCGCACATTCACGGTGCTATGAACGGGCAAATGCCGGAACCTATACTCGATACTGGTGGTGCGGCATCTCCAAACGGCAACACAGTTTCACTAGAAAACGAAATGCTCAAGTCATTGAACGCCAAGCGTCAGCATGACCGTTCTCTCGCTATCTATAAGTCATCTCTCAATATTCTGCGCACAGCGTTTAGACGTTCATAAAGGAGATTGAAAATGAGCGAATTTGCAAAATCGTTGAACGTAACCACCAGTGGTCTGAAGGCACAAGCCACCAGATTACGGCATGTTTCTGAAAACATTTCTAACGCTGATACCCCCGGTTACCGCAGGAAAACTGTACCGTTTGAAACAGCGTTCAACGCTGGGCGTGGCGTGTCCACGGTAGAAACCGGTCGCGTTCGGCTAGATCAATCCGATCTGGAACGCATATACGATCCTTCGCATCCAATGGCGGATCAAGACGGCTATTTCGACGGCTCGAACGTCGATTTGATGATCGAACTAAGCGATGCGCGCGAAGCGCAGCGTAGCTATGAGGCAAACCTCAAAGTCTTTGAACAGACGCGGAAAATGTCCAGCAGTTTGATGGAACTATTGCGCAAGTAAATACGACGTAATGAGTAGAATACTCACTGTACTAAAAGGAGATCCAGAATGGATATGAAGGCTGTTTCTGCAATTGAAAGCTTTACCAAGGCCCGGGCAAGCACCGCAATTCAAAGCTATGAATTGGCACGGCCTGCGACGGAACCGATGCCAGAAACCAGCAGCATGGCACAAGCCATGGGCCAAGTTGCGAAGGATTTTGCCACAACGCTCGCTGAAACGGAACAAGTCGCAAAGCAGTCGATGATCGGCGATGCTGATCCGCACGCCTTGGTCCAGGCGTTGGCTCAAACAGAGCTTGCCGTAGAAGCGGCAGTGAGTGTGCGAAACAAGGTGGTTGAAGCCTACCAAGAAATTCTACGGATGCCGGTGTAGCGTGGCGGACCAAGTCGTCTTCTTTGACACACTTCGACATGGTTTGTGGATCGCTGTCCTTATTTCACTGCCGATTTTGACTGCTGCTTTGGTGACGGGTGTCTCAATCGGATTGGTCCAAGCGCTGACGTCCATTCAAGAAATGACGCTGACTTTTGTTCCTAAACTAGCGGCCATCGTCATCGTTTTTTGGGCGTCTATGGGCTTTATGACGCAAACGCTTGTCTCATTTTTTCACGAACAGATCATCCCGTTGATCATAGGAGGATAAAGATGACCAATAGTTCTTATACTACGATCACAAGACAGTCGGGTTTGATGCGCGAAATGCGTTTGGTGGCAAACAATATCGCAAACTCTGCCACCTCTGGATACCGACAAGAAGGTATCGTGTTCTCTGAATATGTGAAGTCTGTCGACGGTGCATCAAGTCTGTCGATGGGTCAGGGGAATGTACGACACACCTCTTTTGAACAAGGTGCGTTGACACAAACTGGCGGCCAGTTTGACTTTGCCATCGAAGGCGAAGGCTTCTTTTTGATCGAAACACCGGCAGGAGAGCGGCTCACGAGGGCAGGCGCTTTTTCACCAAATGCTGAAGGCGATTTGGTTACGCCTGATGGGTTCCGTGTACTTGATGCAGGCGGGGCCCCCGTTTTCATCCCGCCAGGAGCCACTGATGTTGCAGTTTCTGCTGATGGTACAATTTCAAGCGAAGGCGACCCAATTGGTCAAATGGGTGTTGTCACACCATTGAACCCGCAGGGGCTGGTGCGAGAAGACGGCGTGATGTTTCGTGCTGATGACGGGATAGAGCCCGCGGAGAACGGTCGCATTCTCCAACGATTTGTAGAAAGCTCCAACGTCAATCCCATCTTGCAACTAACCCGGATGATAGAAGTGCAGCGTGCCTATGAACTGGGCGCGAGTTTTCTCGAATCCGAAGATGAACGTATTCGCCAAGCTATGCGTGCGATGTCCCAGTAACTTTTTTCCGAGTAGGAGTCCGAAAATGCGTGCCTTGAAAATTGCAGCAACCGGTATGAGCGCCCAACAACTACGGGTCGAAACTATTTCAAACAACTTATCTAATATGAGCACAACGGGGTATAATGCGCGTCGGGCCGAGTTTGCAGATTTACACTACCAGCAAATGGCTCGTCCAGGCACGGTAAATGCAACAGATGGCACTGTATTACCCACTGGGGTTCAACTGGGATTAGGTGTTCGGCCGTCCGCAGTATCTGTTCAGCTCCAGCAAGGTGCTCTAAGCGCCACCGGAGGTGATTTAGATCTTGCGATTGAAGGAAGCGGTTTTTTTGAGGTGACCCTTCCGTCTGGTTTAACGGCGTATACGCGTGATGGCGGTCTAAAGCGCGATGGTGAAGGATTAATCGTCACTTCGGATGGTTACCCGGTAGAACCAGAAATTGTTATTCCTGATGATGCACGCAGCATTTCAATAAACGCTGCGGGTGAAGTGTTCGCTTATTTTGTCGACGCTCCTGATGCTCAGCTTTTGGGTCAGTTCAACATGACGGGTTTTACAAACGCCAAAGGCCTTGAAGCATTGGGTGGCAACTTGTTTGCCGAAACTGAAGCCTCCGGTGCGCCACTCGTTTCCACGCCAGGCGAAGACGGGTTAGGCACAGTGCGCCAAGGGTTTTTGGAAGATAGCTCCGTGGATGCTGTACGCGAAATAACCGAACTGATTGAAGCGCAACGTGGATATGAAATGAATGCCAAAGTCATCTCGGCGGCAGATCAGATGATGGGCGCTACGACGCAGATCCGATGATGCGATTCATAACCCTAATATTCGTGCTTTTGCTGCCATCGCAATCATTTGGTGACTCCGTCGTTCCCACCCGTACGATAAGGGCTAACGCCATGATATCTCAGGCTGATGTGACGATAAAAAATATCTCTAACTCAAACGCGTTCTCGCACACTCGAGATGTTGTCGGGCAAGAGGCACGTACAACTTTATACGCAGGTCGGCCTATTCTTTTTGATGATGTGGGCCCGCCAGCTCTGGTCGCGCGCAATCAGATTGTTTCGATAAAATACCAAGCCGACGGCCTGACCATACTAACTGAGGGTCGGTCTTTGCAACGTGGAGGTATAGGCGATCGCATTCGAATCATGAACCTCGATTCTCGTGCCACATTGTTTGGGCAGGTCCAGGAAGACGGTACCGTACGTGTTTTTAACTAGGAGTATGCTGTGAAAAATTTGTCAGTAAGTGCGATTGCTTGCGTACTAGTTGTTTCTGGGTGCGCCAAGTTTGATCATCTGGGTAAGCCACCCTCGTTCAGCCCAGCCGTTGCAACAAAAGAGCACAACGCAATGATGTCTCCGGGGTTGCCGCTGCGGGTTGAGCCGGAAACTCCAACAGAGGCAGCTTCGCTTTGGTCTGGTGCGCGGCAGTCTCTTCTTGGGGATCGCCGGGCAGTTCAGCAGGGCGATATTTTGACAGTCGTTATCGAAATTGACGACGAAGCAGAGATTTCCAATGCAACAGATAGATCCAGGTCTGGATCAGAAAGCTTAGGCGTGCCAAGCCTATTTGGCCTTCCGCAGCGCATTGATCGCAACCTCCCAGATGGAGCAACAACAGCTGACGCTGTGTCAATAAACTCCAACAGTAGTTCGTCTGGTGATGGTTCGGTTAGGCGAAACGAAAAGCTTACCTTAAGGATCGCGGCAACAATCGTTGATGTATTGCCAAATGGCGTTTTGGCAATTTCAGGCAGTCAAGAGCTGCGTGTCAATTTTGAGATGCGTGAATTGTTGGTTTCAGGTTATGTGCGACCCGAAGATATATCTCGGAAAAACGAGATTACTTACGACAAGATCGCAACTGCACGCGTGTCCTATGGTGGCCGAGGGCAGATTACTGATGTTCAACAGCCGCGGCTTGGCAAACAAGTGCTAGATGCAGTGCTGCCGTTTTAAGGAAACATCATGAAGAAAATTCTACCGATCTTACTACTCCTTTTAGGAACTGGCGCTGGTGTCGGCGCCGGTGTTTATCTGCGTCCTGAACCTGTTGAGGTTGAAAAGACCGAGGAATTGGCAGTCGAAGAACAGACAGCTGAAACCACAATTGAGGAAACAGAAGAGGACAGGCAAATTGAGGGAAAAGAATACGTTAAACTCAGCAATCAGTTTGTCATTCCCCTTGTGGAAGAGGAACGCATCGCATCAATGGTTGTCATGACGTTAAGTGTCGAAGTCAACGAAGGGCAGGGACAAGCCGTTTATGATATTGAACCAAAAATTCGTGATGAGTTTTTGCGCGTATTGTTTGATCATGCGGCCATAGGTGGTTTTCGCGGAGCATTTTTAAATAATGGTAATTTGGATGTCATTCGCAAGAGCTTGCGTAATGTCGCGCACAAAACCTTTGGCAAAGACATGATCAGCGACGTCTTGATTTTTGAGATAGCTCGCCAAGACTATTGAAAGGCTCAAGTTCGTTCCTCATCCTTCGCTGGTAATGGCTTGCGCTATTTTTTGCGCAAAAAATGCCCTTCAGAAGCTTTTTCCAGCATTTTTTTGCTTTTCAGGCGCATGCGCATCTGCGCATCCGCGGCCAATACTTCTCGGGAAACAGTCAGTTTGCCGTAGTCACGGCGTACATCGGCCAGCAGTATTTCCTTTTGTGCTAAAACCTGAGCAAGCTCTATGTTCAGGGCATTCTTGGTGCGGCCAACCCAAGACTTCCAAATTACATCTGCACCGAGTGCTCGCAGCGTATCGCTGCTTTGCAAGTCTGCACGCGCGTCTTGCTCTGATACTTGTCTCAATTGACTTCTCAAGTCTTGCTCTTGTTCGACGAGTTTAGCAACCAAACCCTGTTTTCTTTGGAACTTCAGGTGAAGCAGTTTTTCCATTTGAACCATTCTGTCATTCATTAATAAACCTGCCTTTTAATTTTTTCCTTCATTTGATCTGCAAATCTGATAGCGGCAGCTACAGCTTTGTAATGGTCCGGTGAAATCTGGCTGCCGATCGGTGTTGTCGCATGTAAAGCCCGTGCAGTAGGAGGATCACTGTGGATCGGAACATTATGCTCAGTCGCAATTTCGCGGATTGAAAGAGCTAGCTCGTCTGTACCTTTTGCAACACAAACTGGGGCCTGCCCGGGCAACCTTTCCCACTTTAATACAACAGCAAAATGCGTCGGGTTCACAATCACCACGTCTGCCTTTGCCACTTCTGCTGCCATTTGCGATCCAGCGATGGATTGCGCGCGTTGTCGCCTTTCTTGTTTCATGTGAGGGTCTCCCTCGCTGTTTTTAGTCTCGTCCATTATCTCTTTTCGGGACATGCGGTTTTTGCGCAAATGCTCAAAGTGCTGCCAGATAGCGTCAATGCCGCCGATGATGCCTGAAACGATGACCACCACGATAAGAAACTCCAAACAGATCTCTGCAAGAAGTGAGACGGTTGTTTGTGGGTTTGTTTGTAAAGCTGCAACCATGCTGTCGAGGTGCAGATTTATGAAAACGGCAAGGCAGATTGAATAGATTGTTAGTTTGGAAAAGCTCAGCAGGAATTGGAACAATCCTGTTCGCCCGTACTTGTTTTTGGCATTGGATATAATTGAAACTTTCGACAGCTTAGGTTGTATTTTCGTTGGTGCAAAAACGATGCCCTTTGTTGCAAAAAGGACCAATAAAACTGCCAACGCCGGCAAGGCGAAGATGGGCAAAATGGCCCAGCTGACACTTCGCATAATGCCTTGTGTCGGAGCGGCAGCAGCGCCTCCAAAAAACAAAGGTGCGAGCTGAGCAGACTGTCCAATCATAACTGATAGATCTCGACCAAGTTGCGAAACACCCGCAGCGCCAGCAACTAAAAATGAGATCAGTAAGCCAAAGTAAGATGCAGCGGTTAAAAGCTCGGTTGATCTTGCGATCTCGCCTTTTTTACGCGCCTCGAGTAATTTTTGAGCCGTTGCCTCAAATGATTTATCAGACTGATCGTCTTTGTCGCTCATGGTAGCGTACCAAACGGGTTCGCCATGAACTGATCCATCGCGTCAACCCATACGACAAGCATATATGGTGCAGAAACCAGCAGCAAAGCTAATCCTCCTGCTGTGATTACCGGTGCACCGACAAATGCCACCATCAATTGGGGCATTGCGCGATTGATGGCGCCAAGGGCGAAGTTATATAATACCGACAGAATGACGAATGGTGCGGCTAAGGTAAAAGCTAAAGAGAAGGCTTTGGATACTTGTTGCACGCCCCATTCGGAAATTTCCGATGCACCGACAAATACCCCTCGGGGCAGAAAATCGTATGACAATAGAATTAGATGTGCCGCTTTGACGTGCAATCCGTTCATGACCGCAAGTGCCAGCCCTGCAACAATGAGAATATAGCCCATGGCAGGTAATGGATCGACTGCGGCCCCACCCAACACTTGAGACAATGACGTACATTGTGCCGCTATTGAGCCGGATGTTTGTAACGCCAGAATAAACAAGCGTATCCCCATCCCAAGCGCCAACCCCGAAATTACTTCTGAAAATATAAAGAGTGTTGTCGCACCCACGGTTGGCACATCTGGCAAAACGGGCACCATGGGTGCAACGATAAGCGTAAACGCCAAAGCAATTGCGAGTTTGACCCGCGCTGGGACCGTTTGCTCTCCAAAAGCTGGCAACATCGCAGTTACAGCAGCTATTCGAACAAATATCACAAAGCCATGCCATAAAGCAGTGTTGAGCCAAGGAAGTATTTCAGACAGTGCAGTCATGCAGCAACGACACCAACTAAAGATGGGCGTGCGTCCAGGCCAATCTCTTCAAAAGATAAAACTGGATTGGTGATACCTTTGGCGCGCATCACAGTGCGTAAAAAGCGACGCCGCCGTGTATTCGTTACAAGTGCAGCATGGATACCGTTTTTGTTGGCATCTTGTAGTTTTTCCGAAACCTGATCGGCCAGATGGTTGAACAAATCGGGTGGAAGCGCGATGTCCAAGCCACGATCGGCTTCAACTTGATAGCTGTTAAATGTATCCTCCCATTCGGGGGCTAGTTGCACGAGTGGAAGCGTCCCATCTTCTCTGCGCATTTCGGCCACCAATTGGAAGCCCAACCGTTGTCGTACCAATTCGCAGATTGCTTCAGGTTGCGAATTTTGCCCACGGGCTTCGGCGGTCGCCTCTAAAATGAGCGGTAAATTTCTGATCGAGACCTGCTCATCCAAAAGTAACCTTAAAACGGAATGCAATACGTCGATTGGAACTTTGTCCGGTATCATTTCGTCCAAAAGCTTGCGGTTCGCTTCAGCCCTGCCGGGATCGGAGATGTTTACCATTTCACCCAATAATCTGCGCAATGACTTCAACGTAAGAAGCCGGCTGAAATTGCGTTTTACGGTCTCCAGCAAGTGGGTTGCCAATATCTCTGCAGGCGACACCAGTGTAAGTCCCTCCAAAGCAGCTTTTTCCTGGTCTCTGCTTTTAATCCAACGGGCCGGTGCTCCATAAACTGGCTCATTGGTGTCTGATCCATCAGGCAATTGGACAGGGTGATCCGGGACAAGAGCCAAGACTTGGTCTGCGTTTAGTTGTGCACGCGCTTGTTCTACGCCCTGGATCTTTAGAACATAGGTGCCGACAGGCAAAGCTGCGTTATCAGTCAATCGAATTTCGGGCAGAATGAGGCCGAAAACAGACGCGACATGCGTTCTCATATTTGTAATACGGGCATCCAAACCTGTCCCTGGATCAAGAACCATGTTGACTAAGTCTGCTGCAAATTCGACATGGATATCGTCAATTTCCAAAATATCGCCCAATGCACGCTCCGCAGGAGCAATCGTTTCCTCTTCTAAATCTGGAACGTTGGCGGGTTGCATTTTTTGTTTTCGATGAAGGTGGTAGGCAGAAAATGCCAGAGCAGCACTACCCAAGATAAAGGGTGCAAAGGGTAAACCAGGGAACAATGCAAACAAAGCCATGAGTACGGCTACCGTCGCGATGGCAGACGGGTGTTTGCCAAGTTGATTAAACACAGCTAGATCGGTTGCGCCTTGCGCACCGCCGCGTGCCAACAAAAGAGCAGATGCAATCGAAATCACAACTGCTGGGATTTGTGACACAAGACCGTCGCCCACAGTCAGGATTGCGTATGTCTCGAAAGCCTGACCGATGGGCATATCATGGACTGCAACACCCATAATCAAGCCTGCGACAAGGTTTAAAAGAGTAATCAGCAAACCAGCGATCGCATCGCCTTTCACAAATTTTGAAGCCCCGTCCAGCGAACCAAAAAATGTAGTTTCTTGCTGTTCCCGCTCTCTGCGCTCTTTTGCTTCTGTGTGGCTGATCGCCCCGGCTGACATATCACTATCAATTGCGAGCTGTTTGCCTGGCATGCCGTCAAGTGCGAAACGGGCTCCTACTTCAGCCATTCGGGTAGCGCCCTTGGTAATGACCATAAAGTTTACAATCAACAAGACGCAAAAGACGACGAGCCCAAGGAAAACACTGCCACCCATAACAAATTGGGCAAACCCTTCGATGACATCACCCGCCGCGTCTGTACCCGTGTGGCCCTGCCCAATAATGAGCTTTGTCGAAGAAACGTTTAAGGAAAGCCTTAGCATTAGTGAGGCAAGTAGGATTGTCGGAAATGCGGAGAAATCTAGAGGCCGTTCGATGAACAACGTGACAGTAAACATCAGGATTGCCAACGCGAATGACGCGGCAAGGCCTGTGTCTAAAACCCAAGCGGGCACTGGCAAAATCATCATGACAATAATGGCCATTAGTGCGATTGCCAAAAGAATGGTGGGATTAAAAAGCGCCTTTACACTGAAGTTTTGCATATCAGCCTCGATAGTCTGGGCTAGCGAATAAGCTGCCCAATGAATGTTTAGATTTTGGAAAAAGTGAGCCCGGAGAACTGTGGGAGCCTGTGCCACGGAGCAAAGGGTAATTATTGACCCTTGTTATGATCGCGTTCGTGGGCGGTTGGGTAGGTTTGGTATTGCGCAGGCTCGATAGAACAGACGAGAACTTCGTTTTGTAGAGGTCCGCGAACCTCTTAGACCGAGAATGATATGCGCCTGCGGCTTCCGTCCAGTTGCCAAACTCCATGTGTAGCTTCTTAAGAAACTTCGCCGCGTATAGGGCGTTCTTCTTTGGATCACTCATTTCTTGGATCGAAGCAAAGTGATGCCCATGCCATCGGTAATTTATTTGAAAACAACCAATGTCAAAGCTGTTTGCCTTTGTTGCAATCTGACGATGGGCCAAGGCTATGATTTCAGACTGCGTATCTAACCACATGCCTTTACCCTCCATATTGATGGTCCAAGGCCAGGGTTCAAAGACACCATTTCGGGTCTGCCCACTTTCCACTCGTGCGATAGCTTTTAAAACATCGAGAGGGATTTGGGTCTGGGCAGAAGCAAATTTTGCAGCTTCATCGCAGACGTTTATTTTTTTTGTTAAAAAGTTGTTTGTATTAGCTTTTGCGCTGCTGAAATAGATCAGGCAAATCGCAAAGAACGGTAGAAAAGTTACTTGCTTTAGATACTTCATGTTTTCTCCGAAGGCTGCGTTCTGCACTATTCGGATAAGTATCTAACTTAGGTTTAATTTGAGTAACCAAGAACGAAAGCGAGCAATACTAATTCGGCAAACTGAGGTTGTTTAACAGAGTAGTAATCGTTTCTCTGGTCATTGCGCTTGCGTCAATCGCCTGCTGACTTTCTGAAAGCATATTATTTCCTGCAGCGATCATTGTTGTTTGTTCTGAAGTGACCTGTTGTATTCTGCCGAAGATAGGATCATCTGGGTCCATGTTTTGACGCCAGTCTGGTGATAGCCAAACTGTAGATGAAGCCCGTTCAGGATTTGCAACGGAACTGAATTCTTGTGCTGCGGCGACAGCATTGCCGATTTCCTCGAGTGCTTCAGCCCGTAGCATGTTCGCAGCTGGCGTGTCCAAACCATCCAATTCCGCCAATACAGACGGCAAATCCCTGCGCCACTTAAATGCTTCTGCTCTAAGTAGTCTTAACTCAGTAGTGTCGTTCGCATCACTGATTTCATCTGTGAGACGTGAAGCCTCATCAGCGAACCCCAATTCAAAAAGCCGTTTTGCAAATCTTGCAGCCACGAGCGCATCTACATCGCTTCTATCGTTCAAAAACTCATTGAAATATGTACTTAAAAATAGAGCATCATCTTGGCTATCAGATGCTTTTTTGAAATACTCGCTCGTGAGGGTTTTTCGGAGTTCGGCGTTTAAATTAGCCTTGGCTGAGTGTATTTCTTGGTATGCTTTTGTGAATTGCTCTGAGTGAATTGCAGCCAAAACAAACGCACGAAACATTTCTTCGCTGTTTTTATCCTGACGTAGCTCAAGTGCGTAAGCCTCTGCTAAAAGTGCTATGTCTGCCGGAACAGGCAGACCTTGGTCTACTAGCCTATCAATCAAAGATATTGTCGCTTCTGGCGCTTCGGCCATGTCTTGCGAAATGACATCAGTGAGAATCTTTCGTGATTGCTCATCTTTTTTGTCACTGTCTGCAATTTCAGCAGCTATAATGCGTGGGGCAGGAGTTTGAACTTGTTTGAGACGGTCCACAATACGTAGTGCAACTTGGGCTTCTTCTGGTTTGCCTTTTTGCATTAACCTTTTTGCAAGCTCTTCTGCTAGTGCATACTGCAAATGACTGGGTAGTCTTTCTAAAGCGCGTAACGCTGCTTTGGAATCTATTACTTGGTCTTCTGGCAGAACTTGAGCTGATAGCATTCCCCACAAAGCTAAATCCGAGTCACAGGCAGCAAATTGATGAAGAAAGCGAGGATTGTTCGTTTTTCCGTATTCAAGAATTTGCGCAAGATCAATGAGTTCGGGGTGACGCGTTTTGATGTTTGGCGCCAAAGACATGACACTTTTGGCCTCTGCACCAAACCCAAAATATATATAAAGTCTAACGCGATCTAGTACGACCTGATCATTGGTACGACCAAGTTCATCGAACAATGTAGCGTTTGATTTTGCCAACTGTAGACCAAATGCAGCGTCAGTACCCCATGAATTTACGTCGACTATTTGAGCATCTGGGCAAACCGCTCCAGTTAGGTCAGTAATTTCGGCCACTTCATGCGGTACATCTCTACTGCTTGTAATCCGAATGTTTGAAGCCAAAAGTTGTCCAGATTGTTCCGGTTTTTCTGAAGCATCATATATTTCGTTGTTTTCTACGAGTTGGGTTTCACTTTTGGTTTCAACTGCGGTGCTCGGTGGAATAGCAACAATCCCTCTAGACGCAGCCTCCGAGATGGCTCTCATCAAACGTTCTTGCGTTTGCGTAACAATTTCAGAAGTAACCGATCTCTTCACAGTATTTGGTACTGACTTTTCGGATTCGGCATTGGTTCTTTGTTTACTTTCAACCTCAGTTGATTGTTGCTGCCGCCATAGTAGATCTCCAAATCCAAATTCAGAATTCGGCAAGCTCTTGCGCAAGGCTGTCGTTGTAACGCGGCTTTGCAACTCAGTTGCGTCGAATATGTCGACTACCAAAAATCTATCTTGCTCTAGGTATGCTTGGATTGGGCAATCGCAGGAAAGCTGCAGCTGTAACTCAGACTTTCTAGATACAAGCGCGGATAGACGCGTTCTTGGTATGATTTCAAAGGCCTTTGAAAGATCAAATCCGTCGTCAAAATCTGAGAGAGAAATCGTGCTGCTGCCCTCAGCCTCGTTTATTTCCCATCCAATCCCTTGAGGAATTTCTAACACCAGTCGGGTAAAATTTTCATGCTCACCCGAAAAAACTGGAATTGCGTCTGCAGATAAGACAGTTGGAATCGATGCACAAAGTGCAAGAACGAGCGCCCTGCAGCTTTTCATGCGGCACCTTGCTTTACTGCTTTCAGAGCATCCTCAAGCTCGGAAAAGCTAGGTCGGTGGTGGGATGGGGTGTTTTGCCGGCCAACTTCGATACAGATGTTGGTCGCATGTGCATGAAGGTTTGCCACCAATACTTCCCGGATCAATTGGTAAAAATGCCCATCTTCTTCCGTCACTGTTTTCACCTTTGATGCGAAAGGGCCAACAAGACCATATGCTAAGAACACGCCAAGAAAAGTTCCGACCAACGCACCACCAATCAACTTGCCAAGGACCTCTGGAGGTTGATCGATCGAACCCATCGTTTTGATGATACCAAGCACGGCAGCAACGATTCCTAAAGCAGGAAGGCCGTCTGCAACCGTCTGCAATGCATGACTTGAATGTAAGGCATGATGCATATTGGCTTCCATTCGCTTTTCCAAGACTTCTTCCACTTGGTGCGGATCGTCGTAATTCATAGAAGCCGAGCGCAGTGTGTCACAGATGAGCGCAATTGCTTCATTGTCCTTCAGAATTTTTGGATATTTTGAAAAAATACTGGATTCTTGCGGGGCTTCGATGTGTTCTTCAATCGCTACAGGGTTCTGTCGTGCGAGCCTTATTAATTCAAACAACAGACATAGAAGGTCACGATAGTCTTCATGGGCCCATTTGGGCCCTTTGAAAACGCGTCCCATGTCGCGCCCAGTCTGCTTAATCGCCGACATGTCGTTACTTATTAAAAAAGCACCAATTGCTGCCCCACCGATCATGGTAATCTCATACGGTAGCGCTTTGATGATGATCCCCATTTTGCCACCAGCGGCCAAGTAACCGCCGAAAACCATCGCAAAGACGCAGACAATACCAATTATACCAATCATGACATACCCCAGAAAATAACTTAACTCGACTATTGCAGACGGAAGTTAAAAAACCTTCACGTTGCTCAACCTTTTGGAGCTTGCGCGTTCCGGCCTGCCAAGATGACACTTATTGTATAAGCCGCCTTAGGAGACAAACCTGCCATGATGCCTGCGGCTGCATCGGGCCGCATCCGACCCAAAAAACCAGCTGCGAAATCAGGCTCCATTTCCTCGAAAAGCGCTGCCGCATCTTTTGGTTTCATGTTTTCATACACAGAAGTTAATGTCGTCAAATCGTCCTCTGCGGCTGTATCTGCAATAGCAAGAAGGCTACTGAGAGACTCCTCCGCGTTTTGCAGGATCTCTAAACGTTTTGTGATCTCAAGATCGGCAACTTCCAAAGCTTTCTTTCTTTCCTCAACGGAGCGCTCCATTTCCAGTATGCGCGCTTCTCGTTTTTGAAATGCAGCGAGCATTTCAGATATTGCTGCATGATCGATGCCATCGTTAGGCGGATCTGCCGCCTGACCTGTTTCAGTATTACCAAGCAGCTGACTTTCAGTTGCAACAGCTTTTCCCGCTTCGCTCCCAACCCGCACAGCTGCGGACCCAATTAACAAAAAGCTGATCAGCAATACGGAGCCACGACCGCTTTTTCTAAAAATTTTTTTCATTTTGACTACTCGGCTGGCTCAGCCGCTCTGTGGCGGACAAACATTGGTTCTGCAGGTGTTTGTTGAGGCGCGACAACATGTGACGTCACAGGCTGTGCTGGACTTGCAGGAATGTCATGTAAAGATGCCATTTGCAGTTCGAGTTGCTTTGACATGCTCTCCGCGCGCGTCGTCAAGTTGGTCAGCGTATCTGCGGACGACGCAGCCGTGGTTTGAGCTAAAGCAAGCGTTTTACTCAAGTCATCGACTTGCGCAGACAACACCGCAACAGCGCCTCCAACACCCTTTTCCAAGTCGTTAAAGCGATTCAGCCTACGGCCTAAAACGAAACAGTAAAGACCAGCGCCTAAAGCGCCCGCCCCCAACAGGATGTCCGCGATAATATCCATCTTGCTCTCCTTAATTCAGAACAAATTCCATGATTAACAGGTCAGTTATACGTCCGGGCCCGGCTACGACTTGGACACGACGCAACATTTGAGCACGTAGTCGCGTGAGAGACGCGGCTTGTTCAATGTCAGTAATTTCAAGCGCCCTGAGGTAGCTGTTCAAGACATCGACGATACGCGGAACAATTGTTTCTACCTCGCTTTGGTAGTCTTTTTTGACTTCTAGTTCGGCGCGAAACCTCAGATGTTTATAAGTTTCGCTACTTGGCAATGATACCGTCAAAGGGTCCATTGGAATAAACGACACGTCACCAAAGCGGCTCACTTCTTTTTCTTCTTCCGCCGGCTCAGCTTTTGATTCGGCACCCAAAATTAACCCTGTCGACGCAGCGTAAAATCCTCCTGCCCCACCAATAATTGCAAGCACAAGCCCTATGATAAGAGGCATTTTACCTGATTTCGGTTTTTCGACTTCATCGGGTGCGGTCGCATCGGTCATAATCGTCTCACCTTGGTTACGAAACTTGTTATAGACGCATTTCCACTAACCGATTGTTAAGGCAGATGGTTCATTGCTGTTGTTGACGCTGGGCAGAACGTGCAGCGCGACGGAGGCTATTGTGCAGCAGATTCTAAATGCATGGACTGGACTACAATTGCGTCGCCAGATTATTGTTATTCTAGCGACCGCAGCTATGTTTTTCGCGATTTTGGGTATGTCGCGTATGGCGACTTCGCCAAATATGACATTGTTGTATGCTGGCCTTGAAAATGGGGCTGCTGGTGATGTTGTGCGCGCGCTGGAACAAAGCGGCGCGGCGTTTGAAGTGCGCGGCGGTGCCATTTATGTCGCTTCTAGTGAGCGGGATCAATTGCGGATGACGCTGGCGAGCGAAGGCCTGCCAGCTAATTCCAACCGCGGGTATGAGCTGCTCGATTCTCTCTCAGGATTTGGTACGACTTCCCAGATGTTTGATGCAGCTTACTGGCGCGCTAAAGAAGGCGAACTTGCCCGTACAATTGTTGCAAGCCCACATATATCAATGGCCAGAGTACATATTGCGAGCACTGGGTCTAATCCATTCCAGCGCGGTGTTACGCCAAAGGCATCTGTTGCGGTCACTCCAACGGGTGCGGGTATTACACCCCAACAAGCTAAAGCTTTACGCTTTTTAGTGTCGTCTGCAGTTGCTGGTCTTTCGACCGACGATGTCGCTGTGATTGATGCAAACGGATCTCTGATTGGAGTGACTGACGAAGCTGTGCCAACGGTTGGCGGAGAAGACAAAGCGGAAGTTTTGAAAGCACGTGTCCAACGACTTTTGGAAGCACGCGTCGGATTTGGTAACGCAATTGTTGAGGTAAGCGTCGATACTGTTACTGAAAGCGAAGCAATCAGAGAACGGCGCTTTGATCCCGAAAGCCGGGTTGCGATCAGCACGGATACGGAGGAGCGAAACACATCGTCGTCCCAGGCAGGCGGTGGCGATGTTACTGTCGCGTCTAACTTGCCTGATGAAGAAGGCGGTGATGGTGAAAATAGCTCATCGCAAAACAACGAAACACGCGAACGTATTAACTATGAAGTTTCTGAAACCGAAAGAGAGATTGTACGCGCTCCGGGGGCCGTCAAGCGCGTTACCGTAGCCGTTTTGGTAAATGAAGTTACTGTTGTGGACGATGCCGGCCAATCCAATTTTGAGCCGAGAAGTGAACAGGAACTAGAGGCTCTGCGGGATTTGGTATCCTCGGCAGTAGGCTTTGACGAAGCACGCGGCGATATTATTACAATTAAATCAATGGGTTTACAGAGTATTTCCCCCCAAGGGACCGAGGTTACACGGTCTTTCATGGATGATGTTAATATCGACGTGATGTCTGCGATACAGATGGCTGTGTTGGCTATTGTGACGCTCATTTTGGGCCTATTCGTTGTGAAGCCGCTCTTGTCGCGCCCTAGCGACGCCGCGTCTCAAGATGTTCCTGCATTACCACATGCCTCAGACGGCCAAGCAACCGACTCGGGTTTGAATGGCGAAATAGCGTCTGATGACTTTGATTTACCGGATTTGCCAATGATATCGACCTTTGGTGACGACGGGGATGGTTTGCCCGACTTAAACATCGGCTCTCCAATGTCAGACGATCCAGTTGATCGATTGCGCAACCTTATTGGTGAACGTCAAGACGAGACCGTCGAAATCTTACGTACATGGTTGGAAGATAAAGAGGAGAGTGCCTAGTGTCGGTTTCTCATAGATACAGAAATTTTGGTGGCGCTACAGCGTCAAAAAACAAATCCTCGGATTCCTCCGAGGAAGTTGCAGAAGAGCAAAAACTTCAAGCATTCGAAGCTGGGTACCAAGCAGGTTGGGACGATTCGACAAAGGCACAGTCGGATGAGAAAGACCGCGTGTCGGCGGAACTGTCTCAAAACTTGCTGGATATGTCATTTACCTATCATGAGGCGCTATCAAAGCTCACGGGCTCCTTGGAGCCAATAATGCAGCAAATTCTTGATAAACTGTTGCCGGAAACGGTGCGAGCCGCGCTTTCAGCCCACATCATGGAACAGATTAACGAACTGATGAAGCAGCAAAACCAGCGGCCAATCGAGATCGTAGTTCACCATGATAATGTAGAAACTGTCCGAGCAATCACGGAAGGTCAGCTGAAAGAACCCTTTGTCGTAGTGGGTGAGGTTTCACTGGGCGCTGGTCAAGCATTCGTGCGTGTCGGAGAAGTAGAGCGCCAGGTCGACCTAGATGCAGTAATTGCAAATGTATCAAAAGCGATGACTGCATTCTTTTATGAAGCCGGACAGGAGAAGCAGGATGGATAATTCCGATGTTGATCAAAAGCTGGCTCTGGACGTGAATAATCCCTTTACAGGTGTACCAATTGAAATAACCGTTTCTGTTGGGAAAGCACGTCCGCGTATTCGTGACTTAATCTCACTGGGAGAGAACGCTGTTCTATCATTAGATAAATCGGTTGATGATCCGGTCGATTTATACGTTGGTGACCGTCTGATTGCCCGCGGAATGCTTGAGGAAGATGATGGCGATCAATCTGGTCAGTTAGTCGTTCGTTTGACAGAAATTATTGACTTACGGGCTGACACTTGAAAACCCTTAGACTAGCAACCTTGGTAGTTTTTGTCGCCCTCGTCCCATCAGTCGGTTTTTCGCAAGATATTTCTCTTTCTTTGGGAGAAGATGGGTCGTTAAGCGCTCGGACAATCCAGCTTTTCTTGCTTATTACAGTACTTAGTTTGGCTCCGGGCCTTGCTATAATGGTTACCTGTTTTCCGTTTTTGGTCACCGTTCTTTCTATTTTACGACAAGCCATTGGTTTACAGCAGTCGCCGCCCAACATGCTGATTGTCAGCCTAGCACTGTTTTTGACCTATTTTATTATGGAACCGGTTTTCACAGAAGCCTGGCAAAGCGGAATAGATCCGCTGGCCAACGAGCTTATAGATGTGGAAACCGCCTTTCAGAGAACGCTCGAACCGTTTAGGGTATTTATGGTTGGACGAATTGACCCAGAAACGTTTTTTGCAATGGCAGAATTGCGCCCGGCTACAATTGACGCGACGCCTACAGCGGAAGCACCGCTTTCAGTATTAGTCCCTAGTTTTCTTCTTTCCGAAATTGCGCGCGCGTTTCAAATTGGGTTTCTTATCTTTTTGCCTTTTTTGATTATTGATTTGGTTGTTGCTGCAGTATTGATGTCGATGGGTATGATGATGGTTCCCCCCGCAATCGTGTCTTTGCCCTTCAAGTTGGCATTTTTCGTTTTGGCGGATGGTTGGAACCTGATTGCTGGCAGCTTGGTCAAAAGCTATTTTTAGACCAATTGACTTTAGCAAAACCGAGGTCCAAGAGCACCGCTATACCTTTGCTCTGTATAGTAGATATGCTGGGCCCCAGTGTATATCTACAATCCGCTTCGTCACTCAAGGCTTTGAAGGTTATTGTAAAACTCGGTAATTGTCGTCGCGCAAGTTCTTGCGCTCCGGTTCTGAGGGTCAACGATCGAAAAGCTCATTCATCGGCTGGTATCTGACATCTGCTGTTAAGACACTATGGGAACGGATTGATGAACTTGATCAATTGCTACCGGCGTTGTTGCAATAGTGCCCGGCAAGACTACCAACGCAATGCGTTGATTAATTTAATTATCTGTAAATGCTGGTTGCTAACGAACGATGAATTCTGCATGCAAGGCACCAGCGGCTTTGATGCTCTTTAGGATGTCAATCATGTCCCTTGGTGATACGCCCAAAGCGTTCAAACCAGATATGACACTAGACAAGGACGTTCCCTCCGGAACTTCAGCGAGCCCAATTCCTGGCTCTTCCTCGATTTCAGCTTGCGTTCTGGGAACAATAACAGTCTGACCTTCTGAAAATGGATTCGGTTGGACAGCTATCGGGGCCTCTTGAATTCGGAGCGTTAGATTTCCTTGGGATACAGCAACTCTCGATATCCGAACATCTTCTCCCATCACAATTGTGCCTGATCGCTGGTCGACAACTACTCTTGCTTTGCGTTCGGGTTCGACCGAAATATTTTCAATCCGGCCTAAAGCGTGTGCAACCGAGATCATTTCCGTTAGGGCTACGTTCAGTTCAACAGTGCCAGAATCCAGCATCAGCGCGACAGGTCTGCCAAAATCGTCATTGATCGCAGCTTCAATTCGTGCGGCGGTTGTAAAATCTGCATCTCGTAACGCGAGCCTCAGATTCTCCATGCTGGACAATTCAAATTCAACCTCTCTTTCAACACGAGCACCAGACGGAATTACTCCTGCCGTGGGTACACCTTGGGTCACATTTGCGCCGTCACCTTCAGCAACGGCGCCGCCAGCAATAATAGTGCCCTGTGCGACAGCATAAATCTGGCCGTCTGCTGCGTTTAACGGCGTCATAATTAATGTGCCGCCTAGCAGGCTACTTGCATCGCCAATAGCCGAAACGGTCACGTCAATTTGACCACCACCTCGAGCAAACGGCGGCAATGCAGCTGTTACCAAGACCGCTGCCACATTTTTCGCACGAAATTGCTCTCCAGCCACATTCACGCCAAGTCGCTCAAGAATGTTCGACATTATTTCTTCAGTGAATGGAGAGTTTCTTAGCCCGTCACCGGTGCCATTAAGTCCCACGACCAATCCGTACCCGACCAGATCGTTGCTTCTAACACCGTCAAACTCAACCAGATCTTTAATACGCACTGGGCCTGCTTGGGCCAAGCTGGCAAGCATGATAAATAACAAAACAGACTTCAAAAAATGTCTCATAGGAAGTTCACCAGCGAAAGTTGAGAACTGCGGACCGTTACAGAATAGAGGCTTTGCAATTGGAATTGTACGCTTTCGAGCTCGGTCGCTACCTCAAACGGGTCGGCAGCAAGTAAAGCATTGCGTGCGAATTCAGCGCTGGTTTCCTCTGCTTGGTTTCGTGCAGAAATCGTTTCAATGCGCGCTTCAATTGACCCAATACGCGAGCGTAGGTCAGTTATTGAATCCTGATTGGTTTGTAACCCTACTCCGGCTAATCCGAACAATTCCGACTGCTGCGGAACATCTAGATTCAAACTTGGATCATCGGCGATTGCAGCAAGTGTAGTGTACAAAAGTGCATCTTTTAGCGCCGCGTCATTTGCCCTGACATCAAGGCTGACGCGTTCGGTTTCGGAAAGTGCAAAGGGTGCGATAGCAGTGTTCGAGCCGCTGTATATCAATGCGTCAAACCCAGTGGGGCTATCAAACCAGGCTTTTGCTGCTGCTTCAATATCTTCAGGTGATGTTTGTCCGGCAACCGCTGTAAGCACCTCTGCCATCAAAGTCTCAGCGCTTTCAAGAGGTACGCTGTCCGTCGAAGTTCCAGCGAAAAGGCTGCGGCCTGCAATATCGTCGTTCAGAGAACTAATCATTGTTTCAAGACGAGTGGTGGCATTGGTAGAAGGACTACCTGCGACGACCCCCACTGGCCCCCCACCTGCAAGCAATAAATCAAGCCCAAGTTGGCCGGCTGTGCTCTGTACCCGGTCCAGTACGGCTTGCATGGCGCCTGTTAGGTAAGCTGCCTCCGTATTTGCAACAGAAAACGCGTCCAACACTTCTAAGGAACGTTCTAAATCGGACAAGTAATTATGGTTGCCCGACAAGACTTCTCTTACATCTGACACTTTACCGCTTGAAAGCTCGTCAGTTAGGCGGGACATGCTTTCACGCAGATCTACACTGCGTCGCTGCATTAAAAAGGACTGTGAAAGGTCACCCAGGGATACGGAACTCATTTTTTAAAGCCTCAGAATTGTTTGCATCATTTCGTCTGCCGCCTCGATCATGCGAACATTGGCTGCGTAGGTTTGTTCAACGATCAGCAAACGTTGGAGTTCCTGATCAGTGTCGACCCCGTCAGCCAAGATCTGTTGGGTCAGTTCGTCAAATTGTGACGAGGCAAAACTAAGCTTATTTTCGGCTTGATACCT
The DNA here is from genome assembly GCA_045104955.1 of Roseobacter sp. Classification (GTDB taxonomy): domain Bacteria; phylum Pseudomonadota; class Alphaproteobacteria; order Rhodobacterales; family Rhodobacteraceae; genus Roseobacter. Next base: position 59,295 of record JBGCDB010000024.1, read on the forward strand.
GTCCGCACCCACTTGTGAAGTCAAAGTGGAGAATAGCGTTGCTGCAGAAAAAGCGCCCGCCCCAAAGTCGCCCGAAGCCGGTGTTCGCTTGCTTGTCAGCGTGTCAGATAGCGCCTGCAACAAGCGTGAATCACCGACGTCTCCGGGGGTTGCAGCGTTGATACCATCGCGGATGCGCCACACTTCGCCTCCTTGCCGCTCGTCAACTGCCGCGTTCAACGACAAGCGGCTCGACAATCCGACCTCGTTGGCCGCTGTAAAGGCAATGCCGTCATCTGTAAAAAGACCTGCGTCTCCGGGTAGCAGCGTGGGATCAACGGTCGGATTTTGAAAACGTTCCGCGAGGTCGCGCGCGACCGCATCAAGCTGTGTTTGGGCTTTCTCGCCAAGTTCATCACGGATTTCGAATTGAGCTCCCAAAGATCCGCCACCCAATGTGCCTCGCTGGCTATCTGTACGAACGGGATATCCATTTATAGACAAGCCTGACAACGTGCCGTTTGCTAGAGTCATATAAGGGGTGACTTGATTAACAGCTGTAAATTCAATTTCAGCAACGCCGCCATCAAGCAAAATTGCACCCCCCGTTGAATACAGCGCGATTTGCCCGTTATCACGAGGCACTTGCCGTACTGGAACCATTGCACTGATATCGTCAACAAGTGCTTGCCGGCTGTCGTACAACGCTGATGGGTCACCGCCTGTCGTAAGAGTCCGGGTTATCTGAGAGTTTAACTCTTGCACATTAACCAGCGAAGTGCTGAGCCGGTCTACTTGAATTTGAATATCGCGATCGGCGTTGCTGCGCGCTTCTTGAATTTCATCTGACGCTTTTGACAGCAAATCAGCCACATCCCGGGCTGCATTGGCCACGTTGTTTAAGCGTTCTGGCGCATCTGGCCGACTGGACGCTGTAATCAGTGTGTTTTCAAACTCAGACAGACGTGCCGATAGCGAATAGGGGTCATCAGGTGTACCAAGCACGTTTTCCAGATTTGTTAAAAAGTTGTTTCGGTCGGCTGCATTGTTAAATTCAGCTTCGGCAAGGCGATAATCTGTAACAAGGCTTGGGTTTACGTTGCGCATGACACCGTCAATCATCACGCCGCCGATTTGCGAGGATGATAAAGATAGATTGCGAACGCCATACCCTGGGGTCATGGCATTCGCGATATTGGCCGAAATAATTTCGCCGCTTCTGCCAGCCGCTTTAAGCCCTGTCATCGCATTTGAAAGTGCACTTGAAATTGTCATTTCAGCCTCATTGTATTGCGCCTGCTAGCGAAGCAGGCTGGTCATTAACGTTTGATGTTGGTGGTCTCTTGCAGCATCTCGTCAACGGTTTGGATTACCTTCGCGCTTGAGGAGTACGCACGCTGCGTTTTGATCATGTCGGTCAATTCACCCGCGACGTCAGTGGTAGATTCTTCGCGTGCAAATGAAACGATGTCCCCTGTTGGGCCATCACCCGCATCCCACAGAAAGAAGGATCCACTTTGACGTGACGGCAGGTAAGTCTGGCTGTCGAAAGCCTGCAAACCATTTGGATTAGGGACATTGATCAAGGGAATCTGGTAAATTGTCCGGATCTCGCCTGTGTCAAAGCTGGCACGCACAAACCCATTTGCATCCACATCGACGCCGACAAAGTTACCAATTGCAGAACCATCTTTGGTTACAGAAATAGGTGCGAAGTTATACGAAAGTTGCGAAAGACCTTCAGTGTCACCAAGTGCGCCGATATCGATCTCGATTGGGCCGGCTGCAACGTTCACGGTAATCAGGCCAGTCGTGTCCCCGTATCCGGGGCTCGTGCCGATAGGGGTCACGTCGGCGAGCGTACCGCCGCCAGTTCGCGCATCGGTAAATTCAAGCGTATAAGAACCGATGGAAACAGCCGGATTCACAGAATCAAACATCTCCATTGTCCAAGTATTGGTGGCGGGATCACCGGGAGCAGGGACGTCAGGTGTAAATGTAATGCTTACACTTTGGGAGGTGCCCAAATTGTCAAAGTACTCGACTGACAATTGTTCAACGAGCCCATTTGAATCCGCTTCAGTTTGTGTTGCGGGCAGGTTGATGCCCAACGACATTGTCGTAGTGGGGTTTCCTGCCAGTTGGCCCGTTGCGATTTGTATAGGCTCAAGCCCGTCTGCGGTATCGCGTGGATAGGGTGGGATAGATCCGTCAGGTGCGGATGGCCACCCCATAAGAACAAGACCCGATTGTGATGTCAGATACCCTTCTGCATCGGTTCGGAAAGACCCCGTGGTGGTCAGAAACATTGGCGCATCACCGCCCGCTGTTTGAACTTGAGCAGCCTGTGCGACAGGAAGCATACCGCCACCCCGAACCGCCAAGTCTGTTGAATTTGAGGTGGAAACCAATGTGCCACGCTGATCAATGATCCGCTGCGTGTTGGCGCGCACACCACCCGCAGCGTATGATCCGCCGCCTGATGATAGCACCATTGACTCAAAGTCAGTTTCAACCCGCTTGTAGCCATAGGTTGAGGAGTTCGCGATATTGTCCGAGATGGAAGCCAAACGCTGCGCATTTGTTTGCAAACCTGCAACACCTGCATTGAGCGAAGATGAAATCGACATAGGCACGCCTTTCTGATGTGATTGTCCATTGTTGGACCATCAGATACGCATCGGGACTTAACACCGCGCTAACAGATAAAATCTGTTCTATTTATTGGGTCAGTCCCGCAATAAGACAATCTCCACTCTGTCGTTGCGCACGGCCATCGGATTGCGATGTATCGGTTCGCGGTCCGCGTGTCCGGTCACACGCTGCATTCGGTCGGCAGTTATACCGCCGCTTTCCAGCATCAACCGCGTGCGTGTAGCGTGTGCTGTAGAGGCATCCCACACCGTACTGTCCGCGACGACTACAGGCTGAGAGCGTACATGCCCCCCAACAGCCACGTCATTGGTCACGACCACAGCTACACTGGCAACAAGGTCGATCAATTGGGTCATCAAAGGTGTAGGTACGTCCGTCCCTTCTTCAAAGAGCGGCAAGCCGTCCAGGGCAAAGAGTTCGATTACCAACCCCTCGTCAGTGATACGCGTAATGATGTGATCGAACACATTATCCATGACCTCGGATTCGCCACCACGACCCATTAATTCCTCAACAAGGGCTTCAAGCTCTGCATCGGATGTGTTGCTATCCTCGCCAGACGTTTCATTTCCACTGTCACCGCGCGCTGCATCTTTCTGCGTTGCATGCTCGGCTGAGGCCCCTAACCCGTTTTGAGGTAGGGTTTCTTCGGAAAAGATGCTGTCACCACCGAACGCACCGTCCCCACCGCCAGACACACGGTTGATCGGAATGGTCGGCGAGAAATAATCCGCCAAACCCGCACGTTGTTGTTCAGTCGTTGCATTCAACAGCCACATCATCATGAAAAAAGCCATCATCGCAGTTACGAAGTCCGCATATGCGACCTTCCAAGCGCCACCATGGTGACCCCCGCCTACGACTTTCTTTTTTTTCTTGATGATGACTGGTGCCAGATTGCTCTGCGCAGCCATGTCTCCACCACTCTTTTATTCACCCAAGGGAATGCATATCCCAAAAAGTCTTTCTGCAAGTTTAACAGGGGAGAAATTTTTAAGGGTGGGGTTCAGCGGTTGCGTTCGCGGTCAAGGCGAATTTGTTTTTGCCGCTCGCGAAACCGGGCCTTGTCAAAATCAGTTGTTTTGTCAAAACACCCGTGACAGCTGACACCTTCTTCATATTCAGGGCGGTGCATATCTTCGGGCAACATCGGTTGACGGCAGCCATGACACAGAATGTGTGGTCCCTCAATCAATCCGTGACCTACGCTGACCCGGTTGTCGAAAACAAAGCAATCACCCTGCCAAGTGCTTTGTTCCTTTGGCACCTCTTCGAGGTATTTTAGAATACCCCCCTTCAAGTGAAACACGTCCTCGACGCCTTGGCCCAACAAGTAGTTGGTAGACTTTTCGCACCGAATGCCGCCGGTGCAAAACATGGCAATTTTCTTATTGTGAAACCTATGCTTGTTTTCTGCCCACCATGCCGGGAAGTCACCAAAGCTTTGGGTTTCAGGGTCAATCGCACCATCAAAGGTGCCGATCGCCACTTCGTAATCATTCCGTGTGTCGATAACCGCGACATCTGGTTGCGCAATCAGGTCATTCCAATCTTGCGGATCTACGTAGTGCCCGACACGCGCACGTGGATCGACGTCGGGTTGCCCCATTGTCACGATCTCGCGTTTGATGCGCACCTTCATCTTGCCAAAGGGGCGCCTGTCGCTGGCAGCCTCTTTCCATTCAAGGTCCGCACAGCCTGGCAGCCCCCGCAGATACCCTACCACCATATCAATGCCAGCACGCGGCCCTGCGATGGTGCCATTCACGCCTTCGGGCGCCAAAAGTAACGTACCCATAACGCCATTGTCTTCACATGTTTTCAGCAAGGCGGGTTTTAACGCGGCAGGGTCGTCAAAGCGGGTAAAGTGATAGAGAGCGGCGATAATATACATGCGCGATGGGATACGCCTGACGCGCCAATGTCGCAAGAGCACTTTGGCGGTTCTGTGCTGGTCCCATTGACGCGGCCCGTGTGGCCCCTTAGCCATGAAATACCAAGGAGTGAGCGCATGACCAAAGCCCTGATCGTGATTGATGTGCAGCAAGATTTTTGCCCCGGTGGTGCGCTTGCCGTTCCGGAAGGCGATCGTATCGTGCAGGGGGTCAACGCGCTTATTCAGAATTTTGACGCCGTTGTTTTGACGCAAGACTGGCACCCGGCGGGACATTCTTCGTTTGCCTCCAGCCATGTGGGTGCTTCTGCTTATGATATGACCGACATGCCGTATGGCCCACAGGTGCTATGGCCCGACCATTGTGTCCAAGGCAGCCAAGGCGCGCAGTTTCATCCAGACTTAGATGCTGATCGCGCGGATATGGTTATTCGCAAAGGGTATAATCCTGCGATTGATAGCTATTCGGCGTTTTTCGAAAATGATCATAAAACACCGACTGGGCTGGACGGGTATTTGCGGACGCGCGGTATCGAACAATTGGTTATGGTGGGGCTTGCGTTGGATTTCTGCGTGAATTTCTCTGCGGTTGATGCGGCGAAACTGGGGTTTGACGTGACGGTGCGCGCGGATCTCACCCGCGCGATTGACCTTGATGGATCGCTTGCTGCGGCGACAGCGGGTATGCGTGCGGCCGGCGTACATTTGGAGACAGCAAATGGTTGATATCGCAGCACGGGTTTGGAACCACAAATGGAAGATCGACCCAATCGTGCGGTCTTTGATTGATACAGACTTTTACAAGCTATTGATGTGCCAGTCAGTGTTTCGCAATAAACCTGATACACGCGTTACGTTCAGCTTGATCAACCGGTCGCAAAACGTGCCACTGGCCAAACTGATTGACGAAGGTGAACTGCGCGAACAGCTAGACCACATCAGGTCGCTGTCCCTGTCACGTGGCGAAAGCACATGGCTGCGCGGCAACACATTTTATGGCAAGCGACAGATGTTTCGCCCAGATTTTATGGAGTGGTTCGAAAATCTGCGCTTGCCGCCCTATCACCTGGAGCGCAAAGGCGACCAATACGAATTGACGTTTGAGGGCAGTTGGCCAGAAGTCATGCTGTGGGAAATCCCGGCGCTTGCGGTATTGATGGAATTGCGTGGGCGGGCTGTGCTGAACCGGATGGCCAAATTCGAGCTTCAAGTTTTGTACGCGCGCGCCATGACCCGAGTGTGGGAAAAGATCGAAGCGATGCGAGATATTCCCGACCTGTCGATCGCAGATTTTGGGACCCGTCGCCGCCACAGTTATTTGTGGCAAGACTGGTGTGTTCAGGCGATGCGTGAAGGGCTTGGGCCTGCCTTCACCGGGACGTCGAATTGCAAAATCGCTATGACTCGCGAATTAGAAGCCATCGGTACAAATGCCCATGAACTTCCAATGGTTTATGCCGCTTTGGCTGAAACAGATACACAGCTTGCCCAAGCGCCATATGATGTTTTGTCCGACTGGCATGATGAACACGAAGGCAATTTGCGCATTATTCTGCCCGATACGTTTGGGACAGCTGGGTTTTTGAAAAAAGCACCGGACTGGCTGGCAGGATGGACGGGGATCAGGGTCGACAGTGGCGACCCGGCGGTTGCGGCAGAAGAAGCCATTGCATGGTGGAAGACGCGTGGAGAAGACCCCAGTACAAAGCGCGTCATCTTTAGCGATGGGCTTGATGTCGACAAGATACGCAAACTGCATCTCCAGTTTTCGGGCCGGGTAAATGTGTCATTTGGGTGGGGGACATTGTTGACCAACGATTTCCGCAAACTTGTGCCAAACGACGAACTGGCACCCTTTTCTTTGGTGTGCAAAGCGGTTGAAGCAAACGGTCGCCCCACGGTGAAACTATCGGACAACCCGAACAAAGCGATGGGCCCGCAACAAGAAATTGATCGGTACAAACGTGTCTTCGACGTGGGCGAGCAAAAGGCGCAAGCCGTTCTGGTATAAACCGGGAAAAAGGCCAGCAGGGTACTTCCCCGCTGGCCACCGTAAAATAGTCATGCTGAACCAGTGCACACAAACCCGTGCTGCAGCCTGACGAACACTCTTTAAATACTTAGGATGCGACCGGTGTAATGATCGGGCGTCTGTGGTTTGCGCGCACGGTGCTGTCATTCGCAACAACGCGGGCATGTGGATACACGCGGCTGGACCCTTCGGGCAGAACCAAATGCAGCGTGTCGGCGCTGCGACGGATGCCCACGCCCGATTTTTTGGCTACTTTGTACAGGTTGACTACAACTGTGGACTTTGACCAGCCAGTTTCAGTCTCTAATTGCGCAACATCGCAACCACGGTTTAATGCATCAATCAAATATGCGGCCACTGTACCTTCGTCAGGTAACTTTACCTGCGAATGATGCTCCGCAGCTTTGACGAGAATGCGGTCAGAGCTGCGCTTGTTTAAAGCTTCGAGCCGGCGTGTTCGGGCCATTTCAAGTGTCATTATAAAATCCTCATCTTTAAAGCTGTCTTGCGAAATTCCGCAGGTACTCTCTACTGTCTGTTTGGGCGCAACAGCCCGTACTCTTACTCTTTTTTGTCGACGTTTTCCGCTGCCGGTATGGCCGCATCCAGCGTTTGTTCATCAGCATCTGACGACAGATCCTGCAAAACTGCGTTGGGGTTGATGCCAGCGCGGGTTGTGTAGACAACATTATTCGGCGCATTGAGCAAACCCGTTGAAGGTGGTGCACAATGTGACCGACCCATGTTGCACACAGGGTGGTTTACACTTGGATTGAGTTGGTCAAAGCTGGCGTCTCTTGCCACCCGGTCATTGGACATCTGGCTACAACCAGCTACTGCCAACACCGCCACCAAGGACGTTGTCGCAATATGTCCAAATCTAAATTCCATCTACAAACTCCCAAGCATGCCCCACCCAGGTTTTGTACACGGCTGCGGACATCGTAGCCTCTCCGCAGTTCGTGGCACAGTTATGCCACATTTCTGCTCGATTTCAAATTTTGTCTAAGTTCGTTCCTGCTTGGGAAACATTCTCTGAAAATTGTATTGATTGGTCTGTGAAGGGCGCAAACCAAAGCAAAGCACCCGGCGCATCTACGGCACCTATACCGTTGTTTTTAAGTGTAAAATATCAATACTAAAGTAGTTTTCACCGCATGGTTGAATAAGGCGCTATTTCTTGCGAATCATCACAGTCTTTAAGGTGCTGTAAGACATCTTTTGAGTGTTCTGGGCTTTTTAGGCGGGTCACTCTCTCTATTCAATTGTGACGGAATGTGCCGGAAATGTGGCAAGCCGCCTAGCGGATCGTGGACGGTTGCGCAGCATGTTCTGTGCGCATCGCCAAAAAATCTTGGATTGGATCTGCTATCGGGTCTGCACGATGACTATAAAATGCAATTTTTAGCGGGACTTCGCCTAGCCACTGGCTCAAGCCGATCATCGCGCCGCTTCTGAGTTCTTGATAACACATGCTGTGGGGCAGCCATCCGATACCTAGCCCGTTCTGGACCATTTCTGCGATGCCATTGGAAAAGGCAGATTCGCACAAGGGGTTTTGCGCGAACTCAGATGTGCCATAGGGACATTTGTTAAGCCGCAGCACCGTGCCGAAATAACTATCCACGGGGTAGATCACAGCAGGCGCGCCATCTGGTAGCGTGCCATCCGACTTCAGGTCAAATCTCATCTTTCCGCCAACAATAGGGATCAGGTTGTCCACGCCCCACACTTCGCGGCGGACAGAGGTATCAAACGGAAGCGGTCCCAGGCCCTGGGTCTCATAAGACAGCAACATGTGAGTATCTCCACGCAAGAACATTGATACACATTCGCTTTGGTTACCGGCGCGCAAACGAAACTTTAGTGCAGGAAACGCCTGTAGCGCATGGCCTGCAAAATCTGAGAAAACTGAGGAGATCAACGCGTGTTGTGCCGCTATGGCAATGGTGGAGCGGGCTGGCGCAAAGCGCGCAATGCGTGATTTGAGGTCATGCAAGCGACCTATCAGCGCGCGAATTTCCGTTTCATTCGCGACAAGTGCTTCGCTGATGTCAATTTTGTTTGGGCCACGCGCCAGAATGTCTTGGCCCAGCCATGTCTCAAACCCTCGGATCCGGCGCGAAAACGCAGGTTGCGTGATGTTACGGCGCGCAGCAGCACGAGTCATGCTGCCTTCTTCAAGTAAGATTAGTACATCTTCTAACCATTGCGTATCCATACATGCCCCCTGCTAGCCAAACAAAGAATATGGCTAAACGGGCCTGAAGCAAGCTTGGCGCATACTAAAGCAAAGTCTAAACCCCAAAAAAAAGCACCCGCATAAAAGATATACGGGTGCTTTAACTTGGTATTAGAACAGCTTAGCCTTTTTTCAAAACCCGTTGGCCCAAAAGCTCGGCAATTTGTACCGCGTTCAATGCGGCGCCTTTGCGCAGGTTGTCTGACACACACCATAGGTTCAGCCCGTTATCAATTGTGCTGTCCTGACGGATCCGACTGATAAAGGTTGCAAAATCACCCACACACTCGACCGGTGTCACGTAGCCACCATCTTCGCGTTTGTCGATCACCATGATGCCGGGAGCTTCCCGCAAGATATCGCGCGCTTCGTCTTCATCAAGGTGATCTTCGAATTCGATGTTGATGGCTTCCGAATGGCCAACAAAAACAGGCACGCGCACACATGTTGCCGTGACCTTGATCTTTGGGTCCACGATTTTTTTCGTCTCCGCTACCATCTTCCACTCCTCTTTGGTGGAACCGTCTTCCATGAAGACGTCGATATGCGGGATCACGTTGAAGGCGATTTGCTTGGTGAACTGCTTTGCAGGTTTGTCATCGACCGGGTTGTAGATTGATTTCGTTTGATCCCAAAGCTCATCGATGCCGTTTTTACCTGCACCAGATACTGACTGATACGTGCTCACAACGACCCGTTTGATCGTCGCGCGGTCATGCAACGGCTTTAGTGCAACGACCATCTGCGCGGTTGAACAGTTCGGGTTGGCGATAATGTTCTTTTTGGAATACCCCATGATCGCGTCGGCATTCACCTCAGGCACGATCAGCGGTACCTCAGGATCATAGCGATAGAGCGAGGAGTTATCGATGACGACACATCCGGCCTTGGCCGCTTTAGGCGCGTATTTCTTTGTCGCATCGGAACCCACAGCAAAAAGCGCCATGTCCCAACCAGTGAAGTCGAACGTATCAAGGTCCTTCGTCGTTAGCGTCTTCTCACCAAAAGTGACTTCCGTGCCCAAGGATTTGCGGGACGCCAGCACGGCGATCTCATCCACGGGGAAGTGACGTTCAGAAAGAATATTCAGCATTTCGCGGCCCACATTGCCTGTGGCACCCGCAATAACGACGCGGTAACCCATCTTTTTACTCCAATGTATTTGATGTGATGGTGGGCGCGTCTTATACGCCTAATCGCGCTGAGGGAAGGGGCTGTGTCCGATGTTACGTGCGGCATAGAGGCCTGTGGCGCGATTGTGCTAAGCTACACTGGTAAGCAGGGGGTACGGCCACAATGAGTGATGCACATTTCTATGAGGCGCTTCCGCGTGAGACAGTGTTTAACCAGCTCACGCGTGAAGCAAGCTATACGCCTTTGCCAGATGATTGGTTTGTGGGTGCAGCGGATATCGTCAATTCAACCGGTGAAGTCGCAGCGGGCCGCTATAAGACAGTCAACATGGTAGGGGCAGCCGTCATTTCTGCGGTCATGAATGCCCATAAAGGCAGGGCGTTCCCTTTTGTCTTTGGGGGGGATGGTGCTGGTTTCGCCGTCAGCCCTGATCAAGCCGATGCCGCGCGTGCAGCACTTGCCGCCGTCGCAACATGGGCACGGGCCGAATTTGATATCGGAATGCGCGTCGCCCTTGTGCCTGTATCGGCGGTGCGCGAGGCCGGTTTTGATGTGCGTGTCGCGCGGTTTCAGGCGTCCGAAGGCGCTGATTATGCAATGTTTTCTGGCGGTGGTCTGCTGTGGGCTGAAACTCAGATGAAGGCAGGGCATTACATCATCCCGGATGCGCCGGCAGGAACGTATCCTGATTTAACCGGCCTATCGTGTCGCTGGGCTCATATGCCTGCGCAAAACGGGTTTATTTTATCGCTTGTTGTGGCCGCTGTTCGGGGGGCAGATCTGGACAAAGTTGCCGATGTCTATGCACAGGTGATCGAAACCGCCGGAGCCTTGACGCGCAGTGGTCACCCCGCGCCTGCCACTGGCGTGGGATCACGCTGGCCGCCTGCGGGTGCAACGCTGGAAGCGCATGCGGCAAAAGGGGATGGGTCGTTTAAGGGTGCGAAGCGAAAAGCGCTGTTTGAATCCTTTGTTGCGTGGCTGTTGATCCGCACGGGGTTCAAAATTGGTGGTTTTGATGCCCGCCGGTATGCGCGTGTTGTGGCGGCCAATGCCGACTATCGCAAGTTGGACGATGGGCTAAAGATGACGCTGGATTGCGATACCAAGACAAAAGCCAAGCTAGATACCACATTGGCACGCGCGGCAGATCAGGGGCTTATCTGCTACGGTATGACAACGCAGGACGAAGCAATGATGACTTGTATTGTACCATCCATCATGACCGATGATCACTTGCATTTTATTGACGGGGCGGCAGGAGGCTACACCCAAGCCGCAACCTACATGAAAGGCCGCTAGGTCGCCTTCCATTTTGCGGCCGACTTTTTGGCATTGCCCAGCAGCATTGCGATGTCCATGGCCACCGCAACGAACCGCGCACCTGAATTAAGTGACGATTGGATCATCCCGTCATCCGTTGTCAAAATGCCGGCCGCCTTGCCACTGTCGCTGATCTGTTTAAGCGCAGCAAGGATCGTTGCCTGCATATCAGGATGCATCGCTTGGCCAAGGTAATTCAGGCTTGCAGATAAATCCGCCGGGCCAATAAACACACCGTCCACACCTTCGACGGCGATGATCTCGTCGAGGTTTTCGAGCCCCAGCTTTGTTTCAACTTGAACCAACAGACATATCTGATCGCCTGCCGTGGGGCCGTAGTTGTCATATGCCCCAAAGCCTCCCGCACGCGACACACTATATCCAACCCCGCGCGTGCCCTCAGGCGGGTAGCGGCAGGCGCGCACCAGGTCTTTGGCTTGTTCTGCGGTCTCAACGATGGGTACGAGGATCGTCTGAACCCCCAGATCAAGTATCTGTTTTATGATCCATGTCTCGCCCACCGGGACCCGCACGACGACCTCGCTGTTGCTGCTTTCAAGCGCCAATACCTGATCGCGAATAGACCGAATGTCATTTGGCGAATGTTCTCCGTCGATCAGCAACCAGTCAAAGCCTGCGCGTCCAAGAATATGTGCCGTATACCCTTCGCCAATGCTCATCCAGCAGCCAAACAAGGTGTCGCCTGCCATCAGGGATTGTTTAAACCTATTCATAGGTGCGGCCACAGTGCATTCCTTTTCTGTTCTTTGATCCGCCGCACCTTAGAGCACGTAAAGGCAAAAATACCAGTACACTAATGCGCATAATCAAAGGTGGCATGCATCTGGCGTTGAGGTTAGTCTCTCGGATATTAAATGACGTTCCCGATCTGCCTTAAAGGTTCAATATGAACGAAAACATACACCCGATGGCCCCACATCACCTGCCGCATTTTTTCGCAACTGCTGATGGCGGGGATTATCTGTTCACCGCAATGATTTTTCTTTTGCTTGGCGCCATTATTGGATTGGGCATACTGTATTTCACGCTCCACTCCTTGCCAGAGCGCATGGCGCATAAAAGCAATGCAACACAACTGCAGTTAATCAGCATTTTATGCTTGCTGGCGCTATTTACGCATAACAACATATTCTGGGTCTTTGCCTTGGTACTTGCCGCCTTCCGTCCACCTGATTTCATAACGCCACTTAATTCGATGGCCGCGTCTTTGCAGAACCTCGTGAATAGGGATCGTACCGGTGATTGAGCTTTTTCTATGTTCGCTGATAACCATCCTTCCGGATTATCTTTTGCGCCGAAAGTTTCAGGGTAAACGGTTTGGCGACCAGATCACGTTTTTCTCGGTCTGGTATGAATTGCGCTGGGGTATCACCCTATGTCTGATGCTGACCACAACCATCATCACGCTTGTTTTTTATTTCCACCCTAGCACGTCGAATGTGACGTCTTTCTTTCGAACGGTCACGATACTATCCGAAAGCGCTGGGCGCGTCGAAGAAGTGTTTGTGGAAAACAATCAACAAGTCGCAGTGGGTGACCCCATATTCCGGCTTGATAGCACCAGACAGATTGCAGCGCGGGACGCTGCGCAAAGCAGAATTGCAGAAATAGATGCCGCATTGTCCGTAGCATCGGTGGACCGGGCAGCGGCGGTGGCCGTGGTCGATCAAGCGCAAGCAGCTTTGATACAAGTCCAGGAAGATCTTGATCGCCGCAGGACTCTGCAAGAGCGCGGATCGACGGTGGTGTCAGAGCGCGACGTGGAGGTGCTTGAGAACGAATTGGTGGCCAAACAAGGTGCTCTGGATGCAGCGCGCGCTGGCGTTGAGGCGGTGGACGCGAATGTTACAGTTCTTTTGCCAGCACAAAGAGCGTCGGCCGAAGCTGCTTTGACCCAAGCCGAAGTCGAAATTGAAAAGATGACGGTCTACGCCGGTACTGACGGCACGGTCGAACAATTCGCTTTGCAAGTGGGTGACATCGTTAACCCTATCCTGCGTCCAGCGGGTATTCTTGTACCCAGCGGGTCGGGCCGTAATCGTTTTCAAGCCGGTTTTCCGCAAATCACAGCGCAAGTCATTAAGCCCGGCGGCGTGGCTGAGATTATCTGTATTTCCAAACCCTTCACCGTTATACCCATGGTCATCGTTGAAGTGCAGGATGTGATTGCTGCAGGCCAGATCCGACCAAGCGATCAACTGATCGATGCGCAAAACCGACGGGGCCCTGGGACCATCGTGGCCGTGCTTGAACCTATTTACCCGGGTCAAACGGATGATATCCCGCCCGGAAGCCGTTGCATGGCTAATGCCTACACAAGCAATCATGACCGTTTGGAGGACCCATCCTTGGGCTTTGGCAAAAAGACATTCCTGCATGTCATCGACACGGTTGGCGTGGTGCATGCTGCCGGTCTGCGCCTGAGGTCTTTGTTGATGCCGCTTCAAATGCTGGTCTTTACTGGGCACTGAAAAACAAGCTTATCGCGTTAGAGATAAAAACTTTCCCCAAAGGATCGAAAGTCTGACATTCTGAACGCCTTAAACGGGAGGAATGGAATGCTTGATACATCAACGAATGATCAAACAACGGAATTTCTAGATCGCTTTGGGCGCGCGCTGGAACAAGGAGATGTCGAGGCTGCGGTCGCGATGTTCCAGGCTGATAGCTACTGGCGTGATCTGGTCAGCTTCACGTGGAATATCCGCACGATGGAAGGCAAAGACCAAGTCAAAGATATGCTTGAAACGCAGCTTGCTACCGTCAAGCCATCGCATTGGAAAATTGCCGACGGCGAAGTTGCAACAGAGGATGGTGGCATTACCACCGCATGGATTACCTTTGAGACAGAGGTGGCGCGTGGATATGGTTTAATCCGGCTGAAAGACGGTCTGATTTGGACTTTATTGACCACAATGGTTGAGCTGAAAGGCCATGAGGAACCTTTGGGTTACGAACGCCCACTGGGGGCAAAGCATGGTGCGGGCAAGCATCGCAAGTCTTGGGCCGAAGAGATTGAACAAGAACGCGCCGAGATGGGGTATAGCAAACAGCCCTATACGGTCATAATCGGGGGTGGACAGGGCGGTATCGCGCTGGGTGCGCGCCTGCGCCAACTGGGTGTGCCCACAATCATTGTTGAGAAAAACGAACGCGCCGGAGACAGTTGGCGCAATCGCTACAAGTCGCTCTGTCTGCATGACCCGGTGTGGTATGACCACTTGCCGTATCTGCCCTTTCCCCCGAATTGGCCCGTTTTTGCGCCCAAAGACAAGCTGGGCGATTGGCTCGAAATGTACACCAAGATCATGGAGCTGAACTATTGGACCCGGTCTACCGTTGAAAAGGCGGAATGGGACGAGGCCGCCGGTGAATGGGTCGTGAAAGTTGACCGCGACGGCGAAGTGGTGACACTTCGGCCCAAGCAGCTGGTCTTTGCCACTGGTATGTCCGGCAAAGCCAATGTGCCCAACTTCCCCGGTATGGAGAACTTCAAAGGTGATCAGCACCATTCCAGCAAACACCCGGGCCCTGACGCATATAAGGGTAAAAAGGCTGTTGTGATCGGATCGAATAATTCGGCCCATGACATCTGTGCGGCACTTTGGGAAAACGACGTGGACGTCACGATGGTGCAGCGATCATCCACGCATATCGTGCGGTCCGAGCCACTGATGGAGATCGGTCTTGGTGATCTGTATTCAGAACGCGCGGTTGAAGCGGGCATGACCCATCATAAGGCGGATCTGATCTTTGCGTCGCTGCCATACAAAATCCTGCATGAATTCCAAATTCCGGTGTACGAAAAAATCGCCGAGGTAGATGCAGAGTTCTATGCGGGCCTTGAAAAAGCAGGGTTCAAATTGGATTGGGGCGCAGATGGGTCGGGCCTGTTCATGAAATATCTGCGGCGCGGGTCGGGATATTACATCGATGTGGGCGCCAGCCAATTGATCATCGATGGCAAGATCAAACTGGCCCATGGGCAAGTTACAGAAGTGGTTGAGGATGGCGTCGTCCTGGACGATGGCACCAAGCTTGAGGCGGATGTGATCGTCTATGCCACCGGTTACGGTTCTATGAACGGTTGGCTTGCGGATGTGATTGATGACGAAACCGCAGAAAAGGTCGGTAAAGTGTGGGGCTTGGGCTCTGATACGCCGAAAGACCCCGGACCATGGGAAGGGGAACAGCGCAATATGTGGAAACCGACGCAAGTGCCAAACTTGTGGATGCATGGCGGCAACCTGCACCAGTCGCGGCATTATTCGCAGTTCTTATCGCTGCAGCTGAAGGCACGGATGGAAGGCATCGATACCCCTGTCTACGGCCTGCAAGAATCCTACCACAACGGGAAATGAAACAAGACAGGCGCGGCTTTGCGGTCGCGCCTGCGTTTTAGATCACTTTGATCACGTCTTTGTCGATTGCCAACATATAGCCGCGCCGGGCGATATTCTTGACCAGCAGCTCAGCCACAATCTGGTTGCCCAGTGTATCGCGCAGACGCTTGATGCGTGTGGCCCCGGCAGCCTCCTCGCAATCAACGGGGTTACGGCCTGAAATCACACCCTCAATCTCGGACCCGGACAACACATCATCATCCATGCGCGCTTCGGCCAGAACCGACATCGTCTCCATCGCGGCGTCTGTCAGCTTGAAGCCGAGGTTGTTTAAATACACAGTGTTCTCTTCGCGGCTGATCAGCAATGAATTGACCTGAATGCCTGCGCGCTCAATCTGAGCCATGCGCCGATTGAACCCCACCAGCAGTACCAGAAACACCAAGGCTGCGATTAGCATTGCGGTCGCAAACAACAACAACACGAAAATAACCAACCGGTAGCTTGTCAGGATTTCGGAAAAAGCAGTGCCTGACTGCGCCAGTATCTCAAGTAGTTTGATCTCTGCCTGAGCGGTCAGGTCATTGTTTTCGATAAACAACCGTTCTACGCGCTCATTAAAGGCGTTTGCATCTGGCAACGCCCAAAACAACAGGACGGCTGCAATCGCCAAGATCGCAACAATCGCCGCGATGCCAAACCCAACAATCCGCCCGCCTGAGCGGCGCATGTCAGAAGCGGAGGTAGTTGGGTCCTGCACTCTCTTTCCTTTCCGCCAGGCCGTTCTGATCAAAGACCGAAACGATGTTAAGCAACGTCCAGCCATTTGCTGCTAAACGCGCCGTCAGCTCGGATGCAGCAGCCTGCTTACTGCACTGCGAGATGGCCGCCACACCGTAGTGCAAGCGTAGTGGATTGTCCTGCTTGGCCTTGTAATCCGCATAGCATTCGGCAGCAGAGGCGGTTGACGCAAGGGCCAGACCCGCAATCAGGCTGAGTTTCAATACAATTCTTTTCATATCGCAAACCTGCGCGTGAAAGGTCGGATATTCAATAACAAAAGGGGCTTGTGCCGCGTGTTATCAGATAACAAACCGCCGTTATTGCCTGTCTGATGGGGTCCACCCCAGTTTGTTCCCAAGACGCCACTGCGGACAGCAGGGCCAAGGACAACAAAAAGGATATCGCCCATGACCCGGAAATTTATAGCAACTGTCTTAGGTGTAGCAGTCGCGATCACAGCCTTTGGCAATGCCCCCGCCCGCGCAAACGAAGACCTCGCCCGCGCGCTTGCCGCCATCGTTGGTGTAGCAATCGTGGGTAAAGTGATTAGCGATAGTTTGGACGATGACGACGATGATAAAGTCACCCGTCCGCGATATGACAACCGTTTTGGGTACGGCCCTCAGCACAGTCAAAGCCGTACAAATACGGTACGGCGTTTTGAAACGCGCCCATTGCCGCGTAGGGCAGATCGCCGCTTGTTGCCCGGTGACTGCTTGCGCAGCTTTGAAACGCGCAATGGCCGCTACCGCGTGTTTGGCAAAAGCTGTCTTGAAAAGAACTATGGGTTCACGCGGTCTTTGCCCCGCTTCTGCGAGGTCAAATTCAAAGCCTACAAGAAAAACCGCCGTGGCTATGACGCAAGATGCTTGCGACGCCAGGGCTATCAATTGGCCCGCCGTTAAAAACGGGTCGATGCAAGGCTGGCGAGGTCCCCGACCCGGTCTTGACCTTAGAGAGGGGCGTTCGGGCGTCCCTCTCTCTTTTAACCAGTATAGCGCCCTCGGTTCACCCGGGGGTGCTTTTTTGTCTCTTGTACCTTGGGCGCGATCGGGGGATGACAGGACATGGGACCAGATTTCAAATTAGAAATGACTGCGCATGCGCAGGGTGCTGCGTGTGTGGCTGGCGTGGATGAAGTCGGGCGCGGGCCGTTGGCCGGGCCGGTATCCGCGGCGGCGGTCGTGCTGGACCCGGACTGCATTCCCGATGGGTTAAACGATTCCAAACAGTTGTCCAAGAAACGGCGGCTTTCCTTGGCACAAGAGCTGATGGCTTGTGCTGCCTGCGGGATCGGGCACGCAACCGTCGCAGAGATTGATGAACACAATATTTTGCGCGCCAGTCATATCGCCATGCTGCGTGCTTTGGCGGCCTTGCCTGTGGTGCCTGACTATGTGCTGATTGACGGGTCGATGGTTCCACGCGGGCTGAACATTGCTGCACAACCTGTGGTCAAGGGCGACATGCGCTGTCTGTCGATTTCGGCGGCCTCAATTGTGGCAAAAGTGTGTCGTGACAAGATCATGGTGGATTTAGCGCAACAGCATCCCGGCTATGGATGGCACACCAACATGGGATATGGATCAAAAAGTCACATAGAGGCGCTTCAAAATCTTGGGGTGACCCCACACCATAGACGAAGTTTCAAACCGGTACACAATATGTTGTATCAAGGTAAAATCGTAAAGCCTTGATTCAAAAAAGAATTTGACGGCGAATCAGCTTTGACTCATCTTGGTGCTCAGACACGAGTGCGAAAAGCACCGGACCAGAGGCAGAAATTGATGACAAAGACGAAAAGCGCCAAGGCGCTTCCTTTGAATACTATTATTGATGGCGACTGCATCGATGTGATGAACAGTTTGCCTGAAGGCTCCGTTGATTTGATTTTTGCGGACCCGCCATACAATCTACAGCTCAAGGGCGATCTTCATCGCCCTGACAACAGCCGCGTCGATGCGGTTGATGACGAATGGGACCAGTTTTCCAGCTTTAAAGCCTATGATGACTTCACCCGCGCATGGCTGAAAGCAGCACGTCGTTTGCTAAAGCCAAATGGGGCGATCTGGGTGATTGGAAGCTATCACAATATCTTCCGTGTGGGCGCCGCCCTGCAAGATCAGGGTTTTTGGATTTTAAATGACGTGGTTTGGCGCAAATCCAATCCGATGCCGAACTTTCGCGGTAAACGTTTCACCAACGCCCATGAGACGATGATCTGGGCGGGCCGTGACGAGACAAGCAAATATACGTTTAATTACGAGGCGCTCAAAGCGCTGAACGAGGGCATTCAGATGCGCTCTGACTGGGTGCTTCCAATTTGCACCGGCCATGAGCGCTTGAAGGACGAGAATGGCGACAAGGCCCATCCGACACAGAAACCGGAGAGCCTGCTGCATCGGGTACTGGTGGGGGCCACGAACCCGGGCGACGTCATTCTCGATCCTTTCTTCGGAACCGGGACAACCGGTGCAGTGGCCAAAATGCTGGGCCGCGAATTCATCGGGATTGAACGGGAAGCAGCCTATCGCAAGGTGGCCGAAAAGCGTATCGCAAAGGTGCGCAAATTTGACCGCGAAGCACTGCAAGTCAGCGTGTCGAAACGCGCCGAGCCCCGTGTCGCCTTTGGTGTTTTGGTCGAACGTGGCATGCTGCGCCCGGGCGAAGAGCTTTTTTCCATGAACAATCGCCACAAAGCCAAAGTGCGCGCCGATGGCACGCTTATTGGGGATGATGTCAAAGGGTCCATTCACCAAGTGGGGGCTGCGTTGGAAAAGGCGCCCAGTTGCAATGGCTGGACCTACTGGTGCTACAAAAAAGAGGGAAAAATGATCCCGATTGATGTGTTGCGCCAGCAGATACGCTCCGAGATGGCGAACTGAGCTTACCTATAGTTAGAACACCGCCGGTGCCTGTGGCCTTCTGAGCGAGGCCGCCTGTTATAGGCACTCACCTATACCCCGCCCTTTTGTGGCGGGGTTTTTTTTATGCGATCCGGGCAGTAAATCCACGTGCTTGTTGCAAAGCAGAATGCACGAACCGCGCGCCAAAATCTGACTTGCTGACAACATGCCGAACACCAGCAATTTCCGCCTTATGGAACATAAACGGGGTGGGCCAATCACTGACGATTACAACAGGGATATCCGCGTGTTTCGCGTCCTCTGAGAGCTCGACTGCAAAGCTTGCGCCATTGCCGTCGGGCAGGTTGTTATCCAACAAAATGACTGTAATTTTATACATCTCGACTGCGGCCCGCGCTCGTTCAATCGTGGGCGCGATCACCACATCCAAATTCGTAAAGCTACGTTCTATGATGCGTTTGATCTTTTCTTGATCAAAGCTGCTGTCTTCAACGATCAAACATGTGCCGCGTGCACCGGACCTTGATTGATTGCTCATGGTTTTATGCCCCCAAATGACGAATGATCCACCTTTCCACAAAAGGCTTAACAACCAGTAAGAACAATCAGCGTGGTAAGGGATTTGAAGCAGAATTATATGCGGCCCAGTCTTTGATGTGCGGATAGTACGCTTTGCGCCATGCGCGGACACGCGGGTTCATGACCCGTCGCCAAAGCGGTGGCACCATCGCCGCCATCGTCATGATGGGGTATCCAAACGGGAGTTGTGGCGCGTGATCGGCAGTGTACGTTTGCAGCACAGGAAACCGCCTGCTGGGTTTGTAGTGATGGTCAGAATGGCGTTGTAAATTGATCAGCAGCCAGTTTGAGGCCCGATGGTCTGCGTTCCATGAATGCTGTGGCTTGACGTGTTCATATTTGCCGTCGCCCAAGTGTTCACGCGTGAGCCCGTAATGTTCGATGTAGTTCACCAGCTCAAGCTGCCAGATCGCCGTGCCCGCCTGTACGGCAAAAAGCGCGAGGCCTGACCAACCGCCCAGCAAAAACGCCAATGCCAACATGCCTGCCTGCAATGTCCAATAGCGAAAAAACGGGTTAGATAGATGGTGCCAGGGCAATCCTTTGCGTGCCAGCATCTTGCGCTCGGCTTCAAAGGATGATGTCAGCGATTGGCGCAAAACACGCGGGTAAAAGCGGTGGAACCCTTCGTTATAGCGGGCAGTGACCGCGTCTGCTGGCGTGCCGATGTACCTGTGATGCACCAACATATGCTCTGACCGAAAGTGCGAATAAAGAACCATGGCGAGGAGTAGATCCGCCATCCACCTTTCCGCTTTTTCTTTTTGGTGCATCAACTCGTGACTGTAGGTAATGCCCACTGTGCCCGTGATAACACCAACTCCAAAAAACAATGCGACCCGTTCAAAACTGGTTAGATGGTCGGCCTGCGGGACATACCAAATCATGCTGAACAGCATTACAAATTGCAAAGGAGCCCAGATCAGTGTGATCAGCCGATGAAAAAACAGCGCGCTTTGGTCCGTTTCTGGGTCTGGATTACCGCTGTTGCGACCGACAGCCAAATCGAGACCTGAAAACAAGTACCACGTATAAAGCGGTAGCAAAAACACGGTCCAACCGCCAAAAACGGCCCCAACATAGGCCAGTGGCAATAGGGTAAGTGATACCCAAAAGGGTGCGGCACTAGGTATTGTTACAGCCGTTTTTGATACGTCTTGAGCGGTCATAAAGTTGTTTTAGTACGGCCGTGCAGATTGGCCAAGGATCGCGTTGGGTTACTTTGCCAGATCAAAGGCTTTGCGCATAACTGTGGGCAGATCAGAGGGGCGAAAGTCTTCTGGCAGCACAAAGCTGCCCTGAGTGGGAGTTGGGTCGCCTAACTGCGCATGAAACACATGCAAAACGAGATGAAAATGCGTGAACGTATGGCGGACTTCGCCTGTGATCAGCTGCCAGTCTGCAGGGCAGGGTGGCGGCACCTCAGGCATGGGAGTGTTTGCATCAACCCAGTCTGATCCCGGCCATCCCAACATCCCGCCAAGCAACCCTTTGTCGGGGCGCGTTTCCAATAACCATGCGCCATCAGCGCGCTGGCCCAGAAAAACAGTGCCATGCCGTGTCGGTTTTGGCTTTTTTGGCGTCTTTTTGGGCAATTCCGCCGCAGTCCCCGCTCGTCGCGCAGCGCAAGGGTCGCGCCACGGGCAAATCCCGCAGGCAGGGGACTTGGGTGTACAGATGGTTGCGCCAAGGTCCATGACAGCTTGAGCATAGTCGCCAGGGCGCTTTTGTGGTGTGAGCGTTTCTGCATGCGCCATCAATGTGGGTTTGACCGCAGGCAAAGGCGCGTGTTCGTCATGCAAGCGCGCCATGACGCGTTCCACGTTGCCATCCAATACCGTATGCCGATGGTCAAAGGCGATTGAGGCGATCGCAGCTGCCGTGTAAGGCCCGATACCCGGCAATTTTAAAAGGGCTGCATGATCTGCCGGAAACTGGCCGCCGTGTTCGGTGACGACAGTGCGCGCGCATTTCAACAGGTTCCTTGCGCGCGCGTAGTACCCAAGCCCGGCCCATTCGCCCATGACATCTGCATCTGCCGCCGCCGCAAGGTAGGATACCGTCGGCCAACGCGCTGTGAAGCGTTCAAAATATGCCTTTACCGTCGCAACAGTTGTTTGTTGTAACATCACTTCGGACATCCAGATGCGGTAGGGATCAGGGGCGCGGCCCGCTTTGCGCTCTTGTGGCGGGACACGCCACGGCATCGCGCGCGCGTGCGCGTCATACCATTCAAGCAGCGCGGTGCTTAGATCTTCTGGGGCCGATGAATTGTAACGCAATATTTATGTCTCTCTTTTCCGGCTTGGGGTGGTTGAAGCGCCCCACTGGCGCTAAGATGCGCCACATATCTCAGGGAAGATAGCAATGCCGCCTCGACGCGCCAGTACAAAAGGTTTTGCTCGTACATCGAGCTTGCTGACTCCGCGCATTCGAGCGGCGTCAGAAAAGCGCGGATTCGCACAAAGCAGACTTTTGACGCAATGGGCCGAGGTTGTAGGGGACGCTATCGCCGCTGTCTCCCGCCCGGTTGAGGTCAGCTACGGGCGTGGCGGCATGGGGGCCACGCTAACTTTGCTGACCACGGGTGCCAACGCGCCAATGCTTGAGATGGAAAAAGAAAAACTGCGAACCAAGGTAAATGCGGTCTACGGCTATAATGCGATTGCACGGATCAGGATCACACAGACAGCTGCAACAGGTTTCGCCGAAGGCAAGGTTGACTTTCTGCACGCAAAGCCAAACTCAGACCAGATGCCGCGTGATGCGGCCACTCAGGCGAAAGCCGCTGAAGTCACAAAACCCGTTGAGGATGACGGGCTCAGATCGGCGCTTGCGCGCTTGGGTGAAAATATTTTGAACAAGACAAACCGATGAAAAAGGAAATGTAATGTCGCGTATGATGATTATCTCAGCTGCTGTGGCTGCCATTGGCCTTGGCGCCTATTTCGTGACCTCTCCGGGTTCGAACGGCGCACTGCCAGCTGATCCGCTTGGCGCCGCGAATGCGCAGGAAACGACGGATATCGATACCTCAACGATTATGGAAATGTCGATTGGGAACCCCGACGCGCCGGTAACCGTGATCGAATACGCTAGCTATACCTGCCCGCATTGCGCACGGTTCCATTCTGGGCCGTTCAAAGAATTGAAATCCGCCTATATCGACACCGGCAAGATCAACTTTGTCTACCGCGAGGTCTATTTCGACCGTTTTGGCCTTTGGGCATCGATGATTGCGCGCTGTGCGGGCACACCTGATGCTTTCTTTGGCATGAGCGACCTAATTTATGAACAGCAATCCGTTTGGGCCCGTGCGCCCGATCAACAGGCGATCATCGGAGAGTTGCGCAAGATTGGCTTGCTTGCCGGTCTGGACGCAGACCAAATGGAAGCTTGCCTGATGGATGCCGAAAAGGCCCGGACCCTTGTTGCATGGTATCAGGAAAACGCATCAGCAGACGGTATCGAAAGCACGCCGAGCTTTATGATCGACGGTCAAAAGTACACCAACATGTCCTTCGCTGAGATGGCTGAGATCATCGACGCTGCGGCACAGTAATGCACGCGCCGCTGCAGGGCCTGAAAGTCGTTGAACTGGCACGGGTGCTTGCGGGCCCTTGGGCCGGCCAGACCCTTTCAGACCTTGGCTGTGATGTGGTGAAAGTAGAAAGCCCGGCTGGCGATGACACGCGCCAGTGGGGCCCACCTTTTGTGACGCGCGACGATGATACATCGGCTGCTTATTTCCATTCGACCAATCGTGGGAAAAAGTCTGTCACGGCTGATTTTCGAACGGATGAGGGGGTCGCGAAGGTCAAGGCGCTCTTGGCCGATGCAGATATTCTAGTTGAGAACTTCAAGACCGGTGGTTTGGCCAAATACGGGTTGGACTACGAAAGCCTCAAGGCGGAGTTCCCGCAGCTGATTTATTGTTCGATCACCGGTTTCGGACATGACGGCCCCTATGCGCACCGCGCGGGCTATGATTTTATCATCCAAGGCATGTCAGGCCTTATGTCAGTAACGGGTGAACCTGCAGGCCAGCCGCAAAAGTACGGCATTGCCATCACGGATATCCTCACAGGTGTGTACGCGACAACGGCTATTTTGGCGGCGGTCCACCAGCGTCACAGCACGGGTCACGGCCAGCACATCGATATGTCTTTGATGGATGTGGCCGTTGCGATCACCTCGAACCAAGCGATGAACTACCTGACGACGGGTTCGCCGCCGCGCCGCATGGGCAATGCGCATCTGAACCTTGCGCCCTATCAGGTATTTGATTGTGCAGACGGGCATATCATCATCGCCACTGGAAATGACGGTCAATATCAGCGGCTGTGCCAGTTGCTGGGATTGGACGATATGGCACGTGCGCCAGAGTTTCGTAAAAACGTAGACCGTTTGGCGAACCGGGATGAGATGAACGAAAAGCTGACGGCAGCGACACTGAAGCGGACCAAGGATGATTTGCTGGCCGCTTGCGAAGCCAACGGCGTACCAGCGGGCGCCATCAACGATATGGGGGAAGTTATGGCGGACCCTCAGGTCGTGGCCCGCGGTATGCAAATCGAATTAGATGGTGTGCCGGGTATCAGGTCCCCATTTGGGTTCTCGGATGCAGAATTGGCTTTGCATCGTCCTGCGCCAAAATTGGGCGAAGATGATCCCTAGGGGTTTTAGGCGGTAGGTTGGAAAAGGGCTGCCAAAGCAGTTTTCAGCGGCTCACCCGCGTCTTCAAACTCCAGGCGGACGGGCAAGGTGATCACTTTCATCCGAAAACTGGTAGGTAAGCGCACAGCGTCTTTTTCAGTGGTGACAAGTTGTGCGTTGCGCAGCTTTGCGTCGGCTTCAAACCTGCTGATCAGCCCTGTGGTCAAGGGTTGATGATCATCCAATGGTTCGGCATGCACAACATCGGCACCCAACCCGCGTAATGTGGCAAAGAACTTTTCAGGGTGACCAATTCCGGCAAAGGCAACGACCCTAGTGTTCGCCCAATCCATGCCCGTTTGCAAAGGGGCCAGCGTGGCCCGCATGTGCGGTAAAGCATTATGTGCGGCGGGTAAATGGAACCCTTGTTGTGCCGTTTGGTCCCCAATCGACAAGACGATGTCTGCGCGCGCTAACCCTGCAGAGATGGGCTCTCTCAGGGGGCCCGCCGGAAGGCAGCGTTCGTTTCCAAAGCCTTTCGTTGCGTCGACGACGATGATGCTCAGGTCTTTTTTTACCGATGGATTTTGAAACCCGTCATCAAGTACGATGCAGGTGGCGCCGTCTTGTGCCGCGGCCAGTGCGCCTGCGCCGCGATCCTCGGCCACCCATACTTCGGCAAAGGCAGCGAGTAACAGGGGCTCGTCGCCAACGTGTTTGGCGGTATGGCGCGCGGGGTCTACTTTGACCGGGCCTTTGATGCTGCCGCCGTAACCGCGCGTGACCACATGGGGTTTTTGGTAAATATCGTTGAGAAGCCCCAGCACAGCAATCACAGTGGGGGTTTTGCCGGTACCCCCTGCGTTTAGATTGCCAACGCAGATCACGGGGATGTCCAGCTTGGCTGTCGGCGCTTGTGCGACCCGCCTTGCAGTCGCCCTTGCGTAAATCCACCCCAAGGGCGCTAAAAGCCGCGCCGCGATACTAGGCGCTTGTGGTCCAGTGTACCAAAATTCAGGTGCGCGCATTTATGCTGTCCAGTTCGCCATCCAAAGCCGATTGCACTAAGTCGATTACCCGGTCCGTCAACGCAGCACCTTGGCTGACCACATCCCAGCCGGCATGCGCCATCGTCGCCGCCTGATCGGGCGCGATAAGGCGCATCACGGCAGCCCCAAGCGTATCGCTGTCATTTATGATGCGCGCCGCACCAGCTTTGGCCAAACGTGAATAAAACGGCATGAAGTGCCTGACATTGGGCCCGTATAAAACAGCAGAGCCCAAGGCGGCCGCTTCAAACGGATTGCGAGTACGGTATCCTGCACGTAACGAGCCCCCCATGAATGATACCGGCGAAATGCGATAAAAAAGGCCCAAGTCGTGATGCTCCGATGCGATCAGGACTTGGGTCGCATCGTCCAAGTCGTCGCCCTGTGTCCAATCTGCAAACCGGATACCGTCTGACGTGAGTTTGGCTTTGAATTCATCCACAAGCGCGGGAAATGCGGGGTGCAAAATAAAGAGTAACCGGTGTGACATCCGCGATGCTTGTTTATGGGCTGCAAGCACGGTTTCGAGCTCGTTTTGTTGTACGCTGCTGGCCAGCCAAACGGGACGCCCGCGCAACTGCGCTGAAAGATCTGACAAATCGCTGTCTTCACAGGGCAGCGCATAGCCGCCCGCTTTCAAGGGGGGTGTGACATCTATGCGGCCTGTCTTCAGGCCGAGCGCTTCCAGTTTTTTGAGCGCGGCACTTGAACGGACCATCAAAGCGACAAAGGGCTCAAGCATGTTGCGCGACAGATCCGGCAGCCACCTGTCTCGCTTGCCTCCAAATGCCGTGGTTTCGGCGTCAATCAGCGCGATGGGGCATTTCTTTTCGTTGATGTGAGACACCAAGTTGGGCCGCAGGTCGCCCCACGCCCAGATGACCATGTCCGGATGCAAATGGTTCCAAAAAGCTACAACGGCATCTGGATGCTCCGAGGGGGTACGCTCTAGCATGATCGACGCATGTGGCACCCAATTTTCGTAGGCCTCGTCGAAACTTTGCTCATCAGGCAGGGTTATAACAACAGATAGGCCAAATCGCGCGGCACACAGGCGCTGCGCCAAATCTTGAACGGCAAGCAGATTGTCGGCTTCGGCGGCATGTATCCAGACTAACGCCCCCTTTGGACGTTCACTTGCCGGTTTGAAATCCCGCTCGGCGGTGCGCCGCGCCAGTGCGCGATAGGCCGCCAAGCTCAGTGAGCGGCCCATGATCCGTTACCCAAGCTCTTCGGTTGATGATGCGGCGGCTTCTTCGTCACGCAGGCGGTGCAGATGCGCGATGTAATAGCGCATATGGGCGTTGTCGACTGTGCGCTGCGCCTCTCCCTTCCAGGCATCAAACGCCGAGGCATAGTCAGGGAAAATACCAACGATGTGAATGTCATCCACATCCTTGAACGTGTTCTTGCTGGGGTCGACAAGTTCGCCGCCAAAAACTAGATGCAACCGCTGTGCCATCAAGAAATCCTTAGGTAATGTTACGAGATTGGCCAAAGGTTGCTGATAAGGCCGTCGGGGTCAAGGTCGGCGGGCATCTAGCTGGCTAAAGTATTCATTATCTGACGATGCAGTGCTGGGCCGCTTGCAACCATGCCGTTCAACTGCGCCGTGGGGTTGTTGAACAGCAAGGGTGCGCCACTTTTGTCTGTGCAAAGCCCTTGGGCTTCTTCCACAATCAGTGCACCAGCGGCCACATCCCATTCCCATGTTGGCCGGAACGTAAGCATCGCATCGAACCGTCCTTCGCCTACAAGCCCAAGGCGATAGGCCAATGAGGGGCGGTGCGATCTGGTGAACCCCGGTACGCCATCTTGCCAATGCTCAGGTGCGATGACGGGTTTTGTGGCCAACACCTCTGCGCCATTCAGGCTGTCGCGGGTTGTCACCGTCAGAGGAGTTCCGTTCAGAAAGGCGCCTTGGCCTTTGGCCGCAGTATAAAGCAAACCGCGCAACGGCAGATATATTGCGCCTGCGGTGATGATTCCGTTTTCGGCGACTGCGATAGAATGCGCCCAAGTGTTGGACCCTTCAACAAAGCTGCGGGTGCCGTCGATCGGGTCGATGATGAAAACGCGGGCGCATTGAAGTCGGGCTGGGTTATCTTCGGTTTCTTCAGACAGCCAGCCATAGTCTGGGCGCGCTTGTTTCAGCACAGCTTCGAGATAGGCGTTAACGGCAAGGTCGGCTTCTGTGACGGGGCCCGCACCGCCCGGTTTATCCCATTTGCCAGTATCTTGGCCGACAAAACTGGTCGCAACACGACCTGCCATTTTGATGGCATCTGTGAGAAGCGCGAGATCAGTTGCCGGCAAGGGTCATTCCCGAAACAAGCAAGGACGGCACGACGCGGCTCAGATGCGTACGGGCGTCGTTGGCGGCGATCAGTTCGCGCAGCATATCACGTAAATTACCTGCAATTGTGCATTCATTTACCGGATGTGTGATTTCGCCGTTTTCGATCCAAAGACCTGCAGCACCGCGGGAATAATCGCCCGTATTGGGATTAATCGTTGATCCAATCATCGACGTCACCAAAAGCCCTGTGCCCATATCGCGGATCAAATCCGCACGGCTGGCCGTACCTTGGGTGAGTGCCACGTTCCATGTGGAAGGTGACGGGTTCGACGACGTCCCGCGCGCTGCATTCCCGGTTGAGGGCATGCCTAATTTGCGACCCGTTGCCAAATCCAGTGTCCAACCGGTCAAAATACCATCTGCCACGATATCGCGCGGCGTTGTGGGCAGGCCTTCGGCATCAAAGGGCCGTGACCCAGATGCACGAGGGCGGTGTGGGTTTTCGTGCAAGAACATGCCTTCGGGCAAGACCTGTTCGCCTTTTGCATCGCGCAGCCATGACGCACCGCGTGCAATGGACGATCCATTTGCTGCAACCAGCAAGTGGCCGATCAGGGACGAGGCGATGCGTTCATCAAAAAGCACAGGATAGCTGCCGGTGGGCGGTTTGCGCGCCCCGGCCCGCGCGACCGCGCGTTCTGCCGCACGTGCGCCGATGTCCTCGGGGTTGCGCAGGTCAGATTGGAAAATCCGACTGTCCCCATCGTAATCGCGTTCCATATCTGTGCCTGTACCGCTGATAGCCACGCACGATAGCCCGCGATCTGTGCGCGTATAGCCATCGGCAAAACCTGCAGATGTGGCAAGATGCACCTCGCGTTCTGAATAACCCGCAGAGGCGGATTGCACTTGAGCAATACCGTTGTTTTCCAGCGCTGCGGCTTCTGCCCGCACGGCATCTTCTTGCAAAGCGGCAGCGACAGGTTCCGCTGTGGGGTCAGCAAGTTCGAGCGCTGCAACATCATGGTCTGTGCTGAACTGGGATGGATCGGCCAAACCGGAATAGGGGTCTTCGGGGGCTTCACGCGCCATAGCCATCGCACGCATCGCCATTTCGTCCAAGGTGCTTTGCCGAAGGTCAGAGGCCGATACATTGGCGCTGCGTTGGCCCGAAAACACACGCAGGCCCAAATCAACACCTTCGGAGCGTTCGGCTTGCTCAAGCGTACCGCCGCGCACTTCGATGCTGAGTGATGTGCCCCGGATCGCAATCGCATCCGCCGCATCTGCGCCTGCCCGCTTGGCGGCCTCAAGCAGCTGCTGGGTTAAAGTCTCAAGTGCCTGCGTCATAAAATGCTCCGGGTGCGTTGGGCATGAGGTAGCTGCCCCCACCCGACTGTGCAAGGGTGGGGCCTGAAAACGCTTGAATTACGCTATTGAATACGCTGCCCATTCGCGAGGACATGCCCTTGGGTGTTGATCTCGATTTTTGAATTCAACGTGTCTGGACCATCACCAGGTACCGCCAGCAAGCCCATCATCATGCGTGCACCCATTGCCTGCTGTTCGGGCAAAAGCCCAATGGCAACCAAGCGATTGATCAACCCGTTGCCCCCTTGCAGTGAAAGATCAACCGCACCTTCTGGTTTTGGTAAGCCATTTGCGTTGGTGTCGAAACTAAACTTCCCCGCACCGGTAAGTTCTGCCCCCACTGCCTTGATCTGCAGTGTGTTTATTTCAACACTTTCAAGCTCGGCGGGGGAAGTGTTGGGGTTGGCCTGCAAAGCGGCCATGTCGGGGTTCAGAAAGTCGATCAACAGCTTTGCTTTGCCCGTTAGGTCAAGCGAAACAGTGGCAGGTTCGCGAGGAAGTTCGCTGCCGGGGTCAAACATCCCCCACAGCATATCCGACATCGAAAAGCCATCCAGCGTGAAGCCAAGCGCAAAGTCTTCTGCTTCATCAGTTTTGCGCACCGGCACCGCCAGCTTGAATTGCGATTGCGCAATGTCAAAGGACAAAGGCAGCGGTATCTGGCGTGTGCTGAATTGGGCACTGACATCGTTCTGTGACAGCTCGTAACGCAGACCGTCTTGCCCCATGGAGACATCAATGCTGCCCGCGCCCGAGATAAACGAGCCCGAAAAAGGTGCTTGTCTGCCTTGTGTCACAAGCTCTGACGCATTCGCCAAAAACGAGATTTTGCCATCAGACGTAAAGCCTGCAGCAAGCATGGCATCCATATCTGTCGCGGATACGTTGCGCAGTGGCAGTGCGCTATTGCTTTGCAGCGCCAAGGATTGCGTTTGCCCGGTAAATTCCAGCGCATTCCCGGATGCCACATCTGCCATTTGGACCGAATACCGCAGGGTCCCAACGTCAAGTGATTGCTCGTAGTTGCGTTTGGCGTCCACTGTCATATCCGTGCTTCCAGAGACGTTTTCGAACGTCACCTCAATCACGTTGGTCTGCGGGGGCAAAAGCTTTCCATTCACCTCAAAACCAGTTGTTTCCAAGGATACTTCTTGTGCTTGATAGGTGTAGCTGATGGCATCTGGATCGCCGGTTGCAACAATGCTAAGCCCGACGTTTTTGTAGTCCATCGACACACGCGTGGTGCCACCTTGGTCGTTCGGGGATGTGGCCTGAAACGGGATAACAGCCGGAATATCAATCTCGACTGAGCCGTCAGATCGTTCCGTAAGAACAATCTGGTCCATATTGATCCGGGCTTGTCCGGGTCCGTCTGTTTGTGATTGCATCACAACGCCTGACACCGTCAATGCGTTACCGTTACGTGTCTGCGTACCGCTGACCGTATATCCGAAAACGCTGATATACGTTTTCCAATCGGACCAAACGTTATCTGCGGTGACATCCGCAAAGGCGCCGGGCGCGAAACAAACCAATGCGGTGCTTGTCAAAAGGCAACGCGTGAAACTAACCATGGTAATGTCCTTTTACTTCTTACTTGCCCATAAGGTCGGTCTTCGACTGCCGATGGTCAAGGGCACGCGGGCTGGACCGACGCAGCCGTGACGATTACGAAAGGTCAAACACATCGTTTTGCACAAAGGTAGCGCATATGGATATGGCAGGAAAAACCGTAATGATCACCGGCGCAAGCCGCGGCATAGGGGCAGCGGCGGCGCGTGTTTTTGCTGAAAATGGCGCAAATGTCGCTCTGCTAGCGCGGGGGCAGATGGCCATCGCCGACTTAGCGGGCGAGATCGGCCCTTCGGCCTTAGCAATTCCATGCAACGTCGCGCGGTATAGCGACATGGTGGCAGCGGTTGAGGCAACGCAGGCGACATTTGGGCGTGTTGATGTTTTGATCAACAATGCAGGCGTGATTGAGCCCATTTCGCATTTGGGGGATGCGGACCCTGACGCATGGGGCGACGTGATCGACATCAACCTCAAAGGTGTTTTCAATGGGATGCATGCCGCCTTGCCGGTCATGAAGGCAGGAGGCGGCGGGTCTATTCTGACCATCAGCTCAGGGGCGGCGCATGGCCCTATCGAAGCATGGAGCCACTATTGCGCCTCCAAAGCGGCGGTAAACATGTTGAACCGCTGTCTCGATAAAGAAGAAAGCGCGCACGGCATCCGCGCGATTGGTCTGTCCCCTGGCACTGTAGCCACGCAAATGCAACGCGAGATTAAAGCAAGCGGTGTGAACCCCGTCAGCCAGCTGGATTGGGACGTGCATATTCCTGCTGATTGGCCCGCGCGCGCTTTGATGTGGATGTGCACCGCCGAAGCTGATGACTGGTGCGGGCAAGAGATTTCTCTGCGCGATGAAGATATCCGCCGCAAGGTTGGCCTGATATGATTGAGGTCGATAAACAGAGCGGTATCTGGACCATCACGCTGAACAGGCCTGACAAAGCAAACTCGCTGACGGCGCAGATGCTGACGGACTTGGTCACCGTGTGCCAAGACGCACAAGAGGCGCGTGCCGTTATCTTGACCGGTCAGGGCCGCGTCTTTAGCGCAGGGGCTGATCTTGATGAGGCCCGCGCCGGTCTCGCGACGTCGCCGCTGTGGGAAGCGCTTTCATCAGCAATTGCAGCGTTGCCGGGTTTCACAGTAGCGGCACTAAACGGCACACTTGCTGGCGGCGCGTTCGGGATGGCGCTGGCGTGCGATGTGCGGATAGCACCAGATCATGCCAAGTTCTTTTATCCCGTGATGAAGCTGGGATTTTTACCGCAACCCAGCGACCCGGGCCGTATGGCGGCACTCATTGGGCCCGCGCGGACAAAACTAATCCTGATGGGCGCGCAGAAAATCGATGCGGCCGAGGCCTTGGCCTTTGGGTTGATCGACCGGATAGTCCCTGCAGAAGGCATCTTGCAGCATGCCCATGACTTTGTGGCAGACACAGTTGCCGCCCCAAAGAACATTGCGACGGGCATCAAATCCATGTGTCACTAACTGTTACCGTTTGCGCCTGCCACCGGGCACCTTTGACAAGAACCCAGGTGGGCGTTTAGCGACCCACGCAATAAACTTGGCCAACCGCGGATGCTGCTTCAGTGCCTCGATGGTACTGTAGTCGCGCGCTAATTCCGCTTCGGTCAGTGTTGCGTGTATTTCGCGGTGGCACATGTAGTGCAGCAAAACCGTGGGCCCTCCTTTGCCCCCTTTCAGTTTGGGGATCAGGTGATGTTGGCTTTGCTTGACGTCCCGAGGGATTGGGCGCGCGCAGAGCGGACAAATCGGATCTGACATTTTGCTTGCTCTCACAACAACGGGCAGGCAATTACCTAGAGGTGCCGAGCGAATAAAAAAGAGGACGACCCGGTGGAGTTTGATCTATCCGCGCAGCCAGAAATCGTGCAGCAGGCCGCAGGCTATGCGCTGCAGGCCTGGGACTTGGCGCAATCGTGGGTGTTAAGCCCTGCGGCGTGGTCACAGTTTGCTTTGCTGGTGGTCGCCTACGTGTTGGCAGTTCTGGTGGCGGCCCGTCTGCGTGGGACGCTCACGCGTGTTCTCACCCCGCCAGCTGAAGTCGACAATGCCTTTGCCCGAGCACGCCGGACAACGCTGTTGCTGTTGCCTTTGCTGCTTCCGTTGCTGGCCTATGTCTTTACAGCCATTGGCGAATCTGTCGTGCGGTCGTTGTTTGACAGCGGGGCGGTTATTGCTTTTGGTAAACGCGTCTTTATGTTCCTTGCGGCGCGGACACTGGTCCGCGAGATTATTTCCGACCCGCTTCTCAAGCTTTTGGGCCGCTATGTTCTGATCCCGATTGCGGCGATTTATGCGCTGGGTCTTTTGGATCTTGTAACCGAAAAACTGAACGAAATGACGGTCAATCTGGGTAATATCACCTTCTCGGTGATGAGCCTTGTGCGCGGGGTTATCGCCGGTGGTGTGCTGTTTTGGCTGGGGGGGTGGTCAAACCGTCAAAGCGCGCAGTTCATCGAAAATCAAAAAGACATGCGACCATCCTTGCGCCAATTGATGGCGAAGGTTGTTGAATTCAGCATTTTTGGCATCGCCTTCCTGCTTCTTTTGAACATCATGGGCATCAACCTTAGTGCCTTGGCGGTTATTGGGGGTGCAATTGGTGTGGGTCTTGGGTTTGGCCTGCAAAAAATTGCATCAAATTTTATCTCTGGCGTGATCCTATTGATCGAAGGACAAGCCACGGTCGGTGATTTTGTAGAACTGGATGGTGGCGAATCCGGTCAAATCGTCAAAATGACAGCGCGCGCTGCGATTTTGGAAACCTTTGACGGGCGCTGGATCGTTGTGCCAAACGAAGATTTCATCACCACAAGGGTGACGAATTATTCGGACAGCGGATCAGCCAACAGGTACGAAGCACCTTTTTCCGTAAGCTACGATACAGATATCAATAAGGTACCCGCGATAATCGAGGCGGCGGTCGCGACGCACCCAGATGTGTTGGACGCACCCTATCCACCTGATTGCGAACTGCGAGGCTTTGGTGACAGCGGCATTGATTTCGCAGTTGAATTCTGGGTGAACGGTTTGGATGACGGGCCAAATAAATATACCTCTGACGTGCTGTTTCTGGTGTGGAACGCCCTGAGAGAGCACAACATCGAAATCCCCTATCCACAGCGCGTGGTCGAGATTAAAGGTGGGCTGCCGCAGGCGCAGGTTTGAAAACAGCGCTAGTCATCGGGGCGGGTCCTGCGGGTTTGATGGCAGCAGATGTTTTGGCGCAAGCTGGTGTTTCTGTGACGTTGTGCGACGCGAAACCTTCTGTTGGGCGCAAGTTTTTGATGGCGGGCAAGTCCGGCCTGAACTTGACGAAAGACGAACCCTTTGCGCGATTTGTGCAGCATTATGCCGACGCATCAGCCCCCTTGCACGGAATCATCCACGCCTTTGACCCGGTTGCTGTGCAAGATTGGGCGCGGGGGCTGGGTCAGGATATATTTACCGGATCCTCAGGCCGTATTTTTCCAAAAGCGATGAAAGCGTCGCCGTTGCTGCGCGCTTGGCTCGAACGGCTAGACGCCTTGGGCGTTCGCCGCGAAGTACGCTGGCATTGGAAAGGCTGGGATGGTGAAGCATGTGTTTTTGAAACGCCGCAAGATGCCCAAAAGCTGCAAGCTGATGTTGTCGTACTTGCGTTGGGTGGGGCCAGCTGGGCGCGGCTTGGGTCAGATGGTGCTTGGGCTACCGAAATTGAAACTTTCGATGGCGCAGTCGCTCCGTTCGCGCCGTCAAATGCAGCACTTTCTGTCGCATGGACCGACCACATGCAGCCACATTTTGGTGCAGCGCTGAAAACCATCGCGTGGCAAGCAGGTGAGACGACGTCACGCGGCGAAGCCGTGATTTCCAAGCATGGTCTGGAAGGTGGTGGGCTGTATGCGCTGACGCCTGCAATGCGTGAAGGGTTGGATTTATTCGCCGATTTAGTGCCTGACATCACTGTGGAAAAGCTAACGCGTGATCTGGCGCAAAAGTCTGACAAATTGCGCCTTGCGCATTGGCTACGAAACACGTTGCGTTTGCCGCCTGCCAAGATCGCATTGTTCTTTGAGATGTCTGCCGGTGATTTACCACAGCGAGATCATTGGGCCGCTCGCGTGAAGCACCTGAAACTGCGTCATAACGGTTTGCGTCCGCTGGACGAGGCGATATCGACTGCAGGCGGTGTGCGGTTTGATGCATTAACTGACGGTTTGATGCTGAAATCTCGTCCGGGTGTGTTTTGCGCAGGCGAGATGATTGATTGGGAAGCCCCAACAGGTGGATACTTGATCAATGCGTGTCTCGCCACGGGTCGCTGGGCAGGTCGTGCGGCCTTGGATTATCTGGAAGCGGCGGCTTGAAATGCGGGTCGGTCCCGCAGGTTTTTCGCATAGGCAAAAAGTTTGTCATCCACGCGCGGAAAACCCGCACCGACAGCCCAGTTTAAACAATGGCAGGCTAGAATGTCGCAAATCGTAAGATCATCACCCATCAGAAAAGGGCCGTCTAATTGCTGAGCCAATTTGTCTGCTGAGGCTGAAAATTCTTGTTTCAGCGTGTCTTTGACCGCGGGCACGCGTGCCTCTTGGGGGAGCACAAAGCTATGTTTCGCAGCCGTCCACAGAATTGCGTCAAACTCATCGATCAACCAAAATGTCATGGCATCTTGACGCGCGCGGTCGATGGTCCCTGCGGGTGCCGTCAGTTTGCCGTGTTTATCCGCCAGATAGGTCAGAATAGCCATTGAATCCGTCAACACGTGATCCCCATCGACCAAGGCGGGGACTTTACCAGATGGATTGTATGCCTTGGCTTCATCGGACCGAGGCGGGGCCGGGATCAGCTCAAATGTTTCGCCGATTTCTTCGAGCATCCAAATAACCCGCATCGCGCGTGATTTTACAGGGCCGATGACTTTGTACATTTGAACCTTCCTTACAACTTTTGATTTTCACACTGCCCTAGACACTTTGCAGGTTCAACTGGTGACAGCGGATGTCAGTAAGCCGTGCTAGGCTGCTTTTACAAAATAACGGGAGACAAAAAATGAAACAAACAGGAGGCTGCCTGTGCGGCGCGGTGACATACACATTAAATGAACCGGCCAAAACAACAGGTGCATGTCATTGCGCGATGTGCCGAAAATGGTCGGGGGGTGTTTACCTAGGCGTTCAGGTCCCAGACGGTGGCCTGCAGGTCCGCGGTGGGGACAATTTGCAGACCTATGCATCATCGCCTTGGGCAGAGCGCGCATTTTGCAGAACATGCGGTAGCAGCTTGTGGTACCGGATTACAGCAGAGGGGCCGCATCAAGGTGAGCATCACGTGGGGCTGGGAACCTTTGATGACGCGACAGGGATTGCCCTGACCGAAGAGATATTCATCGACAAAAAGCCAGATGGATATGGATTTGCACAAAACACAAAAGTCATGACAGAAGCAGAAGTGATGGCATTATTTGCTGCAGGCTAGCGCGCCGCCAACATCGCAAGACGGATGAAAGCGCGTTCTACCAAAGCCATACCGGGCGCATGTTGACCAGCAGACCTGAGTTGCAAGTCGGTATCTGTCAGCACGCCAAGTGCGGTTTCCAGCTTAGGCGCACCCCATTTACGCGATTGCGCCAGCATGCGGTCGCGGTTGGGGCCAAAAATTGTAGGTCTTCCCGACGTATCGCAAGCTGCCCGGTGCAATGCCCGAAAATGGCGCATCGCTCCAATACACAACCCCACCGGGTTAGCGCCTTGTGCAACCAGCTTTTGCATCATCGGGCCAATGTCTTGTGCGCGGGCCTCTGCGACCACCATCAACACGTCATCGACATCTGCTTCGGTCGATGTGGGCGCGCAGGCTGCAATATCTGACAATGTGACGGGTTCAGGATCGTTGAGTTTATAAAGTGACAGCTTTTCTATGGTCTGGCGAAAATCACCCGGATCAATGGCCTGAGCCAGATCGTTCAATGCCGCCATCACGTCACCTGCGGGCAGTTGTAAACCCCCGTCGCGCAGGGATGCTTCAATCTCATCCCGGGTCGGAGGGTTGTCATAGATACCCACAGCGTAGGCTTCGCGGTGCGCTTCAAACGCTTTGCGCAGCTTTGATGTAGGCTTTAGCGCCCCGGCAGTGACGATGATTTGAGCATCACCCGTTTGCCAGTCTTCGATCGCGGTGAGAATGGCAGGCGCGCTGTTTTCATTCGCTTCTTCGACAAAAACAGCGCGTGCACCGGGAAAAAACCCAACGGCCTTGATGGCGTCGATTAACATGGCGGGGTCTTTGCGCAGGTCATTCCCGTTCATCCGGCTCAGCCGCATTTCTTCTTCTGCACTCGAGCCCAGCAATGCGGCCAACACTTGCTGGCGTTTCAGCGCCACACGCATCGCATCATTGCCGTAGATCAGCAAACCCATCTTTGCCGGATCGGGTTTGGCAAAATACTGTGCAGCGTCCCGGGTTGACAGTTTCATGACAGATCAGTGCTAAGCAGCCGCGTAACGATTTGATCGGCCAAAAGGATCATCAGACGCTGTTGCGCGTCCCGTTCCGCCGCCAATGTTGCAATCGTGGTACCCGTGGCGGAATAGCCAGTGAAATTGTCGACGCTGCCTGACGTCACCACGCGGCCTGTAGACTGTTCGACGAGGGCGAACTCTGCCTCGCCCAGAATATTGAACCGCGTGCTGGTACCTTCGCGATCGACAGCAAGGTCTTCTTCGCGTGAGGTGACGATCAACGATAGCACATAGGCTGGGTCTGCCGTGCGGCCGAGACGTTCTTCGACACGGCGGGTGACAAAGAACGCATCACGTGTGTCAGGTTCAACGACCTGCATCCTGTTTTGTAGCGCGCTTCCGGTGCCGCCTGTGCTGTAGACAGGGGTAAAGCCACAGGCCGCGAGGGCCAGTGGTAAAAACAATATGGCGCGTTTGCTAAACAACAACATTCACAATCCGTCCTGGCACAACGATGACCTTCTTGGGGGCCGCCCCATCCAAAGTCCGCATCACAGCCGGATCTGCAAGAGCAATCTTCTCTATCTCGTCTTTGCCCATGTCAGCCGGTACGTCAATTTCAGCGCGGCGCTTGCCATTGACCTGAATAGGCATCGTGACAGTGTCAGACACCAGCATCGCCTCATCTGCTTGCGGCCAATCTGCGGTGGTAATCAACCCGGGTTGGGCATGCCGTGCCCAGATGTCTTCGGCCAAATGCGGCGTCATGGGGGACATAAGCTGCGCGAGGGTGAGGATCGCCTGTCTTTGTGCTGCAGCGCCGGCTTTGGATTTTTGCAATGTGGCAGTGAATGCATAAAGCTTTGCGATTGCCGCGTTAAACCCAAAGGATTCGATGCCAAGCGTGACATCGTTGATGCAAACATGCATCGCGCGCAGCAGATCATCGTCGCCTTGGCCATCACCGGACATTTCGGCGATCTTCTCGCTAAGGTTCCAGACGCGGTTCAGGTGCTTGAACGCGGCCTCGGCACCCGAAGCAGTCCATTCAACGTCGCGTTCAGGGGGGCTGTCCGACAGGACAAACCACCGTGCCGTGTCTGCACCATAGGCTGAGATGATGTTGATCGGATCAACGACATTTTTCTTGGACTTTGACATCTTGGCCGATGGAATGATCTCGACCTCTGTGCCATCGCTGAGCTTCCCGTCTGTCACATCTTCGGGCAGATGATATACCGGTCGGTCCTTGTCATCGCGCGTCTGATAGATTTCATGCGTGACCATGCCTTGGGTGAACAACGCGTCAAAGGGCTCAACCGCGCTGGCAGGCAAATGTCCGGTGATTTGCATCGCGCGGGCGAAAAAGCGTGAATAGAGCAGGTGCAAAATCGCGTGTTCAATCCCGCCAATGTACTGATCGACATTCATCCAGTATTGGGCGTCTTCCATATTGGTCGGCGTGTCCGCGCGGGGTGCCGTAAAGCGGGCGAAATACCAAGAACTATCGACAAAGGTGTCCATCGTATCCGTTTCCCGCTTGGCCGGTTTCCCGCAGGAGGGGCAGGCGCAATCGCGCCACGTTGGGTGCCTGTCCAGCGGATTACCCGGTGTGTCGAGGGTAACATCGTAGGGCAGTTCGATCGGTAGGTTTTCTTTCTTTTCAGGGACGACGCCGCATGTGTCACAATGCACTACGGGGATCGGGCAGCCCCAATACCGCTGACGGCTTAGCCCCCAATCGCGCAGGCGGAACTTGGTAACGCCCTGACCTACACCGTTTTCTTCACAAAACGCGATTGCCGCGTCGATGCCTTGCAGACCTGTTTGGTGTGCATCCCCTGCAAAGCCGCGATTATAGAAAACCTTTTCCGTTTTTGCGGGTACATAGGCTTCTGACAATGTGTCATCTGCATCTTCCGAGGGAAGATACGTTGCAATGATTGGTAAGCCGTATTTTGTTGCAAAGTCGAAGTCGCGTTGGTCATGTGCAGGGCAGCCAAAGATGGCACCGGTGCCATAGTCCATCAAAATGAAGTTCGCGATGTACACCGGCAGCGTCAGCGCCGTATCAAATGGGTGGCGAACGGTGATGCCCGTGTCAAACCCCAACTTTTCAGCGGTTTCAATCGCTTCTTCTGTCGTGCCGCCTTTGCGACATTCCGCACAGAAGGTCGCGACATCTGGATTGTCACGCTCCAACACTTTGGCCAGCGGGTGATCGGGCGATATGCCTACAAAGGACGCCCCCAGCAACGTGTCTGGGCGAGTTGTATAAACCTCGATACGGTCATGACCGGCTGGTGCCTCAACTGTTGAGAAAGCAAACTGCAAACCACGCGATTTGCCGATCCAGTTTTCTTGCATCAAACGGACTTTGGCAGGCCAGTTTTCCAATGTGTCCAAAGCATCCAGCAATTCAGACGAGTGGTCAGATATTTTAAAGAACCATTGCGTCAACTCGCGGCGTTCTACCAGTGCACCTGACCGCCAACCGCGCCCATTTTCGACCTGCTCGTTTGCCAAAACGGTCATGTCCACAGGGTCCCAGTTCACCACCGCATTTTTGCGGTAGACCAGACCGGCCTGCAAGAAATCCAGAAAGAGCGATTGCTGCTGGCCGTAGTATTCAGGGTCGCAGGTGGCGAATTCCCGTGACCAGTCAATCGATAGACCCAAGGGTTTCATTTGGTCACGCATGTCGGCGATGTTGCCGTATGTCCAATCCTTGGGGTGACCGCCAATGGCCATTGCCGCGTTTTCTGCGGGCATTCCAAAGGCATCCCAGCCCATAGGATGCAGTACATTGTGCCCCGTCGCCATCTTATAGCGCGCGATCACGTCCCCCATCGTGTAATTGCGTACGTGACCCATGTGGATGCGACCAGATGGGTAGGGGAACATCTCAAGCACATAGTATTTTGGCTTTTCCGCTGCGCGCGTGGCTTTGAAGATGTCATTCTTGGTCCAGACCGCCTGCCAGCGGGCTTCGATCTCGGCGGGTGTGTAACGCGACATGTCTGCGTCCTTCTTAACGTATGAACGCCGGGAGCCCGTATTTGGAACGGGGCCCGGCGCTGGTCATTGTGTATGGCTTTCTAGCCGTGTGCGCAAAACCGCACCTTTAGTTATTGTTTCGTCAAAGCTTGTCGTCAGCGATACGCAATTGGCGCGCGCGGCTTAGAATTGCGTTTTCAACCGCCCTGACAGCAGAGGCACTGGCGGGACCATTGCGTGTTTGCAGCGCAACGTTCAAAGAGCGCGCGTCCAAAGCAGGGTCATCAATAAGGACTGTCGCCCGGTACGCGCGCCCACTGCCGGGGGGTGTGCCGAAATCCGTTATGATGACACCGGTGAACGGGTCCACGGATTGAACGGGCAGAAATTCCAATACCTCTAATGAAGCAGCCCAAAGGTATTTATTCACTGCAACCTTCTGACCTTGCTCGCTTCTGCTGAAGATATCCCAGATTGATGTCGCCTCACCGCTGGGGCCACCAAGGGCCCGGCGCTGATCGCTGTCATCATCAATAGAGCTACCCGCTGTCTGAGGTGCGGTATTGGATTGCTGACCAGAGTTTCCGCAAGCTGTGACCAGAAAGGCCGCTGCGACCAATGCGAAAGTGGTTCGAAAGAAAGACTGTGCCATTGTGCTGCCTGCTCCTAATACTGAGGTGCAAGGTAGTCTATCTGACTTAGCGGGGACAAGTGCCATATGGGGCTTCTTTTATGCAGGTTTGCACAAATCTGATTGCCACGCGCGGATTGATCCCAAACGCGCTGGTAAAGAGTGTGGCAAAGCTGCACCATTTTTCCTGAGTATTGCCATGGGAATGCCCAAGTTCTTGAATGGAGCACCAGAAACAGCCAAACACCCTGCAGGTTCACGAGGGATTCTCCTTGTGAGCAACGAACAAAAAACCGAGGATAAGTCATGAAAAAACTTCTTATCGCTACAACAGCACTGGTTGGCACAGCCAGCGTTGCAGCAGCAGACATCACAATGAGCGGCTACGGCCGTTTCGGCCTTCTCTTTGAAGAAGACCGTTCAAACGCAACTGGCGATCTTGAAGAGACACGCCTGGAGCAGCGCTACCGCTTGAACATCGACTCGTCGACTGAAACAGACGGCGGCGTTCGCTTTGCTGCTCGTATCCGTATCGAAGCCAACGAAGGCAACGACGGTCAGTCCGGCCAAGGCCTCATCAACTCAGCACGCTTCCAAGTGTCCGCTGGTGGCCTGCGCGTTCGCGTTGGTAACATATCCGGTGTTCACGACGCGGCAGAAGTTATCAACTTCTTCGGCTTTGAGCCAGGTCTCGTTGGTCAAGTTGGCTACTACAACACATTCGCTGGCGGCTCCGCTCCAGTTGATGCGTACTCCGGTTCCGGCCAGGGTGTTACAGGTATCAACGTCAAGTACGAAGCGGGCGACTTTGCTGTAATGGCAAGCTACTCCGAAGACTACGACGACAAAGACCAGACAACTTCTGCCGATGATTTCGAAGCATTCGAAATCGGCGCATCCTACGCGGTTGCAGGCTGGACGTTCGGTGTTGCATACGCATCCGCTGACTTCGGCACGGGCAACGCGACAGGCGCTCTGGACGGTGTTGAAGCTGACGCATGGACAGCAACAGCCACAGGTTCTTTGGGTGTAGCTGACGTTGCATTCTTCCTCGGCGACACAGACGTAACCGGTGACGACATCGCTTACGGTGTATCCGGCTCCATCCCAGTTGGCGCAGCAACAGACATCGTTGCTTCCTACGCTGGTGGCGGTGCAGACGCACTGGACGACTCATACGGTATCGGTTTCGCTCACTCCTTGGGTGGCGGCGTTACTCTTAAAGGTATGGTCGGCCGTAACACTTCCGAGAACACAGTTGCTGACCTCGGTGTGATCTTCAACTTCTAATAGTTGAACATTACGACCTAGTATTTGGGGCGGTCCTTAGGGTCCGCCCCTTTTCTTTTTGCTCAGGCTGTTATGTTGTGCACTGAAATAGATGAGGACCCAGCATGAGCCTGCAAGATATTAAAGACCGGGTTGCCGCCGCCGCGCATGACGCTGGGCGTGACGCCGATACCGTTAAATTGATCGCGGTATCCAAAGTACAGCCGAACGAAAGAGTGGATGTTGTCTTGCAGCAAGGCCATCGGTGCTTTGGCGAAAACCGTGTGCAGGAAGCGGCGGGAAAATGGCCTGACTTTCGGGGGACCTATGAAGGTATCGACCTCCATCTTATCGGCCCGTTGCAAACCAACAAAGCACGCCAAGCCTTTGAGTTGTTCCAATCCATACACACACTTGATCGCCCCAAATTGGCTAAAACCTTTGCACGGCTCGCTCAAGAGACTGGCACCTGTCCTGATATGTTCATCCAAATCAACACAGGCGAAGAACCGCAAAAAGCCGGTATTGCCCCTGGCGACGCCGATGCATTTATCGCGGAATGCCGCGCGCTTGATCTGCCCGTTCAGGGGGTGATGAGCATCCCGCCAGTGGATGAAGAAGCATCATTGCACTTTGCTCTTTTGGCCAAAATTGCTGAGCGCAACGGGCTGACAGGTCTTAGCATGGGTATGAGCGGTGATTTTGAAAAAGCCATCGCTTTTGGCGCGACGCATATCCGCGTGGGGTCCGCCATTTTTGGTGAACGCGTCAGCGCGGGATAATCAACCGCGTTTGAAAGGTAATTTGGGCGGCTATTTCCACTAGATGCTGGCGCGACAAGGCAATGCACCCTTCGGTCGGATAGCCCGGCCTGCGGTATTGATGGATGAAAATTGCGGACCCTCGACCTTTGACGGCGTAGGGCCAATTCCAATCTGTAAGCAGCACAAGATCATACAGTGGATCAGCGCGGCGCAGTTTTTCGTGGCTATAGGGGTAGGGTGCCCGGACCATCATATTATAGTCTTCATGGCTTGGGTCGTCTGACCACAGATCGTTCAGGCCAATCGGTAGCGCCCAATCCGCAGGTGGCGCCATCCGGTCTGCTCGGTAGAGCATACCTACAATTCGGTGCACCCCTTGTGGTGTTGCACCATCCCCTTCTTTTTTTCGCCTACTGATTCCGGTTTTACCGATCGTGCAGGGATAGGTTTTGCCCTTAAATCGCAATCCCATAGGGGTTAGGACAAGGTCGTATGGCGTCATTTTAGGTGGCCCGACTTTGCGACTTTGGTTGCAAGATACGCGCTATTGTGACGGTTTTCGCCGACGTGCAGGGGGACGCGTTCTGTCACATCGATCCCGCTGGCGCGCAACATATCGACTTTGCGCGGGTTATTTGTGAGGAGGCGTGCCCGGCTAAAGCCTAATGATTTCAACATGTCAGAGCCAAGCCGAAAGTCGCGTTCGTCATCTTCAAAGCCTAAGCGATGGTTCGCTTCTACCGTATCATATCCCTGATCTTGAAGGGCATAGGCACGCATTTTATTGGC
Source organism: Roseobacter sp. (assembly GCA_045104955.1). Lineage (GTDB taxonomy): Bacteria > Pseudomonadota > Alphaproteobacteria > Rhodobacterales > Rhodobacteraceae > Roseobacter. Next base: position 103,017 of record JBGCDB010000024.1, read on the forward strand.
CAAGCCGATGCCGCGCCCCTCTTGGTTCATGTATAAAAGGATCCCTTGGCCTTCGGTTCCCATCTGTGCCAGCGCTGCTCTCAGCTGTGGCCCGCAGTCGCATTTTAAAGACCCCATTAGGTCGCCTGTGAAACACGCTGAATGCAACCGTGCCAAGACAGGCTCTGCCCGGTTTGGCTTGCCGACTTCGATGGCGTAATGTTCTTCGCCACCGTCATCCGGCCTGAAAACATGCAGTTTTCCGGTTTCAGAGACTTCCATTGGCAATTGTGCATGTATGACGGGGTGCAACGGGCTTCTGGTTTGTAACATCGCGTGCAATGCCTTGGCGTTTAGAACAACCAAGTGATGTTCAGCCGCAAAAGACCGTGCATCAGGCACCGGCGCACAGAGCGCTGCAGGTAAAAGCCGCGCGGATTTCAGCAGGGTAAGTGCCAGATCAAAGGTCGCAACGTCACCACCGCGCGCGGACGTAAACGGCCCTTTCATCGGGGACATTAAATCCCCTGCAGGATCTGCAACGCCTTGAAGCCACGCCAAAGTCGCTTGCGGGGGCAAAACAAGACGCGCCAATCCGCCGTCATAAGCATGCGCCTTGAGCGTTAATGCCCGCCGCGCGGTGACCGCTAAACAGGTTTCCTCTGACATGTCGCGCAAAGTCTTGAAGCGGGCCTCGTCAATAGTTTCTGCTGCGCAAACAACTAACGATTGAGACCCCTCAATAACCACCGGAACCCCCATGCGAAGGTCAGCCCGCGCGCGCGCCAGCAGCTCATTTGAAGACAGGGTGAAGCTCATGATGTTACAATGTCCGACATTTCTTGCTCTGATTTAGGGTATTTGGTGCAGAATTGAAACATTTGACCGGCCTTGTAACACGAGGCTGTGAGGCAAAGCCGCATCACCTTGTGGCAACAGCATAAAATGCACATTTCTAGATCAACAAAAGGGAGCGATCGATGGCACAGTTGAAAAAAATTCTTTTGGTTGATGATGATGACGATCTGCGCGATGCGCTCAGCGAACAGCTTATCATGACCGAAGACTTTGATGTATTTGAGGCCGGAAATGGCGCCGATGCGATGGTGCGCGCTAAAGAGGCTTTGTATGATTTGGTCATTCTGGACGTAGGTTTGCCAGATACAGACGGTCGCGAGCTTTGCCGTTTGATGCGCAAACAAGGTGTCAAAAGCCCAATTTTGATGCTGACGGGTCACGACAGCGATGCTGATACGATTCTTGGTCTGGATGCAGGTGCCAATGATTACGTCAGCAAACCTTTCAAGTTCCCAGTACTTTTGGCCCGCATTCGCGCGCAGTTGCGCCAGCACGAACAGTCCGAGGACGCTGTGTTCCAACTTGGTCCATATACGTTCAAGCCCGCCATGAAGACGTTGATCACGGAAGATGACAAGAAAATCCGTCTGACCGAGAAAGAAACAAATATATTAAAGTTCCTCTACCGCTCTACCGAAGGTGTTGTGCCGCGCGACGTGCTTTTGCATGAAGTGTGGGGCTACAATGCGGGCGTCACAACACACACTCTTGAGACGCACATTTACCGCCTGCGTCAAAAAATTGAACCAGATCCGTCAAACGCACGCCTTCTTGTTACTGAATCTGGGGGCTACCGATTGGTTGCATAACGGTTTTTGGTTTTTTTACAGGTTTTTGACCTAAATCAAGAATTTGTTAACCACGAATTGGTATCAACACTCAACCCGCGCATGTCCGGGTCATGACATGCACCTCCCTGTTGGACTTGGCCGGGCCTTGCGCCCGGTCTTTTTTTGTCTGGTGTATTCTTTTCGCCACCCAAAATTCGTCAAAAAGAAACCACTCAAGGCCATGGTCCCCGTTGAAGCTGCTCGTTACTGTGCGGTCAGCAAAGACATTCGGGGGCGCAGCATGGCTTTTTCATTGGCAACGTGGAACATCAATTCGGTACGCCTGCGTGAGGCGCTCGTTTTAAGGCTTTTGACCGAAGAAGCGCCCGATGTGTTGTGCCTGCAGGAATGCAAAAGCCCGGTAGAAAAGATGCCGCTTGAGGCGTTTGCCGCCGCCGGATACCGCTATGTCGCTGCGCAAGGTCAAAAAGGGTACAATGGCGTTGCAATCCTTTCCAAAATCCCGATGGAGCCAGCAGGCGCAGAGGACTTTGCAAGCTTGGGTCATGCACGGCACGTGGCAGGGAAGCTTGAGAACGGCGTAACGGTGCATAATTTTTACGTGCCTGCAGGCGGTGACGTAGCGGACCGGGACGTGAACGAGAAATTTGGTCAAAAGCTCGATTATCTGACTGAAATGCGCGACTGGTTTCGCAAAGACCGCCCCGAGAAATCTATTCTGGTCGGGGATCTTAACATCGCGCCACGCGAAGATGACGTTTGGGACCACAAGAAACTGTTGAAAGTGGTCAGCCACACCCCAATCGAAGTCGCCCATCTAAGCGAGACTCAAGACGCAGGAAACTGGGTTGATATTACGCGTCAGGATATTCCTGGCGGAAAGCTATATAGTTGGTGGTCCTACAGGGCCGCAGATTGGGATGCTGCCGATAAAGGGCGGCGCCTTGATCATATTTGGGCGACATCCGACATCGCCCAAGCTGGACATAGCAGCCGTGTGCTGCGCCCGGCGCGTGGTTGGGAAAAGCCAAGCGATCACGCCCCGGTTTTTGCCAGTTTTGACCTTTGAATTTCTGAATATCCTGCCATATAACGCCTAGCGCAAACGCGAAAGGAACAACCGATGATGGACCTCAACCTTGGGGCGACGCCTGTCGCTGACGATTTGATCAAAGACACCACAGAAGCCACCTTTATGGCGGACGTTGTTGAAGCGTCGCAAACGGTACCTGTGATCGTTGACTTTTGGGCGCCATGGTGTGGTCCCTGCAAGACGCTTGGGCCACAGCTTGAGGATGCAGTGCGCGCGGCCAAGGGTGCTGTGAAAATGGTTAAGGTCAACGTGGACGAAGCGCAGACGATCGCAGGTCAGTTGCAAATTCAATCGATCCCAACGGTATACGCTTTCCACAAAGGTCAGCCCATCGACGGATTTCAAGGTGCAGTGCCAGCATCTGAGATAAAAACCTTCATCGACCGAGTGGTTAAAGCCGGTGGTGGGGAAGCACCCGGTGATGGCCTGGCCGAAGCCATTGCTGCTGCAGAAGAAATGCTGACTGCTGGGGCTGCAGCTGATGCGGCCCAAACATTTGCTGCTGTACTAGGCGAGGACGCCAACAATGCCGCGGCTTACGGTGGTCTGGCGCGCGCGCATTTGGCTTTGGATGAACTGGACCAAGCCGAAGCAATCCTAAACGGTGCACCTGCTGAAATTTCAAAGGCGCCCGAAATTGACGCCGCATATGCACAGCTTGAACTCGCACGTCAAGCAGCGGGTGCCGGTCCGTTGGACGATCTGCAGGCAGCCGTCGCGGCGGACCCAGACGATCACCAAGCGCGGTTTGATCTGGCCCTTGCGATGCATGCGAATGATGACGTCGAAGGCGCGGTCGATGCCTTGCTAGAGCTGTTTCGCCGTGACCGTGAATGGAATGATGGCGCCGCGAAAACGCAACTTTTCACTATTTTCGATGCACTTAAGGCTAATGACCCTATCGTTTTAAATGGGCGTCGCAAACTTAGTTCTATGATATTTGCCTGATCGCTCAGGCGGGCTAAGTCCACCGGTATGATAAAAGCTGCAGAGCTGCCAAGCACAATTCCTGTCTTTCCGTTACCCGGCGCACTTTTGCTGCCACGGTCGCGGTTGCCTCTTCATATTTTTGAACCGCGCTATCTGCAAATGCTTGAAGATGCGTTGAAAACACCAGGCAGGATCATCGGTATGGTACAACCGAATGAGGTGCCGGGACGGTCTGGAAATGGGCTTCATACCATCGGATGCGCGGGTCGCATCATGCAGTTTTCTGAAACGGAAGACGGTCGCTATTTGATCACGCTTGGGGGCGCGTCCCGCTTCCGTGTTGTGCAAGAAATCGAAGGGTTTTCGCCCTACCGCCGGTGTGACGTGAACTGGGACGGTTTTGAACGGGATCTGGGGCCCGAAGAAAAAGACCCTGAGTTTTCGCGTAACTCCTTTTTGGATCTGCTGAGCCGCTATTTCGATGCGCGCGAATTGTCAGCAGATTGGGAAACGCTGAAGGATGCGGATGACGAATTACTGGTCAACTCTTTGTCCATGATGTTGGAATTTGACCCCGAGGATAAACAAGCGTTGCTGGAAGCACCTTCGTTGTCCACGCGGCGCGAGACGCTGGTCACCCTATTGGAATACCAACTGCGCGGTGGTCAGGAAACGGAAATGATGCAATGACGCAGATGCAAACGATATTCGATCGCCGCATGCTCGAAGCTTTGATCTGCCCGCGGACACAAACCACGTTGCAATACGATGCTGAACGGCAAGAGCTTGTGTCAACATCAGCCAATCTGGCGTATCCGATCCGAAATGGCATACCTGTGATGCTCGAAGACGAAGCGCGCGTGCTGGATTAAAGCTTTTGGCCCTTCAGCAGTCGTGGCAAGTCGCCAGTCAATCCGGCGGCCTCTCTGATGAAACTACGCCTTAGCGCTGGCACGCTGTTCACGATCCCCATACCAACGTCACGTGCGGCCCGTAAAAACGGGTTATCGTTTGAAAACAGCTTGTTGAACGTATCTGTGGCCACCGCGAGGCTCGTGTTGTCAAACCGACGCCATTCCTGATAGCGGGCCAAGACTGGCGCGGCGCCGATATCCTCTCCACGTCTTTTTGCATCCGTTAGGACTTCGGCAAGGGCTGCGACATCCCGGACCCCGGCGTTAAAGCCCTGGCCGGCGATGGGATGCACCCCATGTGCAGCATCGCCGACCAAAACCACACGCGGCGCAATCAGGTCATTGGCAATAGAAAGGGACAAAGGATAGGTGAACCGTTTACCCACAAGGGTAATATCACCTAAAAAGTTGCCAAAACGTGGGCGCAGCACGTCAAGGTATTCAGCATCGGGCAGAGCATTGATGCGCGCGGCGTTCTGGGTTGTTTCGCTCCATACAATGGACGACCGATTGCCGGTGAGCGGCAAAATTGCCAATGGGCCGGGCGGCATAAAAAACTGATGTGCGACACCATCGTGGGGCAATGCGTGTTCCAACGCGCAGACCAGTGCGGTCTGCTCATACGCCCAGCCCGTGCGTTTGATGCCTGCCCGCTGCGCTGTGCCTGATCCGCGCCCATCACATCCAACCAAGAGCCGCGCGCGCAATACGGTGCCAGAGGCCAAGGTAACGGTCACGCCTGACACATCTACCTGCTGGCTGACAACAGTTTCACCATTCATCATTGTGATCTGCGGCGTCGATTTTACAGCACTAAGCAAGCTGCGCCGTAGGTATCTGTCTTGGACCATATAGCCCATCGGACCTTCTTCGATCTCTGCATGATCAAAATGCATAAAAAACGGGGAGGGCCCTTCGCCGGCGCGCCCGTCTGTGACCTTGATGTCCAGCATCGGCTGTGCGTTTTCCTGCAGATCTTGCCAAATGCCGATTCCATCCAAAAGCCGGGTCGACGTTAGGGCCAGCGCATAGGACCTTCCATCGAAATCTGCATCTTCCAACTGTGCAAGCGGCATTGCGTCGATCACAGTCACCTGCTGCCCCGTCTGTGCCAAAGCCAGCGCCAAAGCCGGGCCATTCAGGCCGCCGCCCACGATTATGATATCAGTGTCAAAAACCATGTCTTTGAATAGGACTGTGCGCGGGGGATTGTCCATGCGCGCTTGCGTCGCTACCGTCGCTTTTGTGCAATTGCGGGGATGACGATGGATACTTGGCTTAAGATGACTGCGGCGGATTTGGGAAGAGGCATCGCCGCTGGTGAAATTGACGCCATATCGCTGACGAAAACCTATCTGGACGCTATCAAAGCGCATCCATTGAACAAACGCATTTATGCCCGCCTCACCGAAGAACGCGCCTTAGCCGAAGCAAAAGCGGCCGCGGACCGTGCTAAGTCCGGTCAACGGTTATCGCCCTTGGATGGTGTGCCGATAAGCTGGAAAGACCTGTTTGACACAGCCGGTACCCAGACCGAGGCAGGGTCCCTTCTGTTAAAAGGGCGCACGCCAGATATGGACGCGCAAGTGCTCAAGAATGCAACTGCGGCTGGCTTGGTGTGTTTGGGTAAAACTCATATGAGCGAGCTTGCGTTTTCGGGCTTGGGTCATAATCCAAGCACTGCAACGCCCCCGTGCGTGAACGACGAAAATGCTGTTCCGGGGGGGTCGTCTTCGGGCGCAGCGGCGTCAGTTGCCTTTGACTTGGCGGCGGCTGGCATCGGTTCTGACACAGGGGGTTCGGTGCGTATTCCGTCAGCGTGGAATGATCTTGTTGGGTTAAAAACGACAGCGCAGCGGCTGAGTTTGGAAGGCGTTGTGCCGCTTGCGTTGAAATTTGATACGATAGGTCCGATTTGTCGATCGGTAGAAGATGCAGCACTTTTACTGTCGGCCCTAGAAGGTCGGCCCGCAGCGGATTTGACTGGTGCCTCTTTGAAAGGCAAGCAGTTCGCAATCCTCAAAACGATCGCTCTGGATGACGTCCGCGAGGCCCCAATGGAGGCGTTTCAAGACGGGATCGTCAAACTGGCCCAAGCTGGCGCCCATATACGCCATGTAGAGGTTCCAGAACTCGAAGAGGCGATGGCATTAACTTCATGTCTCTACACCACCGAGGCATATGGACTTTGGCGCGACATTATCGAAGCGGACCCAACGGCGATGTATTCTGAAATACTCAAACGGTTTCGGCTGGGCAAAGAGCATTCTGGTCCTGATTATGTGGCGGCATGGGCGCAGTTGGAAGCGGCGCGTGTCGCATATGACCGCGCAACTGCAGGCTATGATGCAATTCTGCTGCCCACTGCCCCGATCTTGCCGCCAAACCTGAATAGGCTGAACACAGATCACGACTATTATGTTACGGAAAATCTACTGTCTTTGCGGAACACAAGGATTGGCAACCTGATGGGACTTTGTGCACTTAGCTTGCCAACAGGCACGCCAAGCTGTGGGTTAATGATGATGGCCCCGCCCGACAGTGAAGAGGCGCTCTTGCGTCTTGGGGCCGCTGCCGAACAGGCTTTGGCCTAAAAGCCACAAATCTTCAGAAAGCGGTGCGTTTTTGTGGACGTAGCCCACCGGCTTGGGTAGTTTACCGTCAACGGGACGCAAATGATCCCGATCTGAGGCAGTTTTAATGGTGTATCCTGAGCGGTTTTCGAACCTTCCGGCACATGCATGGCCGCGTTTGCGCGCTTTGCTAGACGTGCATGATGGCGGTGGCCCAGCCATCCACATGACAATTGGGGAGCCAAAACACGCGTTTCCTCAATGGGTTACCGACGTCATCGTTGAACATTCGGCTGGGTTTAACAGCTATCCGCCAAACGATGGCGCACCCGAATTGCGCCAAGCCATCGCAAGTTTCGTGCATCGCAGGTATGGTGTCCCGGTTGATGCGGACACCCAAGTAATGGCTCTGAACGGCACCCGCGAAGGGTTGTACAATGCTGTAATGGCGCTGTGCCCCGAAACAAAGAACGGCGAACGGCCCGCAATCTTGATGCCCAACCCGTTTTATCAAGTCTACATGATCGCAGCACTTTCGGTGGCCGCAGACCCGATTATGGTGCCAGCGACAATAGATAACGACCACCTGCCCGACTTTGCCAACCTGTCTGAGGACGTGCTCAACCGCACGACTGCAGCCTACATCTGCTCTCCAGCGAACCCGCAGGGTGCTGTGGCAACGGCTGAATATTGGCGGGACTTGATCAGCTTGGCAGAGAAGTATGACTTCAAGGTCTTTGCAGACGAATGCTATTCAGAGATTTACCGCGCAGCGCCTCCTGTAGGTGCGTTGCAAGTGGCCCAAGATATGGGCGCAGACCCTGACCGCGTCGTGATTTTCCATTCTTTGTCGAAGCGGTCGAATTTACCGGGGCTTCGGTCTGGATTTGTTGCAAGTGGCGCCAAGAACATCGCGCAGATCAAACAGTTGCGTAATTTCGCGGGAACTCCGCTGCCCCTGCCTTTGCAGATGGCGTCTGCCGCTGTGTGGAATGATGAAGTACACGTCACAGAAAACCGTGCGCTTTATGTGGAAAAATACGAAATTGCAGACCGGATTTTAGGCAACGTGTCAGGCTATCAAAGCCCTGAGGCCGGGTTTTTCCTGTGGTTGCCGGTAGATAACGATGAACAAGCCGCACAAAAGCTGTGGCGAGAAACGGGGGTTCGGGTGCTGCCGGGGGGTTACCTTGCGCAGGATTGGAACGGTGTGAACCCCGGACAAGGGTATATCCGGGCCGCCATGGTGGCCCCAAAAGCGGACACAGAGCGTGGGATCGAATTGATCCGCGACTGTCTCTATCCGCGATAAGAATGAGGGATAAAAGAAGCATGGCCTATCAAACACGTGGACGCGACCCGCTGCTGGACAGCAAAATGGCAGAGGCGATGGAAAAACGGGGCAAAGAGCTGTTTGGCCTTGTGCTGATCGCGCTGGGTTTGATGGCCTGCGCGATGATCGCTTCATACACACCGGATGACCCTAATTGGATGGTGTCAACGGATGCGCCGACACAAAACTGGATGGGCGCGATTGGGGCGGCGATTGCGGCACCTTTGTTTATGATTGTCGGTTGGGGATCCTGGGGTTTAGGCATTGTTTTGCTGGTATGGGGCGCGCGTTTTGCACTGCATGTTGGCGCAGAACGCGCCATCGGGCGGTTGATTTTTGCACCGATCGCCATTGCTTTTGGGTCTATTTATGCAGCCACGTTGACCCCAGACGGAAACTGGTTGGATACGCATAGCTTTGGCTTGGGCGGTTTGTTTGGCGATACAGTTATGGGCGCATTGCTGACGCTGCTGCCCATCGGATCAGCGATAACAGTCAAATTGATGTCGCTGTTTATGGCTATTGGGATCATTGTTTTTGGAGCATTCGTTTTGGGCTTTACCCGGCCCGAAGTCACACGGATTGGCCGCTTTTTGTTGATGGGCATCGTCATGATGTATGCTGGTCTGATGGCATTGATTGGGCGTGGGGCGCAGGGGGCCGTTGCCAAGGCGCAGGTTGTGTCTGCGCAAGTTGCCGACCGGCGCGCGGCAGCCAAAGAAGCGGCAGCCGCCGCTGCATTGGTTCAAACCGAAGTCGCACCATTGTCCGGTATACCTGCGTTTCAATCCATGGAAGATGAGCCCAAAGCAGGGCTTTTGTCACGGATGCCTGGGTTGGTGCGCCGCCCTGAAAAGATGCCAGAACCAGAGCTGGTTGAATATGAACAGGACGGCGAATTTGAGGACGCACCCGGTGAAGAGCGGATCAAGGCGCGCATTGCAGATGTTATCAAATCTCGCGTACGCGCGGGAACAGCTATACACACACCTACAACCGCGCCTTTAACCAAGGGCCGTGGGCGTGGACCTGACCCGCTTGTTTTAGACACCTCGGGCGCGCGCACAGAGCCGCCTTTGACCGCCGCGCGCATGGCAGAGCCTGTCGAAGAGCCGGTTGAACTGATCGAAGAGCCCCTGATTGAAACCCCTCAGGCTGTTATTGCAGAACCGGCGCGCCGTGTTGTGCAGCAGCCAGCCCGCAAGGCGGTTCAACCGTCCCGTCGCGCGCAGGCAGAAGCCCAGCCCACCTTGTCATTTGACGACACACACCCCGGTTTTGAGTTGCCGCCCCTGAATCTGCTGGAAAACCCGATCGAAGTGCCACGCCTGCATCTTAGTGACGAGGCGTTGGAAGAAAACGCACGTATGCTGGAATCTGTTTTGGACGATTATGGCGTCAAAGGTGAAATCGTTGCTGTGCGTCCCGGTCCTGTCGTGACCATGTATGAACTTGAACCTGCACCTGGTTTGAAAGCGAGCCGTGTGATCGGTCTGGCCGATGATATCGCGCGCTCAATGGCAGCACTTTCGGCACGTGTATCCACAGTGCCGGGACGGTCAGTCATCGGGATTGAATTGCCCAATGAAACCCGCGAAAAGGTCGTTCTGCGTGAAATCTTGTCGGCGCGTGACTTTGGCGACAGCAACATGCGCCTGCCGCTTGCCTTGGGTAAAGACATCGGTGGTGATCCTGTCGTTGCCAACTTAGCCAAGATGCCGCACCTTCTGATTGCGGGGACAACGGGTTCGGGTAAGTCAGTAGCGATCAACACCATGATCTTGTCACTGCTTTACAAGCTGACACCTGAAGAGTGTCGCATGATTATGATTGACCCAAAGATGCTGGAACTCAGCGTCTATGACGGCATTCCACACCTTTTATCGCCCGTCGTTACAGACCCTAAAAAGGCTGTTGTGGCTCTGAAATGGGTCGTGGGCGAAATGGAAGAACGCTATCGTAAGATGTCCAAAATGGGTGTGCGCAATATCGAAGGCTACAATGGCCGCGTGCGCGAAGCCTTGTCAAAAGGCGAGATGTTCAGCCGTACAGTGCAGACCGGCTTTGACGATGACACTGGGGAGCCAATCTTTGAGACAGAGGAAAACACACCCGAGGCGCTGCCCTATATCGTCGTGATCGTCGACGAAATGGCAGACCTGATGATGGTTGCGGGTAAAGAAATCGAAGCCTGCATTCAGCGGTTGGCCCAAATGGCGCGTGCGTCGGGCATTCACTTAATTATGGCAACGCAGCGTCCGTCGGTTGACGTAATCACCGGCACCATCAAGGCTAACTTTCCGACGCGGATTTCTTTCCAAGTGACATCAAAAATCGATAGCCGCACGATCCTGGGCGAGATGGGCGCCGAACAACTGCTGGGTATGGGCGACATGCTTTATATGGCAGGCGGCGCCAAGATCACCCGGTGTCATGGGCCATTTGTATCTGATGAAGAAGTGGAAGAGATCGTCAATCACCTTAAGGCATACGGTGAGCCCAGTTACGTCAGTGGCGTGGTTGAAGGGCCGTCCGAGGATGCCGAAAGCAGCATTGATGCCGTTTTGGGTCTAGGTGGAAACACCGACGGTGAAGATGCGCTTTATGACACAGCGGTGCAGGTGGTCATTCGGGACCGCAAGTGTTCTACCAGTTACATTCAGCGCAAGCTTGCGATCGGCTATAACAAAGCTGCGCGCCTTGTGGAACAAATGGAAGAACAAGGCCTTGTGTCGCCTGCAAACCATGTTGGTAAACGCGAAATTCTTGTGCCTGAACAGGGTTAAGCACGTGGATGTGTTGCGTCCTGCTATCGTATAGCAAGCCATGACTGCCTACCTTGTGAGATAGCCGCACAGTTAAAGGAGCATCTTGTGAGTTTTCTTGGACGCATCGCAACCGTCGCTGCGATGACCATTTGGCCCGTATTCGGCCACGCGGCAGAGCAACTGACCCTTGCGGATATTTCAGAATATCTGAACAGTATCACAACGGCGCGTACGACGTTTCAGCAGTTCAATGATGATGGAACGCGCAGCACTGGGACACTGTTGATCCGCAGGCCTGGGCGCATGCGGTTTGAATATGATGAACCCGATCAAGGATTGGTCATTGCGGCTGCATCGGCGGTTGTGATCATCGACAAAAAGTCGAACCAACCACCTGAAACCTACCCGCTGCGTCGCACCCCGCTTTCGCTGATCTTGGCGCGCAATATTGATCTGACCCGTGCAAATATGGTGCAACAAGCGCGCTTTGATGGTGAGAAAACTGTGGTTACTGCTGCAGATCCCGATAATCCGGATTCGGGATTTATTGACCTGGTGTTTACCGATGCGCCGACGACCTTGCGCCAATGGACGATCTTTGATGCAGGAGGAGGTCAGACAACAGTCGTTTTGGACAGGTTTGAGACGGGCATGTCGCTGCCCAACTCACTTTTTGATGCCGACCGCGCGGCCGAGCGTGAACGCTAAAGCATCAGCGCAAAGAGCATGTTGCCAACTGTGCTTGATACACGTCAGCGCGGGAATCCACTTTGGAAGCGACGTTCAACAGCCATGACTTTCGGTTGTACGACCCGCGCGCAAATCCAGTGTGCCCTTCGTGGTAAGCTAGGTACTGGTTGCGCGTATCATACAGTGAAATACCGTTCCGGTTTTGGCTGATATTCATGTACCATCCCATAAAATCCGACGCATCACGGATACGGTCTCTGCGCGCAAAACGTTTACCCGTTGCCCGTTGGTAATCTTCCCACGTACCATCCAGCGCTTGGGCATAGCCATACGCAGTTGAAATACGCCCCATCGGTATCACACCCAATGCATATTTATGCGGTGTGCGCGCATTGCTGATAAAACGGCTTTCTTGGTGGATTGTGGCCATTTGTACATGCACTGGCACGCCCCACTTCCGTTCGGTTTGCTGGAACGCTTTGATATAGTCGGGGCGCTGTTGGGCAATGCTGCACGCGTCATCCAAATTGCGTGGCGCCGTGGAAGATCCTCCTCCACAAGAGGCCACCAACAAGACAATTGCCATAGCGCGAAGAGTTCTGCTCATCTGCCTCTCGCTTTTTTTGTGTTTATTACCCTTGAGTATACTGCATTCGCGCCCCATGTGAAATCACGATTTACCGATTGGTATGGGCCCACAACGATGCTGATGAAATTCTGACACTGTATTTTTCCCGTTCACAGTTTGTTTCCTTGATTTCGCTCTCAAATGTTGGACAAACCCCATCCCGACCGTCTACTAACGGACATGAGGGGCCGTACGAATATGATTAGAACGCGCGCGAAATATCACTTGGGCCAGATTGTCCGGCACAAGAAACATCCCTTTCGAGGGGTGATTTTTGACGTGGATCCACAATTCGCAAACACTGACGAATGGTACGAGGCCATTCCCGAAGACAGCCGCCCTTTAAAAGAGCAGCCATTCTATCACTTGCTGGCTGAAAATGAGCAAAGCTACTATGTGGCTTACGTATCCGAGCAGAACCTGATCGCAGACTATTCAGGTGAACCGGTGGACCACCCTGATATATCGGACTTGTTTGGTCCGTTTCAGGATGGCGCTTACCCGCTACATTTTCAATTAAACTGATAAGTTGTGTGTCCGGGGTCAGTACCCCAGAGCACACCCGTCTTTACGTGCGTCGCTCCCGGCTTCTAACACACCATTTTCGTGTATCATAATCGCTTGTGCACCACCGATTGCCGTTTCTGGAATGCTGACATCGTGACCCAAGTCGGACAGTTCTTGGCGCACTTGGTCTGAGTATCCCCGTTCCACCTTCATATCACCGGCATCCGAGAATGCGCGTGGCGCATCGATACTGGCCTGTGGGTCCATGCCAAAATCGACCAAGTTGCTGACAAAGCGCGCATGCCCGTTGGGCTGATATGCCCCGCCCATAACGCCAAACGGCATAATAACTTTGCCATTTTTACGCAGCATCGCGGGGATGATTGTGTGCATGGGGCGTTTGCCACCCTTCAGTTCATTTGGATGGCCTTCCTCTAGTGTAAAGCCCGCGCCGCGGTTTTGCATCAAAATGCCAAATTTGTCCGAACCAATGCCTGACCCAAAGTCTTTGAATACTGAATAGATCAAAGAAACGGCCATGCCGTCACGGTCCACCACAGTGATATAGATCGTGTCTTTATGGACCATCTCGGTCAACGGGGCTGCGGCCGCCATTGCCTTTTTGGGATCGATCAAGGCGGCCAACTCCTTGGCGACATTCATGTCCAGCATATGATCCAAGCGCGTCATATGGTCTGCGTCCGACAAAAAGCGGTTGCGGGCATCATAGGCAAGTTTTGCAGCCTCGGCCTCTATGTGCGCACGTTCCGTGCCAAAGGGGTCCATGCTGGCCACGTCGAATTGCGCAAGAATGTTAAGCATCAGAATGGCCGTTGCACCCTGCCCATTCGGTGGATGCTCGACAATTTCGATATCTTTGTAGGTCCCGCTTACGGGCGTGGTTTCTTCGCAGTTGGCGTTTGCAAAGTCATCCATGGTGTGCACGCCGCCAAAGGCGTTTAGCGTGTTGACCATATCTTCGGCGACTTCGCCTGTGTAGAATGCACTTGGACCATCTTTTGCGATGCGACGCAGGACTTCGGCCTGTTGCGGGATCCGGAAAACATCGCCGACTTTGAAAGCTTCGCCGTTGTTCAGATACTTATCACGTGCAGACCCCTGCAGGTTATGTGCGTAATTTTTCCAGTCAAAAGCGACCCGTGGGGCGACAGGGATACCTTCTTCGGCGTAGTGGATAGAAGGGGCCAGCAGACTATCAAGTCCCAGTTTTCCCACGGTTTCTGCCAAGTGTGCAAAGGCTGAGATGGCTGTTGGAATCGTAACAGCATGCGCACTAAAGAAAGGAACTGCCGTTTCGCCTTGATCCCGTAGCATCGCTGCATCCAAAGCTGCAGGTGCACGCCCCGACCCGTTTAATGCCCGTACATTTTTGCGGTCGCTATCCGACCACAAAACAAAGCAATCCCCACCGATACCTGTCATTGCAGGTTCGCATAATCCCAAGAGTACAGCGCCCGCAATTGCCGCATCCATGGCATTGCCACCACGCTCCAATGTATCGATAGCAGTTTTTGCAGCCAAAGGGTGCGATGTCGCACACATGCCATTTGACGCAAGAACGGGTGAACGACCGGGCAAATGAAAGTCGCGCATGAGAATACCTTTAGCTTTATTGAATTTCTAAACGGGAAAGTAGCGTCTGCAGGCGCAATGTCTACGTGCAACGGTATCCAACAGAAGAAAAAAGGGGGAGGAAGTCCTCGACGCCACGCACTGGGTGGGGGCTATTACGCGCGGCGCCGAGGGAAGCTATATGCAGCTACAAGGACAGGTATGCTGTGTGAAGAAGGCGGCAATATGATCGGAACGGGGCTGTTTGAGGAAACAATTGGGAATAAATGAGGCCGCTGCCATATCCTTTAACAAAGGCTTACTGACCGGTTGCCACAGCAATTCGCATGTTGAACTGGTTGCCACTTTCAATGCGTTTGTAATTCATATCTTTGGCCAGATGCTGAATCAAAAACCAACCAAAACCGCCCTCTGGCATATCGTCCAGCTCAACCTCAGCCGAGGGTAAAATGCCTAAAGGCATTTGTTCATTCGGCATTGCCAGACCTTGATCTTTGACAGCGATGTGCAACCCGTTTTCATGATGTTCGCAAACGACTGTGATTGGACCTTGTGTGTCCGGATTCGGATAGGCGTGTTCTACGATGTTGTTAAGGACTTCGGCCAAAACCAATTCGACTGTTCCTTTTTCCTCGACGTCGAGGTTCAAAGGCGCGACGGCCTCAAAAAATAGGCTCAAAGCTTCTCTGGCGGCACGTTCGCCGCTTTGTACGCTGAAATCAAAAGGCGCAACTGTTTGCGTTGGCATAGTACTTTTCCTAGGTGTTCCGGCTATTGAACTGCGAGTTCGTCAACAGCACCTTCAAGCGTTGAAAAAACGCTGAAAACACTATCCATGCGAGTAAGCTTAAAGACACGTTCGACGGTTGGCGTCAAACCCGCCAAAGCCAGTTTGCGTTCCTTGCCCATATGCTTCATCGCGGCAACGATTGCGCCCAGACCACTGGAGTCGATAAAATGAACCCGGCTTAAATCCAAGATAACAACATTGGGTCCGTCTTGCGTGCTATCGCGCATCGCATCCTTGAATTCGATGGCGACCGCGGCATCGATGCGATCATCCTGAACAGCGACAATCTTTATGTGCTTTTCAGTTGTGGTTGCAAGTTCCATAGTAAACTCCGACATAATCGTACGACACGACCTGTAAGGGGCAAGTCTTACAAATTTGTTGAATTTTCGGAGAGGTATGCAGATGTTAGAAATTGTCATAACAGGAGCTTCTCGGACACCGATGGCTGGCTTCCAAGGCGCGTTTTCCTCTTTAACGGCGCCAGAGCTTGGCGGTGCGGCGATCAAAGCGGCAGTAAAACAGGCGATGACATCGACTGTGGACGAGGTTCTGATGGGATGCGTTCTACCCGCGGGCCAGGGTCAAGCGCCCGCGCGTCAGGCCAGTTTTATCGCCGGTTTGGGCGAGGACGTTCCTTGTACAACGCTGAATAAAATGTGCGGATCAGGTATGAAAGCCACGATGATTGCATGTGATCAGATCGCTTTGGGCCAGTCTGATACAGTTGTTGCTGGCGGCATGGAAAGCATGACAAATGCACCCTATTTGCTGGATAAAATGCGCGGCGGTGCGCGGCTTGGGCACAGCCAAGTAACCGATCATATGTTTTTGGACGGATTGGAAGATGCCTACGAAAAGGGTCGCCTGATGGGGACTTTTGCCGAGGATTGCGCCGAAGCGTTTCAATTCACGCGGGACCGGCAGGATGAATATGCGCTTGCGTCCTTGTCGCGTGCACTGAAGGCACAGGAGAGTGGCGCATTTGAGGGCGAGATCACACCAATAGCCGTGATATCGCGCAAATCGACCAACACTGTATCGGCAGATGAGCAGCCCGCAACTGCGCGACCGGAAAAGATACCACAGCTAAAGCCTGCGTTTCGCAGGGATGGAACGGTAACGGCCGCGAACGCGTCGTCCATTTCAGATGGTGCGGCGGCTTTGGTGCTGAGCACGCGCGCTGCAGCCGAGGCGCGAGGCGCGACACCGCGGGCGCGTATTGTTGGGCACGCAAGCCATGCCCAAGCCCCTGGATTGTTTGCGACAGCTCCCATCCCGGCAGCACAAAAGCTTTTGCAGAAAATTGGCTGGTCCAAAAATAGCGTGGACTTATGGGAAGTGAACGAAGCTTTTGCCGTCGTTCCCATGGCTTTCATGCATGAGATGGGCGTCGACCATAGCATTGTAAACGTAAACGGTGGCGCTTGTGCTTTGGGTCATCCGATTGGGGCGTCAGGTGCAAGGATCATCGTGACACTATTAAATGCAATGGAACAGCGTCAGGTTAAACGCGGAATTGCGGCGATCTGTA
Organism: Roseobacter sp.; assembly: GCA_045104955.1. Lineage (GTDB taxonomy): Bacteria > Pseudomonadota > Alphaproteobacteria > Rhodobacterales > Rhodobacteraceae > Roseobacter. The sequence continues at coordinate 119,998 of JBGCDB010000024.1, forward strand.
TTGGAGGGGGCGAAGGCACTGCGATCGCCTTAGAACGTGCGTGAAGACCCCAACGATGCAAGTTGATTATGAGACACTCAGCAAAACTATCGAAGCGTTGACACATGGCGAAACTGACGCCGTCTCATTAATGGCAACGGTCGCCTGCGAAGTTCATCACGCGGATAGTCGATTTGATTGGACGGGGTTTTACCGCGTCGTGGGTCCCGAGATGCTCAAGATCGGGCCCTACCAAGGTGGGCATGGATGTCTTGTGATCCCTTTCGCGCGCGGCGTCTGCGGTGCGGCTGCCCGCACCAGACAGGTGCAATTGGTCCCGGACGTAGATGCCTTCGCCGGTCACATTGCATGCGCCAGTTCAACACGGTCAGAGCTTGTGCTGCCCGTTGAAAACGAGGCGGGCAGGCTGTTGGGCGTGTTCGATATAGATAGCGATCAGCCGGATGCCTTTAACGAAACGGATGCGCAGGCCCTGTCAGAAGTCTTGGGTCGGGTTTTCGCATATGCCGAATAGAATTTTTTCAAACCTTCTGTGAAAATAATCTGGATTTTTTCACGAGACTCAGGCATCGTGAAATTATCAAAGGATTTTTCACGCCATGCAGCATAGTTTGCCACAACAGTCACAAACACTGGGCGCCGATTTGCGGGCTTTGCGTAAGGCGCGCGGCTTGACGCTAACGGATTTGGCTGACCATCTTGGGCGGTCCGTCGGATGGCTTAGTCAGGTTGAGCGGGATAAATCAGAACCCACAATTACCGATCTGCGTCTTATTGCTGATGCTTTGGCAGTTTCTGTTTCGATGTTGTTTCGCCACGCAGCCGCGCCTGCCCGTGAGGCAGGCTATATTGTCCGCAAAACAGCCCGGCGCCCGATTGGATCAAGTATCGTAGGGCTGGCCGAGGAATTGCTTTCACCAGATCTGACGGATGATTTTGAAATGGTGCATTCAACGTTTGAAGCGGGCAGCAAAATCGAAGACCCAGTGATGCGACCTACGCAAGAGGTCGGCTACGTGATCTCGGGTCGTCTTGACGTGGAAATCGGGAATACAACGCATGTCATTCACCCCGGCGACAGTTTCCGCATCCGTGGAGAGCCCTTTCGCTGGTCCAACCCATATGCTGAACCAGCCATTGCGATATGGGTGATCGCACCTCCGGTGTACTAATGAGTTTTGAAGCTTGGACCATATTTGCGCTGTTTTGGATTGTCTTCGTTACAACACCGGGGCCAAACGCTGTGAATTGCATCCAGAATGGGATGCATCTGGGGTTTGGCCGTGCTCTGGTGGGTGTGTTGGCGATCCTAACGCAGGCGACGTTATTTTTAGGGCTGTCTGCGCTGGGCATTACGGCGCTGCTTACCGCATCCCCGACAGCGTTTTTCGTTGCCAAGCTGATTGGTGCGGGGTTTTTGGTCTTTCTGGGGGTGCGAGGCTGGATAACGGCACATAACAAAGTGGTTATTGCCGACAAACCAGCATCCTCGGTTTATTGGCATGCCTTTGCCGTTGCCACGATCAATCCCAAAAGCGTTGCTGGGTATTTGGCAGCCTTTTCGCAGTTTGTGCAGCCTGATGTGCCGATTTGGGAACAGATGGTGGTGATCGTTCCCACGGCACTTACGCTCACAGCGCTAAGCTATACTGGTTTCACGGCTTTAGGGGCGGGGATCGGACGTGCCGCCTTGGGCGCAGTGTTCAATGTATGGGTACGACGGGTTTTGGCGGCATGTTTTGTTATATATGGCGTTCTTCTGGGCGCGGCCACCACACCAGGGAGAGCATGATGCAACGTAGGCGTTATGGCTCAACGAAACAGATTGATGCGCACATGGTGGATGGGCGCACGCGGTTTCATACTAGAATAGACGAACATCACGAGACAGCGGGCAACGGACCGCAAAGGGAGAACTGAGATGGCTGAACTACCAACAACAGCGCGGGTCGTGATCATTGGCGGTGGCGTCGTAGGCGTTTCGACACTGTACCATCTGGCAAAAGCCGGGTGGAAAGACTGCGTGCTGCTTGAGAAAAACGAACTGACGGCAGGCTCTACGTGGCATGCAGCAGGAAACGTGCCCAACTTTGCAGGCTCATGGGCGGTGATGAACATGCAACGCTATTCGGCGGCCATGTACCGGACGCTGGGCGAGGACGTGGGCTACCCGATGAACTACCACGTCACTGGTGCGATCCGATTGGCGCATTCCAAAGAACGGATGCAGGAATTTGAAAAAGTCGCTTCCATGGGGCGCTATCAAGGTCTGACGATGGACGTCTGCACCCCCGATGAGCTGAAAGAGCACAACCCTTTCATGGAAACTCACGAGTTGGCGGGTGGGCTTTGGGATCCGCTGGACGGTGATATTGACCCCGCACAATTGACCCAAGCTTTGGCCAAAGGGGCGCGCGAAGCTGGCGGTCACATTGAACGCTTTTGCCCGGTCACTGGGATGGACCGGGATGGCGATGAATGGATCGTCAAAACAGAAAAAGGCGATATCCGCTGTGAGTACGTGGTAAACTGCGCAGGCTATTATGCCCAACGCGTGGGTGAGATGTTCAAGCCGTTCGGTGGGCGCACCGTGCCCATGGTTGTCATGTCGCACCAGTATTTTCTGACCGAGCCAATCGCTGAACTGGAAGCCTGGACCAAAGAAAAGGGCCGCAAAATGCCCATGATCCGAGATGTCGATTCTTCGTATTATTTGCGGCAGGAAAAGACGGGTCTGAACCTTGGGCCCTATGAGAGGAACTGCAAGGCACATTGGATCACGCCAGAAGACCCGATGCCAGAAGATTTCTCGTTCCAGCTTTATCCTGACGATCTTGAACGACTTGAATGGTATATCGAGGACGCGATGGAGCGGCTGCCACTGTTGGGGACATCTGGCGTTGGCCGCAACATCAACGGGCCCATACCATACGCACCCGACGGGTTGCCAATGGTTGGGCCCATGCCGGGTGTCAAAAATGCCTTTGAAGGGCATTCGTTTACTTTTGGGATCGCGCAAGGCGGTGGTGCTGGTAAGGTCTTGTCGGAATGGATCATGCATGGAGAGACAGAGCTAGATATGTGGGCTGTCGATCCCCGTCGCTACACCGACTATACGGACCACGATCACTGCCTAAACAAAGCACTTGAAACCTATGGCCATGAATATGCGATGCATTTCCCGCATCACGAATGGCCCGCTGGACGTGACAAAAAGCTGTCGCCTGTTGACGACCGCATCCGCGCTGCTGGTGGCCAGATGGGCGCCTACAACGGGTGGGAACGCGCGAATTGGTTCGCCAAAGACGGCGATGACACTTCCGAAGAAGTAACACAGACTTGGGATCGCCAAGGCCCTTGGACCCTCCGTGTCAAAGAAGAAGTCGAAGCGGTGCGCGATGGCGTGGGTGTGTTGGACCTGCCTGGATTTTCGCGGTTCAATTTGTCGGGTGAGGGGGCTGCCGAATGGCTGCGTGGCCGCATCGCAGGCGCCTTGCCCAAAGCAGGCCGGTTAACGCTGGGGTATTTTCCCGACAGCCGCGGTCGCATCCTGACTGAAATGTCGTTGATCCGTCACAGTGAAGATAACTTTACTCTGATTACAGCCGCCACTGCGCAATGGCATGACTTTGAGTTGCTTAACAAAGATCTGCCCGCAGGCCTGACCCTTACCGATCTGACTACCAAATTTAGCACGTTGATCGTCACAGGCCCTAAATCCCGCGCGCTTTTCGAGCAGATTGGCACGGATGCAGACCTGTCTTTGGGCTGGTTGACGCATCAGTCAGCAACAGTTGCAGGCCAGCCTTGCAAGCTGGCGCGCGTGTCTTTTGCAGGCGAATTGGGTTGGGAAATTCATGCCCGGATGACGCAAATGCCCGCGCTTTACGATGCCGTTGTGGCGGCGGGGGCCAAGCCTTTTGGGATGTATGCGCTGAACTCGATGCGGATGGAAAAAGGCTACCGTGCTTGGAAAGGCGATCTGTCCACTGATTATTCGCTTCTGGAAGGCGGGCTTGAGCGCTTCGTTAAATTGGACAAACCACAAGACTTCCCCGGCAAGGCAGCGCTGCAGAACGAAAAACAACAAGGTAGCAAGAAACGTTTTGTCACGCTGACAGTGGATGCGGGCGACCATGACGCCCCCTACATGGCGCCGTTGTTTCATGGCCAAGAAGTCGTGGGAGAGACGACATCGGGCGATTGGGGCTTTAGGGTGAATAAATCCATTGCATTGGGTATGCTGCGGATCGATCTGACCACCCCCGGCACAGAGGTGGAAGTCGAAATCTTTGGCAAGCGCTGCAAGGCTACGGTGCAACCGGATCAACCGATGTGGGATCCAGAAAACGAAAGACTACGCGCGTGACCGATGTCGTACTTTTAGACGGTGGCATGGGTCAGGAACTGGTCCATCGAGCCGGGGATCGCCCAACGCCGCTGTGGTCCACACAAGTGATGAATGAACACCCCGGTTTGGTCGAACAGGTGCACCGCGATTTTTTCGCGGCGGGGGCGACCGTCGCCACGACTAACACGTATGCCATTCACCATGATCGGTTAATGGGCACGGGGCTTGAGGCTGAGTTTGAGAGCCTGCATCGCGCTGCGTTGTCAGAGGCTGAAGCAGCGCGCCGTGTGCATGGTTCTGGCCGAATTGCGGGTTCTATTGGACCCTTGCGCGCCAGCTACCGCCCCGATTTGCATCCGGTGGGCAAAGTCGCTGTGCCGCTCTTTGCTGAGGTTGCCAATCTGATCGCGCCAAGTTGTGATCTGATTATTTTGGAAACGGTATCTTCCGTGGCGCATGCGCGTGACGGGCTTGAAGGTGTCAAGCAAACGGGCGTGCCTGTCTGGCTTTCGATCACAGTAGCGGACACAGACGGAACCAAGTTGCGATCGGGTGAGCCTGTCGCAGAGGTATTGCACGTGGCCGAAGCGGCCGATGCCATTTTGGTCAATTGTTCAGCGCCTGAGGCCGTGACCAAAGCACTGCCGATCATCGCACCTTTAGGCAAGCCATTTGGCGGCTACGCGAATGGGTTTGTGCAGATCACGGATGATTTCCTGACTTCAAAGCCTACCGTAGACACGCTCGAGATGCGCCGCGACATGGGTCCGCGGGCCTATGCTGGCTATGTCATGGAATGGGTTGCCGCAGGGGCCACCATTGTCGGCGGTTGCTGCGAAGTTGGTCCGACCCACATCGCCGAAATATCATCTCGGCTAACCGCTGCGGGTCACAAGATTATCTGAATTTACCTATAGCTGGAGACTTCCAAATGGCTACTCCCCCTTCTCGCGCGCGCGTCGTCATTATTGGCGGCGGTGTTATCGGATGTTCTGTTGCCTATCACCTGACCAAACTGGGCTGGAAAGATGTTGTTTTGCTGGAACGCAAGCAATTGACCTCGGGCACCACATGGCATGCGGCAGGTTTGATCGCACAGCTGCGTGCGACGGCGAATATGACAAAGCTGGCGAAATACTCGCAGGAGCTTTATGGCAACCTGGAAGCAGAAACCGGTGTCGCCACCGGATTCAAGCGCTGCGGGTCGATCACGGTGGCACTGACCGAAGAACGCCGCGAAGAGATTTACCGCCAGGCGGCTATGGCGCGCGCCTTTGGCGTCGATGTCGAAGAGATTTCGCCGCAAGAGGTCAAGGACCGCTATGCGCATTTGAACATCGAAGGAGTCAAAGGTGCGGTCTATCTGGACAAGGATGGGCAAGGTGATCCTGCCAACATCGCGTTGGCTTTGGCCAAAGGGGCTCGGCAAGGCGGCGCACAGGTAATCGAACGGACGCGTGTGACCTCGATCACCCGCACTGGTCGGCGTGTAACGGGTGTGGATTGGATGCAAGACGGCGAAAGCGGACACATCCAAGCTGATATGGTTGTCAACTGCGGCGGTATGTGGGGCCATGAAGTGGGCCGTATGGCTGGCGTGAATGTGCCGCTGCACGCATGTGAACACTTCTACATTGTCACTGAAGCCATCGCAGGCCTGACGCAGCTGCCCGTTTTGCGCGTGCCGGATGAATGCGCCTATTACAAAGAAGACGCGGGAAAGATGTTACTAGGCGCGTTCGAGCCAAACGCTAAACCTTGGGCGATGGGGGGCATCCCGGCTGATTTTGAATTTGATCAGCTGCCCGAAGATTTTGACCACTTTGAGCCAATTCTAGAAGCTGCGGTTGAGCGGATGCCAATGCTGGCCGAGGCTGGAATCCATACCTTTTTCAACGGGCCAGAGAGCTTTACACCAGATGACGCCTACCACCTTGGTCTTGCACCTGAGCTGGATAATTTCTGGGTGGCTGCGGGCTTCAATTCCATCGGGATCCAATCTGCGGGTGGGGCAGGCATGGCGCTGGCACAATGGATGGATGACGGGCACAAACCGTTTGATTTGGGTGATGTCGATATCTCGCGGATGCAGCCATTTCAGGGCAATAAAACATATCTGTTTGAGCGCTCAAAAGAAACGCTTGGCCTGCTGTATGCCGATCACTTCCCATACCGGCAGAAAGAAACGGCGCGTGGTGTGCGGCGTACACCGTTTCACCAACATCTGTTGGAACGCGGTGGTGTCATGGGCGAATTAGCAGGATGGGAACGGGCCAATTGGTTTGCAAACCCGGGCCAGACCCCGGCCTATGAATATTCGTGGAAACGGCAGAACTTCTTTGAAAACGTAGCCGCAGAACATCGGGCAATCCGCACTAATGTTGGCATGTATGACATGTCATCGTTTGGCAAAATCCGGGTCGAAGGCAAAGATGCCGTTGCCTTTATGAATTTTGTAGGAGGCGGGCAGTATGATGTGCCTATTGGCAAGATCGTCTATACCCAGTTCCTGAATCAAAAGGCAGGGATAGAGGCAGACGTGACCGTAACCCGGATGAGTGAAACTGCATTTTTGGTCGTAACACCTGCTGCGACGCGTTTGGCGGACCAAACGTGGATGATGCGTCATGTGGGCGACTTTAACGTAGTGATCACGGATGTGACGGCGGGCGAAGGGGTGCTGGCTGTTATGGGGCCGAACGCGCGTAAACTGCTGCAAGCTGTTTCGCCTGCCGATTTCACCAATGATGTGAACCCGTTTGGCACCGCTCAGGATATTGAGCTTGGTATGGGGCTCGCACGTGTGCACCGCGTAACATATGTGGGTGAGCTTGGGTGGGAAGTCTATGTTTCATCTGACATGGCCGCCCATGCATTCGAAGCCTTGTATAGTGCAGGGCAGGCGATGGGTTTGAAGATGTGCGGCATGCATATGATGGACTGTGCGCGGATGGAAAAAGGCTTTCGCCACTTTGGCCATGATATTACCTGCGAAGATCATGTGCTGGAAGCGGGTTTGGGGTTTGCGGTCAAAACTGACAAGCCGGAATTCATAGGCCGCGAGGCGGTTTTGCGTAAGAAAGAAACCGGCCTGGAAAAGCGCCTTTTGCAATTTAAACTAACCGATGCTGAGCCACTTCTCTATCACAACGAACCCGTTCTAAGAGACGGTGAATTGGTTGGATATCTCAGTTCGGGTGCGTATGGACATCATTTGGGTGCAGCAATGGGCCTTGGCTATGTGCCTTGTGCGGGTGAAACGTCTGCAGAGGTCTTGGCGTCATCGTATGAGGTGGATGTTGCCGGTACGCGGGTAAAAGCTGAAGCATCCTTGCGCCCCATGTATGATCCAAAATCAGAGAGAGTGAAGGTGTAGGGTGGACTTAAGTCCACCTTACCTAGCACCTTAAAGACGTGATTGTTTTGGCTTGTTGCTGGGTTGAAACTGTGGGCCAGTTCTGCGAGCAGAGCATATGAGCAGCGACTATGATCCGCCAAATACTCCGTTGAATATCCTGCACGAGGATGCAGAGGTGCTTTTGGTGGATAAACCGTCCGGGCTGCTGTCTGTCCCGGGCAAGGGCGCGCATTTGGCGGATTGTTTAATTACGCGGGTGCAGAACGCGTTTCCTGATGCTCTTTTGGTGCACCGATTGGACCGGGACACGTCTGGAGTAATGATTTTTGCACTTACGGCACATGCGCAGCGTCACCTTGGGCTGCAGTTTGAAAAACGGATGACCCAAAAGACATATGTTGCCCGCGTTTGGGGAACCCCTGATGCAAAAACTGGAACAGTTGATTTGCCTTTGATCGTGGACTGGCCCAACCGACCGTTGCAAAAAGTATGCCATGAAACAGGAAAGCCAGCCCAAACCGATTGGCGTATTGTAAAGACCGAGGCGGAAACGTCACGGGTCAGGCTGTTTCCTCGCACAGGTCGCAGCCATCAGCTACGCGTCCACATGTTGGCGCTGGGGCATCCGATTTTAGGTGATCCTTTCTATGCAACAGGCCCTGCGCGCGCGTTCCCACGCCTCATGCTGCATTCAGAAGAGCTGCGTTTCAAGCACCCGCAGGGTGGGCGATCCATAAAGGTGAGATCCCCGGCACCTTTTTAACTGTTTTACGCTGTGTATAAGACGGAAACTACAAGTCTGGTTCTACGTGCAAGAAGAAAAAACGCTTTGGTTGCGCCACATTGGTCAAGCTTCGGCAATAGGCAACTAAGTGTGGTCGAAACGACTTTGTCTGCGTCCCATGCACCCAAGCACGACTGCCTGCACGCACATTACCCAGCAGAATTTCGCTACATTTATAGATCAAGGGGTTCAAACAAAAGAACGTGATAAAGGATTGTCATTAGAACCGGTTCCCTTAGACTACCGCCCTACACCGGAGGATATTATGGGCTTGCGCATCAACGACACGGTTCCCGATTTCACAGCAGAAACGGATCACGGACCGATTAGCTTTCATGATTGGATTGGCGACAGCTGGGCAATCTTGTTTTCTCACCCCAAGGATTTTACCCCAGTCTGTACCACCGAATTCGGTGCCGTCGCACAATTGGCGGACGAGTGGGCTGCGCGGGGTACAAAGGTCATCGGTGTATCCGTTGACGGGGTCGAAGACCACAAAAAGTGGAAAGGTGACATTGAGAAAGTCGCTGGTGCCACCGCTGGTTTTCCGATCATCGCGGACGAGGGCCTCGCCGTTTCCAAAGCTTTCGATATGCTGCCATCAGAGGCCTATTTGCCGGACGGCCGTACGCCCGCAGACAGCGCGACGGTACGGTCGGTGTTCATCATCGGCCCAGACAAGCAATTGAAGCTGAGCATGACGTACCCAATGACGGTTGGCCGTAATTTTGCGGAAGTTCTGCGCGCGCTTGATGGCTTGCAGATGTCGTCCAAAGGCGTTGCGACGCCAGCCAACTGGGTGCCAGGCGAAGATGTCATCATCCCGCCGACTGTATCAAACGAAGATGCTGCAGCGAAGTTTGGCGAGTTCGAAACGGTCCTGCCCTACTTGCGTAAAACAAAAGCGCCACAGTGAATCATGGGGGCCAAACCTTGGCCCCCTATTTCATGAAGCGCTGCGTGTTGGATAGCGGCGGCGACCTTTCCGGCTCAGCCACTTTTTTCGGAAATTCCGAAAGTTGAAACGGCGAAACCCCCGGGGTAACGCACTTTCTACCTCGCGATAGTACGCTGGCGTATGTAATCTCTGCCATGGTTTTCCACGTCGCCCTGCAAAATGAATAACTGCAGGCTCGTTTCGTACAGATTCCAAATCATCATCTGAATAGAGTGTCTTAAGGTAGGCATAGTCCTGTGCGAGCCGAACGTCTTCAGTTTCATACAATTCTTCAAACACACTATACTTGAGAGATACTTCACCGATTTTGGGTGTGGCAATATTTACCAAATCCAAGTCAAAAAACTTCAGACGATCTCCGATTGTTTCGACTGTATCAAAATACCTTTGAATTACATTTCTTTCGCGCATGAGTTCCAAGTTCATCACCATAAAGCATGATGTTACGATGTTTGGTTTCGTGTTTTCCGGAAAATAATAATGCATGATTTTTTCTGGCGTGTTTGTCTCCACTGGAACACCGGCCCACTCCACATCACTTAAATCTGTTTCAAAGGCTTCTGTCAGATCTTGTTTAAAAAACACATCCACGTCGGAGTATATCGCACGGTCTCGATCTGCCAAAACCTCGGATGCAAGAAGTCTGTAGTAGACTATTTCAGTCCAACTGCCGCGCCCTTTTGGAACATCTTTGAAACGTTCGGGTGGAATTTCGAAAAACCGCATGGAGTGGCGCGTGTTGTCCACTAAAGACGCCAAAACCGATTTCAGGTCGGCGTCAAATCCAGGGTTAAAGATGTTGATCTCATAGACCGTGTCATCATGCGCTGCATCCAACAGTGATTTGATCGTTACCCCGGCGCCGATAAGAATACGGTCGTCGAAGCATAGCACGATTGGGATTTCAGCCATCTATCAGCACTTTCATGTTCGCCCGAGAGGTTTCATACAAGGTTTTGGCATCTTTTAGCATAGTTGATTGCATTTGCGCATACGCATCGGCAGGCATTTGTACCGCAAGGCGAAGCGCGTCAAAAACCTCTGTTTCGGTACCGTAGAAAATACTGTTCTGTTCGGTCAAAGCGGTCCCGATTGCAAAGTCTTTATGCAGGATACACGGCTTGCCAAATCCATAGCATAGCTGAAAACTGCCTGTAGTTTTGACGGTTTTATACGCCTCATGATCGGGGTTATCGCCCTGAAAAGCAGTTACGATAAAATCGCTTTGCTCGATTTCAGTGTACATGTCCGCAAAATCGAGCCGCCCGAGTTCAAAAACATGGTTGGCGAGTTTGCCGGGGATTTGTTCTGCGCCTTTTTTACCAATCAGACGTATTTCGAACTCAGAAATCCCCGCGTCCACAAGCTGTTCGGCAGCGTCGTAGATTAAGTTCTGGTTTCGTCTTTTTGATCTAGCGGCGCCAACCAGTAGAAAGATTGTCTTGCCAGAGGATTTGGGCGTCATTTTAACCGCACCAAAAGTATGTGGGTTCACAACGGTGGAACCATGCCCTTTGTAGTCTAACCCGCGCAGCGTAATCATATTCTCTGACCATACGCCTGCGTCTATTTTGGCTTTAGCGTCATGCTCGACCAGCAACAAAGGCTTTGGGGGATTTGATCCGAAAACAGCGGTGACATCAAATTGGGTGTTGGGGCGATGTGGCAACTTACCCACCGTGGACACCAAGAACACAGCGGTTTTGTGTATGTGCGGTGTTTTGACAAACCTAGCGATTTGTTTTTGAGACAACTGTGTCAGCACCAGTTTTGGGTGGGAAATGCGGTCAAACAGGCCTTCGGATATCCGTTGGGGTGTCATTAGAACAACAACGCGATAACCCAAATCCAAAAGAAGTTGCGCGTATCCCGGTACGACCTCGCCATGACTTTTTGAGCATGGCTCCCACAGGATGGCAGTATTTTCATCAATATCAGGCCAGTCCGGTGAAAACCGAGCTACAATCATCTGACGTAACGCGTGTAGCATGGACGGCGGCCCTTAAGAAAAAAAACCCCCAAGCACCGCTTGGGGGTCTGCGTTGTACCAGCCTCGTTTAGTCGGCTGCTTCTTCTTTTTTGACCTCTTCACCGGTCTCCTGATCGACGACTTTCATCGACAGGCGTACCTTGCCGCGATCATCAAATCCCAAAAGTTTGACTTTCACTTCTTGGCCCTCTTTGAGGACGTCGGAAGGGTGGTTCAAGCGGCGGTTTTCGATCTGGCTGACGTGTACGAGGCCGTCACGTTTTCCAAAGAAGTTCACGAATGCACCGAAGTCGACAATTTTGACGACCGTGCCGGTGTAGACCATGCCTTCTTCAGGCTCTGCCACGATGGAGTGGATCATGTCATAGGCTTTCTTGATCGATTCGCCGTTCGGGCTTGCGATCTTGATGGTGCCTTCGTCGTTGATGTCCACTTTCGCGCCGGAAACTTCGACGATCTCGCGGATCACTTTACCACCGGAGCCGATCACTTCGCGGATTTTATCCGTTGGGATCTGCATCGTTTCGATGCGTGGCGCGTGTACAGAGAAGTCCGCTGCACCGGTCAGTGCTTTGTTCATCTCGCCCAGAATGTGCAAACGACCTGCTTTGGCCTGCGCCAAGGCTTTTTCCATGATCTCTGGCGTGATGCCTGCGATCTTGATGTCCATCTGCAAGGAAGTGATCCCGGCTTCTGTACCTGCGACCTTAAAGTCCATGTCGCCAAGGTGGTCTTCGTCACCCAAGATGTCCGACAGGATCGCGTAAGATCCGTCTTCTTCAAGGATCAGACCCATTGCAACACCGGCTACCGCAGATTTCAGCGGCACGCCCGCATCCATCATGGACAGGGAGCCACCACAAACGGACGCCATGGAAGACGATCCGTTGGATTCGGTGATCTCGGATACAACCCGTACTGTATAGGGGAAGTCTGTCGCCGCTGGCAGAACCGCCTGCAACGCACGCCAAGCCAGTTTACCGTGGCCGATTTCACGACGTCCGGGAGGGCCCACGCGACCTGCTTCGCCAACCGAATAGGGTGGGAAGTTATAGTGCAGCAGGAAGTTGGATTTGAAGTTGCCGTGCAGTGCGTC
>JBGCDB010000025.1:0-5228 GCA_045104955.1 Roseobacter sp.
GGCCCAGCACCTCGCGGTGCCGGTGGTCGGCGCTAAGGGGGATACCTAAATGCTTCAGCCAAAGCGTACTAAATTCCGCAAGCAGTTTAAGGGCTCTATCAAGGGTCTTGCAAAAGGCGGGTCTGATCTGAACTTCGGCACATATGGCCTCAAGGCTCTTGAGCCTGAGCGTGTGACTGCACGTCAAATCGAAGCGGCTCGCCGCGCGATGACACGTCACATGAAACGTCAAGGCCGCGTATGGATCCGGATTTTCCCTGATGTACCCGTGACAGCCAAGCCGATCGAAGTTCGGATGGGTAAAGGTAAGGGCTCTGTCGACCGGTGGGCGGCAAAGGTTAAACCGGGTCGCGTTATGTTCGAAATCGACGGCGTGAACGACGACATCGCCCGCGAGGCGCTTCGTCTGGCGGCGATGAAACTGCCGATCAAAACACGGGTCGTGGTGCGCGAAGACTGGTAAGTCTTCACTGCGATAAGAAATCAAAGGCTCCTGCTGCGTGATCGGCGGGGGCCTTTTGCATTTAGATGCGTCTGCCGGTTAAAACTGCACGTTGGACGGGGTCTCGTCACCTGTGGGCGATGTGCCCATCAGTGCATCGTTATGCCGTTTTGAATCGCTTATCGCATAGGAAGAGCGGGCAATCTGCCACCGGGTGCCGTTGTACTTCAAAACTGAGAATACAGGGAACGGAGCCTGCGTCATAACGTTCCCATTGACCATCCGCGTCTCGTGTACCGCTTCGATTGTATCTGCGTCCCGGAAAGCTGCTGTGACGCAATGGCGGACCATCTCGGTGATCCCAGACCTTTTAAGATAGGCCCTGACCGCCGAAAAGATTTCTTGGGCGTCGGCTTTGGTGTGCAGCATGCGGTGCCCATCATAGGTTTCTATCTTTTGGGGCAACAGCATACAGGCGAAAAAGGCTTCGAAATCGTTGTTCTTGAGCGCTTCGCCGGTAATCTCCAGCAACTCACGCGACACCTTTCGCGCTGCCTCCGAGTCTTGTTCCATAACCTGCCTCAAATCACCTATTATTATCGCCGCACACCATCACTTTTCACAGGGCGGCTGGAAACCTTCCTGTTCGTTCGCACACGATTTAAGCGAAAACATGCTTAACTTCTTGCTATGGTTGATTTTTTGAGGGGTTTGGCGTGATTACGCCCAGGCGTAGTTGAAACTTACGCTGATACGTTCGTCTTCAGCCATGTTCACGGGCACTTCATGGCGCAGCCAACTTTCCCAAAGGAGAAGGTCGCCCGGGGCAGGAGCTTCATAGTGGAAAGTCCTTAAATCGCGGGGAGCATCAGACTTGCGTGGTGGGGCAGCCATCATCATGGCAAGCCGGGGATCTTCAAACTTTATTGCGCTGGCACCGTCCGGCACGGCCACATAGGTGGTGCCGCTGATCACCGAATGAGGATGAATATGAGACGTGTGTACGCCACCTTGCGGCAGAATATTAATCCAGATGTCTTCTAGTTGTAATTTCCGACCATCAAGGTTGAAGGCCAAGTCATCCGCGAAGGCGGTGACGTGCTTATCCAAAACTTTGACGAGGTCTTTAAAAATCGGAAACCGGTAAGGCAGGTCTGTCAGAGATGCATAGGATGTATAGCCTGGATATCCGTTTTCATCGCACCAGTCCTGTCCGGCCTCGTCATCTTGTGCAATTGACCAACAAGAGGCTTCAAGTTCGGCCGTGTTAATGGGGCGGCCAAGCTCTGCTAGCTTGGCGCGATAAAGGCGGGTGACAAAAAGCGAAGAAATTTCGGACATTCGATGCTCATACAAGACCACGAATGACTTGGCGAGGTCGAATTGCGCGCATGGGCGTTACGCACGACCTCGTAAAACCCAGCGTTTAGGTTTGATGCATGACACTTTGAAAAGCTTCAGGAGACCTGTTCAAGGTTTACAGATATCCATAGTCTTCCTGTCTGCTCGCTAAGCAATTTGTGCCCACTACACTGATATTTCACGAAGTTGTGAGCGGGTCCGTGGCGGAATGTCGCAGTCATGTATTGAACTGTCTTTTGGCTGGGCTAAGATTATGGCATCGCGATAGTTGTCGCTGTTTTCTAGGGATTGATCATGAAAAACAAAGTTTTCATTGCCGCCGCCAGCGGGCTTCTTGTGGCCGCATTAGCCACCCAACCGAACGCAGCCGGGCATTCACCCACCGAAAAACGCGAAGCGATCATGAGCGATGTTGGTAAATCGACGAAGACAATCGGCGACATGCTGAAAGGCACTACGGATTTTGATGCGGCTGCTGCTAATGCGGCGTTGGTGTCAATGCGCGAAGGTGTAGAAGGTTTTGTTGATCTGTACCCCGAAGGCACCGAAGGGGAGACAACGAACAAGTATCTCGCGGCGCCTGCGGTTTGGACAGACCGCGCAGGCTTTGAAGCGGAAAGCGCCAAGTTCGAGGCTGCGTTAGATACAGCGATTGCTGCGAATGTGCAGGATAAAGAAGCATTGGCGGCAGTTTTCGGTGCCGTTGGCCAAAGTTGCAGAAGCTGCCACGAAGGCTACCGGGTGCAGAAATAACGACTTATGCTGCGATTTTTGGTCACACTCGGTCTGTTGGGCGCATGTGGTGCGGCAGCAGGCCTGTGGGTGACCCGACCGGTTGTCGTCACTGCCGAAGCTCTGCCTGACCATATCCCGGACCCTGTGCAGGGTGAGGCGATATTTTACGCGACCGGTTGCGCATCATGCCACGCAGCACCTGGTGCGCAAGGTGACGCCAAGCTGGTCTTGGCGGGCGGAATGGAGTTCAAAACAGAATTTGGCGTGTTCCATGCGCCGAATATCTCGACTGACCGTGATGTTGGACTTGGGGCATGGACCGATGCCGAATTCGTATCAGCCGTGCAACATGGGACCAGCCCGTCAGGGGAACATTACTATCCTGCGTTTCCTTATGCATCGTACAGCCGGATGGAGACGACCGACATACTGGATCTTAAGTCCTTTATGGATACCCTCCCGGCGGACGCAACACCGTCACGGCCTCATGACTTAAGTTTTCCTTTTAATATCCGAATGACGCTGGGCGCGTGGAAACTGCTTTATGTTGACCCGGAGCCAGTTTTCGCCCAGACGGACCCGCTGCTCGCACGGGGTCAGTACCTGGTCGAAGCGATGGGGCATTGCAGCGAATGCCATACGCCGCGCAACGCTTTGGGTGGCCCAATCCTCAGTCAGTGGATGGCGGGTGGGGCGAACCCTGATGGGGAAGGGAAGATCCCTAATATCACCCCTTGGGCTCTCGATTGGGTAGAGACCGACATCGCCTACTACCTTGAAACAGGTTTCACACCCGACTTTGATAGCGCAGGGGGGTCTATGGTCGCGGTCATAGAAAATACCGCTAAACTGAGCCCCGAAGACCGAAGTGCCATTGCAGCATACCTCAAGGCGATCCCGGCGGTCGCATCACAGTGACTTAAGGCGACTTGTAAAGCGTGGGCGTAAGGGGTTGCCATAGGCCCGTAACCCTCCTATACGGCCATTTCATCATGGAACTCCACGGGAATCAGGGTGACGCTTTTATGCGGCCTACTCGTGATGTTGAAAGGAAAAAGGCGATGAACGCCAAAGAATTGCACGACAAAACGCCAGATCAGCTGCGTGAAGAGCTGGCCAACCTTAAAAAGACTTCCTTTAACCTGCGCTTCCAGCAAGCGACAGGTCAATTGGAGAACCCTGCCCAGATTCGTAAAGCACGCCGTGATGCGGCCCGTGTGAAAACGATTTTGAACCAAAAAGCTGCAGCCGCAGCCAGCGAAGAGTAAGGAGAGCACTCATGCCAAAGCGTATTCTGTCCGGCGTCGTGACCTCTGACGCGAACGCACAAACAGTAACCGTATCCGTCGAACGTCGTTTCACGCACCCGGTTCTGAAGAAAACCATCCGTAAGTCCAAAAAGTACCGGGCCCACGATGAGAACAACACATTCAAGACAGGCGACTCTGTTCGCATTGTCGAATGTGCACCGAAGTCTAAAACCAAACGTTGGGAAGTGCTCGAAGCCGCTGAGGCCTAAAGCACCAACCGCTTAATCGAAACCCTGGGGATCAGGCACGCATCGCCCCCCAAAGGTCGGGAGAAACCAAATGATCCAGATGCAGACCAACCTGGATGTTGCTGACAACAGCGGCGCACGCCGTGTTCAGTGCATCAAGGTACTGGGTGGTTCCAAGCGTAAATACGCGTCCGTTGGCGACATCATTGTCGTATCGGTCAAGGAAGCCATCCCACGCGGTCGTGTGAAAAAAGGCGACGTCCGTAAGGCCGTTGTTGTTCGCACCGCCAAAGAAGTACGCCGCGACGACGGCACAGCGATCCGCTTTGACCGGAACGCGGCCGTCATCCTCAACAACAACAACGAGCCAGTTGGCACCCGTATCTTCGGGCCAGTTGTGCGTGAGTTGCGTGCGAAGAACTTCATGAAAATCATCTCGCTCGCTCCGGAGGTGCTGTAACCATGGCAGCTAAGCTTAAAAAAGGTGACAAGGTCATCGTGCTTGCCGGCAAGGATAAAGGTAAGACAGGCAATATCTCTTCTGTTGACCCAAAATCCGGCAAGGCCATCGTAGATGGTATCAACATTGCCATTCGCGCGACACGTCAAACACAGACATCGCAAGGCGGCCGCATTCCCAAGGCGATGCCCGTTGATCTGAGCAACCTTGCGTATGTGGATGCAAATGGCAAAGCCACACGCGTTGGTTTCAAAATGGACGGCGACAAAAAAGTGCGTTTTGCCAAGACAACAGGGGACGTGATCGATGCTTGATTCTGCAGACTACACACCTCGCTTGAAGGCGGCGTACAAGGACACTATCCGCGCCGCGATGAAAGAAGAGTTTGGTTACAAGAACGACATGCAAATCCCGCGTTTGGATAAAATCGTTCTGAACATTGGCTGCGGCGCTGCTGCCGTCCGTGACAGCAAAAAAGCCAAGTCAGCGCAAGCTGACCTGACGCTGATCGCGGGCCAGAAAGCCATGACAACAATTGCCAAGAAATCCATCGCGGGTTTCCGCGTGCGGGAAGAAATGCCATTGGGTGCCAAAGTAACCCTGCGCGGCGATCGCATGTATGAATTCCTTGATCGTCTGGTCACGATTGCAATGCCGCGTATCCGCGACTTCCGCGGCGTCTCCGGCAAGTCTTTCGATGGTCGTGGCAACTATGCCATGGGCCTCAAAGA
>JBGCDB010000026.1:0-40303 GCA_045104955.1 Roseobacter sp.
TTTTTTGATATCGCACAGGAAACGCTGCGCGATGATATGGCGCTTGTCCTGGCGGAACGGAACGGCCGATGGGTGGCGGGGGCGCTCAACTTCATCGGTGCGAAATCGCTTTATGGGCGGTATTGGGGCTGCGTTGAACACCACCCGTTTTTGCACTTTGAACTGTGCTATTATCAGGCCATAGACATCGCGATTGACCTTGGATTGAAACGCGTTGAGGCGGGCGCGCAGGGTGAACATAAGCTCGCGCGTGGTTATTTGCCCACGCCCACGTGGTCTGTGCATTGGGTGGCTGATGCAGGATTTGCTGACGCGATTGGGTCTTATTTGCGTGCAGAACGCGAAGCAGTAGATGAAGAAATTGACATATTGACGGAATATGGTCCTTTCAAAAAGGTAGAGATCGAGGAACAGCAATGACTGAAAAACTAAGCTCAGAAACCCGTGGCCCTTTGCTGGAGCCACTTTTCGCCGAAGGCTGGGAAATGGTTTCAGATCGAGACGCGATCAAAAAGACGTTTGTCTTTGAAAATTTCGTCGAGGCGTTTGGGTGGATGACACGTGTTGCCATTTGGGCTGAAAAGTGGAACCACCACCCCGAGTGGGACAACGTCTATAAGACGGTGAATGTGGTTCTGACGACCCATGATGTGGGTGGCCTAAGCACACTTGACGCAAAGTTGGCCCGAAAAATGGACAATTTAAGTGGGTGACTAATGCAAGCGTTGCTTCAAACGGAGATCTGGCAGGGGAAAACCTTGGCAGATCTGCTTTCAGTTGAGTTTTTAATGTCGGCGGTTGGCTCTGTGCTGACGGCGATTTCAATCTTGATCCTTGCGTGGATCGTATCGGCGTGGTTGCAGCGTCGTATTCGTGCGTTGGGCCGTAAATACCAAAACCTCGATGACATGCTGTTCGACTTTATGTCGGCGATTGTGCGCTATGTGGTTCTGGCTTTTGCGGTTTTGTTTGTGCTCAATACGTTTGGGGTGCAGACCACATCCGTTGTTGCGGTCATCGGCGCGGCCGGTCTGGCCGTGGGCTTGGCACTGCAGGGCACACTGTCCAATATCGCTGCTGGTGTGATGTTGATCTTGTTCCGCCCGATCAAGCTGGGGGATTTCGTTGATGTTGGCGGCACGATGGGTACGGTCCAGTCTCTGACGTTGAATTTCACCGAATTGGCCGATCTGTCCAATGCGCAGGTGATCATTCCAAACGCGCAGGTCTGGGGCAATGTGATCACCAATTATTCGGCGAACGCGACCCGCCGTGCGGAATGGACATTTGGTGTGGGTTACGGCGTAAATCTGGGGGACGCTGAGCGGATCATCCGCGAAACGATCTTGGCCGATCCGCGTGCGAAAACGAACCCAGAACCCTTTATCCAAGTGAATAACCTTGGTGCGAGTTCAGTTGATTTTCTAGTCCGCGTTTGGGTCGATGCAGGTGATCTTTTTGCGTTTCAGGCAGATATGAAGCGCAAAGTGAAAGAGGCGCTGGATGCCGGTGGCATCGACATCCCATTTCCGACCACAACGATTGTTCATGCTGCAGAATAAAGCCAAGGCACAAAAAAGGCCCGGTCGCGGTAACGCGCCGGGCCCTTTTGCGGTACGATGGGCGGTTACATATTCGCCAAAAGCGCCTCACCGGCTGATACTTCGCAAGTGCCGGGGCTTTCTTCTTCTTGCAGCAAGGTCACCTTGCCGTCTTCAACCAGCATCGCATAGCGCTTGGACCGGTCTGTCAGACCAGCTGGCGGCGCGCTAAAGTCCATACCGATTGCTTTAGTAAAGACGCTATCGGCGTCGCCGAGCATTGTGATTCCAGCCGCCGCCGCACCTGTCGCCTCGCCCCATGCCTTCATCACGAAAGGATCGTTGACCGACACACAGATGATTTCATCCACGC
The DNA here is from genome assembly GCA_045104955.1 of Roseobacter sp. Taxonomy (GTDB): domain Bacteria; phylum Pseudomonadota; class Alphaproteobacteria; order Rhodobacterales; family Rhodobacteraceae; genus Roseobacter. The sequence goes on from JBGCDB010000026.1 coordinate 1,915, forward strand.
CTTTAGCGTCGAACTGGTCTTTGGTGCGCACAAAGCTGGGTACATGCGCGGAATGGCACGTTGGCGTGAACGCGCCGGGTACGGCGAATACAACGACTTTGCGGCCTTTGGTTTTGTCTGCCATGGACACAGCTGCTGGCCCGTCTGCGCCTAATTCTATCAAAGATGCGTCGGGAAGCTGGTCGCCTTGTGAAATCGTCATGTGATACGCCTTTCTTGTAATTGCGTTTGGACTTGTCACAGATATAGGGTGCGGCGTTGGCAGGGACCACACTTATCCAATCGGGAGAGCAAGAAATGACCCATGTTATTGTCGTAGGTGCGGGCCAAGCGGGGTCATCTTGTGTGGCCAAGTTGCGCAACGGCGGTTTTGACGGGAAAATCACGCTTGTTGGGGCTGAACCCGTGGCCCCGTACCAGCGCCCGCCCCTGTCCAAGGCCTACCTGATGGGTGAAATGACATTGGACCGGCTGTTTTTACGCCCTGAAAGTTTTTACGCAGAACATAACATCGCTTTGCGCATGGGCAGCAGTGTGGACGCGATTAATCGGGAGGCACAGACGGTCTCTGTCGGGCCAGATGTGTTGCACTATGACGAATTGGTGTTGGCAACCGGATCGACACCGCGCCGTCTACCTGCGGCGATTGGTGGTGATCTGGAAAATGTCTTTGTGGTGCGTGATCTGGCCGATGCCGATGCGATGTCTTCGCAATTTACAAAAGGGGCCCGTGCGCTGATCGTAGGGGGGGGATATATCGGGTTGGAGGCTGCAGCTGTCGCCACGAAAATGGGAGTGTCCGTTACTTTGGTCGAGATGGCAGACCGTATATTGCAACGTGTCGCCGCCCCACAAACAAGCGATTATTTCCGCGCGCTGCACAGCGGTCACGGCGTCGATCTACGCGAAGGCGTGGGGTTGGATCATTTACTGGGCGACAACGGCGCTGTAACGGGCGCTAAACTGACCGATAGCACCACGGTCGAGGTTGATTTTGTCATCGCCGGTGTGGGGATCACACCTGCAACTGCGCTGGCAGAAGCTGCTGGCATTGCCGTAGACAATGGCATCGCGGTCGACGCACGCGGGCGCAGCTCTGATCCGCATATCTGGGCAGCAGGCGATTGCGCGTCTTTCCCTTATCAAGGCGCGCGGATTCGTTTGGAAAGCGTGCCTAATGCGATTGATCAGTCAGAAATCGTAGCGCAAAATATCATGGGGGCAGGTATGGATTACGTGGCCAAGCCGTGGTTTTGGTCTGATCAATATGACGTCAAACTGCAAATTGCAGGGTTGAACAGCGGATACACAGACGTCGTCAGCCGTATGGGTGAAGGTCAGACTGCATCGTTTTGGTACTACAAAGGTGCGCAATTGCTCGCGGTGGATGCCATGAATGACCCGCGTGCTTACATGATTGGCAAACGCTTGATCGAGGCAGGAAAAACAGCGGACCCTGCGGTGGTTGCCGATCCTCAGGCTGATCTTAAGCCGTTGTTGCAAGCGTGAGGATCATTGCCGGCATGCATCGCGGTGTGGCCTTGGCAAATGTGGGCAAGGGCGACCCTGCCGCCCATCTGCGCCCGACCACTGACCGGGTGCGCGAAAGCCTGTTTAATGTCTTGAACCACCATGACGTTATCGAGGACGCGCGCGTATTGGATTTGTTTGCAGGCACTGGCGCGTTGGGCCTTGAAGCTTTGTCGCGTGGGGCCAAACAAGTGACGTTTGTCGAAAACGCTCGCACGGCCCAACGGCTGATTGGACAAAACATCGTTAAGCTGAAGGCGCAAGACACAACGGATGTGATCCGCCGTGATGCGCGGCATTTACCGGGGCGGACGGGGGCACCTTTTACGCTGATATTCCTTGATCCGCCCTACCGCAAAGCCATGGGCGAAGCCGCGCTTGCCACCGCAGAAGCAGGTGGTTGGTTGGCGCGGGACGCCTTTGTGGTGTGGGAAGAAGCCATACCAATGCCTGTCCCTGATGGCTTTGATCTGGTCGACCGGCGCAAGTATGGCGACACTCATATCACGTTGATGTCGAAATCAGCGTCATGATGTGGTATCGCGTATCTTATGATTGCTGCGACCCTCTCAGCCTTTTGGACGCAACCCACCCAAACTGACACTGCGCCTGCGCCGCGCAAGCGGCGTCCAAGCCCGGTATTCATAGGGGATGCGGTGCAGCCGTGGGGCACCGAAACTCTGCTATTAGAGGTGCTGCGCCGGGATGCTCGCGAACAGGATGATCAGCCGTAAGTCGGGTGAAATTTACCACCGGGCGACAGCGTAAAGATTTCGGCTCCGGTTGCGGTAACGCCGATCGAATGCTCAAACTGCGCAGACAGTGATTTGTCGCGTGTGACCGCCGTCCAGTCATCAGCCAAGGTTTTCGTCTCAGGACGGCCAAGATTCACCATCGGTTCTATCGTGAAAAACATACCTTCTTCCAGCACCGCACCTGTACCGCGTCTCCCATAGTGCAGCACATTCGGGGGGGCGTGAAACACCCGGCCCAACCCATGGCCGCAAAAATCGCGCACCACCGACATGCGGTGGCTTTCGACAAAGGACTGGATCGCATAGCCAATGTCGCCGAAGGTGTTGCCGGGTTTCACTGCCTCAATCCCAAGCATCAGCGCATCATGCGTAATCTCGATCAGCCGTTCAGCTTTGCGGGGTAACTTGCCCGCCACATACATGCGGCTTGTGTCCCCAAACCAACCATCGACAATAACTGTGACATCGATGTTTAAGATGTCGCCATCTTTCAGCACTTTGTCGCCGGGGATGCCATGACACACAACATGGTTCACGGAAATACAACTGGCGTGTTTGTAGCCTTTGTACCCAATCGTGGCCGATGTAGCGCCCGCTTCTTCGACCATTTCGGTGATGCGCTTATCAATCGCGCCCGACGTCTGACCCACAAAAACATGATCTGCAATATCGTCCAGTATTTGTGCGGCCAGTGCGCCAGCCGCATGCATGCCAGCAAAGTCACTGGCGTCATAGATGTGTATGCCGTCTTTGGTCTGACGGCCGCGCAGGTCTTCGTTCACGTGGGTCTCCATCATGCGGGTTTTCGGCCTTTTAACGCGCAATGCGTGTAAGCGCCAGTGTGCCTCAGATGCGGATCTCGATCTGATCTGCAACTTCAACGCCTTGAGGCGAGATATTGGTACCCAAACACAAAGTTTCAACGCCTGCGGCGCGTGCATCTCGATAAGCCGCACCATAAACAGGGTCTATGTCATCGGCTAAAGTAAAACCTGTGCAGTCTGTCCGCTGTACTAGATACAGCATGATAGCGCGGTGCCCTTGCTGAACCATTTGCGCCAATTCTACCAAATGCTTTGCGCCGCGGGCGGTGACACTGTCGGGAAACTCGGCTAGTCCTGCCTGCCTGCTTAGGGTGACGCTTTTGACCTCAACATAGGCATCGGGCAGGCCCTCTTGGCTAAGCAAAAAGTCGATGCGACTATTTTGGCCATATTTCACCTCAGCCCGGACCAAGCTGTAGTCCGCCAGCGGGGCAACCGCGCGTTCCATCAGGGCTGATTTAAGGGCGCGATTGGGCACAGATGTATCGACACCCGTAAAATGGCCGTTTTGGTGATCGACCAACCGCCAGCCGTATTTTAGCTTTTTCTTGGGGTCATCATTGGGTTCCAGCCAAACACGTGTGCCGGGTTCTGATAGACCCATCATTGAACCGGGATTAGCGCAATGGGCCGTGATCTCTGCACCGCTGCCTTCCAGTACACAATCGGCCAGAAAGCGTTTGTATCGGCGTGTCAACGTGGCCGGGATAAGATCGGTTTGAAAGCGCATACCGCGACGTCTATACCTCGGCCTAGCATAGACGCAAGGAGCCTTTGGCCATGGCAAACCCAACCGCAGCAATGTTGGTGATCGGTGATGAAATCTTATCCGGGCGGACCCGGGACGCTAATATGTATCATCTGGCAGGCGCGCTGACAGAGGCAGGCATTGATCTGGCCGAAGTGCGCGTGGTCAGCGACAACAAATCCGCGATTATTTCAGCCGTGCGAGCCCTGTCTGCAAGCTACACCCATGTGGTCACCAGCGGGGGGATTGGCCCCACGCACGATGATATCACCGCCGATTGCATCGCCGAAGCCTTCGGTCGGACAATCGACGTGCGCGAGGACGCCCGCGCTTTGCTTGCTGCGCATTATGCCCGCTCGGGCACGGAATTGAACGCGGCGCGATTGCGCATGGCGCGTATTCCCGACGGTGCGGGGTTGATCGACAATCCCGTATCCGTGGCGCCCGGTTTTATCGTCGAAAATGTCTATGTCATGGCTGGCGTACCTTCTGTGTTCAAAGCGATGGTGGCGTCTGTTCTACCTAGCCTGACGGCGGGTGCACCGCTGGTGTCAACGAGCCTGCAAATTGAACGGGGGGAGGGGGACATCGCTGGCCCACTTGGAGAATTAGCAGCCAAATACCCAGATCTGAGTTTTGGCTCATACCCGTATCAGAAGAAAACTGGACAATATGGGGCCAACGTTGTCATTCGCGGCACAGATGGTGATTTGGTCGCACAAGCGGCGACGGAACTTGGGGCGGCGTTTTCCCTATGACCGTGTCTGCGGATGCTCTTTTTGATGCGGTCGAAGCAACATGGCCTGCGGCAGCTTTAAAGCGGTGTGGCCCTTGGCTGATCCGTGATGGTCAAGGCGGTGGCAAACGCGTTTCAGCTGCAACGCTAGAGGGCGCGTTTACGCCTTCAGATATCCCCCAAGCCGAAGACGCGATGGCTGCTTTGGGACAGACTGCACTTTTTATGCTGCGAGATGGCGATACAGAACTGGATGCGGCATTAGGGGAGCGCGGATACAAAATAGTCGATCCGGTGGTCGTGCTGACATGTCCAATAGAGCTGCTAACAGATTTACCCGTCCCGCCGCTGGCAGCCTTTGAGATATGGGAACCTCTCGCGATTATGGAGGAAATATGGGCCAAAGGCGGTATTGGTCCTGCGCGGATCGAGGTAATGCGCCGGGCGCAAAAGAAAACGGCATTTCTTGCACGCAGTGACGCGCGTCCTGCGGGCACGGCCTTTGTGGGGGTAGATGGTAAAATCGCTATGGCACACGCGGTCGAAGTGCTTTTGGAGCACAGGCGCAAGGGCGTCGCACAGTGGATGATGCGGGCTGCGGCTTTTTGGGGCCAAGCGCAAGGGGCTGACATGATGGCGGTCTTGTGTACTCAGGCAAACACAGCGGCACTTGGTCTTTATTCTGGTCTGGGCTTTGAGCCTGCAGCACAGTACCATTATCGACATAACCCCACGTCTGGAGATTTACGTGATGGCTGATACAGCCCCTCCTACTGCGCTTGACCTTGCGCCAGTCGACCCGCTGCCTCCTGCGACGCAAAAGTATTTTGATGTCTGCATGGACAAGCTGGGGATGATCCCGAATGTCCTGCAAGCGTATGCTTTTGATATAGAAAAGCTGGATGCGTTTACGGGGATGTACAATAATCTGATGCTGGCCCCTTCAGGGCTTAGCAAGTTGGAACGCGAGATGATCGCGGTTGTCGTATCATCAATCAACAAGTGCTTTTATTGTCTTGTGGCGCATGGTGCGGCAGTGCGCTCTATGTCAGGTGACCCGATTTTAGGTGAAGCTTTGGTGATGAATTACCGCGTGGCCAATCTGGATAAGCGCCAGCGTGCGATGTGTGATTTCGCAGCTCAAATGACCCAAGCGAGCGCCACGATAGAGGAATGCGACCGCCAAGCCCTGCGCGATGTGGGGTTCAGCGATGCTGACATTTGGGACATCGCCAACGTCGCAGGGTTTTTCAACATGACCAACCGCGTGGCCAGCGCCACAGACATGCGGCCCAACGACGAATACCACGCGCAGGCCAGATGACCGGGCGCGGGTGGCTCAGTTGTGCGTGTGCTTTGTGGGCGTTGCTTTGGGCACCGCCGGTTACTGCGTTGGAACTGGAATTACCCGTAGGTGCGCGTTTGACGGCAGAACGTGCGACACAGCTTGACGGGTTTGACGCGCCCATCGGTGTTTTTGATGGTGAAACCGTGCCGTCCGTCTATCTGGAAGGCGCGATCACACAAAGAGCATGGCGCGTTGCGACGCCGGGGCTAACGCCTTTGCAAGTGATGATTCCCCTGCGGGATCAACTAAATGCGCTGGGCTATCGGCTCGCGTTTGAATGCGCATCCCAAGACTGTGGCGGCTTTGATTTCCGGTTCAACACTCAGGTATTGCCGGGGCCAAACATGTACGTCAACATTTCGCGGTTTCGCTATTTGACGGCCCTGCGCGGGGCAGAAGACACCCCTGCCCAAGCGGTTGCCGTCTTGGTTAGTGTGACAGAGGCATCCGCATATGTTCAGGTGATCGTGGCGGACACGGGTGTGGATGTGGATGATATGCTGCCCGAACGCGAGATTGCCCCATTGGTGCCAGAAGCGACTTTGCTTGACGCGGTCAGTGTTGCAGTCGACGTCAAGACAGCAACACTGCTTGAGCAGGGATTTGTCATCCTGTCCGATCTTAATTTTGCAACCGGCACGTCCGAGTTGCGCGCAGGGCAGTATAGATCGCTCAGTCAATTGGCTGCAGTTTTGCAAGAAAGGTCTGATTTGCGGTTGGCCTTGGTGGGGCATACCGATGCTGTAGGTGGGTTGGAGCCGAACATAGCGCTGTCACGTGCACGTGCCCGGTCTGTTCGCGATAGACTCATTACACAGTACGGCGTCGCTGCTGACCGGCTGGACGCCGAAGGGATGGGGTATCTGTCGCCCGTGGCGTCAAACCTCACGCCAGAAGGACGAGATCAAAACCGGCGCGTTGAGGCGGTATTGCTCAATGTAGAATAGCAAAACCCCTGTTGCAGATGCTGCAACAGGGGCCAAAGCTGTGGAATGTTTGGGCCTTACCAGTCAGAAGGGCCTTTTTCCGCAAAAGAGTGCACGAGAAAATCGATAAAGGCGCGTACTTTTGGCTGGGTAAAGCGGCCGGGTGGGTAGACCGCATAGATACCTTGCGTTTCGATCGGCAGATCAGGGATGGCATCTTGGATCAACCCTTTGTCCATTGCATCTGCGTAAAGAAAGCTTGGAAGGTAAGCGATGCCTAGACCGGAAATCGCCGCGTTCAGCAAGGATTGCCCGTCATTGACGCTTAGCCAGCCTGCAGTGCGCACTTGTCGCTTTTCGCCAGAGGGGGCGGTCAGTTTCCAAACATTCCCCGAGGACTGGTTCGAATAATGTAGCAGTTTGTGTTCGTTCAGATCGTCAATCTTTTCTGGCCGGCCGTATTTTTGGAAATACTCGGGGCTTGCGATCATTCGTTTCGTTGTTTCGGTCAATTTGCGTGCCCTCAGCGTGCTGTCTTCCAGCTCACCAATACGGACGGCCATGTCGAAACCTTCTGAAATCAGCTCTACGTAGCGGTTGTTGAGGACCATGTTGACGGTAATGTCTGGGAAGTCGGACAGAAATTCGCTGAGTACGGGGGATAGGTGGTTCACCCCAAAATCGGTCGCTACCGAGATACGCAAAAGCCCCGAAGGCGCGCTTTGCATGGACGTCACCAACGCATCCGCTTCGCCTGCATCATTCAAGACGCGCCGTGCGCGGTCATAGTAGGCTAGTCCAATTTCTGTCGGGCTTACCCGGCGTGTCGTGCGGTTCAGCAGACGTGCGCCCAAGCGTGCCTCGAGCGAGGACACGTGTTTAGAGACGGCAGATTTAGATATGCCCATCTTTTTTGCCGCATCCGTAAAGCCGCCTTGGTCTACGACTGTTGCAAAAGCTTCCATCTCTGTGAGGCGGTCCATTGCAAATCCCTTCATTCTCGTTCAGCCATCTGTATGAAGATGAAATCGGGCAGGAACGGGGCACATTCGAGACAGTATCGCGGTTTTTGCATGAATCGTTGATGTCATGGAAACGCACAACTTTAGCGGTAGTTCCTTATTTATAAGGAGAAATAGCGAAAATCCAGCTTGCCCTAATTTAAAGGCGTTTTTGCCACATTTGTGATCGCCCGCTGGTTCTTAGATTTTTTCGCTTGAAATGAAACTACACTTTAAAAGTGTTTTCTTAGTCCAAAAGAAATCACAGACACGTCCCGTGTCACTTCTTTTTGATAAAATCCGCAGGTGCCTTTTTACCCGGTTGGCCTACCTTTCTTCCGTTATTTTATTCAGGGAGAAGAAAATGAGACTGACAACTGTTGCCCTTTTTTTTGCGGCAGGACTTGCAAGCGCGGCATTCGCTGGTGGTGAAACACCGGCCAATCCTGATGCAGAAGTGTATTTTATCAATCTTGAAGACGGGCAAACCGTTCAATCGCCTGTTGCTGTGAAATTTGGTTTGCGCGGCATGGGCGTTGCGCCTGCCGGAACAGAAAAAGAAATGACCGGTCACCACCACCTGTTTATCAACCGACCTGCCTTGGGCAAAGGTGAAGACGGTGCGGATGAGCTTGCCAATGGTATTCCAGCAGATGAAAACCACGTTCACTTTGGTGGGGGGCAAACCGAAACCGTGTTGGACTTGCCGCCAGGTGATCACACGCTGCAACTGGTACTGGGGGATTATGGCCATGTGCCGCATGCGACACCCGTCGTTTCAGACGTGATTACAATTACTGTCGAATAATTGGTGTGGCGGCCGGGCGAAAGGCCTGCCGCCCCGCTTGTATCAGAGTGTTGCTGCGAGCCGTGTCCCTTGGTCAATTGCGCGCTTGGCATCTAGCTCTGCTGCGACATCCGCGCCGCCAATAACATGGCACGCAACGCCAATCGCATCTAACGCATCGGACAGTGTGCGGTCAGGCAGCTGTCCTGCACAAAGCACAATCGTATCCGCTTCAATCAAGGTTGGGCGTTCGCGTGCCGCACCAAAGCTGACCATCAGGCCACCTTGTTCGACACGCTCGTAATTCACGCCACTGATCATTTTGACGTCTTTCATCGCCAATGCGGCACGGTGAATCCAACCGGTTGTCTTGCCCAGTCGTTTGCCGGGTTTTTCGGCTTTGCGCTGCAACAATGTGATCTGACGGGCAGGGGCATGCGGTTGCGGGCCTTCAGGGGCCAGCCCGGCGCGGTGCTCGGCGGGGTCTGCCACGCCCCATTCGCGCATCCAGTCGGGCAGACTTTCGGTCGGGCTGGTGCCTGAGTGTACGAGGAATTCCGCCACATCAAACCCGATCCCACCTGCGCCCACGATAGCGACACGTTGACCTACCGTGACTTTGCCGCGAAGCACATCAATATAGTCCACGACGTTGGGGGCATTTTGACCATCAATGTTTGGGTCACGTGGGACAACACCTGTGGCAACCACCACTTCGTCAAAGCCTTGTAGATCAGCTGTGGTGACGTTTTTACCCAGCGATACTGTCACGCCGGATGTTTTCAGCATCGTGCGGTACCAGTCCACCAAGCCCCAGAATTCTTCTTTGCCGGGGACCTGTTTGGCCATGTTCAACTGCCCACCGATTTCATCGGCGCGATCAAACAGCGTGACCGCATGACCGCGGCCCGCCGCAGTAATGGCAGTGGACAAGCCCGCAGGCCCCGCACCAACAACGGCTATCGATTTAGTATCCTGCGCGGGTTCAATTGTCAGTTCGGTTTCATAGCAGGCTTGTGGGTTGACCAAACAGCTAGAGATTTTACCGCTAAAAGTATGGTCAAGGCAGGCTTGGTTACAAGCAATGCAGGGCGCGATGTGATCTGATTTGCCTGCGATGGCTTTGGCCACAAAATCTGCGTCCGCCAGCATGGGCCGCGCCATCGACACCATGTCAGCGCAGCCGGTGGCTAGCACGTCTTCGGCCACTTCGGGGGTGTTGATCCGGTTTGAGGTAATGACCGGGATGCCAACTTTGCCCATCAGCTTTTTGGTCACCCAAGCAAACGCCGCACGCGGCACGGATGTGGCGATGGTTGGAATGCGCGCTTCGTGCCAGCCGATACCAGTGTTGATTATTGTCGCCCCTGCGGCCTCAATCTTTTGGGCCAATTGCACGACTTCTTCATGGGTGGAGCCATTTGGCACAAGATCAATCATCGACAGCCGGTAGATGATGATGAAGTTTTCTCCTACGGCCTCGCGGACGCGCCGCACGACTTCAACTGGCAAGCGCATGCGGTTTTCATAGGATCCACCCCATTCATCGGTACGCTTATTGGTATGGGTGACAAGGAATTGGTTTAGGAAGTACCCTTCCGATCCCATCACCTCGACCCCGTCATAGCCTGCCTCTTGCGCGCGTTGTGCGCATGCGACGATATCGCTGATCTGTTTTTCGATACCTTCCGCATCCAGTTCTGCAGGCGGAAAAGGGGATATGGGGGATTTGATTGCCGATGGTGCGACGCATTTTGGCCCGTAAGCATAGCGGCCCGCGTGTAGAATTTGCATGGCGATCTTGCCGCCGGCTTCGTGCACGCGGTCTGTGATCACCTTGTGGTTGGCGACGTCTTGATCGCTGACCATCATCGCCGCACCCGGCAGAACGGACCCTTCGAGATTGGGGCCAATGCCGCCGGTAACCATCAAAGCCACATCACCCCGAGCGCGGGCGGCGTAAAACTCTGCCACGCGGTTCCAGTCCTTAGTCTCTTCAAGGCCAGTATGCATCGATCCCATCAGCACGCGGTTCTTAAGGGTCGTGAACCCTAAATCAAGCGGCGCCAGAAGATGTGGATAGTTGGACATGCAGAACCCTCCCCGGTTGTGGTTGCTGTCACATGACATTTTCCTCTAAAGCCTGTCACGTGCAACGCCGCGTCACAATCGGAAACCAGATGGTACAAATAAAATGGTCAGATGGGAATGATGCGCACGCACTTGCGCAGGTGTTCTATGATGCTGTGCGCCTTGGCCCAAGTCCCTATACCCAAGTGCAGCGTGTGGCTTGGATGCCTCATGTGCCAGCGACAGACGTATTCCGCAAGCGTTTGGCCCGCCAGCACGTGGCTGTGGCACACATCAATGCGCGCCCTGTCGGCTTCCTGACTTTAGATGACACAGGCTACCTCGATCTGGCATTTATCTTGGCCCAACATCGCGGTCGGGGTCTGTTTCGCATGCTTTACGACGCGATAGAGACGCGCGCAGCCGTGATGCATCTTACGCGTCTGCATACACACGCCAGCCTTTCCGCGCAGCCAGCCTTTCAGAGTGTTGGGTTTTGCGTTATCCAATTCGAAATGGTGACCCTTTCAGGTGTGCACCTGAGACGCGCCGAGATGGAGAAACACCTGATATGACCCCTGAACAGATCGCGAAACTGCCCTACAGACCGTGTGTTGGTGTGATGCTGATGAATGCGCAGAACGAAGTTTTTGTGGGCCAACGGCTGGATAGCCAAGTGGCGGCGTGGCAGATGCCGCAGGGTGGGGTAGAAAAGAACGAAGACCCGCGCGCGGCGGCGGTGCGTGAACTATGGGAAGAAACGGGTGTAGATCCTGATCTGGTCACCGTTGTTGCGGAGAGCGCGCAATGGCTCCCTTATGAGCTGCCGCATGATTTAGTTCCCAAGCTGTGGAAAGGCCGGTTTCGCGGGCAAAAGCAGAAATGGTTTCTGATGCAGTTTAACGGCGGTAATTCTGATATAAACATCGAAACTGAGCATCCAGAGTTCTCCAAATGGCGCTGGCTGCCAGTGACTGAATTGGTAGACAACATCGTGCCGTTCAAACGTGATGTATATGCTGCTGTCTTGGCCGAATTTGACGGCAAATACTAAGGGCGCAGCACCGGGATATTGGGGCCAGCCGTTTCGGGCAACAGGCCATCAAGGCGGGGATCATCGTCGATTTCAATTTGTTGGCGAACAGGTGTAAACCCGCTGCGACGGTAAAATGCCAAAGCTTGCGGGCTGTCAAAAGTGCAGGTGTGGACGTGAAACCGGCTGATGGGGTCTTGCCAAGCGCGGCTGATTGCCCGGTCCATCAGATACCGCCCTGCGCCGGTTCCGATTAACGCAGGTGTCAGGCCAAAATACCCTAGTTCGCAAGCACCTGGCTCACGAAAATCAAGCTCCAGCAGGGCTTCGTCTTGGCCGTTTTTGGTTAACGTATAGTGTTCGACCTTTGGATCCTCCAAGATAGCCGACAGCTGGCCGTCATCCAGTTTCAGCCGCCCATACCAAAGCCATTCATTTGCCCCGACCCGGGTGAAGATGTCTCGAAACCAATCAGGCACAGCTTTGACCGGTCGAAACTCTAGCCCTTCCGGCAGGGCGATGTCGCGGATCGGCGCAGGTTCACGCATTTCAAGGTGCGTGACCACCATTGCCACCTTGCCCGGCGGGACGTCGTGAAACCCGTTGGTCAACACGATCAGAGAAGGCCCTGGTTTTGGAAGATATCCATCATGGATGTTTGCGGACGTGGGCCCACGTGGCTGATCACTTCTGCGGCGCACAAGTTGCCCATCTTGGCGCAAATTTCCAGATCATGCCCTGTGGCCAATCCATAAAGGAACCCGGCCGCAAACTGATCACCAGCACCTGTGGCATCTACGGGTTTGATCTCTTGCACAGTGACATCGATGCGGCGGCCCTCTGCCAGAACGGTAACCCCATCGCCTGAGCGCGTGCAAACAACCAGGGGGCAAATCTCACCGGTTTTGGCCAATGCGGTTTCGAGATCCGTTTCAAACAGCGATTCAATTTCGTGTTGGTTACCAATCACATAATCGAGGTCATTCTTGATCAGAGCAAGAAAATCAGCGCGGTGGCGTTCCACGCAAAACGGATCGGAAATCGCGATCCCAGCCAAACCGTTGCCTGCTTTGGTCGCCCGTGCGGCTTCGCGAAAGGCAGTTTTGCCAGCGTCATGGTCAAAAAGGTACCCTTCGAGAAACATGATTTTGGCATTGCCCGATACATCTTGGGGCACGTCTTGCGACGTGAGGCCGGTCGAAATCCCCAAAAACGTGTTCATCGTGCGTTCGCCATCCGGTGTGACAAAGATCATCGACCGCGACGTGGGCATATCGCCATCTGCGACGGGGGGGTTTACGAAATCAATGCCATTGTCTGTCATCGCACTGGCATAAAACGCACCTAATGCATCATCTCGGACCCGGCCGACAAAAGCGGTTTGCAACCCCAGCGCACCGACACCGGCTACCGTATTCGCGACGGACCCGCCGGGTGTTTGAAGCCGGTCTTGCATTGATGCAAACAGCTTTTCGGACCGGTCTTGGTCGACCAGTTGCATGATCCCTTTTTCGATGCCCATGTGGTCTAGAAAAGTGTCGTCAGCATGGGTGATAACATCGACAACAGCGTTGCCAATGCCAACTAGGTCGTAGGTTTTCATTCTGTTTTGTCCTCAAATGGGCAGAGATCGCGGATGATGCAGGTGGGGCATTGAGGCTTGCGTGCCTTGCAATGGTATCGCCCGTGCAAGATCATCCAATGGTGCGCGTGCAACTGAAAATCAGCTGGTATATTATCTTCGATGGCGCGTTCTACCGTGTCTACAGTTTTTCCGGGGGCAATGCCTGTACGATTGCCAAGCCGGAATATATGCGTGTCGACCGCCTGCGCGGGCTGCTGCCACCACATGTTCAAAACCACATTCGCGGTTTTACGTCCTACGCCGGGCAGGCTTTGCAACGCGGCACGGCTATTTGGCACCTCGCCGCCGTAGTCATCTACTAAAATCTGGCTCAGCTTCATGACATTTTTGGCTTTTTGGCGAAACAAACCGATGGTTTTGATATGCTCCGTCAGACCTTCCAGCCCCAGATCGAGCATCTTTTGCGGCGTGTCCGCAATTTTAAAGAGTGCCCGGGTCGCTTTGTTTACGCCTGCATCTGTGGCCTGCGCACTTAGGGCCACAGCCACCACAAGAGTATAGACATTTACATGCTCAAGCTCGCCCTTGGGTTCCGGGTCTGCGTGCTGAAAGCGCGTAAAGATCGCACGGATCGTGTGGTAATCAAGTTGTTTGGCCATGCCCGCAGATATGTCGGCTTTTGCGGAAAGTGGCAAGTCATGTGTTCTTTGCTGAACGTTAACCTTAGCCAGTTAGGGACAATATTGAACAAACACAGAACATTATCATGTCGCAGTATGATTTTACATTTTATGGATACGATACTGGCGCGCTGGTTTTTGACACGGCGACAGGCGCTGTACGTCTGTCAGATAGCTTTGATCTCTCGCAAGATCGCATCAAGTTCGAAGTAAATGACAACGACAGCCATTTAGATGGTGACGAAAAGCGGGATGAGATAGGCGAAGACGCTGACCAACAAGGACGTGCGACACGCGCTGACGGCACTGAAATCGAAGCCGGAAATATTTACTCGGAAGAGTATTTTGTGCTGGAAGCACCTGACGGGTCGCAGATACGCGTTGACGTTCTAGAGATTGACGGCGCGTTTGTCGGCTATCTTCCATCGGCGCCCCTAAGCGCTGACGTCACTTACGAAGAAGTTGAACGCCGCGATGCTGATAACTTGCTGGGTGGCAGGAATGGTGACGATACCCGAACAACGTATGCCGACGCACAAAACAACGGTGCTGTGTGTTTTGGTCCCGGCACAATGATAACCACGGAAGATGGCAACCTGCCGGTCGAATGGCTTGAAACCGGTGACAAGGTTTTAACCCGCGATCATGGTTTCCAACCCGTGTTGTGGGTTGGTCGCACCAAAATTCCACCCAAGCATTTTTATCAATACCCGAACGAAAGGCCGGTCCGCATTCCAGCAGGCGCTTTGGGCCCTGATTGCCCGACACATGATTTATGCCTCACGGGTGATCACCGGATCATGATCCGTTCTGCGATGGCAGAGTTGATGTACTTTTCGGCTGAGGTGTTGGCACCCGCAAAGGCCTGGGTTGATGCGGACATCGCCAAGTTCATCAATCCGCAGCGGGCATATCTGGTCACACATGTTTTGTTCGCCTCACATCAGGTGATCGTGGCGCAGGGGGCATGGGTGGAAAGCATGTTCACCGGACCCGAGGCGTTGCGTCGCATGAAAGCGCAGGATTTGGCGCGTCTAGAAAACCTCTTGGGTGATGATTTGCATTGCCAACAAACCGCGCGCCCTTGTCTGACCCGCCGGGAAGCTGCGTTTCTTTTGTCAGATGGACGCTTGCCGCAGGAAAACGCGGAGTTGCTGCGCGCGTGAAACCCGCATGAATCGGGTCGTAATGCTTAATCGCATTTCATAGTGTTGGGGCATGACACAGCACCAAACTCTCACCGATGATATAGAAACCGCGTATCATTACCATGTCATCCGTCGAGCAATCGACCGGATTGATGCGGCTGACGATCCGTTGTCACTAGAAGACATTGCGGCCGAGATAGGAATGAGCCCTGCACATTTCCAGCGCCTGTTTTCACGCTGGGTCGGGGTTTCCCCGAAACGGTACCAGCAATTTCTGACGCTCGGGCATGCAAAGACCTTGCTCAGGGATCGCTTTACCACGCTAGAGGCATCTCACGCTGTGGGGCTTTCAGGTAGCGGTCGTTTGCATGATCTGTTCGTGCGTTGGGAAGCGATGAGCCCGGGGGAATTTGCCCGCAAAGGGGCGGGCCTGACAATTTACTGGGGCTGGTTTGAAAGCCCCTTTGGCCCGGCGTTGGTCATGGGTACGGAAAAGGGCATTTGCGGCTTGGGCTTTTGCGCTGAAATGGGCGTTGATGCCACAATGGAAGATTTGGTATCGCGTTGGCCCAATGCTGACTTTATCGAAGACCCGATGATGTTGCGTCCTTGGGTTTTGCAAGTCTTCGGTGCGGAAGACGGGCAGCTAGACAAAGCACCATTGTTTTTAATGGGCGCGCCGTTTCAAATCAAAGTGTGGGAGGCGTTGTTGTCGATCCCGTCAGGGCATGTCACGACCTATTCGGAAATTGCGGATGCAGTTGGGAGCCCCCGCGCTGTGCGCGCGGTCGGTACAGCAGTTGGGCGCAATCCAATCAGTTGGCTGATCCCGTGTCATAGGGCGTTGCGCAAGTCGGGTGGCCTTGGTGGATACCATTGGGGGCTGCCTATGAAACGCGCTATGTTGGCCTATGAGGCTGTACAAACAGAGGTGCCAAACTAGACCGGCAAGATGCTGCCGATCAATTTTTCCCCTTTGTTTGTTGAGGTATCACCCCCATATATACTGCAATACAAAACGATGCCCCGCCCGAACGGGGCCGCAACAGATAAGGCAGTACACTATGAAACGATTGAAAACCCCCGCAATCCTTGCTGTGGCTGGCGCCTTCGCGTTGTCCGCCTGTACGGACCCAGCAGCGATTGGTGCAAATTCTCAAAACCCTAAAACCCAACAAGGTGCGCTGATTGGTGCAGGTACGGGCGCGTTGATTGGCGCATTGTCGCGCGGTGACGGTAACCGGGATAGTGGTGCCCTTGTCGGCGCGGTTATCGGCGGCGCTATTGGTGCAGGCATTGGTTATAATCTTGATCAGCAAGAAGCAGACCTGCGCCGCGATATCGGCAACGACAATGTCCAGATCACCAATACCGGTGATCGGCTGATCGTGACGATGCCGCAGGATCTGCTGTTTGCGACAGATAGTTTTGCGCTGCGTCCTGACTTGCAAGATGATCTCTTTTCGGTCGCGGGTAATTTGCAGCAGTATCCAAACTCTACCATCCAGATTGTAGGCCACACCGACAGCGACGGCGACGCAGCTTATAACCAGCAGCTTTCGGAACGCCGCGCTAATTCAGTTGGTAATGTGTTGATGAATGCTGGCGTGCCAGGGGGGCGGATACAAACCTTTGGGCGCGGTGAAAACCAACCCATCGCCAGCAATTTGAATGCGTCGGGTAAAGCGTTGAACCGGCGTGTTGAGATTGTGATTTTACCCAACGCCTAAAACATGAGTTTTTGAAAATGAGGCCACGCCGTCTGGGCGTGGTTTCTTGCTTTTTTGGGTGTTCTGCATCAGGTTGCACCGGGTCAAGAAAAGGGTTGAGTTTAAATGGCACAGTACAAAATCGTTGGTTTGTCGGGTTCATTGCGCAAGGACGCGACGAACACAAAATTGGTAAAAGAGGCGGCACGGCTATTTGGCGATTGCACGTTCGAGATGGGTGATCTGCAGTTGCCGCTTTATGATGGCGACGCGGAAGAAGCACATGGAATTCCTGACAGCGTGACCGCGTTGGCTGAGTTGATTGCATCGGCTGATGCCGTAGTCATCTCGACGCCGGAATATAACAAAGGCCCGTCCGGCGTGTTGAAAAACGCACTGGATTGGGTGTCGCGCACAAAAGTGGCACCTTGGGCGGGCAAGCCTGTTGCCGTGATGTCGGCCGCGGCAGGGCGGGCCGGTGGTGAACGCGCACAGATGGTGTTGCGTGGATTTATGCTGCCGTTTCAGCCGCGCGTTCTTGCCGGACCTGAAGTACATCTGGCTGACAGCAGCAATGAATTCGACGACGCGGGCCGTCTCACATCTGAGGTTTATGCCAATACGCTGACAAAACTGATGGAAAACCTCCGTGCTGAGATTGAACGCTAAGCGCGCGGTACGGATACCTCGATCAGGTTGCTGTCCGGGTCGCGGATATAAATTGACGTGATTGGTCCTGTCGCCCCTGATCTCGCGACGGGTCCGTCGATGATATCGACTTGATGCGTTGCCAGATGATTGAGCCAATCGTCAATCGAGGCATCCGTCAAAAAGCATAGATCACCAGAGCCCGCCGTTGGATTTGCTGCTTTTGGGTCAAATTCGCGGCCCTTTTGGTGCAGGTTGATCTTGCTATGCCCGAATTTCAAAGCCCACCTTTTGGTGCCATCTGCGACGGCAAATTGTTCACCGCGCATGCCCAAGACCTGCGTGTAAAATCGTACTGTGTTCGGGATGTTGGCCACTGTCAGAACAAGATGGTCCAAGGCGCGGACGCGGCATTGGATTTCTGTTTGCAGCATATCTGGCTTCCTTGTTACGGTCTGGCATGACGCAAGATGCAACACAGCAAAAGACCTGTCAAAGTGATGTCGTTGACCCAGCACGGGCGGCAGCTTTGGCGGTGACACTGGGTGTAAATATTGAACTTTCCGATAACGCGCAGCTGCCACCATTTTTTCACCAAGTCTATTTTTGGGACCCGCAGGCGGCTGTTGCACTCGGGCGTGATGGGCACCCAAAAGTAGGCGGTTTGATCCCTGACATGGGCTTGCCACGTCGCATGTGGGCGGGTGGTCGGCTACAATTTGACCATGCGCTGCGGATAGGGGTACCCGCCGCAAAACGCAGTGTCTGCGAAAAGCATATCCGCAAAGAGGGACGATCTGGTCCTTTGGGGCTTGTTACTCTGCGCCATGAGATTTTGCAAAATGGCAGGCTTTGTGTGACCGAATGGCAAGATCTGGTCTATCGCCAAGACGCGGACCCATCAGCGCCTGCGCCACAGTCGCCAATGGCGCCGGAGGGTGCAGCAACCGAACGTGAGGTTGATTTTACATCAACGCAGCTTTTTCGATACTCAGCACTCACTTTTAATGGTCACCGGATTCATTACGATCTTCCGTATGCGCAAGACGTCGAAGGTTATGACGGTCTTGTTGTACATGGACCGCTTTTGGCGCAGCTGTTGATGCTTATGGCACTCGAAGAATTGGGCCCTTTGGCTCAGTTTTCTTTTAAGGCTACGTCACCCTTGATGCATTTTGAAAAGGCTGTGCTGTGCCGCAAGGGCAATGCCATGTGGGTACGTGCGCCCGATGGTCGTCAGTGCATGACTGCGGAGGTGCAGCCGCAATCACAATGACGCGCTGACGTCGAACCCTTGTGGTATTGTGTCGTGTCCATCCAGCATCAAATCGGCCATCACATGCGCAATTTTGGGTGCCATGCCAAACCCGATTTTGAAGCCTCCGTTGGCGATGAAATGTCCAGGCCGGTCGGCCCATAACCCCAACATGGGCGCGCGACTACGAGCGCGTGGCCTTACGCCAGCCCATCTGTCTATCACCGGGGCGTTGGCCAAGGCAGGTACGGCAAGGCGCGCTTTGGCGATGACCTCATCCAATTGATCGTCGGTTTTATCGGGCGTTGTATATGTGCGTTCGGATGTTGACCCAATGGCTACGGTTCCATCGCCGTGTGGGATAATGTGGATACTATCAGCAAAAAGTTGGGGGGCCCCGACAGCATCATAGTCAAGCAATGCAGCTTGCCCTTTGACACCGTTACCGACCTGTCGGTGGTGATCTTGATTGAGCATCTCAAGCCCGGCGACACCGTTTGCCCAAAGGACGTGGCCTTTGTCGGGGGACTCAGAATTGATTGATACGTTTTTGGCGCGCAAAGCGGCAACCAGAGCGGCGACTGATTTCCTTGGATGGATGAGCGCGCTCAGCGTGTCTTTTACGGCCAACCCGGTTGGACTAGCCACGGTCCATGCCGATGTAGGAAGTTCGATTACACGCCATTGCGCATGCGTTTGCCACAACGTTTGTGCAGTATCCGCGCGCCGCCTGGCCAAATTTAAGGCGGCCTCGTCTGCGATGGGCTGAAGGCGCCCACTACGGATGTAGCCTGGGTCTTGTTGGCCAGCCGTCGCTACCTGTTCCCAAAAACCTTGCGCCATCAAAAGGCTTTCAAGCTGAAATGCTTTCTTTGGGTTCCAGTTTTCAGGCACATGCGGGGCCAGTGCGCCGACAATCCCACCGCTGCTGCCCGCGCCGGGGCCGTTTGGGTCGATGACCTGAACGGATGCGCCTTTTTGGACGCAGGCCCATGCAATCGATAGCCCGAAAACACCTGCACCCCGCACTGTTACATCTACCATTGTCAAAAACTACCTTCTGCCTCAGTGTCGCGGGTGGACAGCGTTTCCTTTACAAGGCCTTATCGTGCAGAACCAGACCGCAAATGTGACGTGGAGACAAGGCGACGTGCCGGTTTCCACGCAATTTGATGACCCGTACTTTAGCCTCGAAAATGGGGTTGATGAAACACGGCACGTTTTTCTGACTGGCAACGATCTGCCGCGCCGGTTTTGTGACGGGTTTCATATCGCGGAACTTGGGTTTGGCACTGGGCTGAATTTCTTGACGACATTGCAAAGCTGGCAAGCAGCAGGTTGCACGGGTCAGTTTGAATTCACGAGTTTTGAAGCTTTCCCTATGACGATCGACGATATGTCCAAAGCCATCAGCGTTTGGGATACGTTCGGTGATTTATCAGCAGCCCTTTTGGATACTTGGCAGCCTAGCGGTGGCCAGTTCGAGATTGCAGGGCAGGCGCGCTTGAATGTGATCGTGGGAGATGCACGAGAAACGCTGAATCCTTGGTCTGGAAAAGCGAATGCATGGTATCTAGACGGATTTTCGCCCGCTAAAAACCCCGAGCTTTGGGAGGATGATTTGATGGCCGAAGTTGCACGTCACACCGCGACCCAAGGGACCTTTGCCACATATACAGCAGCAGGTTTTGTGCGTCGTGGCCTGTCTGAGGCAGGTTTTGAGGTGGAGCGTATCGCAGGTTACGGTCGCAAAAGGCATATGACGCGCGGGCGCTTGGCCGCATGACGCAAAGCAATAACACGCGGTTGGGCGTTTTGCTGATGATCGCAACGACTGTGGTTTTTGCGTTGCAAGATGGCATTTCCCGGCATCTGGCAGGCGAATACAACGTCTTTATGATCGTGATGATCCGCTATTGGTTTTTTGCCGCGTTCGTCGTGGCTGTTGCAGGTCGGGTCGGTGGCGGATTGCGTGCGGCTGCCCAGACCCAACAACCCGTTTTGCAAGCATTTCGTGGTTTTTTGCTAGCCGTACAGGTTTGTGTGACGATCTCTGCTTTTACGCTTTTGGGATTGATTGAAACCCATGCCGTTTTCGCCAGTTATCCGCTGATTGTTGCAGCATTGTCCGGCCCGTTGTTAAGCGAAAAAGTGGGATGGCGACGTTGGTTGGCTATCGCTGTTGGGTTTGTGGGGGTTTTGGTGATCTTGCAGCCGGGTTTTGGCGTTTTTAACCCAGTGGCGATCGTGCCCTTGGTCGCGGCGTCGATGTTTGCGCTTTACTCGCTTTTGACGCGGTACGCAGGAAGGCTTGATACCACAGCGACTAGTTTTTTTTGGACGGGGACTGTGGGTGCTGCCACGGCAACTTGCATCGGCGCATGGTTCTGGGAACCGATGGTACTGCGCGACTGGGGCTGGATGGGTGTTTTATGTTTGACCGCGTCATTGGGGCATTGGTTTTTGATCCGCTGTTACGAAGTCGCAGAGGCAAGCGCTGTCCAGCCTTTTGCTTATTTTCAACTGGTGTTTGCGTCTGCTTTGGGGGTGTTCATCTTTGGTGAGGTATTGCGCCCCAATGTCGCATTGGGTGTCGCGATTATTGTGGCTGCGGGCCTATTCACCCTGTGGCGCGAACGACAACAACGTTGACCCAGTGAGTTCCGCACTGAAAGGTTGCGGTAGAGGGTCTTTGCCCAATTGCGCACGGTATATGGGCAAGCTTTCCGCGACCCGCATCACGTAGTTTCGGGTTTCTCGGAACGGGATGTGTTCGATCCAGTCGACAATATCAATGTCGCCACGCCGCGGGTCGCCATAGATCTGCATCCAGCGGTCGGGCCTACTGGGACCCGCGTTATAGCCCGCAGACATCATAATCACATTGCCGCTAAACCGCCTTGCCAGAGTGGCGAGGTAGGCTGCGCCGAGTTCGGCGTTATATACTGGGTCGCTTGTGAGCCGTTCAGTTGAATGCTCGCCAGCGCGGCCCAGATTGCGCGCAACTTCTTGACCGGTGCGCGGCATGATCTGCATAAGGCCACGGGCGCCGACACCGCTTTGAACAATGGGGTCAAATTCACTTTCGCGGCGGGCAATTGCTAGGGTCATTTCGGGTGCCATTGGCAACGTACGTTCGGCCAAAGGGTGGAGCGCGTAATAGCCAAACGGCACGACAATTGCCCGCCGTGCCAACCGTTTGCCAATCATAACAGCCAAATGCGGCTGTTGGGAATCAACAGCGGCTTGCGCCAACAGCTGTCCGGCCTCGACATCCAAGTCATCTGCCAGACGGGTCCAGAACCTCTCTGCCAGATTAATTTCGCCCGATGCTTGCAAGAGCAACCCGGCTTGGAAAAGCCCGCTGCCCGCTAATTCAGACGTGCGCCAATTTCGCGATGGGGCTTCGAGCGCGAGTTCGCGGTCAAATGGTAAATCTGCGCGTTCTGCCGCCAACAGACCATAAAACGCGCTTTGATGCTGCGCCCCTTGCGTATACGCTTGATCCGCCGCAGCAACATCGCCCATCGCTTCCAGCGCGCGGCCCCGCCAATAGCCCGCACGTCCCTTGGAAATAGGCGATCGCACGGCAGCGTTGTGGTTTTCAAAATGGCGCAAGGCGGTTTTGGGTTCATTCAATTTGGTCAAGGCGATGTAGCCTGCCAACCATTCCAGATCAGAATATGCAGCGCCGCCAGAGATAAAGTGTCGCGATGCCATTTCATAAGCGCGCTCTGGATCGCCGTTGCGCATTTCGTCTCGTGCCAGTGACCGGCGGCGATTTGACCATTCTTCGGGGCGGCCCAATCGTTCGGCACTTACGGATGTTTCTATCAGTAGTTCCTTGGCGGAGTCTGCGCGCCCTTTGCGGGCTCGCCACATAAAGCGTTCGTATTGCAAACCGCCTTGGGCTGCATGGCTTTCTGGTACGGCGGCAATCAAACCATCCACACCATTTTCACGTTTGCGCAGTGCGATTCGCGCTTTGGCTGCGGCAACGGCGCCCTTTGATGCTAAATCAAACATGCGCCGGGCATTTTCGAAAGCGCCGCGCCATAACATCGCGTCTAGGCGCGCATCATGGGTATTTTTTAAAACCGGCCCATAGTCGCGCAGAAACGTGGTCTGTTCGGACGCGCTAAGCGGAATGTTACGCCATGCGCCGACAACAATTGCGACCGCTTCGTCAGGGCGACCGGCGTTTTCCAATGCTCTGGCATAGCGTAAAACTGCCGGGGGCGTTTGCGGAGGCGTTGTACTGAAAAAAGCCAACACACGCTGGTCATTTTCAGCCAAAAGCGCCCGTTCCGATTGGCGTCTGAGATAGCGTTCTGATGGCCATCCAGGTCTGCGTTCCAAAAATGCTGTAACATCACGATAACTGCCCAGTCCGGCACGCAGGCGCGACCATTCGATGACGTCTGCCGCAACCGGGCCATCTCGGGCAGCAATGCGCGCGGCCCGGTCCCAATTCCCACTACGGGCAGCTTCCAATGCCCAACCCAAAGGCCGTGGCCGTTCTGCCAAGGTAGGCAAAGCGGTCACGATAACCAGAATTAGGCTTAACAATACGCGGGTCTTCACTTGCATTTCACCGGGTTTGAAGGCTAGAGGCTCTGATACTTACAACGTCGTCGCCAGGTATCAAATCACGATCCTGCTGACATCGCGTTAATCTCAGGCCATTTGCCGGCCACAATGCTAAAAGGAGCGTGAAAATGATTAAAGGTTCTATGCCTGCCCTCGTCACGCCGTTTCGGAACGGCGAGCTGGATCTGGATACGCTTAAGAAACTTGTGGAATGGCATATCGGTGAAGGCAGCAATGGTCTTGTCCCTGTAGGAACGACCGGTGAAAGCCCTACGCTGACGCACCGTGAACACGAAACTGTGGTTGAAGAAGTGGTAAAAGCAGCAGCAGGCCGTGTGCCGGTTATTGCTGGTGCTGGGTCTAACAACACGCTCGAGGCGATCCGTTTGGTGCGCCACGCAGAATCGGTTGGCGCAGATGCCGCCCTTGTGGTGACGCCTTACTATAACAAGCCGACGCAGTCGGGGCTGATTGCGCATTTCACCGCCCTACATGATTGTGCTGAACTGCCGATTATCATCTATAATATTCCGGGCCGTTCTGTGGTCGACATGACGCCTGAGACGATGGGTAAATTGGCCGAGCTGCCACGTATCATCGGCGTCAAGGACGCGACAGGCGATCTGGCCCGGGTATGCGATCAGCGCCAGACCTGTGGTAAAGAGTTCATTCAGCTTTCTGGTGAAGACGCGACTGCGCATGGATTTAACGCTCAGGGCGGCACAGGTTGTATATCGGTGACCGCCAATGTAGCGCCTAAGCTTCTTAGCCAAATGCAAGCCGCCTGCCTTGCGGGTGACTACACGACGGCTCTGGATATTCAGGACCGCCTGATGCCACTGCACAAAGCGATTTTTACAGAACCCGGGTTGGTCGGTGTGAAATACGCGATGTCGCAGCTTGATCTGTGCTCGGACGAGGTGCGTTTGCCGCTGACAGCGTTGTCCGATGCGACACGGTCTTTGGTTGATGATGGTTTGCGGCACGCTGGCTTGATGAACTAAGCATTTTGGGGCGAGGGAAACCTCGCCCATTTTTCTATGCGTTGACCGGTACACGGGTTCGCGCAATATGCTGGGGACAAACTATGGGGTCCTCGCATGAATATTCTGCCTATCATTGACGCAAGTACATCTGAACTACAGCGGATGTTTCGTGATTTGCACGCCCACCCCGAGATTGGGTTTCAGGAAAACCGTACAAGCACGATCGTTGCAGAGACTTTGACCCAATACGGTGTGGACGAGATGCACCTCGGGCTTGGGGGTACGGGCGTTGTGGCCGTTGTGCGCGGCAAAGGGCAAGGTAACCGCCGGGTCGGGCTGCGTGCGGATATGGACGCGCTCCCGATCCTCGAAGACACAGGCTTGCCGCATGCGTCACAGAACGAAGGCGTCATGCATGCCTGTGGGCATGACGGGCACACCACGATGCTGCTGGGGGCGGCCAAGCACCTATGCGCCACGCGTGATTTTGACGGAACGGCTGTGCTGATTTTTCAACCCGCTGAAGAAGGTCTTGGTGGGGCACGCCGGATGATCGCGGATGGATTGTTTGAACGCTTTCCATGCGATGAGGTGTATGGCTTGCACAACTACCCAAGTGGGCAATCTGGCCGATTTGGCGTCTGCAAGGGCGCGGCTTTGGCAGGGGCCGCTTTTTTCGATGTAACTGTCATGGGCGTTGGGGCGCATGCAGCCCATCCAGACGAATCTCGTGACGCGCTGATGATCGCCGCCAGCCTGACCACAGAGTTGAACACGATTGTCGCGCGCAACATAAACCCGCATGAGACATGCGTTTTGTCGGTGACCCAGCTGAACGCAGGCAGCGCTTATAATATTGTGCCGGGTACGGCGACGCTGGCAGGCACGGTGCGCTATTTCAAAGACGAGGTGTATGAACTGATTGCAGCCCGGATGCACGCTTTGTGCGCGGGGTTCGCCACGGCGCACGGGGTTGAGGTGACGCTCGAATTACGCAATGTTTTTGACGTGCTGGTCAATGACGCGGATCTGGCGCAAGCCTATGTCGATGCTGCGACCGACATCGTTGGCGCGGATTACGCCTTTGACGACGACTTGCCCAGCACTGGTTCTGAGGATTTTGCAGATATGCTTAAGGTCGTGCCGGGGGCATATTGCAGCCTGGGTCACAGCGGTACGGTGCCGCTGCATAACCCTGGTTTTGTGATGGGCGAAGAAATCCTGCCCATTGGCGCGTCCATCATGGCGCGATTGGTTGAACGTCGCCTGCCGCTTTAGCGTTTGCCGTAGTACAGTCCCACGACGTGTTCTGCTTCTGCAAAGAAAAGCCAGCGTACTGTAAGAACTCCAGCCACATGGCTGACGACAGCCAGCAGCGCCACAAAATGCGAAAACGGCGCAAGCAACAATACTGTGGGGATCGCCACGGCCAGAACCAGCCCAATCACCCGCAGTTTCGTTGCGTGTTTGCGGCCAATCTCATGCACGAATTCGCGCAACAGATAATTGGTGCCGGTATGAGGCGGTTCAAACGCGCGAACGCTGCCGATGCCACCCAAACCAGTCGCCGTGGCCATATTTGTGCCTGAGCCGGCAAATGCCTTGTCCCCAATGACCCAGACCAACAACTGAACAATCCCTGCCACCAACAGCAGGTAAACGGCTGAAGTAACTTGCCCAGCCATCAAAGCCCCACCTGCCATGGAATAGGCCAGAAACTTGATTGGTGTCAGAGGTTGGTTCCAACGCGGGATTGTTTTGAGTTGCGTGTAGATCATCGAAGTTGTCAACACAGTAGCCACCGACAAGGCGGCCCCAAGTAGCCCAAGAAGGGCAAAGCGTGTTTCAAAGAACACCAGACCGGCACCATACATCCCCATGACCACCAATGCGCCCACGGCACACCATGCCTCGCGGCTTAGCCAGCTGGATCGCCATTGGGTGAATGCTTTGACCGCGCGTTCAGGCCGTCCAAGGTGGAAGGTTGAAGCCAGCAAACCGCCCACCGCCATCGCATATGCAATCGCGAAAAAGATAAAGGCGGTAAACCCGGTGACACCCGGCGCACCAAGGCCCAACCACGTGAGCAAACCAAAGCCCAAGCCACTAAACGTCGTGAAGAAAATAACAGAAGGAGCGGGATGCATCAGAGTTTCTCCAGCGTTTTGTCGAGCCAGCCAAGGAAGCCCTTAGGCTCGTTTACGACCGGGGCGAGGAAGGGGGCCAGTACGTCGAATTCAACGCCGTCGTCCGGCAGCGTATCTTTGGGGCGCGGTGGCAGGTATTGGTTCACGGGCTTCGTCCCTTGTTCGGGCATCAGGTCCATGCCACCGCGTTCAGCCACCAGTTTGCTTACGTCACTGTCTGGGTCGCCCAAGTCGCCAAAATGGCGCGCGTTGGACGGGCAGGTGCGCACGCAGGCGGGCTGGCGGTCTTCTTCGGGTAGGTTCTCGTTATAGATACGGTCTACGCAAAGGGTGCATTTCTTCATGACACCTTCGGCTTGGTCCAGCTCGCGCGCGCCGTAGGGGCAGGCCCAAGCGCACAGCCCACAACCGATGCAGTCGCTTTCATTGACCAAAACGATCCCGTCTTCCACACGCTTATAGCTGGCACCTGTGGGGCAGACCGTGACGCAGGGCGCGTCCTCGCAATGCAAGCAAGACTTCGGAAAGTGGATCAGCTGTGCTGCGCCTTCATCCGGTTGCACTTCGTAGGAATGCACGCGGTTGAGGAAAGTGCCGCTGTTATCCGCGCCATAGGCGTTCTGATCACTCAGTGGTGCACCGTAGTTTTCAGTGTTCCAGCCTTTACAAGAAATCACACAGGCATGGCAGCCCACACAAGTATCAAGATCGATAACAAGGCCAAGCTTCTTTTCGGTTGATGTCGGGAGCGTCGTCATTTGCCAACCTTCCATGTCAAAGTTTTGGGACCAGTGCCCACAGGTGATTTGATCGCTGGCATTGCCGGCTGCGCCTCGGCGGGCTCTGCCGCCTTTTCGATCCGTACCTTTAGGTCAAACCATGCAGCCTGACCTGTGATCGGGTCGGAATTCGCCCACCGCAGGCCGTCGCCTTTTGGCGGCAGTAACTCGTGGATTAGGTGGTTCAGCAGGAACCCACGTGTCGCCTCGGGTGCGTTTTCCTCAAGCGCCCAAGCGCCTTTGCGTTTGCCAATCGCGTTCCATGTCCAAACGGTGTTTTCGTTTAAAGCTGCCATTTCTAGAACGGGCACTGTGATCTCACCGTGGGGCGATGTGATCTTGGCCCAGTCACCATCGGTCAGACCATTCTCGCGCATCAGTTTGGTTGGCAGATACAGCGGGTTGTGGCCGTGTAACTGGCGCAGCCACGCGTTCTGCGATCCCCATGAATGATACATCGCCATTGGTCGCTGTGTCAGGGCCGTAACCGGGAAGTCACCCGCCTTGTTTTCCTCTTCTGATGAATACCAGATCGGCAGAGGGGACATTTTGGTTTTGATGCGTTCGCGCAGGTGGTCGGGTGGTTGCCGGTCGCCGTGGCCTTCGGCGGCCAGTTGGAATTTGCGCATTGGTTCAGAGTAAAGCGAAAAGAGATACGGCTGCGGGCTGTCGAACAGTCCCATGCCCACGGCCCAATCTTGATAGGCGGCATTCCACGGTTTGTAGTAATTTGCGCCAGCGGGGATATGCTCCACAAAGAAGCCACCGTTTTCGATGTATTTCTCAAGCTGCTTCGGGTTCACTTCGCCCCGGCCAGCTTTGTCGCCATCTGTGCCCCGGAAACCAGCCAACGGGCCGATGCCGGGTTTGCGCTGGTGGTTGACGATATAGTCGCCGTAGTCTGCATATTTCTGGCTGCCGTCTTCGTTGACGAAACCGGGCAAGCCGAGTTTTGCGCCAAGTTCGCAGAGCATGGATTGAAAGCCTTTGACGTCGCGGTCCGGTTCAATTACGGGCCAGCGGATGGCGTCTGCGGCCGCATCTGCCTCGCAGATCGGGCGGTCCAGCAGCGAGATGCAATCGTGCCGTTCAAGATACGTGGTGTCGGGCAGGATCAGATCCGCGTAGGCGACCATTTCAGAGGAATAGGCATCGGAATAGATAATCTTGGGGATGACGTATTCGCCGCTGTCGTCTTTGTCGGTCAGCATGTCGATCACGCCACGCGTCTTCATCGACGAATTCCACGACATATTCGCCATATACATAAACAGCACGTCGATCTTGTAGGGATCACCCGCATAAGCGTTTGAGATTACCATATGCATCAGCCCGTGGCTGGACATCGGGTTTTCCCACGTAAAGGCTTTGTCGATCCGCGCAGGGCTGCCATCTGCTTTCAGCGCCAGATCATCGGGGCCGTGTACAAAGCCGAGGTGTGGACCATCCAGCGGCCCGTCTGGTGTGACCTTGCAGTGCGGCTTTGGATGGGCGGTTGCAGGTTTGGGATAAGGTGGCTTGAAGCGGAAACCACCGGGGACTTCGACGGTGCCAAGAATTATTTGCAGCGTGTGCAGTGCGCGGCAGGTTTGGAAACCATTGGCGTGCGCTGAAATTCCGCGCATCGAATGGAAAGAAACCGGACGCCCTACCATCTTGCTATGCTTTTCGCCGCGGAAGTCGGTCCATTCCTGATCAAGCTCAAAGGCTTCGTCAAAGGCTACGCGTGCAAGTTCCGCTGCGATCGTGCGAATGCGTTTGGCCGGGATGCCGCAACGGTCGGCCACTGCCTCAGGGGCGTATTGGTCGTCCAGATACATATCCGCCATCTGGTGAAAGACAGGACGGTGGGTCTGGCCGTTAGCCTCGTATGTCGCGGCAAGGTCTGGTTTGACACCGGGTTGATCAAAGGGCGTCAGCTTGCCGGTTGCGCGGTCAACGACCAGTTCTTTGCCGTTCTCATCGCGCATGAGCAGGCCGTGGTCCGCTGCGCCGGGGTTGTTGATGACCAGCACGGGCGCATTGGTGTATTGCGCCAAGTAGTTCAGGTCCATCCGGCCTGCTTTCATCAGACAATGGATCATCGCAAGGATGAACAAACCGTCTGTGCCCGGTGTAATCCCAACCCAGTCGTCCGCTACGGCGTTGTAGCCCGTTCGGATCGGGTTCACACCAATCACGCGCGCGCCGCGTTTTTTGATTTTGCCGATGCCCATCTTGATGGGGTTGCTGTCGTGGTCTTCCGCAACTCCGAACAGCATGAAAAGCTTGGTGTGGTCCCAGTCGGGTTGGCCAAACTCCCAGAAAGCGCCGCCCATCGTGTAGATGCCTGCGGCCGCCATGTTGACCGAACAGAACCCGCCGTGGGCTGCGTAGTTCGGGGTGCCAAAGCCTTGTGCCCAGAATGATGTGAAAGACTGTGATTGATCGCGACCCGTGAAAAAAGCTAGTTTTTCGGGATTTTCCTTGCGCACCGGTGCCAGCCAATCGGTGGCGATTTGCAGCGCTTCATCCCATTCGATTTCTTCGAAGTCACCTGCGCCGCGTTCGCCGACACGCTTTAATGGCTTGCGCAGACGCGATGGTGCGTTGACCTGCATGATCCCGGCGGAGCCTTTGGCGCAAAGCACACCTTGGTTTACAGGGTGGTCTTTGTTGCCCTCGATATAGGCAACCTTGCCGTCTTTCATATGCACGTTAATACCGCAGCGGCAGGCGCACATGTAACACGTGGTCTTACGAATCTCGTCGGACACCTTTGGGCTCAGATCAATCTTGGGCTGGTTCATCGGGTGCTCCTATGAGGTCATGCAGTGGCTTGCAGGACAGTAATGGCGATCATGTTGGTGACATCGTCGGCGACACATCCACGAGACAGGTCGTTTGCTGGTTTGGCAAGACCTTGCAGCACAGGGCCGATGGCCGCGCAGCCGCCGATGCGCTGTGCGATCTTGTAGCCGATATTGCCGGCATCAAGGTTCGGGAAAATCATGACGTTTGCGTGGCCCGCAACGTCTGAGCCTTTTGCCTTGGTTGCGGCAACAGATGGCACGAAGGCTGCATCGAACTGTAATTCACCATCGGCGTTCAGGTCCGGGCGGTTTTCGCGTAGCAACGCCAAGGCGTCGGTGACTTTCGATACTTTTTCATGGCGTGCGCTGCCCATCGTCGAGAAGGACAACATGGCTATCTGAGGCGTCTCAGCGCGTAATTGATGATAGGACCCTGCTGAAGCCGCGGCGATTGCGGCCAACTCTTGCGCAGAGGGATCAATCACAAGGCCAGCATCGCTGAAAATCAGCGCATCGCGGCCTGACGGGTGACCTTCGGGCAGCACCATCAGGAAAAAACTGGATACTAACGGCGCGTCTTTGGCCATTCCGATGACTTGCAAAGCAGCCCGCACGACATGCGACGTGGTCGCCACAGCGCCGCCAACTGTCCCATCGGCCAGACCAAGCCGGACCATCATAGCCGCAAAAATTAGCGGGTCGCGGGCTTGGGTTTCGGCAATCTCGGGGGTGACGCCTTTGTGTTTGCGGATTTCTAAATATGTCTCGGCGACCTGCCGCGTTAAACTCGAAGTCGCAGGATCTTCGATCTTGATTGCGGGATTATTGGGTGTGCCTGCGGCGACCAGTGCTGCGGCAATTTCATCTTCAGGCCCGACAAGCGTAATGCGGGCGATGCCTTGCTGCACGGCGGCAAGCGCACCGGCTACGATACGAGGGTCCGACCCCTCGCTCATGACAATATGCGCAGGCCGGGCGGCAGCACGATCTCTAAGATCGCGCAACACGCTCACGGCCTGCGCCTTTTTATGCAGATGCTGTGCACCTGTGATCAGACAGACTGAGGACGCATGTCGTCTTTGCTGATACCAGCAACTTCGACAGGTTTCTTCATCGCGTCGCGGCGGAACGGATCACCCAGTTCTTGGTTGATCATCGCTTCGATCAGCGTTGTGACACCATTTTCCATCTGATCTTTGATGGCTTGGTTCAGCGCATCTGTCAGCTCTTCCATTGTGCGAGCAACCACACCTTTAAGACCACATGCGTTTGCGATGCCGGAGTAGGATACTTCTTCGTCCAGCTCGGTGCCCACGAAGTTGTCTTCGAACCACAGTGTCGAGTTACGCTTTTCGGCACCCCATTGATAGTTGCGGAACACGATCTGTGTGATCGCAGGCCAGTCGCCGCGGCCAATCGCGGTCAGTTCGTTCACTGCGATACCAAAGGCGCCGTCGCCTGCAAAGCCAACAACTGGCACGTCCGGCTGGCCGATTTTTGCGCCAACGATGGCAGGCAACCCATAGCCACATGGACCAAAGAGGCCCGGTGCCAGGTACTTGCGGCCTTCTTCGAACGCAGGATACGCGTTGCCGATGGCGCAGTTGTTGCCGATGTCGGACGAGATGATCGCTTCTACAGGGAGTGCGGACTGGATCGCACGCCATGCCATACGGGGCGACATCCATTCAGGCTTTGCGGCTCGTGCGCGCACGTTCCAGTCTGTGCCAGGATCGTCTTGTTCGTGTGTCAAAGACGTCAGTTCCTGTGCCCACGCAGATTTTGTCTGCGCGATATGCGCTTTACGCTCGGCGCGGCCTTCGTCACCGGCGCTGTCGCCCAGTTGCGACGTGATGCCTTTGGCTACTTTGGCGGCGTCGCCTACAATCCCTACGGTGACTTTTTTGGTCAGGCCGATGCGGTCAGGGTTGATGTCCACCTGAATGATCTTGGCGTCTGCTGGCCAGTATTCGATGCCGTAGCCTGGCAGCGTGGAAAACGGGTTGAGGCGTGTGCCAAGGCACAACACAACATCCGCATCTTTAATCAGCTGCATACCCGCCTTGGAGCCGTTGTAGCCCAATGGACCCGCGAACAAGGGGTGGTTGCCGGGGAAGGCATCGTTGTGCTGGTAGCCTACACATACAGGCGCATCCAAACGCTCTGCCAGGACGCGGGACGCTTCGATACCGCCCTTGGACAGAACAACACCAGCACCGTTCAGGATGACGGGGTTTTTCGCGGTGGACAGGATTTCAGCTGCCTTCGTGATGGAGTTTTCGCCACCGGGCGATACTTCAAACTCAATCGGATCAGGGATTTCGATGTCGACGACCTGTGTCCAGAAGTCACGCGGGATGTTGATCTGGGCAGGGCCGGACAGACGCTTGGCTTTAGCGATAACGCGGGTCAGCGTTTCGGCCACGCGGGACGGGTCGCGAACTTCTTCTTGGTAGGCAACCATATCTTCGAACAGCTTCATCTGCTCAACTTCTTGGAAACCACCCTGACCGATGGTCTTGTTTGCAGCTTGCGGTGTGACCAGCAACAGCGGCGTGTGGTTCCAGTAGGCGGTTTTCACCGCCGTGACAAAGTTTGTGATGCCAGGGCCGTTTTGCGCGATCATCATGGATACTTTGCCGGTCGCGCGTGTGTAGCCGTCGGACATCATGCCTGCGGAACCTTCATGCGCACAGTCCCAGAATTTGATCCCCGCATCCGGGAAAATGTCAGAGATCGGCATCATCGCGGAACCGATGATCCCAAAGGCATGTTCGATGCCATGTGCTTGCAGCGTTTTTACAAAAGCTTCTTCGGTCGTCATTTTCATGGGCGGGTGCTCCTTAAGGGCTAAAGAATAGGTGCGAATCTGTCTCGACAGGTAAGTAGTGTATGCGCTTACATTGTGTTAGGGCCAGTTTCAAGATCGGGATGAGGCCAATTGTGCCATGGAGCTAATTTCTTGGCCCACCAGTTGAATGCCGCTGGCAATCTTGGATGCAGAAATCGAAGAATAGGCAAGACGGTAGTAGTTTCTGGGTCGATCTGGGCCTGCAAAAAACGCATGCCCCGGTTCGATTAAAACGCCACGGGATTGTAGCCTGCGCGCCAGTTCTTGCGTATCGACATGTTCGGGCGCGCGCATCCAAAATGAAGATCCTCCATAGGTGCCTTGGCCCGCTATTTGCAGATTATTTGTCTGGATCGCCTCGGCCATGTAGCCGCGCCGTTCATGAAGTGTCGACCCCATACGGCGGATCAAAGCATCATGATGCCCAAGCGACAGAAAATACGCGGCTGTGCGCTGCACGTGTCCGGGAGGATGGCGCAGCACAGATGCGCGCAATGCGCGGGCTTCTCGGATGAACGGTTCAGACCCCACCAGATAGCCCAGCCGCAACCCTGGAAAGACCGATTTGGAAAAGCTGCCAACATAGATAACACGCCCGTCAGCATCTAGACTTTTGAGCGCAGGAGACGGACTTTTGAGAAAAGACATCTCAAATTCATAGTCATCTTCGACAATCAATGCGTCCATTTCTGCTGCGCGCTCCAGCAGCTCGTGTCTTCGGCTCATTGGCATGGTGCCAGTGGTCGGGCATTGGTGACTTGGGGTGGTGAAAATGACATCGGTATCAGGCGGGATCGCATCAGGCGGCAACCCGTCGGCATCAACCCGGACAGGTGTCACATGACACCGCGACTGGGACAAAATATCCCTAAGCGCATGATAACAGGGGTCTTCCAGTGCAGCGCGCCGCCTTTGCGTCAGCAGTACTTGCGTGGTGAGCCACAGTGCGTTCTGTGCGCCCAGCGTGATTAGGATTTGTTCAGGCCGCGCCGCAATTCCCCGTCGTGGCAGCGTGTGGCGGGCAATAAATTCGATCAGTTGTGGATCGTCTTGATCATAGTAATCCGTTGTGAGGGACGTAAAGTCCTTCTGCCCAAGCGCCTTGAGTGCGCAAAGCCGCCAATTGGCATGATCAAAAAGCTCTGGGTCGGCTTGTCCGTAGATAAACGGATAACGATAGCCGCTCCAATCTGGTGGTTTGCGGACTGTGTCCCCACCGGTAAAGCGCTGCCCGATCGCGCGCGCCCAATCCACGGCATCTGTGCTTGTAGGGGCTGGTGCAAAAGCGGGTGGGACAGGCGCATTTTCCGAAACATAGTAGCCAGATCGCCCGCGCGAGGTCAGGTAATCGTTTGCTAAAAGTTCGGTGTAGGCAATTGTCACTGTAATTCGGCTGACGCCTAGATGAGACGCCAAGCGACGCGTCGAGGGCAGTTTTTCCCCACGTTGAAATCGACCTGACAAAATGCCCTGCGCGATCATTTGCTGGATCTGCGATTGCAGGGTGCCTTGTGCATCCGGGTGCAAAAAGAAAGTCTCGACAGGAAGGGCCATATCGCAACCTTATACTGGACTTATACAGCAAGTAAACTGGTATTATCAGTCGCTAGAAAAGCTTGGTTGACGGGCTTTATGGTCCAAGACAGGCATAAAACATTTTGTTTTATTGAAACTATTAGTATCAATAATTGATAAATATGCAACCCCATAGTGGGCGGTCATCGCACGACACAGTTTGCTTTAGACAGGTAATTTGATCTGTATCAGAGACCGGCAATCCCGCAACGGCGATACTGGGCGAAAGATCATCAGGAGGATTCGCCGTGAAGGACTCTGTCGCAGAACAACATATCCCAGCCAGCACCCGATTGGAGGCTGAGCCTTATCCCTATGACACCAAAATGGATCGAAACGCCTATGAGGCTGAAAAAGCGGCTCTGCAGGTTGAGTTGCTCAAAGTCCAGTTGTGGATACAAGAGACCAAGCAGAAAGTCGTCATGCTGTTTGAGGGCCGCGATGCTGCAGGCAAGGGTGGCACGATTAAAAGGTTCACCGAACACCTCAACCCGCGCGCGGCGCGTGTTGTTGCGCTGAACAAGCCCACAGATGAAGAGCGCGGGCAGTGGTATTTCCAACGCTATGTGAAACATCTGCCAACGAGCGGGGAAATCACCCTGTACGACCGCAGCTGGTATAATCGTGCGGGCGTTGAGCGTGTGATGGATTTCTGTGAACCCGGTGAATACCTCGAGTTTATGCGGCAAACCCCTGAATTTGAACGCATGCTGACGCGCAGTGGCATTCACTTACGTAAATATTGGTTCTCGGTTACACAGGATGAACAACGCGCCCGCTTTGCGTCGCGAGAAACGGACCCTTTGAAACGCTGGAAGCTATCGCCCATTGACCGTGCCAGCTTGGACAAATGGAACGACTATACAGAAGCCAAAGAGGCGATGTTCTTTTATACAGATACTAAAGACGCGCCTTGGACAGTCATTCGATCCAACGACAAGAAACGCGCTCGCCTTAATTGCATGCGGCATTTTCTGGCGTCATTTGACTACCCTGACAAAGACGAAACTGTTGCCACAGCCCCTGATCCTTTGATTGTTCGGTCTGCGTCGCATTTGGTGAGCGGTGCCGATCACATTTTGGCGGCGTCGCTACACCCTAAAACCCGAAAATCCTAGCTTTGACGAAAACGGAGATACTCCCATGACCCACGTCCCCCATGAATTGGCCGAAGAATTCCCGCACATGCAGCAAGAGATCAGCGACCTAAAGGAAAAGAATGGTCACTTTGCCCGTTTGTTTGATGAATACCATGTGTTGAACCGGTCCATTCACCGAGCAGAAACAAATATTGAGCCCACAGACGATTTCCACATGCTTGAAATGCGAAAGCAGCGTCTTCAATTGAAAGATGAAATCGCGGCCTCGCTTGCGCTCGCTTGAGACCCGCCGGGTCGAGCTAGAGCAATCGGCAGGTCGCCCCACAACCGTAGGAGGAAAAGGTGTCTTGAATTGATATAGGTCAAGGCGCGTTCAAGCCATTCACTGTAGTTTTGGTGAAGCAACCAACTTAGGATCAAAATTGATCATTCTGGGGTACGTGGAAAATCAATTAGAAGCAGAGGCGATCTCCAAGGCCTGTGAAGAGATCGAAATGCCTTTTTGGCTTGCGGACACCTCTCAACATGATTGTCCGCTCATCTGGTCCAATAAGGCGTTCCGAAAGTTCGCCCGTGTGCCCGAGGGCGCAAAAGACCGTTTGACGTGTCATTTTGGCAGTCGAAACGGTGCTAACCCGGAATACTTGGCGGATCGATGTGCTGCGTGTAAATCACGCCAGAAAAAGGTGACATGTACTGTCAATTTCGGCCGTGCTGACAAGCCGACTTTGAACGTCTTGAGTATCCAGCCGATCACTTTAAGCAGTAACCGCGAATTGGTCGTTGGCTGTCTTTGTGAGTTTAAAGAGAACTCCAAGCGTATTGGAATAAAGTGGCAAGCGGAAAAACTAAGCCGGGCGTTGCGCATGGCGCAGCAAAGCAACCAGCATTTTCGCAACAACACTCCTGATTTGGAAATGGTATTTCTGAATGCGCTGTTGCTGCGGTTCGACTGTGCTTTTACGCGGCTATCAAATGCGCTGATCCTTGCGCGTAATCTGCGGTGGCGTAGACACTTAGACGAAATGCGCGATTCCCATCTATCACTAATGGCTGACGTAAAAAGTTCGCGCAAACAATAAAAAAGCCCCGGTGTGGTACCGAGGCTTTTTCGTTCTAACTCCCGAGGTTTATCCGAAAACGCGACCCAGCGCGCCGTCAACGGCATCGCAAATATGGTCGATGTCGTCATTGGTTGCGATCAATGCAGGCGAGAAACACAACGTGTTGTTCTTACCCGGCAGAGACCGGTTTGTTACACCGATGATCACGCCTTGCTGCATGCAGTCTGCGACCACGGCCTGGGCCAGCTTTTCGGCGACAGGCGCGCGGCTTTCGCGGTCTGCGACGAGTTCCGCGCCAACAAACAAACCCTTGCCGCGGACCTGACCAATGGCGCTGTGCTTGTCGGCAAGTTCTTCCAATTTGCCAAGCATGTAGTCGCCTTGGGCAACGGTGTTTTCCAGCAGACCTTCTTCTTCGATAATCGCCATGTTTTCGATGCCTGCTGTCGGGCCAGCTGTGCATCCGCCAAAGGTGGAGATGTCGCGGAAGTAATTCATTGGATCCGACGCGTCGTCTTTGAACAGATCAAACACCTTTTCGTTGGTGACAAGACAGGCGATCGCCGCATAACCCGAGGCCACACCCTTGGCCATTGTGACCATGTCGGGTTCAATGCCGTAGTGCTGATAGCCAAACCACTTGCCGGTCCGGCCCACACCGCAAACCACTTCGTCGATGTGCAAGAGAATATCATATTTCGCGCAGATTTCCTGAACACGCTGCCAGTAACCATCTGGCGGAGTGATAACACCACCGCCTGCCGTCACAGGCTCAAGGCACAGTCCACCCACAGTGTCGGGACCTTCGGCAAGGATAACCTTTTCGATCTGGTCTGCTGCCCAAACGCCGTAGTTTTCCTGTGGTGCGCCCTCTTGTTCAAAGGCGCGATACTCAAGGCAATGTGGGACGCGGACGAACCCCGGTGTAAAGGGACCGTATTGCGCGTTGCGTTCGTCCTGGCCGCCTGCTGACAGGGCGGAAATGGTTGTGCCGTGGTAATCGCGATCACGGTACAGAACCTTATGCTTTTTGCCGCCATACTTTTTGTGTGCGATCTGGCGTACCATTTTAAAGGCTTTCTCGTTCGCCTCTGATCCAGAGTTGCAGTAATAGACGCGGCTCAGCCCCGGCATCTTTTCGATCAGCTTTTCAGCAAAGATCGACCCGGGGATAGAGCCCGCAGACCCAGCAAAGTAGTTCAGCTTGATCAATTGATCGCGCACAGCGTTGGCGATGCGTTCGCGGCCGTAGCCTACGTTGACGGTCCAGACGCCGCCGGACACAGCATCAAGATGCTCTTTGCCCTTTTGATCCCACACTTTCATGCCCTTGCCTTCAACGATGATGCGCGGGTCCGTGGTCTCGTAGGGTTTGTGTTGGCTCAGGTGGTGCCAAATGTGTGCGCGGTCTGCTTCGACAACGCGGGAGATATCGTTTTCGTTGAAATTGCCGTCCATCGGTCAGACCTTTCGAAAAAGTTGGAATCACTTGAAGTCATCGGGCAAAAGCGCCGAAGTTGACCGACATGACGGCTTTTTGGGCAAATCACGTAGGGCCAGATTGATCATAACGATAGCGCCAAACTGGGTGATCAGGCAAACTATATCAAGTCTTCGGCGCCGCGAGAGCGCCGATTTCAGGAAAAAAGGGCACATGGACGTATTGTGCTACGGGTGACGGGCGCGTGTTTTTCAAACGACCACGGTTTCGGTGGACCATGC
>JBGCDB010000027.1:0-57787 GCA_045104955.1 Roseobacter sp.
CGCGCCACGCGCGTCGCGTGCAAAGGACCGTTTCCTCCAAACGCAATCATCAGCCGCGCACCCAAATCTTTGCCCGATTCAACTGCATGCATCCGACCCGCACCAGCCATGTTTTCGTCAACAATCTCGCTGATGCCAAAGGCTGACATATGCGCGTCCAGATCAAGCGCCTGCCCTACACTGGCTTCAAGCGCTCTATCCGCGGCTTTGGTATCTATCCGAAGTCGACCTTCTGCAAAACGCGCGGGGTCAATGTAGCCTTGCGCGACGTCTGCATCCGTGACAGTCGCATCCCTACCCCCTTTGGCAAAAGCCGCTGGTCCCGGTTCTGATCCCGCACTTTCAGGACCCACATTCAAACGACGCAATCGGTCCACGTGCGCGATAGACCCACCACCCGCACCAATTTCAATCATTTCGATCACCGGAATGCGTACCGGCATGCCTGAACCTTTGATGAACCGAGCAGCCCGCGCAATTTCAAATCGACGAGCGGTTTGGGGGCGACCGTGGTCGATCAAACAAAGCTTGGCCGTGGTGCCGCCCATGTCAAAGCTGAGCACTGCGTCCTGATCGGTTTCTGCAGCGATCCGCGCCGCTAAAATTGCCCCTCCTGCCGGGCCTGATTCAACCAAACGAATGGGCAGCCGCATGGCGGTTTCAAGGGTGGTCATCCCCCCGCTTGCGGTCATCATGAGAATGGGACAAATCAATCCTTTGACCGCAAAACGTTTCTGGAACGCGCGCAAGTACACTGACATTTGAGGCTGGATGTAGGCGTTCGCGACTGTGGTCGACAACCGGTCAAATTCTCGGGCTTCGGGGCTGACCTCATGCGACAGCGAAATCACCAAACCCGGACAAGCGGCTTGCAGCAATGTCCGCAGCTTTTGTTCATGGCTCGGATTGGCATAGGCATGCAGCAGGCAGATTGCCAAAGCTTCAACCCCATGCGCGCGCAAGTCTAAGGCCAGTTGGCCCACCGCGCTTTCGTCAAGTGGTGTGATTTCGCGGCCTTGCGCGTCTATCCGGCCTGCGATCGTAAAAGCACGGGCGCGTGGTACCAGCAGATCGGGCTTTACAAGGTTGATCTCATATTGGCTGTAGCGGCGTTCGTAAGCGATTTCGAGAATGTCGCGGAACCCTTCAGTGGTGATCGTCGCAACCACAGCGCCCCGCCTTTCAATTAGTGCATTGGTGGCCAAGGTGGTGCCGTGAATGAAGCCACCAATATCTGACCACCCGATCTTGGCTGTTTTCAATACATGCGACACCCCGTCGAGCGCGCCCAGGCTTGGGTCGTCAGATGTTGTGGGCGTTTTCGTGGTGGCAAGAATTGCGCCACTGCGCGCGACCAACACCGTATCAGTAAAAGTACCACCGATATCAACGGCGATACGACATGCAGTCTTGTCTTGCATTGAATGAGACCAAATCGAAACGAGATTACCAATAGCCCGGCATGCGGACACTCATTGCCATGACGGCACCGTGCGCCCGTGTCAGACGACCAAGTCGCAGCCGGTCGCCCGACGCCCAGACAAGTTTGTTTGGTTTACAGACAACATGTATCGCTCAAGTTATTTGGCTACTGCCACGCTGCACGCGACGACCCGCGCCTGTCAATCAAAATGCAGCGCAGGTGCGTACAGGACCGCACTGATGCACTTGAATGTGGCGATATCATTTTTCTATCTTTCTCAACCGCGGCGTGTATTCTGACGTTACATTTAGTATTCGATATTTTTCCCAGTTTTTGTTTCACGACACTTTTGAACACATTGATTGCCCGGAAAGCCATGAGCACCCTTTTTATCAGCCATAGCAGTGCCGATGCAGAAGCCGCCAAAGTTCTTCAAGCCCGGCTTGAGGCGCAAGGGCATCGGTCCGTCTTTCTGGATTTTGACCCAGATGCAGGCATTCAGGCCGGTGCAAGCTGGGAACGCA
This sequence comes from Roseobacter sp., assembly GCA_045104955.1. GTDB lineage: Bacteria > Pseudomonadota > Alphaproteobacteria > Rhodobacterales > Rhodobacteraceae > Roseobacter. The sequence continues at coordinate 1,948 of JBGCDB010000027.1, forward strand.
CGCTTTACACAAAATTGCGTGCCTGCCGGGCCGTGGTCGCTTTGTGCAGTGAAACGTATCTAAAATCACAATGGTGTTTTGCCGAAATTGCGCTTGCACGGATGGAAGGCAAAGAGGTCTTTGCCCTCAAAATTGATCCTTGGAGCGATGAGGTCGATTTGCCATCAATCTTGCACGCGGATCAATTCATCGATCTGCGCACAGACCCAGAAGACGGCTACAAGCGCCTGTGGAACGGGTTCGACGTCAAAGGTATTGTTGCGGCGGAACAACGCCTGTGGCGGCCAGATGATCCACCTTACCCCGGCCTGCGCACCTTCAAAGAAGCCGACGCATCGGTTTTCTTTGGCCGTGACGCAGAACTTTTGGAAGGGATGGAACTGCTGAACCAAATTGTGCGCCAAGGGTATCCAAAGTTGGCGATGGTACTAGGGTCTTCGGGCAGCGGCAAATCATCCTTGGTGCGCGCAGGCTTGCTGCCCTTGTTGCGCAAAGATCCGCGGCATTGGACGGTTGTGCGCACCTTCAGACCCCGCGCAGAACCTTTGCGCGAACTTTCGGTCGTTCTGAGCGATGCGTTTACCGACGCACAGATGCCTGTTACTTGGGAAGACATCTACAAACGCCTTCGCGCGGACGAACCCACCTATCCTGACCCCATCGGGGCAACAATTGGGCAAGAACCAACCATAGCGACGGCCCGGGACAAATTGCGCCAAGCCCTTGATGCGATGGAAAGCGCATTGGGCGCACAGGGCGGCAATGTGCCTGAACCAGTCCAAAAACTGCGTGTCTATCTTGAAGATGACGGCGATACAGACGCGGACGCACTGCCAACCGAGGTCAACGCGCTGGTTGCCATCGGACACCAACTGCGTATCGCCGCACGTGCACCCGATGCGCCGATCATCTTGGTGATAGACCAATTCGAAGAACTGCTTGGTCATGACGCCCGCCACCCCGCAAGCCACTTTCTTACCATGCTGCGCACGGCTTTGGATTGCGACAACAGCCCGTTTCTGGTCATCGGTACGATGCGGTCAGATTTCTTGAGCCTGCTGCAAGCCGCACAGCCTTTGCAAGGGTTAGGTCGCAAGTCAATTTCTGTGGGGCCGATGGCCAAAGAAGGCATGCGCCAGATCATCGAGCAGCCTGCACTGCTGGGTCAGCTGGAGCTGGAAGATGGCCTTGCGGACCTGTTGCTCGAGGACACGCAAACCGCGGATGCATTGCCTCTTTTGGCGTTTACTCTGCGTACGATGTGGGACCGGTTCCGCGATGATCGGTTGCTTGAAATTCGCGAATACCACGAACTTGGCGGCCTGCAAGGTGCCATTGCACTGGTTGCCGAAGAAACCTACCAAACCGCGCTTGATCGCCAACCAGACCCCGCTGCACGCACGGCGGCCGCGCGGAAAATCCGCGACGCGTTTCTAAGTATGGCGCGCCCGACAACCGAAAGCGTGGGCTGGGCGCGCAATTCCATTCAGTGGGACCATCTGGACCCAGACGTCCAACCAATGCTGGAACCTTTTGTTGACCCGCAGCGCCTACTGGTCCGGCGTGCCGCTGGCACAGTTGAGGTCGCCCACGAGGCGCTTTTCAGGTCATGGGGTAGGCTTCGACGGTGGTTGGAAGAGAACGCCGAAGCCCTGCATTTACTGAATGAAATACAGATCGAAGCTGAAAAATGGGCCGCAGCACAACCAAATGACAAAGCCGAATACCTTTGGGCGGGGGGCAGGTTAGCGCGGGCGCGTGAATTGCGCGACTATGGCGTTTTGTCCCTCAGCGATCTGGACCACAAATTCATTGATGCCTCAGGTACTGCCGAAACCGCGGCCGCTGACGCGGTAGAGGCGCAAAGACAGCGTGAACTGCGACGGACCAAGCAGTTTGCAGGCGTTGTCGGGGCAGCCTTTATCGGCGCTGTCGGTTTAGGGCTGCTTGCCGTCAACGAAAGAAACAAAGCCGCACAAGAAGCGGCGGTCGCCCAAGCCAAAACAGCCGTGAACCTTTTGGGAACAAGCCCGGTTAACGGGCTGTTGAACGCCATCGAAGCTGCCGATCCAAACCGGGTGTCGTCCTTTTTCAGCAACGAGATGCATCCGGAAATTCAACGCAGCCTCGTAGCCAGCCTACAACTGTCTAACGCGGGACGAATTGAACGCAACCGACTGGACGGACATAAAAGCTGGGTGGGTGCTGTTGGCTTTCACCCTGACGGAGATCGCATTGTCAGCGCCGATGACAAGGGCAGCCTAAGGTTCTGGTCAGCGGATGGTACGTCTTTGGGCGCACCGTGGTCTGGGCATCTTGATATGGTGCAAGAGCTTTCGGTTCATCCCGCCGGCGCGTTTGTTGTTACTGTCGGCCCAGACGGTCTGCAGCGTACAGCATGGGACGGCACACCAATTCGTCCCGCTTTGCCCCAAAGTGATCAAATCGACAGCAATACGCAGTTCGATTCCGTCGCCATCAGTCCAGACGGGCGGTATATCGTCGCCGGAGCAGATACCGGCTGCGTGCTGATCTGGGACATGCAGACCCCGCAACGCCAACCCATCGGCTTGGACGCGTGGCAAAGCACATACACAGACGCACCCATCATTGAAAGCCTTGCTTTTCATCCAAGCGGCGCGTTTTTCGCCAGTGGCGACGACTATGGCACCATCACGATTTGGACACTCGATGGCAGACGAGCGGACGCATACAACGCGCATCATGCAATCATCAACGACATCGAATTCACACCAGACGGCGAATATCTGATTAGCGCATCCGCAGATCAGACGCTTGCAAGCTGGCTTTTTGAAGCAACACAGGAAGACGCCTACGAAGTAGAAAACTGTACCTTGCCTGACGATGATTGGGTACAAGAGGCAGCCGATGATGCTACGCAATTTGAGGTTGAGAGCGATGCAAACGACATAGGCTTCGCCCCCATGCGCAACCCAGAACGGCTATTCTTAGGACATGACAACGAGATCCTATCGTTGGCCATCAGCCCGCATGGCAACTTGATCGCCAGCAGTGGTGAGGACCGCACCGTTCGCCTGTGGAACCTGCACGGTAAACCCATTTCGCGCCCCTTAGTCGGGCATGCTGGCCCGATCTTTGACGTGGCATTCAGCCCGGATGGAACAACACTTGCCAGCGCCAGCAGCGACCTTAGCGTGCGCCTATGGGACCTACCGCCTGCAATTACCGCCTATGAAAACGGCATTTATCATGTTGCGGTCTCACCCGACGGCCAAAATATCGCAACGGTTGATGATCTTTTACAGGTCAGACTGTGGGATGCCGGGCTTAACCCGGTCGAGGCAGAATGGGCAGAGACCGCCCCTATGGATGGCCGGATTGAATACCTACAAGATGGCACGACACTGTTTAGTTACAGCGCCAAGAGCGACGATGGGACTTTGCAAACTGTTAGTCCCGGAGTTTTTGAAAAAGTTGGCGCACATGGCGCGCCGGGCATAGGTTTGGCGGTGAGCAAAACAGATGATCTTGTCGCAACCGCCAGCTTTGACGGTATGGTACGCCTGTGGAATGGCAAAGGCGAATTACTAGACAATTGGGCTGTGCCAGAAGATGAACTGGAAACAACAGCAATCAGCGCAGACGGAACGCGCGGGCACATGGTGGCTGCGGCAGGCGCCTCCGGTCAGGTGCATGTCTTCTCGTTAGATACAGGCGACTTGCAAACGCTCGATGCACACAGCGAGGGTATCTACAGCCTTGATTTCAGCGCGGACGGCCGGTTTTTGCTCAGCGCCGGACGTGATCGCAAGATACTGCTACATGATTTGAACAGTGAAGCGCCCGCGGTACTGCTAGACGGTCATGTAGATGTCGTCACACGTGCCCGCTTTTTCGCAAACGACCAATACATCGTCAGCGGGTCAGAGGATAACACCCTGCGCATATGGGACCTTGACGGCAAAAACATCGGCATTCCAATGCTAGAGCATACTGATTGGATCACGTGGCTGGATACAGACGATGCGAAACAGCGCATCTTTACGGCCAGCAAAGACGGCACTTTGCGCAGTTGGGATATGTCCTATCTGGACCATGACCCACACAGGCTTTTGACAGAAACCTGTGATTTGCTGATGCGTCATTCGATTTCTAGTACCGATGCCGGACAAAAACCGCGCGCGATCTGCGAAGCACATTTGCAGTCAGCCCCGCCCAAAGAGCCCTAAGCGCGACCGCAGATTAAAGGGCATCCCACCAAAGACAGCTTGAAAACACGATCCAGACTTTCAACACCCTGTATTAAAGAGAGGACGACACATGACCATTACACTCAAACGGCCAATTGCATGGTTTTTGGCGCTTGTTGTCTGCGCGTCAATACCGCTTGCAGCACACGCGCAGTCTGCACGGTTCGACTACGAGGATGGCGTATTGTGGATGAACGGAGAGATTGACCGCTCTACCCCGCGCAAGCTGTCGCGCGCACTCCAACGCTATCCGGATGCACAGTGGATCGCCTTGGAATACGTGCCGGGGTCAAACGACGATGAAGCGAACTTGCAAGCGGCGCGCCTTGTGCGCCAGGCGGGGCTTAGCACAATCGTTTTATCCGATAGTCTCATCGCGTCTGGTGGCACGGATTTCTTCTTGGCTGGTGTGAACCGCGTGGTGCGGCCCGGTGCGTGCATTGGGGTCCATGCATGGAGCGATGACAGCATAGCGACGCCTGCATCACAGCTGCCGCGCAATCACCCTGAACACAGCATGTACTTGCAGTATTACCGTGAACTTGGCGTGCCCGACAAATTTTATTGGTTCACGCTTCAGGCGGCCTCCGCAGACGGGATGCATTACATGTCGCAGAACGAATTGAACGCCTTTGGTGTCGCAACAGCCTATGATGGTCAGGGGGCATGGAACTTGTCATCATGCCAATACCGCTAAGCGCCCGCTCCTAGTGTTTTAGCTCCGCCATCAGGCGTTGGAATTTTTCGCCTTGTACCGTGACATGATCACGTAATGTCTTTGCGGCAAGCGCGCTGTCACCGGCACGCAGCGCGTCAACTATCGCTTTGTGTTCATCAAGGGATTGGTCCATCCGCCCCCGGAAAAGCAATTGCACCCGGCGATACGGTTTCAGTCGGTGTTGTAACCGCAGCGTTTCGTTTTCCAAAAACGTATTGACTGCGCCACGGTATATCTCTTGGTGGAAGGCCTCGTTCTCAAGATAATACCCGGCGGCATCGTCGCGTTTGACAGCCTGATTGCAGCGCTCATTGGCCTGTTCAAGGCTGTCCAAACCAGCGTCAGACATGCGCACGGCTGCCAATCGCCCGCAGGCAGCTTCTAGTTCGGCCATCGTCTCAAACATCTCGAGCAACTCGACCGGGCCGGGTTGACGCACAAAAACGCCGCGCCGGGGGATTTGCTCTGCCATGCCGGACATAACCAGTTTTTGCAGCGCTTCGCGCACAGGCGTCCTTGAGACATTGAAGTGTCGCGCTAACTTTATTTCATCAAGACGCTGACCGTTCTCGTATTCCCCTTGGAACACAAGCTTTTCAAGGGCATCGGCAATCTGATCTGCGCGTTTTAACTCCATAAATTAGCATACTCCAGCTGCACACAAGTGTGCAAGAGATTATAGATTGTATACAAGATTATTGACTGAGCATGCAAAGTGCGTCATATTGCATCATCACGCCGCGTTTAGTCGGTAGATCTAACGGGAGGAAACTATGAAATCGAAATTTCTTGCAACCGCAGCTTTAGTCGCTGCAATGGGCCTTGGGACCGTTGCTTCCGCAACTGAATTGCGCCTGTCGCATCAGTGGTCCAATAAAGACATCCGCCACCAAGTCGCACAAATCGTAGCCGACGAAGTTGCCGCGGCAGACGTTGATCTGGAAATCAAAATCTTTGGATCGAAGTCACTGTTTAAGCCACGCGAGCAATACCGCCCTCTAAGCCGTGGCCAACTGGACATGACCGTCCTACCGCTGAGCTATGCTGGTGGTCAGCAACCTGCGTTTAATCTGACACTGATGCCCGGCCTTGTGAAAAACCACGATCACGCCGCGCGTTTGAGCAGCTCGCCCTTTATGGCAGCACTTGAAGAGAAACTGGCAGATGACGACGTGATGGTACTTGTACATGGGTATCTGGCGGGCGGATTTGTTGGCAAGGATAAGTGCATCACCAAGCCAGAAGACGTCGCAGGCCTGCAAACACGTGCGGCCGGTAAAGCGTTCGAGCAGATGCTTGCGGGTGCGGATGCATCCATCACATCGATGGCGTCCTCCGAAATCTACAATGCAATGCAAACGGGCATTCTGAATGCTGCAAACACATCCTCATCGTCTTTTGTGTCTTACCGCATTTATGAACAGGTCGCTTGCTACACGCCTGCTGCTGACGTGGCGCTGTGGTTCATGTACCAGCCGCTGCTGATGAACAAGTCCACATTTGATGGTCTGTCGGAAGAACAGCAGGCCGCATTGATGGCAGCTTCTGAGAAAGCCGAAGCTTTCTATCTTGAAGAAGCCAAAAAGCAGGACGCGGCATCCGTAGCCGTATTTGAAGAAGCTGGCGTCGAAATCGCTCAAATGTCCACGGATGATTTTGAAGCGTGGCGTGCTTTGGCCAAAGAAACCTCCTACAAATCGTTTGTCGCAGAAGTACCTGACGGACAAGCATTGCTCGATATGGCTCTCGCAGTAGAGTAATCGACATTGGGCGGCTGCTATTGTGGCAGCCGCCCCACGCCTCTTTCAAATCCTAACACTTCGGAAGGAAAGCTGACATGGCTGGCCAAAGCTCAGCTGTTGCCGCGCGCACGGGGAACAACCCCTTTCTGCGCGCCGTTGCGGCCCTCTCTACTCTCGCTGGATGGTGTTCTGCGGCCATGATCGTGGCTGCCGTGGCGATTACCTGCCAAATGATTTTTGTACGCTTTGTGCTGAACCAGTCGACCGTTTGGCAAACAGAAGCTGTCGTGTATCTCGCGATTGGTGCGACATTGATCGGCCTACCGTATGTGCAGCTGTTGCGCGGCCATGTAAACGTCGATCTAATTCCGCTGGCCCTGCCGCCGCGCGCCCGGTTTTTCATGTGCTTACTGACGCTTTCGTTGTCCATCGTAATGGTCGCCATTGTGCTTTTTTATGCCTATGAGCATTGGCATTTGACCTACGAGCGCAATTGGAAATCCGACACCGTTTGGGGTGTTCGTCTGTGGATTCCATACCTTGCCCTTCCCGTGGGTTTTGGCCTGTTTTTGCTGCAACTTATCGCGGACCTGACTGCTGTGATCTTAAAGATCGATCCGCCCTTTGGTCTGGAGGACACATAATGGACCCGCTTTTGCTTGGCGCTATTGTCGCCGTCGCAACCATTCTTGTCTTGTTCTCAGGCGTTTCGGTCGCTTTGGGGTTAATGATCGTTTCCACCGGCTTCTTGCTGATTTTCGACGGCCTGCGATCGCTTGAGCTTTTGCCCGAAATTCTGTTCGGCAAGCTGGATAACTTTGCCCTATTGTCGATCCCGATGTTCATCATAATGGGCTCGTCCATCGCCTCTACCCGCGCGGGGGCTGACCTGTACGAAGCGCTAGAGCGTTGGTTGACCCGTGTGCCGGGTGGCTTGGTCATCTCAAACCTCGGGGCCTGCGCGTTGTTTTCGGCAATGTCCGGTTCAAGCCCCGCAACCTGTGCGGCCATCGGCAAAATGGGTATCCCCGAGATGCGCAAGCGTGGCTACCCAGATGGTGTGGCCGCAGGATCCATCGCGGCGGGCGGCACGTTGGGCATTTTGATCCCACCTTCGGTGACCATGATCGTCTACGGGATCGCCACTGAAACCTCGATTGGGCGCTTGTTCCTTGCGGGCGTGATCCCCGGCATGCTGTTGGTCGCCTTGTTCATGGCATGGTCGCTGTATTCGACATGGAAAACAGGGGATCAAAATCTGCTGTCCTCCCGCGTCTACAGCTGGAAAGAGAAATTCGAAATTCTGCCGCGCGTCTTGCCGTTCCTCGCGATCATCGTGGGTGTTCTGTACGCCATGTATGGCGGCATCGCCACACCGTCCGAGACTGCGGCCGTTGGCGCACTGCTGTGCTTGTTGATTGCGATTGTGATCTACAAGCTGTGGAACCCCAAAGACCTTTGGATGGTCCTGCGCGACAGCACAAAAGAAAGCGTCATGATCCTGTTCATCATCGGCGCTGCAGGCATCTTTTCTTATATGTTGTCCAGTCTGTTCATCACACAGTCGATTGCGGAATGGATCGGCACACTGGATGTTAACCGCTGGGTCTTGATGGGCTTTGTGATGCTGTTCTTGCTGGTGGCGGGGTTCTTTTTGCCCCCTGTCGCGGTGATTTTGATGGCTGCACCTATCTTGTTGCCGATAATTACGACGGCAGGCTTTGACCCAATTTGGTTTGCGGTGGTGCTGACCATCAACATGGAGATTGGCCTAATCTCTCCGCCAGTGGGTTTAAACCTATATGTGATCAACGGGATCGCACCTGACATTTCGCTCAAGACGATCCTCAAAGGCTCACTGCCGTTTGTGGCGTGCATGGTGATTGCGATCATCTTGCTGTGCTTCTTTCCGGGGCTTGCGACATGGTTGCCAGATGCTGTCATGGGGGCCGCGATATGAGCTATTTTGGTGGCCTCATCTCAACCGTGTTTGAGCGGCGCTACCGCAAAGCGTTATCGGGCGAGGTCGACGATCGCACCTTGCCCGAACTCTGCGAAGCATTGCTCAGCAGTCAGGGAGAAGTGTCGGGCGTAGTATTGGCGCGCAATCTATTGGACCGCTATGCGGGCATGGACGACGCCGAAAAAACCGCGTTCTTTCAATATATGGCGCAAAATCTAGAGATTAACGCAGACGACGTCATCACGACGTTGCATGCCTATCAAGAAGACCCAAGCAAGGCGACCTATCGCGCGTTTACAGCCGCAGCAGAACCCCGCCGCCAAGAATTAGCGCGGCGCCTAAATCAAGTACCTGGCGCAACCGGTCAGTTGGTCAAAATGCGCAAAGACTTACTGCGCTCTATGGTGGGAAGGCCCGATTTCGCCCCGTTGGACGTCGATTTCAAACACCTGTTTTCGTCTTGGTTTAACCGCGGCTTTCTAGTGCTGCGCAGGGTCGACTGGGAAAGCCCTGCAGACATCTTGGAAAAGATCATCGCCTATGAGGCTGTGCACGCCATCGACAGTTGGGATGATTTGCGCAGGCGGCTCAAACCCAGCGACCGGCGGTGTTTTGGCTTTTTCCATCCAGCCATGGCGAACGAACCATTAATTTTTGTCGAGGTCGCATTGACCAAAGGTGTCCCCAATTCGATCCAAGACCTGCTCGCTGATGATCGAAACGCGATTGAAGCCGAAGACGCAGACACAGCCGTGTTCTATTCCATTTCAAACTGCCAAGCGGGACTGGCCGGTATATCGTTTGGTAATTCTTTGATCAAACAGGTCGTATCAGATCTGTCCACAGAACTGCCTGGGTTGAAATCTTTTGTGACGTTGTCACCTATTCCCGGGTTGAACACATGGCTGGCAAATCACGCTTCAGACACTCGCACAGCCGAGGAAAACCAGGCAATCGCCGCGCATTATCTGTTGGAAGCCCGGCGCGCAGACGGTATGCCATATGATCCCGTTGCGCGCTTTCATCTTGGCAACGGCGCGATGATACACGCTGTTCACGCAGACGCTGACACCTCAACAAATGGACGTCGCCAATCGAACGGCGCGATGGTCAATTACCTCTATGATCTGCAGCAGATTTCACAAAACCACGAACGTTTTGTAAGTGATAAAACTGTTGTCGCATCTGATGCCGTACGCACGCTCAGCGCGTCCGTGACTGCACAAAGCCTAGGAGACTGAACATGGCAAACCCGCTTTATGACACTCTGTTCGGCCAACACAGCGGCAAGACCACAACTTTCTTGCACCTGACAAATGGTACGGTGATCACCCACGATGCTTTCTTGCAGCAAACGGCACAGTTCGCGCATTACTTTGGGGCGCTTGGCCTGCAACCGGGTGATCGCGTCGCTGTGCAAATCGAAAAGTCGCCGCAAGCGCTTGCTGTTTATGCCGCCTGTGTTCAGGCTGGATTAATTTTTCTGCCGCTCAACACCGCCTATACGGCGGATGAACTATCCTATTTTGTGGACAACAGCGGCGCGCGCGTCGTGCTGTGTGACGCAAAACAGTATGATGCACTTAGCCCGATTGCTACAGCCTGTGATGCACGGCTTGAAACGATGAACGCAGACGGGACGGGCAGCTTTGCAACAGCGGCCCAAGACCTACCAACCACATTCGAAACTGTCACACGCACCAGCGATGATCTGGCAGCCTTTCTATATACATCAGGCACGACCGGGCGTTCAAAAGGGGCCATGCTCACCCAAGGCAACCTGCTGTCAAATTGCGAAACCCTTGCACAGGAATGGCAGTTCACAAAAAACGATATTCTGCTGCATGCCTTGCCAATATTCCACACGCATGGACTATTTGTTGCAACGAACATCATCTTGCGCACCGGGGGCACCATGCTGTTCCTTCCCAAGTTTGATTTGGACGCGATGATCAGCCTGATGCCGCAGGCGACGTCAATGATGGGTGTTCCCACGTTCTACACGCGCCTTTTGTCAGACCCGCGTTTCACACGCGAACTTACGCAGCACATGCGCCTGTTTATCTCGGGCAGTGCGCCCTTGCTGGCCGAAACGCACGTGCATTTTCAAACACGCACCGGGCACCGGATTCTGGAACGCTACGGCATGACGGAAACCAACATGAACACCTCAAACCCATATGACGGTGAACGCCGCGCAGGGACGGTCGGTTTTCCCTTACCGGGGGTCGAACTAAAGATTACCGATAGCAAAACTGGTGAAACACTGCGGCAAGGCGACATTGGCGAAATTGAAGTACGCGGCCCAAATGTGTTCAAAGGCTATTGGCAGATGCCCGAGAAAACCGCGGAAGAGCTGCGCGAAGACGGGTTTTTCATCACGGGTGATTTAGGCCGCATCGACGCAGATGGCTATGTGCACATTGTGGGTCGCAACAAAGATCTGATCATCTCGGGGGGGTATAATATTTACCCAAAAGAGATCGAGCTTTTGCTGGATGACGCCCCCGGTGTTCTGGAAAGCGCTGTAATCGGCGTCCCGCACCCAGACTTTGGCGAAACGGTTGTCGGTATTTTGGTGCCCGATGACACACAAAACCTGGACGCCGATGCAATCAAGCAAAAAATAGCCACTTCTCTTGCTCGATTTAAGCAACCACAGCGCTTGATTATCCTGCCGGAATTGCCCCGCAACACCATGGGCAAAGTCCAAAAAAAGGAACTGCGCACCCAGTACAAAGACATGTTTATGCCAGCGTAAAGCTTTTCGCGGGTGCGAAATGACGCATAACGCGTAGCTTAATACGCCCGCACGCCAAAAAGTTGTTTTTTTTCTGCAAGCTGTCCTATGGTACGCGAAGAGTTGCACTTAGTCGTAACGGGACCTGAATTGAACCAGCCAAACACCGCCATCAAAGTATTTCTGAGCTATGCACATCGCGATGAAGAGCACAAAGCTACGTTCCGCGCGCAGCTTGTTGATCTGGTGCGCAAACAGGAAATCGATCTGTGGGATGACCGCGAATTAGTCGCAGGCGACGACTGGCTGCCTGAAATCCGCGAACGCGTTGAAACATGCGATGTGGCAGTGTTGTTAGTGTCGTCCCATTTTCTGGAATCAGAGTTTATCTACTCAGAGGAATGCGGCCGACTGATGGCGCGCCACACCGAAGGCAGCGTGCGTATTTTCCCGATCATCCTGCGCCCTTGCCGGTGGAAAGCAAGCGTCGTCTCAAGCCTTCAGGTCTTGCCAAAAGACGGCAAACCCGTGGTTTCTTTTTCAGCAGAGAATGGCGAACGGGAACAAACATGGGCCGATGTGGGCGATGCCTTTGCCGCTGTGATCAGCGGCCTGCGTAATGCTCAAACCAGCCCGGCCGAACCAGAACCCACCGCAGCACCCGAACCCGCCCCTGCGCCACTAAAACCCAAACCGTCGCCCTATGCCGAACAATTCGCCGCTATTTTGCGCGCGATGGATATGGGTCGGGTGGCGTTTTTCTTGGGCGAACGCGTGAACAGGCCTGATCCCAACGCCACGACACCCTGGGAACCGGGCAACCCGGCGGTGCCCCCGCTTGGATCCGATATCGCGCAGTTTATTGCGGACTCAAACGCAATGGCGCTGCCAGAGGACTTGGGGCTGGCCGAAGTGGCACAACGCGTCGCAGTCCGCGAGGGCATCGCGCCCATCTATGCTGATCTGCACCAAATGCTGAACATAGATTACGCCATAACAGACGTACATCGCGCATTGGCCCGCCTGCCCCAAACCCTGCGCGCTACAGGCCGCAAGGATCACAATCCCATCATCATCACAGTGAACTATGATGATCTTGTCGAACGCGCCTTTGCCGAAGAGGGCGAACCCCTAGATGTACTGGCCTATTCCGTGGATCAGAACAATCGCGGCGTGTTCAAACATGTAACGCATGACGGCGCACTGCATCAATTGGACAGGCCCAACGAATACGTAGGGCTGGTGCCCGGCGCGCGCCCGCTCCTTGTCAAACTGGCCGGGACTGTGGACCGCACTGCAAATGGATCAGAGCATTTTGTGGTGACCGAAGATGACCATTTTTCTTATGTGGTGGACCGGGACATCCGTCAGCTTTTACCGCCCACACTGATGACCCGCCTTTTGCGGTGTCACTATCTATTTTTGGGCCATTCGTTATCACACTGGACGCTTCGGTCGATCATCAGCCGTGTCTTTGGCCGGGGCAGGCTGCCGGCGCGCAGCTGGGTGGTAGGCGATACAGTGGATGCTACAGAAAAGGATTTTTGGACGTTTCGAAACGCGGAATCTATTGAAATGCCTTTGAGCCAATTCACCAGTTCGCTGCTGGATCAGGTCAGCGGAAAAGACACCGCAGGCACGCCATGATGGAAGACCCGTATCGCGGCTTAATGCCGTATCAGGAAGGCGACGCAGATTACTTTTTTGGCCGTGACACGGAACGAACGGTCATCGCTTCAAACCTGTCAGCAGCACGCTTTACCTTACTGTATGGCCCTTCGGGTGTCGGTAAAACGTCCGCATTGCGCGCGGGCGTCATGCGCGATTTGCGGCTAGAGGCACAGCGCAACCTAGACGAATTGGGCCTGCCGGAATTTGCCGTCGTTTGGCTAAGCGAATGGCGGGGCGATCCGGTGGCAACTTTGGACGCCGCAGTGCGCGAAGGTGTCGGCATCGCAATGGGTGGTGATGGAGGTCCGGTCGAAGGGGATACGCCGATTGACCGATTGGCTGCCTGGAATGAACGCCTCAACGGTGAGATTTTCCTGATCCTCGATCAGTTTGAAGAGTACTTTCTGTATCACCCGAATGACGGGCCCAACAGCTTTGGCGCGCTTCTGCCGCAAATTGTCACGAACCAAAACTTGCAGGTCAACGTCTTGCTGTCTTTGCGGGACGATGCCCTGTCGGGGTTGGACCGATTCAAAGGGCGTATTCCAGACCTTTTTGCAAACTATTTGCGCATTGACCGCCTGAATCGGGCCGCCGGTCAGCTGGCGATAGAACAGCCCGTTTTGCGTTGGAATCAGCAACGCAGCGAAACGGATCCAGAAATCACGGTAGACCCAGAACTGGTTACACGTGTTTTGGATGAAGTTCGCACAGGGCGGCAAGGGTTTGGCGAGAGAGGACGCGGCCGCGCGGACGAGGCCACCACAGCTAACGAAGAGATCGAGACGCCTTTTTTACAGCTGGTGATGCAGCGCATTTGGAGCGAGGAACGGCAAGAGAACTCAAACCGTTTACGTTATGAGACACTCGACCGCCTGGGCGGCGCAGGAGAAATCTTGCGCACCCACCTTGGCCGCGTGCTGGATACTCTGCCCGAGGATGAACGCAAAATCGCCCAAAGCGTATTTTACTATCTGGTGACGCCGTCAGGCGCTAAAATTGCGCATTCGGCCGAAGACCTTGCAAGCTATTCCGACAATGATGCGGATCTAATCGAAAAAGTATTGAAACGGTTGTGTGAAAGGCAGTCGCGTATCTTACGTGTGGTTGCTGCATCTGACGAAACAGCGGGCAACAGATACGAGATTTATCATGACGTTTTGGGCAATGCGATCTTGGAATGGCAACGCGACAGTAAAATCGCAGAACAGACAAACCAACTTTTGCAAGAACAAGCCAACGCCAGTGCACAACGACAAAACCTGATCCGCAAAACAGCCCGGCTCAACATTGCAGTCGTCATTCTGGGTACCGCTTTGCTTGTCGGGTTTTACACTTTGCGAAATGCCCAGATGGATACCGCCCGCCAAGAAACCCAACTGATGTTCGAAGCACTTCAAGGCACGGTTTCGCAGTCCCAGAAAATCTATTTGGCAGCAGCCAAAGGTTCAGGAACCACAAAACCGCCCCCTCCGCCCCCGTCGGTCGCAAATCGCAACATCATATGGGAGCTTGAAAACGCAATCTCCGACGACATCGAAACGGGGCGCCTTACCCTTCTCACAACGGCAAGTGGTACGGGGATCACTCTTTCGACGACAAATCTTTTTGCCTCAGGAGAAGCTGACATCAGCGCGGAGGGTCTCGTCTCTATCCAGAAGATAGCGACCGCTTTGGAAAATACTGATGGGCGCATTTTAATCGCGGGTCACACCGACAGCGTCCCTCTCAGCGCCAGAGGGGACTATAAAACGAACGCCGAATTATCACTTGCACGTGCGCAAGCGGTGGCTGCTATAATTTCTGCAAATTTAACCGAAGCAGGCCGCGTCTTTGCGGAAGGACGCGGCGCAAGCGAGCCAATTGCAGACAATACGACAACCGAAGGTCGTTCAATAAACCGCCGAATAGAGATCACGTTGCAGGGGGTGTATTAATGGTCTTTTCAGCGTTCAAAAAGATGACATCGCACAGGCACACGCCACAGGAGCCTGACGATATCAGCTCTGGTTTTAGCCGCACACGCAAAGTGGTCGGCTGGCAATCGGTCCCCGGCATTTTGGCCATTCTGCTTGCCGGATACATGATCAACGAGACCTATAAAAACAGCATTGTGTTGAACGATGATATTCAAGGAATAATCCGTGATCTGAACACAATGGCCGAGCAACTGTCGTCTGACAACGATCTCGCCGTCATCGTGGAAATGCTGGACACAGCCAGCAGCGTAGAGGGTCAGCAGCAAAGTACATGGGCGGTCCCATTGCTTGATATCGCCGTGGAACAGGACGTCCTGGATGACAACTACCGTCAATTGGCCGTCAAATTGCTACGCCCCAAAGTCTTGCTGCGCCTCGAAGATCAAATGCGCGAAAACATCAACAACCCCAGTTATCTGTATCAAGCACTGCAGGTGTATTTGATGGTTGGACAGGCTCTGCCGATGGACACTGATTTGGTGCGAACATGGGTTCAGCTGGACTGGGAACAGACTTATCCCGGTCAAGCCTTGCGCAGACTGCGAAGCAATCTTGGCACGCATTTTGATGTGGTGCTGGAAAACGCAACACTCAGTGATTTCACACTCAATGGCGCACTTGTCTCAGAGGTGCGCCAGACGCTGTTGCGCCAACCGACAAGCGATCGCATCTACGAGGCGATTATCAATGACAGCAAAGCGCTCTCTTTGTCGCCTTGGCGGGTTGGCAGTGCCGCAGGCCCCGACGCAGGCCAAGTCTTTGTTCGGCAAAGCGGCGCACCTCTGTCTTCTGGCAGCGAAGGCATCTTTACCCGTGACGCATTTATTGATTACTTTTTGCCTAGCGTGTTTAGCATTTCTGTCTTTTTGCGTGAACAAGACGGTATCTTGGGCATCGGCGACATCAATGCAAACGACGAAACACAGCTGGCCAGTTTGATGTTGGAAGTCATAGCCCGCTATGAGGCGGATTATGTCGCAACATGGAACGTTGTTTTATCGGATCTACAAACCGTTTCGATCACATCCTTAACGCAAGCTGCCGAAATCACCGGCATTGCATCCGGTCCAACATCGCCCATCGAAAAGCTATTAACAAGCGTTTCACGCGAAACCCAACTGACCGACGCTTGGGACGAATTCTATGAGGTCGCTTCCATCTCGCGAGAGACTGAGGTCATCGGCCAGATCGTCGCCGGCATTTTTGGCCCTGCCCTGGATATCGTGAACGAAGGGGAGGCCACCAACGAGGACGACCGCACGATGTCCCCCGGAGGTCACGTGACAGCACACTTTGCCCCGTTACATCGTTTTGTTGAATCACCTGAAGAAGGGCCCGAAACAGGGCTCCAACAATTTGTCGGGACCTTGGGCCGTGTACAAAAAGAAGCAAACAGTCTGCTGCTTGGTGAAGAAGACGACCAAACAAGCCTTGCCAAGGTTTTCGACGCGTTCAACCCGGACGTTTCAGAGTATACTTTGCCTCTTTACGTCGCCGATTGGGCCCAACAGATAAAACAAGGCACCATGAACACGACGCTTGTTCCCCTGCGCGATCAACTCAACATGATTTGGACCACAGACGTGTTGCAAGCCTGTATCAACGTAAGTGCTGGGAACTTTCCTTTCACACCAACCAGCCCGCGCGCGCCAAGTATTCTTGAATTCGCATCAGTGTTTTCGCGCGGAGGGGCCATCGACGAATTTGTGCTCAGGCATCTGACCCAGTACATTGATTACGGCCAATCACCATGGGCGTGGCGTGGCGTGGCAAAAGAGGCCGGATTATCCAAAGAAACTCTGCTCCAGCTTCAAAGAGCGGCGCAAATCCAGAGTGGTTTGTTTGGCCGTCCGACGAATATGCCATTTGTGACGTATTTTGTGACCCAGCGTCCTACGAGCGACAACGTCGCACGCGCAGTCTTGAAGCTTGGGGCCACGACCTTGGAGTTTTCAGCAGATAATCCATCGCTGCCATCCGGAGAACGCGTAGACTGGCCTGATGACCTGAATACCGCTCGGCTGCAGCTCTTTGATGCAAACAACAATGTCATAGGTGATCGACAGGAAAGCGGCCCCTGGGCCAGCCTGCGCCTGCTGCGGTCGGCACAAATCCAGCCCTTAGAGAACAGAGCGGAGCATTTTGTTTTGAGCTTCACGATCAATAACGAAGAGGTCGAATACTCCATTGCGACGTCCGCGCCGGTCAATCCGCTTTTGGACGGCACATTTGATAGTTTTGTCTGTCCAGCCTCTTTTTGATGCGCTGAAATCAGATAAGCCCAGCATGATTTTTTGTAAGCCGCGATTCTCTGACAGATAATCAGCGCCCAGGTGAAGATGACTAGATCACCAAAATTCCACCATAAAGAGAATTATTAGCTTCCGATGCTCATCAAATACTGCGCCAATTGGTCGCGCAACTATATTTCGCCCCTTAACTAACAGTACCTTGTAGTTAATGGTTTTTGGCAAATTGTCGCAGTTGAAATTTACAATTCACAGATACTTCGAAAAAGTAATTTACAAATTATCTATTCAATTTCAGTAATATAGTTATTAATTTTCAATTATCAGATAATTATTCCTCAACGAGATACTAGGGCAATAAAGATGCGCTCTGGTTGTCTCATTCACCAACTTCGGTTTGAGGAGACTAAAATGGCCATCACCCCACACGTAAATGCCGAGCAATATAAAGAGATGTATGCGGCATCGCTTGCAGACCCCGATACGTTCTGGGCCGAACAAGGCCAGCGACTGGATTGGATCAAGCCATTCACCAAAGTCAAAGACGTTGATTTTACGTTGGGTCAGGTCTCTATCAAGTGGTTCGAAGACGGCGTTCTGAACGTATCGGCCAACTGCATTGATCGTCACCTCGACACGCGCGCAGATCAAACAGCCATCATTTGGGAACCAGATGACCCACAAGATGACGCGCTGCATATCACCTACAAACAATTGCACACCAGCGTGTCCAAGATGGCCAACATTCTGAAAGAGCTTGGCGTCGCAAAAGGTGACCGGGTCGTGATCTATCTGCCGATGATCCCCGAAGCCGCCTATGCCATGCTGGCCTGCGCACGTATTGGCGCCATCCATTCTATCGTTTTCGCCGGGTTCTCCCCCGATGCGCTCGCTGCGCGGGTCAATGGTTCTGAGGCCAAAGTGGTCATCACAGCTGATGAAGCCCCGCGCGGCGGGCGGATCACGGCGTTGAAATCCAACACCGACGCGGCTTTGCTACACTGCAAAGACGACGTGAAATGCCTGGTGGTGAAACGCACAGGCGGCCAGACAACATGGACCGCGCGCGACTATGACTATAACGAAATGGCGCTTGAGGCATCTGACGTCTGCACACCCGCAGAGATGAGCGCCGAAGACCCGCTTTTCATCCTCTACACCTCAGGCTCTACCGGACAACCCAAAGGTGTTGTGCATACATCAGGCGGATACCTTGCCTACGCAGCTATGACGCATGAGATGGTTTTTGACTATCACGATGGCGATGTTTTCTGGTGCACGGCTGATGTCGGCTGGGTCACCGGCCACAGCTATATCGTCTATGGCCCGCTAGCCAATGGTGCGACAACAATCATGTTCGAGGGCGTGCCAACGTACCCCGATGCAGGCCGGTTCTGGGACGTGTGCGAAAAGTATAGCGTCAATCAATTCTACCCGGCCCCCACGGCCATTCGCGCCTTGATGGCTGCGGGTGATGAACCTGTAAAAGCCTATGATCTGACCTCTTTGCGCGTATTGGGCACCGTGGGCGAACCAATCAATCCCGAAGCATGGAACTGGTACAACGATGTGGTTGGTGGTGGGCGTTGCCCCATCGTTGACACGTGGTGGCAAACTGAAACTGGCGGTCACTTGATGACGCCACTGCCAGGCGCGACCGACCTGAAACCCGGGTCTGCACAGCAGCCTTTCTTTGGCATTAAGCCTGTCGTTCTTGAGCCTGCAACTGGCGAAGTGGTCGAAGGCAACGATGTCGAAGGCGTCTTGGTCATTGCAGATAGTTGGCCCGGTCAGATGCGCACAATCTGGGGCGATCATGATCGGTTTCAAAAAACGTATTTCAGCGACTACGAAGGGTACTATTTCACGGGCGATGGCTGCAAACGCGACGCAGATGGCGATTATTGGATCACCGGGCGCGTCGACGACGTGATCAACGTTTCCGGGCACCGTATGGGCACAGCCGAGGTCGAAAGCGCATTGGTCGCGCACCCCAAAGTCGCCGAAGCCGCGGTTGTTGGCTACCCGCACGACATCAAAGGCCAAGGCATCTATTGCTACGTCACTTTGATGAACGGGCAAGAACCCTCCGATGAGCTGTACCAAGAGCTGCGTAAGTGGGTCCGCACTGAAATCGGCCCCATTGCTTCACCCGATCTGATTCAATGGGCGCCCGGTCTGCCAAAAACCCGTTCCGGGAAAATCATGCGCCGCATCCTGCGCAAGATCGCAGAGGACGACTTTGCAGCACTGGGCGACACGTCCACCTTGGCCGATCCATCGGTTGTGGATGATCTGATCGAAAACCGCATGAACAAAGAGGACGCATAAAATGGACGGCTCAACACACCCATCTTCCTCCCCCGTCTTGATCTTGCTGGGGCCTCCCGGCGCTGGCAAGGGAACGCAAGCACGGATACTGCAAGACAAATTTGGTCTTGTGCAATTATCAACTGGCGATTTGCTCCGCGGTGCGGTCGCAGCGGGCACCAAGGCTGGGCTTGAAGCAAAATCAGTTATGGAAGCTGGCGGTCTCGTCAGTGACGAGATCGTGCTCGAAGTCCTATCTGACCGTTTAGCAGAGCCTGATTGTGCAAGTGGGGTCGTGCTTGACGGATTCCCACGCACAACGGGCCAAGCCAAAGCACTTGATGCTATTCTGGCGCAATCCGGGCAGCACATTAACGCAGCAATCTCGCTTGACGTTGACAGTGTAAAGATGGTGCTCCGCATCGCAGGCCGCTTTACCTGCGGCGGCTGCGGTGAAGGGTATCATGACACTTTCAAGCCAACGCAGGCGACAGGCGTTTGCGACAATTGCGGCAGCACTGAAATGACAAGACGCGCCGATGATAACGCCGCGACCGTAATGCAAAGACTTGATGCGTATCAAAAACAGACCGAACCCCTGGTCGCATATTACGAGGCGGAGGGGGCGCTCGAACGCGTGGATGCTATGGGCGACATCGACGATATCGCCCGAGGAATCGCACAAATTGTTTCCAAAGTAACAGCTTAAGACAACCCTGCGGGCCACGCGCGGCCCGCGTTACAACCCAAAAAAGGAGGAACGCCAACATGGCAGAACAATCAACAAACTCAGAAGTGGCGCAAGATGCCGGGGGCTACTGGGCTGCAAATATCCGAATGATCTTGATCAGTCTGGTTATTTGGGCCGTGGTGTCCTTTGGCTTTGGTATTTTGTTACGCCCCTTGCTTTCCGGCATCGCAGTCGGCGGCACAGACCTTGGTTTCTGGTTTGCCCAGCAAGGTTCAATACTCGTCTTTCTTGGCCTGATCTTTTTCTACGCCTGGCGGATGAACAAACTCGACAAAGAATACGGTGTAGAGGAATAATCCATGGACCAGTTTACAGTAAACCTGCTGTTTGTTGGCGCATCCTTTGCGCTCTACATCGGCATCGCGATTTGGGCCCGCGCGGGTTCCACATCTGAATTCTATGCAGCTGGCCGGGGTGTTCACCCTGTCACCAACGGCATGGCCACCGCGGCGGATTGGATGTCTGCGGCTTCTTTCATCTCGATGGCGGGTCTGATCGCGTTCACGGGATACGACAACTCTTCGTTCCTGATGGGTTGGACAGGCGGCTATGTGTTGCTCGCACTGCTTTTGGCCCCTTACCTGCGTAAGTTCGGCAAATTCACCGTGTCCGAATTCATCGGTGATCGTTTCTACTCCCCAACTGCACGCCTCGTCGCAGTCATTTGTCTTATCGTTGCGTCCACGACGTATGTGATTGGTCAAATGACGGGCGTTGGCGTGGCTTTTGGCCGGTTCCTTGAAATCTCCAACACATCTGGTCTGCTCATCGGTGCCTGTGTGGTTTTTGCCTATGCTGTTTTCGGTGGCATGAAGGGTGTGACGTATACACAGGTGGCACAGTACTGCGTGTTGATCTTGGCCTACACGATCCCGGCTGTTTTCATCTCACTGCAACTGACAGGCACACCAATCCCGGCGTTGGGTCTTTTCTCAGAGACAGTGAACTCTGACGGTGCCAGCAGCGGTGTTTACCTGCTGACCAAGCTTGACCAGATCGTGACCGACCTTGGGTTTGCCAGCTACACCGAAGCGCACAAAGACAGCCTGAACATGGTGCTGTTCACGCTGTCGCTGATGATCGGTACAGCGGGTCTGCCTCACGTCATCATGCGCTTTTTCACCGTGCCCAAAGTATCTGACGCACGTTGGTCCGCAGGTTGGACGCTGGTGTTTATCGCTCTGCTTTATCTCACCGCACCTGCGGTTGGTGCGATGGCGCGCCTCAACATCTCTGAAATGATGTGGCCAAACGGCGTAAACGGAGAAGCAGTATCAGTTGAGCAAATTCAGTCGGATGAGAAATACAACTGGATGCTGACGTGGCAGAAAACCGGCCTTCTCGATTGGGAAGACAAGAACGGCGACGGCAAAATCCAATACTACAACGACAAGTCCGACGCGATGGCTGACAAAGCTGCTGCAAACGGCTGGGAAGGCAACGAGCTGACCAAGTTCAACCGTGACATCCTTGTGCTGGCCAACCCTGAAATTGCGAACCTGCCTGGCTGGGTGATCGGTCTTGTGGCAGCAGGTGGTCTTGCGGCGGCTCTGTCCACGGCGGCGGGTCTGCTGTTGGCGATCTCGTCAGCGGTAAGCCACGATTTGCTTAAAGGTCAGCTGACACCGAACATGTCAGAAAAAGCTGAACTGATGAGCGCACGGATTGCCATGGCCGTTGCCATTGGTGTCGCCACGATCCTTGGTCTGAACCCTCCCGGGTTCGCGGCGCAAACGGTGGCACTGGCCTTTGGTCTGGCGGCGGCGTCGATCTTCCCTGCTCTGATGATGGGCATCTTTTCTAAGAAGATTAACAATGTCGGTGCGGTATCGGGCATGTTGTCCGGTCTGATCTTCACACTGGTCTACATCTTCCTGCACAAAGGCTGGTTGTTCATCGCGGGCACCAACTCTTTCCCGGATACAGTTGACGGCAGCCTCTTTGGCATCCAGTCCACTGCGATCGGTGCGGTCGGTGCTCTGATCAACTTTGCGGTCGCGTTCACTGTGTCTTCAATGACCAAGGAAACACCGCAAGAGATCAAAGATCTAGTCGAAAGCGTCCGTACCCCGAAGGGTGCCGGTTCGGCGGTTGATCACTAAAAGACGATGGCGGGCGTACCCATGGAGGCGCCCGCCATGCTATTATCAAAGCCTGCCCCGCAAGACTTGGGGCAGGCTCTTTCTATCAAGGATGCTGGCATGAACGAAGACGCGTTGACATTTCTGTCCCAACAGCACCCCTACGACGAATTGCCTTTTGCTGTGCTGCAGGACATCGCCGAAAAGGTCGAGAAACTGAGCGTCACCGAGGGCGAACAAATTTACCGGCGCGGCGAAGCGCTGGCCGGCCTGTACATCGTGCAAAGTGGTCTGGTTGATATTCGCGATGCCACAGATACCCAAGTCTCTTTGCTGGAACGCGGCAATTCTTTTGGCGAACGCGGGTTGCTTGCGGACGGTGTCGCCGTCACATCTGCCAGTGCGGTACAAGACAGTTTGCTGATACGCCTACCCGCCGATCTGTTTACAAGCCTGCGCGAAGAGCAATCGCCCTTTCAACGGTTCTTTGCCCGTTCGCGGCGAGACGACGATAAAATCACCCCTCAACAAACCACCCTTGCGCAGGTCACCGTTGATGCACTGATGGTGCGCCATCCGGTAATATCTGGCCCCAACACAACTGTCGCGGACGCAGCAAGGCTGATGTCGGACAAACGGATATCCTGCCTGTGCGTGATCGAAGATTCCGCCCTGACGGGTATCGTTACCTTGCGCGACCTTGTGGGCAAAGTAATGGCCAAAGCATTGGACAATACAACGGCTATTTCGCAGATCATGACGCCGAACCCACGGTCGTTGCCACCCAGTGCGATCGGGTCAGACGTGTTGCATATGATGATGGAGTATCGCCTTGGTCACCTTCCCATTGTCGAGGCGGGCCAATTGGTGGGCATCGTTACACAAACCGACCTGACCCGGTTTCAGGCGACCACTGCGGCTGGGCTTGTCGCAGATGCTGCGCGCGCGGGTGATGCTGATGGCTTGGCCAAAGTCACAGCGCGCATTCCCGAATTGCTGGTGCAACTTGTGGCCTCAGGCAACCGGCATGACGTGGTCACGCGTATGATCACAGACGTGGCCGATGTGGTTACCAGACGGCTTTTGACGCTGGCCGAAGAAAAATTTGGCCCCCCTCCTGCGCGCTATCTTTGGCTGGCTTGCGGGTCGCAAGGGCGGCAGGAACAAACCGGCGTGTCTGATCAAGATAACTGTTTGATCTTGGAAGACGGCTTGGACGAAAATGCACTTAGCTATTTCACCACATTCGCGCAATTTGTCAGCGATGGCCTGAACACCTGCGGCTATATCTATTGCCCCGGTGATATGATGGCCACAAATCCACGTTGGTGCCAGCCAATCTCTGTCTGGCGCAGCTACTTTGAAGGTTGGATTAAAACGCCCAGCAAAGAGGCGCAAATGCTGGCCTCGGTCATGTTTGACCTGCGCCCCATCGGTGGCGACGAAACCCTGTTTGAGGGTTTGCAAAAAGAGACGTTGAAAAAAGCCGCGGGCAATTCGATTTTTACCGCGCATATGGCCAGCAATTCACTGACGCATCAAACCCCGTTAGGGTTGTTGCGCGGGATTGCCACAATCTCTTCGGGGGATCACCGCAAGACAATTGATACCAAGTTGAATGGTGTCGTACCCGTTGTAGACCTTGGCCGGATGTATGCCCTGCAAGGGCAGTTAACCGAAGCCAACACCCGCGCGCGTTTGTTGGCGGCCCTGCATAACAAAACGATCAGTTCTAAGGGCGGGCGGGATCTGCTAGAGGCTTACGATCTGGTTGCTGAAACCCGGCTAGAGCATCAAGCGCGACTGATTAAAATGGGCAAAGCACCGGACAACTATCTACCACCGGACACACTGTCTGACTTCGAAAGAAGCCACTTACGCGATGCGTTTGTGGTGATCAAAACAATGCAGTCTGCTTTGATGCAAGGCCGGGGGCTGCTGGGCTGAGACACAGCCAATAAAGGGAGGACGCGCTATGTTTTTTGAATTGATTGGCACCATTGTGGCCGGTGTTGCGATGGCGCTTATCGTTTGGGCGGTCAACCGTACACTAAAGGGGCGGCTGCCATCTTGGCTGATCCCGGTATCGGCAGGGCTTGCCATGCTAATCGCCACGATTTCCAGCGAATACGGTTGGTTTTCACGGACGCAAGCCACGATGCCCCAAGGGTTTGCCGTCGCACAAACTGTTGAGGAAACAGCCTTCTACCGCCCATGGACCTACGCCAAACCCTTCATCAGTCGCTTTGTCGCCGTCGATCTGGCCACCATGCGCACGCACCCCGAACAACCCAATCAACGCATCGTCGATCTGGTATTCTACGGCCGGTGGACCCGCACAGCCAAAGTGCCGATGCTGTTTGACTGCGCCGAAAACAAACGCGCCGACATTGTCGACGGTATCGAATTTGGCGAAAACGGCGAGGTCGTTGGCGTCACCTGGATTAACGTCGTCTCAGAAGACCCGGTACTTAGGGTCGCCTGCGAGGCAGTCTGACATGCAGCGCCTCAGCCTCCGCCTTCGGATGTTTTTGTTTTTCTGTTTGCTCGCAGGCGGCGGTATTGCCATCAGTTTTGCAGGTCTGTTTCTGGGCTATCGCCAATTGGGCAACCCCCAAGCCACCTCAGCTTTCGTAAACGCAGCCATCGTCACAGGTTTTGGCATCAGCGGCCTTGTCGTTTTGATTTGGCTCTTGTTTGACGAAAACGTCAGCAAACCCATCGAGAAAATCGCATCCGGTTTGCGCGTCAGCACGCACGGTACTTCAGAAAAACAAATTGAGGCGGATACCGCTAAATACCTTGGTGATCTTGCACCAGCCGTAACGGAAATCCACAAAAAGCTGGCGGCGGGAACGCGTGCAGCACAAGAAGCGGTGGAACAACGCACCGCCCGCCTAGAGGCACAACGATCGCAATTGCTGCAGATTTTATCTGATATTCCAATTGCCGTGATCGTCGCCCGTCAAGACCACCAAATTATCTTGTATGATGGCCAAGCTGCAGAGTTGATGGAACGCGAATGCCCCGCCCGGCTGAATGGGTCCGTCTTTGACTACTTGGATGAACCCTCGATCAAGCGCGCGTTGGACAGCCTGAGCCAGCAAAATGCCATGCGCATAGAAATCGCCATCAGCGGCAGATCCGGTGCCATCTACAAAGGTCACATGCGGCGCTTTGGCGCCAATGTCGGCTATACGTTGATGTTGGAACCGCTTGACGCGGATGCGGCCCGCCCCTTGGTTTACGACTTTGATCTGCTTGACAAACAACATCCTAGCAAACTGGATGCCGCGGCCTTGCGTGATCTAACCTTTGTTGTGTTTGATAGCGAAACGACAGGGCTTGATCCCGTTGCGGATGATGTGGTGCAACTGGGGGCCGTGCGGGTTGTAAACGGCAAAATCATTCCCGGCGAAGAGTTCGATACCTTTGTGAACCCAAATCGCCCCATCCCGCCCGGATCCACGGCTGTGCATCACGTCAGCGACGATATGGTTGCAGACGCGCCTGCGTTTGACACGGTCTGTCAGGCTTTTCATCAGTTTTCAGAAGATGCCGTACTCATTGCGCATAACGCACCTTTTGACATGGCTTTCCTACGCCGACAAAGCGAAACTGCTGACTATAATTTCGAAAATCCGATCCTTGATACGGTGCATTTATCCGCAGTCGTGTTTGGCGGATCGGCTGAGCATACGCTGGATGCACTTTGTGAAAGGCTGGATGTTCATATCCCAGAAGAGGTCCGGCACACAGCGCTAGGCGATGCCCTCGCTACGGCCAAAGCTTTCGTCGCAATGCTCCCGATCCTAGAGGCGCGGGGGCTTACGACCTTTGCCGAAGTGCGCGCCGAAGTGCAAAAACATCGCCGTATACTAAAGGTCGAAACATAGCGCGTCCCTACCCGTCACAGTGAAGCCGTGATGCCACCGTCCACAAACACAGTCGTGCCATTCACAAAAGAAGACGCATCAGACGCAAGGAAGATACACGTACCGACCAACTCGTCCACATTGCCCCAGCGCCCCGCAGGCGTGCGTTTTTCCAGCCAAGCGGAAAATTCAGGGTCAGCGACTAATGCTGCATTCAGGGGCGTATCAAAATACCCCGGCGCCAATCCGTTACATTGCAACCCATATTTCGCCCAGTCCGTCGCCATGCCTTTGGTTAAATTCGCCACCGCCCCTTTTGTCATCGTGTAAGGTGCAATGCCCGGCCGTGCCAACGCTGTCTGAACTGAAGCGATATTTACAATCTTGCCCCGTTTGCGAGAAATCATGTGCCGCGCGCACGCTTGGCCTACATGAAACACGCTTGCGATATTGGTCTGCATCAAACGCTCAAACGCATCGGCGGGAAAGTCTTCGAGTGGCGTGCGGTGCTGCATACCCGCATTGTTGACCAGAATATCAATTGGGCCTACGTCCGCCTCAAACCCGTCTACCGCGATACGCACCGCGTCGTGATCCGTCGCATCAAAGCCCAGTTGGCGCACAGCACCACCCAAAGACTCTGCTGCTTTGGCCAGTTTATCGGTATCTCGCCCGTTCAAAACAATCTCGGCCCCAGCAGCTTGCAAGCCTTTGGCCAGCGCAAAACCGATGCCCTGCGAAGACCCCGTGATCAACGCGCGACGACCTGTAAGGTCAAATAACTGTAGGCTCATGGGTTTCCTCTTTGTGCTCGACAATCTGGGCGTCCCACGCTTATTTTATTGTTGTAGCTCAAAGTCAAGGAAACCAGCCTTGGACTGTTGAGTGGCCAAAAAGGAAACCCTATGAAATCGCTTGTTATTCACGCAGCACGAGATTTGCGTATCGAAGATCATGCATCAGAAGAACCGGGCGCGGGGCAGGTCCAACTTGCCTTAGCCGCAGGTGGCATCTGTGGATCTGATTTACACTATTATAACCACGGCGGCTTTGGCACCGTGCGCCTGAAAGAACCGATGGTTCTTGGCCACGAAGTATCCGGTCACATCACAGCAATTGGCGAAGGCGTGACAGGTTTAAACGTCGGGCAACTGGTGGCGGTTTCACCGTCACGCCCCTGCCATAGGTGTACGTATTGTCAGGAAGGCAATCTAAACCACTGTGAGAACATGCGGTTTTATGGCTCCGCGATGCCATTCCCACATATTCAGGGTGCGTTTCGACAAGTATTGGTGGCAGATGCGGCGCAATGCGCCCCGGCAGATGGTTTAGCTGCGGGTGAAGCTGCCATGGCCGAACCTTTGGCTGTTTGCCTACACGCGGCAAAACAAGCAGGTGATCTACTTGGCAAACGGGTTTTGGTGACGGGCTGCGGCCCGATTGGTTTGCTTTGTATCCTTGTCGCCCGACGCGCTGGCGCCGCCGAGATTGTCGCAACCGATCTAGCGGATTTTACGCTTCAGATGGCCGCAGCTAACGGTGCAGATGTTACCATCAACACCGGTACATCCCCCCAAGGATTGGCGAGTTACCAGCAGGGCAAGGGAACCTTTGACGTTCTGTTTGAATGCACAGGTGTGGCGGCCGCACTTTCCGCAGGCATCACTACCCTGCGCCCAGGAGGTACGATCGTACAATTGGGCCTGGGCGGTGATATGACCCTACCCGTGCAGGCGATCACCGCTAAGGAACTACAGCTGCGTGGCTCTTTTCGATTCCACGAAGAATTCTTTACCGGGGTCGAATTAATGCGCAAGGGCTTGCTCGACGTAAAGCCTTTGATCACGCAGACCTATTCTATTCAAGACGCGGTCGCTGCGTTTGAAATGGCCAGTGACCGTAGCCAAGCCATGAAGGCACAAATCTCATTCGCTTGAATACGCAAACACGACAGGAGTTTATAAATGCCCAGTGACATCGGACTAATCGGCCTTGGCACAATGGGCGCAGCCCTTGCGATGAATATCGCAGACAAGGGCCATAGCATTGCCGTCTGGAACCGCACGACCAAAGTTACCAAGCGTTTTCATAGCGAAGCGGGTCACCTGGCCGACCGCATCACGCCAACAGAAAACTTGCGAGACTTCGTTGATGCTTTGGCGACACCACGCGCGATCATTTTGATGGTCCCTGCAGGGCAACCGGTGGACGAGCAGATCAAGGCACTGCGGCCTCTTTTGGGCCCGGACGATCTGATCATTGATGCCGGTAATGCGAATTTTCACGATACGAACAGACGGGTGCGCGAAGGCAGCGGACCGTTCATCGGGATCGGTGTCTCGGGCGGCGAAGACGGTGCGCGACATGGTCCTTCAATCATGGGAGGCGGTGACCCGGAACATTGGGACCGTGTTGCCCCCATACTCGAAAGCATCTCAGCCAAATACCAAGATACTCCCTGCGCAAAATGGTTGGGCGAAGAAGGCGCAGGCCATTTCGTCAAAGCAGTGCACAACGGCATTGAATACGCTGACATGCAAATGATTGCCGAAGTCTATGGCATTATGCGCGATGGGATGGGGATGCAGGCCGCGCAAATCGGAGAGGTTTTTGAGCGGTGGAACGAAGGCAAACTGCGGTCCTACCTGATTGAGATCTCCGGTATCGTAGCACAGGCGCATGATGAAGCATCAGATGGGCCATTGCTAGACGTCATACTTGATGCGGCGGGTCAGAAAGGGACAGGCCGTTGGACAGTGATCGAAGCCCAACACCTTGCCGCCCCTATCCCCGCGATTGAAGCTGCCGTCGTGGCACGCAACTTGTCGTCGCGTAAAAAAGCACGCGCACAGGGCGAGGCACTGTTTGGGCCGGCGCCAATGCCTCTCACGGACAATATGTTAGAGATCGACGATCTGAAACACGCGCTTATTGCCGGTAAAATTCTTTGCTACGCTCAGGGCTTTGCGATGATCACTGCAGCTTCGGAAAGTTTCGAATGGTCCCTTCCGCTGCCTGAAATTGCACGGGTCTGGCGTGAAGGCTGTATCATTAGGTCAGACATGTTGAACGACATGGCCGAGGCACTGACCGACGATGCGGCGCGCAATCTGATATTCGCACCTTACTTTGCCGATGAGATCACCCGCACGCACGACAGCCTGCGCAAACTTGTGGCTCAGGCCGCTTTGCACGGCTTGGCCGCACCAGCACTGGGGTCTGGCTTGGCGTATTTTGATACAATGCGCACCCACCGCGGCACTGCAAATATGATTCAAGGCCAGCGCGACTATTTTGGTCTGCATGGATTTATACGCATGGATGACGAAAGCGAAGACCAACATGGCCCTTGGGCGCAGTAACAAAATCAGCACCGAAATATACGCAAACGTATGGATAAAAAGTTGTGGATAGTGCCACGCTGATCCCTATCGCGGCTGCTGCATTTCTGGTCGGCGGCACGATAAAGGGACTTGTCGGGATCGGTCTGCCGACTGCGGCCATCGCCTTCATGACGCTGTTTCTCGACCCGCGTTTGGCCATCGCCTTGGTGCTTTTCCCCATGCTTGGATCAAACCTATGGCAGATGGTACGCGGCGGGTATTTGATCCGCACCGTAAAACGCTATGCGCTGTTTGCCGGTATCCTTTTTGCCGGTGTCAGCGCCACGGCCTATGGCACACAATCCGCATCAGACCGCGTTATGCTCGCTGTTTTGGGCGTTGCCGTTTTAATTTTTGTCGCAGCCAGTTGGCGAAAAATCATCCCGCCTTTGCAGGAAAAATATGACAAGACGGCTCAGGTCGTATTTGCGCTTATCTCCGGCGTCATAGGCGGCATGACAGCCGCATGGGGCCCACCAATGGCGATGTATCTGGCAACCAAACAAGTCGATAAAGACGAATTCGTTCGCGCGACAGGATTTATGATTTCAGTGGGCTCTATCCCGCTCGTCGTCGCTTATGCGCAAATTGGGTTTATGCCGGCCCCAATTGCCGGGCTTTCAGCATTGATGCTGATCCCGACGCTTATTGGGTTCGCTGTGGGCGAATATTTTCGTTCCAAACTCTCAGGAGACGGGTTTCGAAACGCCATCCTGATATTGTTTCTATTCCTTGGGCTGAATTTGATCCGCCGCGCGATCTGGTACAGTTAATGATCGCCAAAACAGGCAGTTAGCAGCTTTGTGGTATTGCTTGGTGTCATTTTGACCGGGTTGCCGCCACAGCTTGGGTCCTTTAACGCGGCTGCCACAAGGGCATCAATATCGGGGTCAGTCACGCCTAAGTCTGTTAGGTTTGCTGGAATATCCAACAGGGTGTTCAGCTCAGATACATAGGCGCAAAACCCATCAAATCCGCCCGAGATGCTCAAGTAATTCGCAGCCCGTGCAAGGTGCCTGCGCACCTTCGATTTATTGAATTGCAGCACATGCGGCATAACCACAGCGTTTGTCGTTCCGTGATGGGTATGATGCACAGCGCCAATAGGGTGCGACAGGGCATGGATTGCCCCCAACCCCTTTTGAAATGCTGTGGCGCCCATAGCCGCCGCCGCCATCATCTCGGCCCGAGCATCAATGTTGGAGCCGTCCTCAAAAACCAGCGGTAAGTTGTTTTTGACCAAGCGCATGCCTTCAAGCGCGATACCTTGGCTCATCGGATGGTAATGAGGCGAGCAGTACGCCTCAAGACAATGCGCAAAAGCATCCATGCCAGTCCCCGCCGTGATCGCGACAGGCATCCCAACCGTCAGTTCCGGGTCACAGATCACGATCTGAGGCAACATTTTGGGATGGAATATAATCTTTTTTTCATGGGTTTCCGCATTGGTAATAACGCTCGCGCGCCCCACTTCGGATCCGGTTCCAGCCGTTGTCGGCACCGCAATAACCGGTGCGATGGCATCCGCGTCGGCGCGGGTCCACCAGTCACCAATATCTTCAAAATCCCACAAAGGCCGCGTTTGCCCGGCCATGAACGCAACGGCCTTGCCCAGATCAAGACCAGAGCCGCCGCCAAAAGCAATTACACCGTCATGGCCACCACTGACATAGGCTCGTACACCGGCTGACACATTATGTTCTGTTGGATTTGGATCAACTTCAGAAAACAGCGCTCGGCCTAGACCGCTGGCATCCAATAGGTCCAACGCATCAGTCGTAATGGGCAATGCCGCCAACCCACGGTCCGTCACAAGAAGCGGTTTTGTTATGCCCGCAGCGGCACAAGCCTCGGCCAGTTCAGACACGCGACCAGCACCAAAACGAATAGCTGTTGGATACGACCAATTGGCGTTCAACGACATAAGGAAACCTCTTTGTAAAACTCTGGCGCAGCCTTAGTCTGCTTCAGATCAATTGCCAAGCCAGCTATGCGCGTTCAAAACCGCGTGCAATTTCCCAATCCGTGACAACACGGTCAAACTCCTCCTGTTCCCACTCGGCGGCGCGAACATAGTGATCAACAACCGCGTCACCAAACGCCTCTCTGAGCATTGCGGATCCACGCAAGGCTTCGGTGGCGTCGCGCAAAGTCTGCGGAATATCTTGTGCAGTCTCGCTTTCGTAAACATCGCCTTGCGTGGCCGGTGCCAGTTCCATTTCGTCCGCGATGCCTTTCAACCCGGCCGCCAACATCGCGGCCTGCGCCAGATAGGGGTTCAAATCAGAGCCGCCAATCCGGCATTCAACGCGCACCCCTTTGGTCCCGTCACCACACAGCCGGAAACCAGCAGTGCGATTATCAATGGACCACACTGCCTTTGTCGGGGCAAAGGTTCCTTTGGCAAAGCGTTTATAGCTATTAATATAGGGGGCTAAAAAATACGTATAATCAGCCGCATAGGCGATTAATCCCGCCATATAGTGATGCATTAGTTTTGACATTCCCAAAGGTGCATCGGGATCAGAAAATGCAGCGTTGTCGCCAGACCAGAGCGATTGATGCACATGCGATGAACTACCGACTTTATCTACCGCCCATTTGGGCAGGAAACTCGCAGCATGACCTTGTTGCCATGCGATTTCTTTGATGGCTTGCTTTGCGATCGTGTGATGGTCAGCGCAATCCAGCGCCGTGGCGTAGCGGATGTTCAGCTCCTCCTGACCGGTTTCGGCTTCGCCTTTGGAATTCTCGACCGGAATACCTGCCGCCACCAGATGATTCCGCACCGGACGCATGATCGCTTCTTCTTTGGTCGTTTGGAAAATGTGGTAGTCTTGATTATAGCCGCTGATCGGCTGCAAATCACGGAAACCGTTTTTTCTGATGTCTTCCAGGCTGTGCTCGAACAAAAAGAACTCAAGCTCTGTGGCCATCATCGGGTCAAACCCCAACGCGTTCACCTTTTCGACTTGGCGCTTTAACATAGCACGCGGGCTGTGTGGAACATCCGCATGCGTATGGTGATCGGTGATATCACACAAAACCATCGCGGTTCCCTCAAGCCATGGCACAGGTCGGATCGTGTCCAAATCAGGCACCATGGTATAGTCGCCGTACCCTGCTTCCCATGACGCAGCTTTATAGCCGGGTGGTGTTGCCATCTCCATATCTGTTGCCAAAAGGTAAGTGCAGCAATGGGTTTCTTTGTAGCTATGCTCTATGAAGTTTGCAGCATGAAACCGTTTTCCCATCAACCGCCCCTGCATGTCCGCAAAGCAGGTCAGGACCGTGTCTATCTCCCCAGCAGCAACTGCTTTTTTAAGGGCATCAAAATCCATCTTGCCAGTCATAACGATTAATATCCCTTTAGATTGCAGAAGGTTCAGACAGATTACGCATCACACCGCCGGGGTCCACCCTTGACCGGCAAACAGATCGCAAAGATTGCAAGCCTGCTCATTCTGCGCTGATATACGCCGCATACTTCAGCGCCCAAGGAAATGTCATGCCAAGTCACAATAGAAAACCACGCAACGGCGTATCACATGTCATTGGTGACACGCACACCCCGTTGCTGGATCTAACGATTCCGGCACTGCTGACACGCGCTGTGGCCTCTCGCGGCACGCAGGATGCGGCTATTTTTACCGAACAAGGCCAGCGGTTTACGTATACAGAACTCGCCCAAGAGGTCGACACTCTGGCTGGAGGTCTGCTTGGCTTAGGCATTCAAAAAGGGGACCGGGTCGGGATATGGTCTCCCAACCGTGTGGAGTGGCTGCTAACGCAATTTGCCACAGCGCGGATCGGGGCAATCTTGGTGTGTATCAATCCCGCCTACCGCATCTCAGAACTTGAATATGCATTGAACAAGGTGGGATGTAAGGCTTTGGTCACCGCAAAGTCTTTTAAGTCGTCTGACTATGTCGGTATGCTGGTTGAACTGGGGGCAGGCACACCGCAGACGCGCTTGCCTGAGCTGGAAAATGTAATCGTCATGGGGGATGTCATACCCGATGGCATGATTGGTTTCGACGATCTTTGCCGAACCGGAGCATCAATAAACCGCCATGAGTTAGACAAGATTTCGCAGTCTTTAAGCCCCTTTGATCCAATCAACATACAATTTACATCAGGCACCACAGGCAACCCAAAGGGGGCGTGCCTTACGCATCATAACATCGTCAACAATGCACAATTCGTCACAGACGCCATGGGGTTCACCGAAAAGGACCGTTTGTGCATTCCCGTTCCTTTTTACCACTGCTTCGGTATGGTCATGGGCACTTTGGGCTGCGTCACGAAAGGCGCATGCGTTGTTGTGCCCGGCGAAGGTTTTGATGCTCACGCCACATTGAAAGCGGTCTCAGATGAAGGTTGTACCGCACTTTTTGGCGTCCCGACAATGTTTGTGAACGAACTCGCTCTGCCAGACTTTGACAGCTTCGATCTATCGACCCTCAGGACAGGCTGTATGGCCGGTGCCCCCTGCCCCATCGAGGTGATGCGGCAAGTGCAGTCTAAAATGAACATGCGCGAGGTCACGATTGCCTATGGGATGACCGAAACATCGCCGGTATCTTTCCAAAGCAACGTCGATGACCCGATCGAACAGCGCGTATCGTCTGTGGGCCGCATTCACCCTCATGTTGAGGTTAAATTGGTGGATGACGCGGGCAACCCAGTTCCCATAGGCACACAAGGGCAGCTGCTCACCCGTGGGTATTCTGTGATGCAAGGTTATTGGGATGAACCAGAACAAACAGCGCAAAGCATCGATGCAGATGGGTGGATGCATACAGGTGATCTAGGTACCGTTGATGCCAATGGGTATTGTGCGATAACCGGCCGCGTTAAAGATATGATTCTGCGTGGAGGAGAAAACATATACCCGCGCGAGATTGAAGAGTTTTTATATACGCACCCGGATGTTTCTCAGGCACAAGTCTTTGGTATACCAGACAAAAACCTCGGGGAGGTTGTATGCGCTTGGATCGTGCCCAAGGAAGGCACAGATCTTACAGAAGATGCCATACGCACCCACTGCCGCACACAAATCGCACACTTTAAAGTTCCCAAACACATCGCCTTCAAGGACGAGCTGCCCATGACTGTTACGGGCAAGCCGCAGAAATTCATAATGCGCGACCAGATGGTCAAAGACCTCCAAACCGTACCCTAGCAAAGGGAAAACAAGTTCAGAAGATGTCGCAGACAGACATGCGACATGGGCGATACCGGCACTCTATAAGGGGTACATACGCGACAAGGACCCCAATGACGCAACAATTTCACGCCATCGCCGACTTTATCGAAACCCCAAACGTCCCGGATACAGCCCGCGAGATGGCAGCGCTTTTGCTTGTCGACACCTTGGGCGTCGCGGCTGGTGCCCGCGATCTTGCCCCCGCTCAGATTGCCCGCGATTTTGCTGTCGATTTTCAGGCCGCCGCTAAACCGGTGGACCAAGCGCGGCTTTTGTTTGACGGGCGTCGCACCTCAATCCCGGGGGCGGCCTTTGCTGCCGCGACACAAATCGACAATTTGGATGGACATGACGGATACAACCCAACCAAAGGTCACATAGGTTGCGCCGTCGTACCTGCTTTGATCACTTTTTCAGAACAGCGGCCTGATCTTGCTTCGCGTGACGCATTGGATATTTTGGCCATGTCGTATGAAGTTGGCGCGCGGGCGGCAATTGCGCTTCATACGACTGTGACTGACTATCACACCTCAGGGGCATGGAACGGCATCGCTTCAGCTGCGATCGGCTGCCACTTGATGGGGGCAACGCGTGATCAGCTACGGCATGCAATGGGCATCGCAGAATACCATGGCCCACGCAGCCAGATGATGCGTGAAATCGCGAACCCCACGATGCTACATGATGGGTCAGGTATGGGCGCGTTAACAGGCTGTATGGCCGCGATCCTTGCAATGCGGGGTTTCGAAGGCGCGCCTGCCATTACACTTGAGAACCATGAAGTCGCAGATGTTTGGTCTGATCTTGGACAAAAGTGGACGATCCAGCTGAACTACATCAAACCCTACCCAGTATGCCGCTGGGCCCACGCCCCTTTGGACGGCTTGTCAGCCTTGATCAAACAGCACGACATTTCACCCGATCACATCACGCAAATTGAGGTGAATACGTTTGCCGAAAGTGCTGCTCTTTTCCCCGGCATGCCAAAGACAACCAGCCAAGCGCAATACTCTTTGACCTTTGCACTCAGCTCTATGGCACTATACGGGTGCGTAGGTCCAGATCAAATTTCCGGTGCCGCATTGAACGATCCCAAAATCGCAGCTTTCTTGCCCCGGGTGAAAATAAATGAGGCCAAAGTGTACTCTGATCGGTTTCCCGCGCGCCGCTGCGCTGATGTTTCAGTTACACTTTTGGATGGGACTGTATTGGCCTCAGGCGACACAGAGGCGCGCGGCGGTCCCGAAGCGCCCTTATCCCTGCAAGAAGTAGAAGAAAAACTACACCTCTTTGCAGCCCCCACCATTGGCGCATCTCGTGCACGTGCCTTGTGGGATACGCGTGAGCAGATGCTCGACCCAGGCCATAGGTTTTCTGATCTGACCAAGCTGGTAACCACACCGACCTGACAGCCCCTTTCGTGATGATAATCCCCTTGCCGTTCAGCGGCCAAGCCAGCTATAGCGCGTGCATCTGCTGTCATGCGCTACGAAAAGGCTACCCCATGTCATTCGATCGTTCTTTGAAAATTGCTCCATCCATTCTTGCTGCCGATTTTGCCAACTTTGGCGCGGAATGCGCAGCAGTTGAGGCCCAAGGAGCCGATTGGGTGCACGTCGATGTCATGGACGGGCATTTCGTTCCCAACATTACCTTTGGGCCCGCAACCTGCGCCGCCATCCGTCCCCACATCAAAGGGATCATGGATGTGCACCTGATGATAGCGCCGGTTGATCCTTATATTGAGGCCTTTGCGAAGGCGGGCGCTGATGTGATCACAGCACATGTCGAAGCAGGTCCGCATGCGCATCGCACAATGCAAGCCATTCGAGCAACAGGCGCCAAGGCAGGCATCGCGCTCAACCCGGGCACGCCGCTTTCATCGATTGAATATCTCTTGGATATGATTGATATGGTGTGCATCATGACCGTCAATCCGGGGTTTGGAGGCCAGAAATTCATCCACAGTCAGGTTGAAAAAGTACGCCAGCTGCGTGCCATGATCGCGGATCGCCCCATTCATATTGAAATTGACGGCGGCGTTGATCCAACAACGGCACCTTTGGTGGCGCATGCGGGTGCTGACGTGTTGGTTGCAGGCTCTGCCGTGTTTCGCGGCGGGTCGGTTAGCAACCCAGCCCCTTACGGCGAAAACATCCGCGCCATTCGGAACGCAGTCACGACTACTACGGTCTAAAGGTCTGCGCTACACTCGGCAAAGGTTCTGCCCTGCGCAACCAGATCGGTCAGATACGGCGCGGGGGCCCAAAACTGCGGATCTTCTTGCGACAGCTCTTCTAGGGTGTTTACCACCAGCTGCAGCCCTGTTTGGTCCGCCCATTTGCAAGGGCCGCCTCGATATCGCGGGAACCCATAGCCGGTCAACAGTACCACATCGATATCGCTGGGGCGCAGCGCGATCCCTTCGCCCAGCACAAACGCCGCCTCGTTGACCATCGCCGCCAAATAGCGTTTTTGAATGTCGCCTTTAGAAAACAAACGGGGCGTGATCCCCCGGGCCGCGCGGTCCGTTTCGATCATATCAAGGGCCAAACTATGCGGGGTGGGTGTTTCGCCCTTGCCATAGGTATAGTATCCCCGCCCCGTTTTGCGCCCGAAATGCCCCGCCTGACACAGCCAATCGGTAAATTTCGCTTGGGTGCCGTTCAGTTTGTTTTCCGCCTTTAACCGTTTGCGCATCGCCCAGCCGATATCCAAACCTGCAAGGTCAGCCACCGCATAAGGCCCCAAGGCAAACCCAAAATCCTCTAGCGCGCGGTCGACTTCAAACGGGGATGCACCTGCCAGCACCATAAGGTCCGCTGCAGCCCGAGTTTTGCGCAAAATTCGGTTGCCGATAAATCCATCACATACGCCCGACCAAACCGCATTTTTGCGCAGTTTCTTTGCCAAAGCAAAGGCGGTTGCGGTCACGTCCGGCGCGGTCTTTTCAGTCACAACAACCTCGACCAGTTTCATGACATGGGCGGGCGAAAAGAAATGCAGGCCAAGCACATCAGCAGGCCGCCGCGTGGCTGACGCGATCTCGTTCACATCAAGGTATGACGTATTGGTCGCCAAAATCGCACCGGGACGACAAACACTATCCAGCTTTTTAAACACATCGCGCTTGGCGGTCATATCCTCGAAGATCGCTTCGATCACCAGATCAGCGTCTTGAAACACCGCGTAATCCTTTGACACCTTCAAGCTGTGGCCGAGCAGTTCGTCACACTTGGCTTGGTCTATTTTGCGCCGCGCAACGGCCCCGGCAAGATGTTCGGCGATGCGATCGCGGGCTTGGTCCGCGGCCTTTGCGCTGCTCTCAACCAAATTTACACAAAGACCGGACAGCAGGGCTGCAACAGCAATACCCGAACCCATTGTCCCACCACCAACTACGCCAATCCTCTGGACATCGCGCAGACCGGCCCTGTGCAGCCCCGGCACCGACGACGCCGCGCGTTCCGCAAAGAATGCGTGCACAAGGCTGTCCCGCTGGTCTGTCTGCATCAGTTCCATGAACAGCGCACGTTCTGTCTTTAACCCATCCGTAAAAGACTGCTCGGTACTGGCGCGCACCGCACGCAACGCAACACCTGGCGCGACCTTCCCGCGCGCGTTGCGTTCCACCTTTTGCGACCAAGCCACCCAGTCTATCGGGTCGGGGGCGGGCATATCGCACGTCCTGCGCACCGGCGTATCCCCCGCAATCAGTTTGGTGGCAAGCTCAAAGCCGTTTTCGTCTGCGGCGTCCTGGCCCAAGGTGTCCAGCAACCCTGCGGCTACAGCCTCCTGCGCCGTGATCTGTGCACCAGAGGTAATTATTTCTGCAGCCTGCGCAGCGCCAACCAAACGCGGCAAGCGTTGTGTGCCTCCGGCCCCCGGAATAAGCCCTAAATGAACCTCAGGCAGACCCAAACGGGCATTGGCATCTGCCACACGCGCATGCGCTGCCAAAGCAATTTCCAAACCACCCCCCAAAGTGACTCCGTGCAAAGATGCCACAACCAAGACTGACGCATTTTCTATTCGAGAACACACATCCGGCAAAAAAGGCGCCAGCGGCGGTTTGCCAAATTCTTTGATGTCAGCGCCTGCAACAAACCCACGACCTGCACCACACATGACGACCGCCTTCACCTCTGGGTCGGCTTCGGCTTGATCAAGGCGTGCGATCAATCCAGCACGCAATGCTTGCCCCAGGGCGTTTACTGGCGGGTTGTCCAGTGTCAGCACCGCAACCACGCCACGCTTTTCATAGCTGACTTGCGATGTCACCGCAGACTGCCTTTCCCTAGTGTCACGTTACACGGGATGCCCATAGATGAAACACCGCCCCTCCACAGCATCCTGTGGCAAAGCAACCTCAACCAAAGTTGGGAAAAACATCCGATCGCTCGAGACCATCAGCCCGCCTTTTGCCAGCAAAGGTTCAATCACCGGGGAAATGCGTTGCGCAAAAACGACGTTCTTTCGCGCGTCATGCCCGCCAAGATCCGCGTGGATCAAACCGGCAGATGGGCCGAATTGTTCAAATGCCGCAGGCAGCGTTTCAAACACATCCCCAAGAAGCACGCGATCATCAGGAGGCGTACTGTCCGGGTGCGACGCGACAGCCCGTTCGAAAACATAAATGTCCCGATCCGGCATGATTTGCAGCATATGATGGTACGTTCGCCCATTCCCAAGACCCAATTCAAAGACGGGCCCCGGTTGTGACGCAGTAAGCCGCGCTGCGTGATCCAAACAGGCACGCTGCGAAACCATTCGGTCAATAAACAAATCCAAACGGCTCATGCTGTGCTCCTTTCGTGGTGTTCATCGCACAGCAACTCAATTTTACTGAGAAAAACAAGCGCTAACACTGAATCGTGATGCTGCATGCTGGACCTGAACGGATAAATCGCGTTGACTGTAGCTGTTGGATAAGTCGCCAATTGAATAGGATGTTTCTGTAAGTGACCCGCGTTTTATGACCCCTTTGCTTGATGTGCGCGATCTGAGCATCGGTTTTGGTGACGCAGACCCTGTCGTGCGCGGTGTCAACTTTTGTTTGATGCCGGGCGAAACGCTTGCGCTGGTGGGCGAAAGCGGATCAGGGAAAACCATCACGTGTCGGTCGGTTTTGCGTATTCTCCCCGGTGTCGCACAGATCAGAAGCGGCAGCATCAATTTCGCCTGCAATGGCGACAACCCCATTGACCTGCTTGGCGTGAACGAACGTGCGATGCGCAGTATCCGTGGCAACCAGATTTCAATGATTTTTCAAGAGCCTATGCGATCTCTTTCGCCGCTTCATCGGTTGGGAGACCAAGTCGCAGAGGTGCTGAGACTGCACCGCAATATGAGCACGCGCGACGCCAAGTCTTCCGTGCTGGAAACGTTTGAACGCGTCGGGTTTCCGGACCCCTCCCGTGTCTGGCAAGCCTATCCGTTTGAGATGTCAGGCGGCATGCGTCAAAGGGCGATGATCGCAATGGCGATGGTGGCCAAGCCTGACCTGCTGATCGCGGATGAGCCCACAACTGCACTTGATGTGACCACGCAAGCGCAAGTGTTAGGATTGATCAAAGACTTGCAACAAGACACCGGAATGGCGGTCATCCTGGTCACACATGACTTGGGCGTTGTAGCCAATATGGCCGAATCTGTTGTCGTAATGAACAAAGGCCGCGTAATGGAAAGCGGCCCCGCCCCTGCAGTTTTGGGGGCCCCGGCGCACGGCTACACCAAAAAGCTCTTTGCAGCGGCCCCTGCGATCCCTAAAATTGCCGAACCTGCGCGTACCAAGAAAGGCGATGATGTCATTCTAGACATGCGCAACGTGTCGAAAACCTTCACCATGCGCGCTGGCGGATGGAGCAAACCATTGACAGTCACAGCCTGTCACGAAGTGAACTTGTCGCTGGAACGCGGCAAAACACTGGCGGTCGTTGGTGAAAGTGGGTCTGGAAAAACCACCTGTGCGCGGATCGCACTAGGCGCAGAAATCCCCGATCCCGGCAGCGAAGTCATCTTTTCCGCGGGCCAAGACACCACGCCCCTTCACATCAATGCAATGTCCAAAGCGGACCGCGTGGCCTTTCAACGCCAAGCGCAAATGGTGTTCCAAGACCCCTATTCGTCGCTGTCACCGCGCATGCGCATTGGCCAAGCTTTGACGGAGCCTATGGAGATCCATAACCTAGGCACAAAAAA
This sequence comes from Roseobacter sp., assembly GCA_045104955.1. GTDB lineage: Bacteria > Pseudomonadota > Alphaproteobacteria > Rhodobacterales > Rhodobacteraceae > Roseobacter. The sequence continues at coordinate 43,052 of JBGCDB010000027.1, forward strand.
CGACCGCCGGGATAAGGCGGCTGAAATGCTACGTTGGGTCGGGCTGGACCCTTCAATGCTGACACGCTACCCCCATGCGTTCTCGGGCGGTCAGCGACAACGCTTGTCAATCGCGCGCGCACTGACGCTTGATCCTGTGCTTTTGGTTTGCGATGAACCGACCTCGGCGCTTGATGTATCGGTCCAAGACCAAATCCTGACCTTGCTTGAAGATATCCGCGACGGCATGGGGCTAAGCTATCTGTTCATCAGTCACGATCTTGCAGTGGTCGCCCGGATTGCCGACGAAGTTGCCGTCATGCGGCAAGGTGTAGTTGTAGAACAGGCCGCCCCCGACGCGTTGTTTTACAATCCACGCCACCCTTACACGCAGGCCCTAATTGCCGCACAGCCTGAACCTGACGTAAACCGTCCGATTGATTTGAACCTTGTCTCCAAAGGCGCAGGTTCACCGGAAAACTGGCCGGAAGCCTTTCGATTTGAGGGGATCGCGGCTCCGGCATTGACTGAGATGGCCCCGGGCCACAAAGTAAGGTGTCATGTTTAAAATTATCAGCGCCACATTGATCTTTTTTACCCTGAGCCTGCCCGCGCAAGCACAGCAACCCCCGACGCTTGAAGAAAGCAGTTTTTGGGCGCAGGAAGTATCAAGCGGCGGCCTGCCCCCTGTCTCAGAACGGCTACCCCTAGATCCACTTATCGTTGATCTGGAGGCCAAAGGGCGCACCTTTGGCGAACAAGGCGGCACGTTGCGCACGCTAGTGTCGCGGTCGAAAGATGTGCGTCAAATGGTAGTTTATGGGTACGCGCGCCTTGTCGGCTATGACCACAACTATGAGCTATACCCAGATATTTTGCGCGACGTGAACGTGGAAGAAGGACGCAAATTCACGCTTCATCTCAGACGGGATCATAAATGGTCAGACGGACATCCATTTACTTCCGCGGATTTTGAATACTACTGGAAGCATGTCGCTCTGAACGAGGAACTGAGCCCCTCAGGCCCGCCGCAAAATCTGATTGTAGACGGTAATCTTGCCGAAATGTCTTTTCCAGACGCGCATACTGTCATTATCGAATGGCCTTCTGAAAACCCGCAGTTTCTGCAGCTTTTGGCACAAGCCAGCCCGTTTTTCATTTACCGACCTGCGCATTATCTCAAACAGTTCCACGCAGAGTTCACGGACAACAAAACCCTGCGGCGTGCGATCAAAAAAGCCCGCGTGCGGACATGGGCCGCCCTGCATAACGACCGCGACAACATGTATAAGTTCGACAATCCTGCATTGCCGACGCTGCAGCCATGGATCAATGCGACAACTGCCAAATCCAGCCGCCAGCTGTTTGTCCGCAACCCGTATTACCACCGCATCGACACACGCGGCGTTCAGTTGCCCTATATCGACATCGTGCAAATGACGATCGTTGGCGGAGGGTTGATCGCAGCCAAAGCAAACGCAGGTGAAGTTGATCTGCAAGCACGTGGTCTAGATTTCCCGGACATATCGATCCTTAAAAAGGGTGAGGTCGACGGCGCGGGCTACCGCACGCTGCTGTGGGCCAATGGGGCCGCCAATCAGATCGCGATCTATCCTAACCTGAATTTTGCCGACCCTGTGTGGCGCGATGTGATACGCGATGTGCGCTTTCGCCGTGCGTTGTCGATGGGCATAGACAGGCGTATGATCAACCGCGCGCTGTACTTTGGCTTGGCGATGGAAGGCGGCATGACAGCCCTTCCCAAAAGTCCATTCCATGACACTGCCAAGCTATACAAATGGTCGGTCTATTACCCCGCCAAGGCCAATGCATTGCTGGACGAGATGGGTTTGACCGAACGTCGGGCAGACGGCATCCGTCTGCTGCCAGATGGCCGCCCGATGGAATTTGTGGTTGAGACCGCAGGTGAACGGCAAGAAGTAGAGAACGCACTAGCCATCGTGACAGACACATGGCGCGAGATTGGCGTAAAACTGATCATGCGCCCACTGGATCGCGACATCCTGCGCAATCGCGTCTACTCTGGCCTAAGCATGGCGGCGGTTTGGTTTGGGTGGGACAATGGCCTGCCGCAACCCTACACCCCGCCTGAATACCTCGCGCCAACCCATCAGGAGTTTTTTGCATGGCCAAAGTGGGGCCAATACTACCAAACCGGTGGTGAAGTCGGCGAAGCGCCTGATATGCCTGCTGCAAAACGTCTGATGCAACTTAGCTATGAATGGGACCACACCAACGACGCCCAGATACGCGCGAATATATGGCATGAGATGCTGGATATTCACGCAGAGAACCAGTTTGGCATTGGCATTCTGGCCGAGGCGCCGCAACCGGTGGTCGTGTCAAAAAGGCTGCGCAACGTACCAGAAACCGCCAAATGGGCGTGGGACCCTGGCGCACATTTCGGTATCCATCGCATTGACGAATTTTACTACGACGACCCGTTCCAGCAGCTTACCCAATGATGTTCCTTCGCTACGCCATTTATCGATTTATTACGATGCTGCTGACGCTTTGGGTGGTGTCGATCCTTATATTCATGATCATCAACCTGCCGCCCGGTGACTACCTCAGCAACCAAATCGCAGAGCTGCGCGCCACAGGCCAAGCCGAAGGTGTGGCAAAAGCAGAGTTTCTACGCACGGAATACGCGCTAGATCGACCTATTTGGGAACAATACCTGATTTGGGTCGGTATGGCGCCGGGTCCGCAGGGGTGGTACGGGCTTATTCAAGGCAATTTCGGCTGGTCTTTTGAATTTGACCGCCCTGTCAGCGAAATCGTGGGGGATGCATTGTGGCTGACGGTTTTGGTGAACTTAGCTGCAGTTTTGTTTGTCTATATGGTTGCCCTACCACTTGGCGTAATCGCCGCCGCCCGCTCAGAAACTTGGGTCGACTACACCGCAGCATTTGTAGGGTATCTCGGCCTTGCCACGCCGAACTTCTTGTTGGCGCTTATGCTGTTTTACTACGGCAACAAGTACTTTGACCTGCCCATCGGGGGCCTGATGTCACCCGAATTCGAAGGCCAGCCAATGTCATGGGACAAGGTAAAATCCATCTTGGTCCACCTTATTGTACCGACCTTTGTGATTGGGACATCGGGAGCCGCCGCAATGATGCAGCGTTTGCGGGCGAACATGCTGGATGAGTTGTCAAAACCCTATGTGGAGACAGCAAAGGCCAAAGGGCTTGCCCCGTCTAAGCTGTTGGCAAAATACCCGCTGCGTATGGCGTTCAACCCCTTTGTGGCCGACATCGGCAACCTTCTGCCCGCGATGGTTTCCGGTTCGGTTTTGGTCTCGGTGGTGTTGGGCCTGCAAACAATCGGGCCTTCCTTGCTGACAGCACTCAAGTCCCAAGACCAGTTCCTTGCAGGCTTTGTGCTGATGTTTGTGGCTTTGCTGACACTGATCGGGACGATGATCTCTGATCTGCTGTTGGTATTGTTGGATCCGCGTATCCGCTATGGGGCGCGTGGGTCATGACACAACTGCCCGACGGTCGCTATGTCGACGACGCCCCATACTCTGACGAAGTCGACCTCAGCGCGCTGGAGCGATCCGACATGGACGCACCAAATTGGGTGCTTGTCTGGCGCAAGTTCAAACGGCACAAGTTGGGTTTGATCTCGGGCATCTTCTTGTTGCTCAGCTATATGATGCTGCCTGTCGCAGGCTTTATTGCACCCTATACCCCGAATGAACGTAGTGCGGATTACCTTTATGCACCGCCGCAATCGATCAACCTCTGGCACGAAGGCCGCTTTGTCGGCCCCTATGTCTATCCGATTACCGCCACGGCAGATCTGGTCAATTACCGCTGGACCTACGAGACGGACACTACGACGCCCATGCGGCTGGAATGGTTTTGCTTGGGTGATCGCTACAACCTGTTTGGGTTTATTCCCTCAACAAAGCATCTGTTCTGCGCCCCTGAAGGGGCAACAGTATTTTTGTGGGGCTCTGACCGGTTAGGGCGCGATGTGTTCAGCCGCATCCTTTATGGTGCGCAGTTGTCCCTGACGGTGGGGTTAATCGGCATTACCGTGTCATTCGCTTTGGGGATCTTTTTTGGGTCCGTTGCGGGCTATTTTGGTGGGCGTACGGACTGGTTCATCAACCGCATGATCGAAGTGCTCCGGTCTTTGCCGGAACTCCCGTTATGGCTCGCCTTATCTGCCGCTGTGCCGTCTAATTGGGGGCCAGTATCAGTATTCTTTGTCATCTCAATCATTCTGGGGATATTAGACTGGCCAGGCCTTGCGCGGGCCGTCCGGTCAAAATTCCTGTCGCTGCGCGAAGAAGAATACGTGCGCGCCGCCGAAATGATGGGGGCAAAGCCGGGCCGCGTGATCAGGCGGCACTTGCTGCCCAATTTCATGTCACACCTGATTGCATCTGCCACACTATCAATCCCTGCGATGATTTTGGGCGAGACCGCACTTAGCTTTCTGGGGCTTGGCCTGCGCGCACCGGCCGTCAGTTGGGGTGTGATGCTGAATGACGCGCAAAACCTCGCCTCGATCGAGATTTATCCGTGGACAGCAATTCCCATGCTGCCCATCATCTTTGTCGTGCTGGCCTTCAATTTCCTTGGCGATGGGTTACGCGCGTCGCTAGACCCATACAAGAGCTAGCAGTCCCGCCCAGCCCGGTTAGGCTGGGAACAAACGATACATTACCGATCGTCTGAATCACCTGCTCCGCCTTCCATGGCATCCTCGTCAATCGCGGCCTGAGCAGCAGCCGTGACTGCTTTTTTATCCTCTTCGGTAAGGTCTTCGACCTTTTTATCTGCAAGGCGCACCGTGACTTCTTTGTGTGCAAACTGGATACCTTCGCGTTCAAACAGAACACGAATGTCTTCATATACCTTTTTGCGCACCAGCCACTGGTCGCCGGGTTTCGTCATAAATTTAACACGGATAATCATCGCACTGTCTTGCATCTCAATCACACCTTGAGATTTGAGCGGCTGGATAAAGTTTTCGCCGATGACCGGATCATCCAGCAACTCCACCCCCAGTTTCTTGATCAGTTTACGTACCTTTTCGACGTCCGTATCGTAGGTGACCCGAAGCTTCAGCTTCATGATGACCCAGTCGCGGGAATAGTTCGTCATCACCTGAATTTCGCCAAAGGGGATTGTGTGCAGCGCGCCGAGGTGATGGCGTAATTGGAATGACCGCACAGATATCTTTTCAACTGTGCCCTTGACCCCGCCCACATCAAGATATTCGCCCTTGCGGAACGCATCATCAAACAGGAAAAACCCGCCCGAAAAAATATCACGTACCAAAGCTTGGCTGCCGAAACCAACCGCCACACCGACGACACCAGCACCGGCGAACAGCGGGCCCACATTCACACCCAATTCCATCAGGATAATCAGCAAGATCGTGACGACCAGCACCACAAGAATGAAGTTGCGGAACAGCGGCAGCAAGGTCGCAAGGCGCGAAGCTGAATTTCCGGCCCCTTCGTCCCCCAACTCTCCTTCGCCCATATCGCCCTGTTCTTCCGCAATCTTCTTATCAATCCAGATGCGGAACACGTGATAAACGATATAGCCAAGAAACAAGATGAACATGATATCGAGCAGGCGGTTGGCAAAACTCTGCACCATCTGGGTGCCATCGTTGTCCCAAATATAGAAAAACGCGTATGTCCCTGCGACAAACGCCAAAATGCCCGCCACCCGACGCGCCAGATCTTCGTATGATGTGATCGCGCGCGGCGCGACAAAGCTAGTCTTCGTGTCTTCGCTTATGTCCAGTTCTTGGGCGCTATCGTCGTCTTTATCGTACTCGTTCATGTCGCGCATGGCTCGGGCGCGGGCAAAGCTGCGTTCGATCACAAAGTTGGTGACACCATAGACCACAATAATGGACAGCAAGATCGCATATGCACCAGCAATCAACGGGATTGCCAAAGGATTACCGATGACCAAATCGTAAGTGACATTCGCCCATGCATAAAGCATGTAGAAAATAACCGCAGGCGCCCAAATGGTGGATAGCCCTTTGATCAACCAGTTGCATTTTTCATAGGGCTCGCCCTTGCGGATCGCATTGGTAAGCGCGGCTCTGTTCACCAGCACCATGACGATGTTCAAGACAACGACAATTGCGCTGAGCAAGGCCACCAAGAAGGCAAAAACATCGTAGTTCAACCCCAGCTCGCCGATCCATATACCGAACAAAATCCTCGATATGTCAAAGGTACCCAAGACAACCAGCCAACGGTAAAGCCGTTTCGCATCACGCGTTTCCATTGGCGGGATGCGATATTGGTCCAAGAAGGGCGACAAGATCATGCGCCATACCACCGAGACCAAACGGCTGAGAAAATAGGCCGTATTGATGATGCTCACCGTGAACTGCATTGCGGGGTCTTCAAGTGGACCAAACACCGTAAAGCCAATCACATAGGCCACTGCCATCGACACCAAGATGCCAATCACGCCCATAAAGAAGCGGAAAACAAGAAACGGCATACGTTCGGAATAGCCAACCGGGTTGTCTTTGCTGCGCGCCACAACAAAGCGTTTTGCGAACCGCTCGCCGTATATCTTGCGTTCAACCAGTATACCGATGGCAAACAAAAACAATGACGTATAGAGCGCTTTGAAAAACGCCCAAATGGTGCCATCAGGGCTGGTCGCACGCAGGATATAAAGCACTTCGTTGATGGCAACCGGCAAATCCAAAAGGCGTTCAACCAAAGTTGACCGGAACTGGATCAGCGAATCCTGCGTCTTCATAAGCGCAGAGCTTTCGTTTTCAGCTACAACCTCCTCAACAACAGGTTGCGCGGCTGAAGAGACGATATCCCCATCGGTGTTTATGACGACCACACCAACGCCGCTTTGCGCAGCTTTTTCCATGATTTCGTCGATACGGCTGCCGTCGTCTTCTTCGGATTCGGTACTGGGCGGGAACAAAGAGCCGACACTTTGAGCCCCGCCAGATTGTGGCGCTAGCATCGTAAACACCAGCAATATCGTGAAAAAACCTGCTAAAAACCCAGCGCGCATTGTTCAGACTCTCAAATTTGACTTCGCATTGAACGGTAGGGCAGCTTTTCAAGCATTGCAATTGCACATCACATCACTGCGCGGTGTTAAGTCGTGTTTTGCACCGCGCTGCATTTTATGCCAAATAGAATGTATTACGAAGGGACTATCCCCTGACAAGACCCAAGGACCGGCCCATGTGCCTGAACCAACACAATCAGACCCCGGTTTCTATTGCGCGGCAAGATCGCGTAGTTGATATGTCAGGTCTTTCTAATGGTAGTCAGTCATGAATGTTTTAGATTTAAACGCGGCGACGCCTTCAGATATACAGCAGTCTGTGCAGCGGTCGCGCCGCGTCATGTTCTACAGCCACGATACTTTTGGTCTGGGGCATCTTAGGCGGTCACGCGCATTGGCATCTGCCATGACCGCATCGGACCCAAGCGCTTCTGCCATCATTCTGACGGGGTCGCCCGTCGCTGGTCGCTTCACTTTCCCAGAGCGGGTCGACCATGTGCGGTTACCGGGCGTCACGAAATTGCATGATGGCAGCTACGTCAGCCAAACTCTTGGGCTGGATATAGACGATACTACGGCATTGCGGTCCGGATTGATCCAATCCACGGTAGAACAATACGACCCCGACCTGTTGGTTGTGGACAAAGAACCCACCGGCTTTCGCGGAGAGCTTTTACCAACTCTTGAATGGTTGGTCGAACGGGGTGACACGCGCCTTGTGCTTGGTTTGCGGGATGTGCTGGATGAAGCCAGCGTTCTGGCTACAGAATGGGACCGCAAGGGAGCAATTGAGGCAACGGAGCGGTTTTATGACGAGATTTGGGTATATGGGCCACGATCCGTCTATGACCCTACCGAAGGCCTGCCGCTATCGCCCGACACCCGAAAGCGCATCCATTGGACAGGCTATTTGCGACGCGAGATCACAGATGCCGCCGAAACCCCCGATGAGCCCTATGTCTTGATCACCCCAGGCGGCGGTGGGGACGGCCAAGCGATGGTTGATCTAGTGCTGCAGGCATACGAGCAAGACCAAGACCTCAAACCGAACGCAGTTCTCGTTTATGGCCCGTTTTTGTCAGGTGAAGTGCGAGAAGCCTTTGAAAATCGGGTGGCCAAGCTGAATGGTCGGGTCACAGCCGTAGGGTTTGACGCACGGATTGAATCGCTGTTTGCCGGGGCGCAGGGGGTCATTTGCATGGGCGGCTACAACACCTTCTGTGAAGTACTATCTTTTGACCAGCGCGCCGTTATTGTGCCGCGCACGGTGCCAAGGCTGGAGCAGTGGATACGTGCCGCACGCGCCGAGGAGCTGGGCCTTGTGCGTATGCTGGACGAAGAGCGTGACGGCATGACGCCAGATGCGATGATCAAGGCGATCACTGGCTTGCCTGCGCAGGCCAAACCCTCTGAAGCGGGCGCAGACGGCCTGTTGGACGGCCTTGACGTAGTTGTACGCCGATCTGACGCGTTGATGGCGGCAAAATGACTGCAAAACCTGCGCGTCTTGCGGTCGTGGTCAAAGGCTGGCCGCGCCTGTCCGAGACCTTCATCGCTCAAGAATTGGTCGCCTTGGAACGCGCCGGGATCAACTTCGAGATTTGGTCCCTGCGCCACCCCACTGATACAAAAACGCATCCCTTGCATGATCAACTCAAGGCGTCAGTGCGGTATCTACCAGAGTACATCAAAGACGAACCAGCCCGATGCCTTCGCGCCTTCGCGCAGGTACGCACGTACCCCGGTTTTAAAGATGCGTGGCAAGCATTTCGTGCCGATTACGCCCGCGATAAAACACCAAACCGTGCGCGCCGCTTTGCCCAAGCCTGTGTACTAGCAGCAGAAACACCTCCGTCGAACAAAGGGTTTTATGCGCATTTCTTGCATACCCCGTCGTCCGTGGCACGTTATGCCGCCATAATCAAAGGCGCCCCTTGGTCGTTTTCTGCGCATGCCAAAGACATCTGGACCTCACCCGAATGGGAATTGCGCGAAAAGCTGTCTGCCGCGCATCATGGAGCAGATTTTGGCGCAACCTGTACAGCCTTTGGGGCAGAGCACCTCAAAGCTTTGGCGGACAGTTCAGATAGGGTGGATCTTGTCTACCACGGCCTTGATCTAAACCGGTTTCCCGCACCGCCTGAACGCGTTTTGCGCGATACAGACCGTTCCCTTGCTCTGATGTCTGTGGGGCGTCTGGTGGAAAAGAAAGGCTTTGACCGGCTGATACAGGCCCTTGCCCTTCTGCCCCCTGATTTGAAATGGCACTGGACCCATATTGGTGGCGGCGCGTTGAAAGACGAAATGCAAGCGATGGCCGTACAGCACGGCGTTGACGACCGGATTACATGGCGCGGGGCCTGCGACCAGCCCGAAGTCATTGATGCCATGCGCAACTCGGATTTGTTTGTTCTGCCCAGCCGTATCGCCGAAGACGGCGACCGCGATGGCCTGCCCAATGTGCTTATGGAGGCCGCAAGTCAAAAGCTGCCGATCCTATCGACACCTGTTTCCGCCATACCGGAATTCATCGATACCGGCGTGCACGGCATTCTGACCCAAGACGCACCCGATCGTATAGCCGCGGAAATTATCGCTTTTGCCGCGCGGCCGGATGCGGGGCGAACATTGGCCGACGCGGCATACAACAGGCTGGTCACCGAATTTCGGATGGAACCGGGCATAGCACACCTTGCGCAGCGTATTACCGCGATGCTTGACAGGGCCACGAGATGAAAGCGGCCTTTTACGCGCCTATGAAACACCCGGACCATCCGGTCGCCTCGGGCGACCGCACCATGGCACGGGGGGTTTTGGCAGCGCTGAACGCAGCAGGAATTGCAGCCACGACCGTTTCATCCCTGCAATCTCGGGAGGGAAAAGGCGACCCCGCGCGACAAGCCGCCCTAATCACGCAGGCCAAAGCCGAAGCCGCGCGTATCGTGGCACAAAGTGCGAATGCGTCTTGGGATGTGTGGATCACATATCATAGCTACTATAAAGCACCCGATCTGTTGGGGCCGATCGTGACACAAGCGCTTGGCATTCCTTATATCCTGATAGAAGCGACCCGCGCGCGCAAACGGCTGACGGGTCCTTGGGCCGCCTTTGCCCATGCCGCAGAAAATGCAGCGGATGCCGCAGATGCAGTGCTGTACATGACAACCCGTGACGCGGAAGCGTTGCACGCCTACGCGCCCAAATCTCAGATCATAAAGCGCCTAAACCCCTTTTTAGCCCAAGACAGATTGCCACCAGTCACCCACTATGACGGCGCGATCCTTTCTGTAGGCATGTTGCGCAGCGGCGATAAGCTTGCGTCTTATCATCTGATTGCTGAAACTCTTGCACAGCTTGGGCACCAAGACTGGCGTTTAAATATTGCGGGTGATGGCCCTGCACGGGCGCAGGTGGAAAGGCTGATGGCTCCCTTTGGCACACAGGTCCAGTTTTTAGGGGCCTTGGATGACGCCACAATGCAACAAGCCTATCAGCGTAGCAGCATTTTGTTATGGCCCGGCGCGAACGAAGCATTCGGTATGACCTATCTAGAAGCGCAAGCCGCCGGTTTGGCCATTGTCGCCCAAGATCGCCCCGGTGTCCGCGACGTGCTTTCACCCACAAGCGTCTATCCTACCCCGGATGCAGGTACCAAAGCCTTGGCCCAAATATTGGACACACTGTTGACAGACACATGTAAAACAAAATCGCTAGGCCAATCTGGGCGGTCCCACATTGCAAATCATCACCTGCTAAAGAGTGCGGCAAAAACCTTGACCGATACACTCTGCGAGGTGCGCGCATGACGCGTTTGGCATTAATTCGCCATGGCCATACCGCATGGAACCGCGCAGGACGGATCCAAGGTCGCACAGATGTGCCACTAGACACAGCGGCCGAAACACACCTAAGCCGCTTGACGCTACCACCGCCTTGGGACAATGCCGCACTTGTTTCCAGCCCCTTAAGCCGCGCTGTGCGCACCGGCGTTTTGATCAGCGGCAAAAACCCATTGCATGAACCTGCCCTGATGGAAATGAACTGGGGCGTATGGGAAGGCAAACACGGCGAAAACCTGATCGCAGACCCCGCGACAGGCTACAAACACATCGAAGAATGGGGATGGCAATTCCGCCCACCCGAAGGCGAAAGCCCCCAAGACGTGTTGGCGCGCGTATCCCCTTGGCTAGATCACCTTGAAAAAGACACCGTTGCCGTATGCCATATCGGCATTATGCGCGTGATTTTGGCGCGCGCTACAGGCTGGAACTTTGCCGGACCTGCACCCTTTCGCATCAAGCGCGACAGGCTTTTCATACTGGAAAAAGGCGACACCGGTTGGCACCTTCTGCCCGATCCCGTTCGGCTAGTAGAGCGCGCGCCATGAAGCTAATGATCGTCGTCACCCATCTCCTTGGCACCGGGCATCTTGCGCGCGCATTGGTTTTAGGGCGAGCTTTTGCTGTAGCCGGGCATGATGCTATGGTTGTGTCAGGCGGTATGCCTGCCCCTCATCTTGACAGTTCAGGCGTTAGGGTGGCTCAACTGCCTCCGGTACGATCGGATGGCATAAATTTCGCCCGCCTTTTGGATGCAAACAGTGCTCTAATGACCGAAAATGCCATGGCAGACCGGCAAGATAAACTGGTGCAAACGTTGCGCCGCGAACAACCAGATGTCCTGATCACAGAACTTTACCCCTTTGGAAGGCGTGTCTTGGCAGGCGAATTTACAGCCCTTCTTGAGGCTGCCAAATCCATGTCGACGCCGCCACTGGTGTGTTGTTCTATTCGCGATATTCTCGCGCCACCCTCCAAGCCGAAAAAAGCAAAGACCACAAGGCAAGTCATTGCGCAGTATTATGACACCGTTCTGGTCCATTCTGATCCAACAACAACACGCCTAGACGCCAGCTGGCCTGTTTCGCCAGATATCGCAGCGCGCCTAGCCTATACAGGTTACGTGGCGCTGCCCCCGGCCACCGACCACCCAGACAAACTGGGCGCAGATGAAATCCTAGTCAGCGCCGGCGGCGGCAACGTTGGCGCGGCGCTTTACGCAGCAGCTCTGGACGCCGCACATCTGTCACCAAGGCTAAAATGGCGCATATTAATCGGTGGCCAAAACGCGGCAGACCAAGCCAAAACACTGCAACAGCAAGCGCCTGCCAATATCCTTATCGAACCCGCACGGCCCGAATTTCGTCAGATGCTTCGCCACGCCAAGGCTTCGGTGTCGATGTGCGGCTACAATACGGCCCTCGATATCCTGCAAGCGGGCACGCCAGCTGTTTTTGTACCTTTTGACGATGGCGGAGAAGTCGAACAAACCCTGCGCGCCACGGCTCTGTCTGCTTTGAACGCGATCAACGTCTTATCTGCACGCACGTTGACAGGGGCAGCCTTGTTACAAGGTGTGGAAGCAGTCCTAAACGCACCTGCGCGCCCCATCCAGCTGAGCAGTTTTGACGGCGCAAAACGCAGTGTCGAGATCATCGAACAACGGGTGAACGCGCGATGACACAGCCAAATTGGGCAAAGCTCCGCCATGCGGTCAAAAAGTATCAAGCATCAGGCCCGGAATTAAAGTTCTGGTGGCGCGATGATGATGCAACCGAACCGACCCCTGCCCTAGACCGTCTGCACCGTATTGCTCAAAACTGCGCAGTACCAGTACATCTTGCCATCATCCCGAAGCACGCAAAACCAGCACTTGCCACCGAAGTGGCGCAGTCATCCATCTTGGTCCCCTTGGTACATGGTTGGTGCCACAAAAATCACGCACCGCCAGATCAGAAGAAATCAGAATTTGGCACTATTCGTCCCGATGCAGAACAAGACCTCGGCATTGCGATGAACCATATGCAAGACCTGTTTGGGCCCCGCTTGCTACCCGTGTTCGTCCCACCATGGAACCGCATCGCACCCGAATGTATTCAAATGCTCACTCTGCACGGGTATCGCGCTCTGTCCACATTCACGCCACGTGCCGAACAATACGCCGCACCGGGCCTGCTCCGATTAAACACGCATATTGATCCGATTGACTGGCGCGGAAGCCGCGATCTGAAGGACCCTGAACAGTTGATCAATGAAACCTGCGCGTTGTTGGAGGCCCATGCCTCAGGCCACACCGATAAAATGGAACCGTTAGGGTACCTCACGCATCACCTTGTACACTCGCAAGCCTTGTGGGAATTCTCGTACCGGTTCATCAGTGAGCTTTGCGATGCAGGGGCCACACCGCGCCCCCTCGCCCCTTTGTTGGAGACACCCGAATGAGCCGCCTTGAATCCATGCGTCGTCGCCTAACTGCTCAGATTGATGGACTGAATTGGGCCAGCACCCTTATCCAAGACAAGGCGGGTGATGTATTAGAACTGGGCCTGGGCAATGGCCGCACCTATGACCATCTACGCGAAAAAATGCCCAATCGTCGCATATGGGTCATTGACCGCGTGTTGCAACCGCATCCTTCTTGCATCCCACCGGAAAATGATTTTCTGCAGGGCGAGGCGGACGATATGCTTGGCGAGCTTGCGCGCCGAGGCGCTAAAATGGCACTGGCACACTATGATTTTGGCTTTGGGGTCAAAGATTTAGACGTGGCCGAAGGTGCGCGCCTTTCGCCTCTTATTGCGACCCTCATGGTACCGGGCGGGCTGGTCGTCAGCCAACAACCTTTGATCGGCATGACGCAAATCGACGGACCGGACACCATCGACAAAGACCGATACCTCTTTTACCGCGCCCCTGGGTGACGTCACCGCGTCGCCATTGCGTTTTTTGCGTGAACCCGCCGCAATATCAGGCTAAACCGATAAACGAAGAGCATTCAGATACAAGGACGACCCCGATGATAAGACTAGCTGTTTTGATAAGCGTTGTTTTGGCGCTCGCTGCCTGCGAAACAACAAAAGGCATCGGCCGTGACGTCCAAAATGCCGGCGAAGCACTGGACAACACCTTTTAAAAAGCTGCATCACAGACAGCTCCGGCAGGGTCAAAAAGGCCCATGCAGCCTCGGCTGTGCGGGCTGGCCTGTCGCTATGACGAGCTGACTATTTTGCTTGCGACAAAATACGAAACAGGCAGCGCCACAATGGCACCCGTGGCGGCGGCTGCAACAATCGGCATGACGGTGGATACACCGAAGACCAGCACGGCGACCACTGCAGCCCCCGCCAAAGACGTAGCCACAATTCCATAAAGCATAAATATAACGCGCATCATTGCAGACCCCTCCTTTGATTAGGTCACGGCAATCATACCGCTGCCATGCGGCGCGTGCTTTGATATGCGTCAACTTGGGTCAGAAAATGCGAAAGGCGCCGGGGGATATGACCGAGGTCACAGTCCACCCTGACGCCTTCTTGAACCGTTGATCCCCCCAGAGGGTTACAGCAGGCCCAGCTTGCATGGCATACGTTACCGTCCACCGCCGAAAGCGAAACCTCACGGCCTAGCTTCCCCACATCGTCCCTGCTTTAACGTTCCTGCCGTCTTGGCCCTTGCGAACCCGTCCGGTCATGCCCGTTCCAGCCTATACAGCCCCTCGCCACGACCCTTTCGAGCCCACACGATCCGACCTGTATCCGACTGCCCGTTACACCAAAACCTGCATCATTGATCCGTGTCTTGGTGCCCGTGTGCCGTCGGGGCCTTTGCGTCCACCTCTTTGTCCCGAAGGCCTCTGA
>JBGCDB010000028.1:0-48494 GCA_045104955.1 Roseobacter sp.
TGGTGCCCGGGGGCGGAATCGAACCACCGACACGAGGATTTTCAATCCACTGCTCTACCCCTGAGCTACCCGGGCACGGGATGCCAAATCAATGACTGGGTGAGCGGGTTCTAGGAGGTTGCGACAAGGGTGTCCAGCCAATTTTTCAACACGATAGAGATTCCTTTAGCTTCATGGGCTGGATACACAGGCATTTATCGCTCACCCGCGCAAAAACTGATTTTGATATGGGCAAATTGGCCAGGCTTTTGAAATCAGTGTGGTTTGTCCAAGTTGCTTTTATTTGCCGCTTCTTCAAGAGCTTGATCAAGTTCTTCTGGATCTTCTTCGGCGGCTGAAGGGACCGCATAAGTGCCGTTAAACCAGCGTGCCAAGTCCACATCGGCACACCGTTTTGAACAAAAAGGCCGGGCTGCTTTATCTGTTTCTTTTCCACAAATTGGACAACTCATCCCAACAGATCCCTGAGCGGTAAGCGTGCGCGTTTGCGTTGCAATTCATAGTGACCCAATGGCGTCCAGCCGACCAGCGCAGTTTCCACATCATCCGCGCGAAAGGCCTGACGCAAAGCAGTCTCAAAGCTCCGGCGGTCCTTTTTGGGCATGGGTGCCAGATCAAGCACGATTTGACCGCCTAACCCTCGCAACCGCAACGCCTTGGGCAAGGCACGTGCACAGGCCATGTTTGCCTTTATTCCTGCAGCAAGCGATGTGTCGCTGCCCGTGTTTACATCTACCGCAACCAAAGCGCGCGTGGGTTCAACGTAAAGTGATGCCCCGCCGTCAATGCGCACGTGGATGCCATGGAGTGTTTCCAGCGCGTCCGAAACACCGTGATCATCAAACGCACCCGCCGCTGTGACAACTTCGGCTGGTTCCACCCAATCACGCCACGCCAACAAATGCGGCCCATCGCCTTCGGTGAGCGTTTCCATCTCGCCGCCGGTATCTTCAGCAACGGTATGCGCCAAATCAACCATCGCTTCGACGTCTTGGGCGATGTCATCCGCGGCGGCCCCTTCGCAACAAGACCGCAGGATCAACCCAAAAGGTGCATCATTCAGCGCGTGATGTGCGATTTCTAACAAGCGGTCGCGTTCGTTTTCGTCGCGAATGGACCTGCTTATATTCGTGCCAGGCGCATCGGGGGTCACAATGGCATAGCGACTTTTAAACAGCAGTTTTTGCGTTACAGGGATCGCCTTGCCCGGTTCAGCATATCCCGTGACCTGCACAAGCATCCGTTGGCCCGGTGAAACCCCTTTGACCTGACGCAAAAACGCAGAGCCGTCAGGTGTTTTGAAAAACATGCCGCCCTGCCCTTTTACCGGGCGATCTGCCACGGCGCGATACACCGTGCCCGGTCGCGGCACATCGCCATCGATCAGCAAATCGTCAAGCATTCCATCTACCATCAACGCCGCCGCCTCACGGTCACCCAGATGGTCCAGCACAATTGTACGACCCTTCATCGCTTGTCCTTATATCCGGCTGCGCGCAGCAAATTTGCGGTTTCGGTCAGCGGCAGGCCGACAATGGCCGGATAGGATCCGCTGATCCAAGGGATAAAGGCGCCTGCCGGTCCTTGAATACCGTAGCCACCCGCTTTGCCTTGCCAGTCGTTGCTTGCAACATAGGCAGTAACTTCAGCCTCTGACAACGCTTTCATACGCACTTGGCTGACGACATCTTTTTGCCAGATGCGGTCCCCTTTGCGCACCGCGACAGCGGTGATGACACGGTGACGCCGTCCTGACATAGCCTGCAAAAAGTGGCGCGCTTCGGTCGCGTCTTCAGGTTTACCTAAAATGCGGCGTCCCAAAGCAACCGTCGTATCCGCACATAAAACGATGTCGTCTTTTTCCGCCTGCACCGCTTCGACTTTCTCAAGCGCCATCCGCGCACAATATGGACGCGGCAATTCGGCGGGCTGCGGGGTTTCGTCTATGTCCGGTGCCCGGATGTCATCCGGCACCACGCCAATTTGCGCCAGCAATTCCTTGCGGCGCGCAGACCCTGACCCCAAGATAAACAAAGCTTATTTAAAGCGGTAGTTGATCCGACCCTTGGTCAGATCATAGGGCGTCATTTCGACTTGCACTTTGTCACCTGCCAGAACGCGGATGCGATTTTTGCGCATCTTGCCTGCCGTATGTGCGATGATTTCATGGCCGTTTTCTAGCTCGACCCGAAATGTCGCATTAGGCAGGAGTTCCTTGACGACACCGGGAAATTCGAGCGTATCTTCCTTGGCCATGGTATCTCCTATCAAACCTGTCCACTTTTTCGTGGACGCCGCCTAAATGGGCGCATTTTTCATTATTTTCAAGAGGAATTCAGCGAAGTGCTACGATTGATGCGTTGCTATCACGCCCAGATTGCTCGGACCAATGCAAACGACCCAGCACAACGCCGTCTGCACGCACCTTGGCCACTGCCTCAAGATTGATATCCGCATAGGTCCAGCCCGGTTGGTTCCAAAGACCTTCGGCCAAGATACCATTTGACGGAAACCCAGTGTCAGGTGGACCAAATACGCCCCCCATACCAGAGGATACATCTACAGCTTCTGACCATGCGGCTTGGCCCACCACTGACGACATCACCGCAACACATTGATTTTCCAAAGCACGCGCCATCGCACCGATACGCACGCGCCAATAGCCTGCAGTCGCTTCGGTGCAGGAAGGCACCAGTAAAAGGTCGCAATCACGCAAAGCATGGCCAAGCAGCGGAAACTCGGCATCATAGCAAATGAGAATGCCGATACGTCCCAGCGTCGTATCAAAAATCTGAAGCGGACCGCCCCCCTGAACGCCCCACTCTTCCCGTTCAAACCGCGTCATGATCTGCTTATCCTGTACGCCGATCAAACCCGTGGGCGTGATCAAACGTGCCCGATTGACCGGACGGGCTGACGTCGCAGCAGGTCCAGAAGCGGCAAGGATATGAACGTTGTGTTCGGCTGCTAGCTTTTTATGCACGGCATCTGCGTCATCTAGCCGGTCAGATACCGCAAACAGCGATTTTTCCAAATCGCCGGCAACCTCCAGACCTGCCAGTGTCGCCAACTCCATCGCACCATATTCAGGAAAAACCAGAAGGTCTGCCCCAGCGGCGGCGCTTTCGTGCACCCAGGCGGCCAACTTATCTTCGTACTGTGTCCAGCTTTCCAAGGCGTCCAAAGGATAGGCAGCGGTAGCAACTTTCATCGCAAACTCCGTCAGATTCTACGCCAGCATATGTTCATGTTTGACGCTCTCATTGCAAGCAACTGTAATGTGCCAAATCGCGTTCGCCTGCGTTGACACAACAGTCATCTGTGGCCACAACAGGCCAAAGCAGGAAGGATCCTAAAAATGCTGATCAAGGGCGTAACTCTTCGGGGCCTTGAAGTTTTCGAAGCTTTAGCCAGCACGGGATCAGTCGCGCAAACCGCGGCACAAACTGGGCTGAGCCAGCCTGCCGTCAGCCAGCAATTGCGCAACCTCGAAGCAGCCCTTGGTACCGAACTTGTCGATCACAACCGCCGCCCAATGCGTGTAACGCCCGCCGGGTCGTTGTTTTTGGCACGAACACAGCTTGCCTTGTCGGAACTACGCACGGCGCAAAATGAATTGGCTGTTATGGATTTGGCTGACATCAAAGCGCTGAGCATCGGCGTCATTGACGATTTTGATGATAAGGTCACACCGCGTCTCTCTACGATGCTGGCCGATAGCCTTACTGAATGCCAGCTTAAGATCGTAACGGCCCCAAGCCATGATCTGGCGCGGCTTTTGCAAGACAAATCGTTGCACATAACCATATCAGCCAATACTGGCGACGCCGTAGATGGCGTCAAAGAGTATCCAATCGCACAGGATCCCTTCATTATTGTGGCCCCAAGGGGGGTAGACTTCGATCTAGCAACGCTGTCTACCGCCGACGCCCTGCCCTTTTTACGCTATGAAGCGGAACAACACATCAGCGCACAGATCGCCTCTGCACTCGCCCGCAACGATCTGCAGTTTCCTGAAAGGTTTGAAATTGGCAGCCACCTTGCGCTCATGGCAATGGTTGCGCGTGGCATTGGCTGGGCAATGACTACACCGCTGGGCTATATGCGCGCGCAGCGCTTCCACGACGATTTACAGGTCTTGGCCTGGCCGTTTACGCCCTTTGATCGGCAAATTTCGGTTTTTGCTGGCGAAGACTGGGACGCAGAAGTCCCGAAAAGCGTTGCGGAAACCATGCGCAGACTAACCCGGAGCCATGTGATTGAACCAGCCTTGGCCGAAATGCCCTTTCTCAGTGACACCTTGCGCATCATCGACGCGACAGAATAACGCCAAAGCCGCGCAGCCCGTTGAACAAAAGACAAAAAGGACGAAGCATGCAAAAAATTGTTATCCTGACTGGTGCTGGGATTTCAGCGGAAAGTGGTCTTGGCACATTTCGTGCCGAAGGCGGGCTTTGGGCGCAGCACCGGATTGAAGATGTCGCAACCCCTGAGGGCTTTGCACGTGATCCCGAACTCGTTGTGTCATTCTACAACGCACGCCGTGCTCAAGCCGCCGAGGCAGCGCCAAACGCCGGCCACAATGCGTTAGCAAAGCTAGAAGCAGGATTTGACGGAGAGGTCGTGCTGGTAACCCAAAACGTTGATGATCTGCATGAGAAAGCCGGAATGCAGCGTGTGATGCATATGCATGGTGCGCTATCTGGGGCGTTGTGTGCAGCATGTGATCACCGCTGGCCCGCCCCGCTTGAAATGGCCGTTGGTGATACTTGTCCGGCGTGTCATGCGCCTGCTGCACGACCTGATATCGTTTGGTTCGGCGAAATGCCCTATGACATGGAAGAAATCTACGGCCACCTCGCTGAGGCAGATTTGTTTGTCAGTATCGGCACATCTGGAAATGTCTACCCGGCCGCTGGTTTTGTAGCCGAGGCCCGCAGGCATGGCGCGCGCACGGTTGAATTCAATCTTGAGCCCTCTGCCGTCGGCAGTGATTTTGACGATATCCGCATTGGTCCTGCGACCCAAACGTTACCCGCATGGGTCGCAGAGATTATCGGGGGGTAAGGTGCGTTTTAACGCACCCTCTTAGTTACTGTGTCCGTGGCCCATTGAACCATGTTCAGGCATGCGTTCGTTGTCCACCGGAATAGTGATCACGACATCGCCTGCTTGCTCAAAGGTAAGCGTCACACTGACGTCACCACCTTGCTCAAGGCTTTGTGTCAGCCCCATGAACATTACGTGGTCTCCACCGCGCACCATGCTGTGGCTACCACCTGCGGGCAAAGAGATTCCCTCTTCAAGTTCAACCATTTTCATGACGCCATCGCCTTGGTCGATGTGGGTATGCAACTCAACGCGTTTGGCTACATCTGAACTTGCTGACAACAAACGATCCGGCTCGGCGCCTGTGTTTTTAATAACCATAAAGGCGGCACCAGTTGGGGCGCCAGGGCGTGACGCGCGTGCATAGGGGTCTGACACAACAATGTCTGCATAGGAAAACGTCGGGATTGTAAGCACCACAGCAAAAGCGGCGCGGCGCACGATAGCAGTAGAAAACATCTGTCTCTCCTGATGTGTTTTCAAAGGATATACGTATGAAGGGTTAGGAAACCCTAGGGGGTGCGCGCGGTCGGAAACTGGCATGTTGGGCCGCTCCCGACACAATTCCTAAACTACCCAGCCGCCATGATGCTTGCGCAAAGGTCAGGCTTTGCAGTGACACGTCTGCTGATTTTACCGTATCGAAAAGTAAGATGCAGTCCGGACAGATATGCGGTGCAGCTGTGGGTTGTCCGTTTGCATCGGTGTAAACAACAACCGCAGTTGTCCCCACGCAAATAACCATTTGTCCAGTAGCGGCAGTCGCACCACGAGACGCGGCCATACTCTGACCGGTGACGGCCAATATGACCGCCAACCCCACACCCACCAAAGATTTCCATATCGGCATCTTCATGATGTGCAACTTACTCGAACCTTTGTGACTAACACCACCGGAAAAGAAAAAACCCCGCCCATTTCTGAACGAGGTTTTCATAAGCAAACAATAAGCAATTTAGCTCAGCGCTTCTGCCGTGTCCGACGCTTTTGCGATGGCTTTTTTGACCTTCAAAGCATTTGCCGACAATTCGCTGTCTTTGGCTTTTGCCATGAATTTGTCCAGGCCACCGCGGTGATCTACGGTGCGCAATGCAGCAGCAGAGATGCGGAACTTGAAACCACGACCCAGCGCTTCGGACTGCAGGGTCACGTCGTTCAGGTTCGGCAAAAAGCGCCGACGTGTTTTGTTGTTAGCATGGCTGACATTGTTGCCAGTCATTGGGCCTTTTCCGGTCAATTCGCAAACGCGAGACATGGGTTCATCCTTTTTTCTCAGGTCGCACCGGCGGTCCGGGTAACGACAAAGGGGGCGGCCACAGGCCGCGCCCCGGAAATTCGTTTGCTGGCTTTAGTGGGAATCGCTGCCCCGGTCAACCCAAGGCTTGCGCAAATTCAAGCTTTTGAAGGCCCGTTCGTAGATAACCCGGCCAGAAACTCCGCCGCCGCCTCCGATGGGATCATATCGCCCGCCGCGACAGCATCGCCCAATGCGTTCAATGCACAGCGCGCATCTGTTGTTTCAAGCTGCGACAGCAGGGCATTACGGACATCTTCTTTGAACCAATACCGCGCTTGATCTGCGCGCGTACGTTCCCAAAAACCGTTCTGTTTGCGCCAATCCGTCAATCCTTGGATATCGTCCCAGACACGGGCAAGCCCCTCTTCGTGCAGAGCAGATACCAGCGCAGCCTTTGGAAACCCGTCAGGGTCTTGGGGGCGTTTGCGTAAAAGACGCAGTGCGCCTGCGTAATCGGCACAGGTGCGGGTCGCTGCTGGTTTCAGATCGCCATCCGCCTTGTTGACAAGAATCATGTCAGCAATTTCCATGATCCCCCGTTTCACCCCTTGCAGTTCGTCCCCACCTGCTGGCGCCAAGAGCAATAGAAACAAATCAGATATTTCTGCCACTACTGTTTCAGATTGTCCGACGCCCACGGTTTCAATCAAGACAACATCAAAACCTGCCGCTTCGCATAGCGCCACAGCCTCGCGCGATCGGCGCGCGACCCCCCCCAAATGCGTTTGACTGGGCGAGGGTCTAATGAAAGCCAGCGGCGCGCGGGCCAATCTATCCATGCGGGTTTTATCGCCCAAGATCGACCCACCAGACCGGCTGGAACTGGGATCAACCGCCAAAACAGCCACCCGCAGACCCAGCCCCACCAGCATCATTCCAAAACTTTCAATAAAGGTGGATTTGCCCACGCCGGGTGTTCCTGACAATCCGATGCGCAAAGCTTGGCGATCCTTTGGAAGACTTTGCAACAGCGCGCGCGCATCGATGCGGTGATCTTCGCGGTGGCTTTCGACAAGCGTGATTGCACGCGCCAATGCACGCCGTTCGCCCTGTACCACGCCTTGTGCCAAATCTGTGCGTTCCATCGCCCGCGTCCCTTTACCTTAGGTTTGGTTTTCCGGCAGCAGCTTGCAAATGTCCAGAGCTTGGCGCGCCCGACACGATCGTCTAAGCAAGCAAACATGCAAGACACGCTGCCCATTGATGATATTTTGCCTGCAACCATCGACGCTCTGCGCACATCAGGCCGTGTGGTATTGCAGGCCCCTCCGGGTGCGGGCAAAACGACCCGCGTGCCTTTGGCGATGCATGCAGCCGCGCTGACCCCAGGCCGCATCTTGATGCTGGAACCTCGCCGCATTGCCGCCCGCGCTGCAGCTGAACGGATGGCGCAAACGTTGGGCGAACCTGTTGGGGCAACCGTTGGGTACCGCATCCGGGGCCAATCCAAAGTCGGCCGCGACACTAAGATCGAAGTTGTAACCGAAGGCATCCTGACCCGCATGCTGCAAGGCGACCCGGAATTGCAGGGGGTGGGCGCTGTGATCTTTGACGAATTTCACGAGCGCTCACTAAATGCAGATCTGGGGCTTGCGCTTTGTCTCGAGGTCGCCGAGGCGCTGCGCGACGACCTGATCCTTGTAGTAATGTCCGCGACCTTGGATGCAGAACCCATCGCGCAGATGATGCAGGCGCCTGTGCTGACCTCGCAGGGGCGTAGTTTTGACGTGACCACCCATTGGTTGGAAAAGCCCGTTTCAAAATCTACCCGGCTGGAAAATGCAGTGGCTGAACTGACCCAACAAGCGCTCTCTCAAGAAGAGGGTAGCGCTTTGGTATTTCTGCCGGGAGAAGGCGAAATCAGACGTGTCCAAAGCCTGCTAGAACGCGCCGTCCCGTCCGATGTCACCGTGTACCCATTGTTCGGTGCGATGGATTTCAAAGCACAGCGGGCAGCCATCGCACCCAGCCCCGACGGGCGCAAGCTCGTGCTGGCCACATCCATCGCCGAAACCTCGCTGACCATCGAAGGTGTCCGCATTGTCGTGGATGCAGGTTTTGCACGGCGCAGTACTTTCGACGCCTCATCAGGTATGGCGCGGTTGGTGACAAACCGCGTGTCACGCGCCGAGGCCACGCAACGCGCAGGGCGTGCAGGCCGCACGGCCCCTGGCACGTGTTTTAAGCTATGGACCAAAGGCGAAGACGGCGCATTACCCGCCTTCCCGCCCGCGGAAATCGAGGTCAGCGACCTGACGCCATTTGCGTTGGAACTGGCGATATGGGGCGGTGATCCCGCACAGATGCGGTTTTTGACACCCCCACATGCCGGGCGCTTGGCCGAAGCACATAAAGTGCTGCGCATGCTGGGCGCTTTGGACGGCAACCAAAGGATCACCCCCCACGGCAAACAGCTCGCAAAGCTGCCTTTACATCCTCGTTTGGCGCATATGGTTGCTGTTGGCGGAAGAACTGCCCCCCTCTTGGCCGCTTTATTAGCCGAACGGGATATTCTGCGGGGGGCCACGTGCGATTTAACACTGCGCGTGGCTGCAGTGCGCGACCCGCGCGGATTTGCGCGCGGGGAAGGACCCACTGTGCACCAACCTGCCTTGGCGCGTGTCCGCGACGAAAGCAAACGACTGGCGCGCGCGGCAAAGGGGGACGGCCCTGACGGCATCCCCGATCTTGCGGCGCTTGCCTACCCCGACCGGATCGGGATGCGCCGCAAAGGGGATGCTCCACGCTACGTGCTTTCAGGCGGCAAGGGGGCCGTATTCCCGCAAAACGACCCTTTGGCATCTGCGCAGTTTATCGTGGCCACCGACCTTGATGGCGACCCGCGCGAGGCGCGCATCCGGCAAGCAGTGGAAATTTCATTGCACGCGTTGCACGAACTGTTTGCCGACCACATCGCATGGCACGATCATTGCATTTGGTCCAAGCGCAACAACAAGGTCGAAGCTCGCCAACAAGAACGCTTGGGCGCTTTGGTGCTGGATGATCGTTCCTGGACGGATGTGCCCGGATACGACATTTCGCATGCCATGCTGGATGGTGTGCGCCAATTGGGGTTGCTGCCCTCAAAAGCGGCCAAGCGCCTGATGGCCCGCGCCGCATTGCTACACGCTGCCGATGCCACCTTCCCTGATCTGAGCGACGCGCATCTGATGGCCACATTAGAAGAGTGGCTGCTACCGCATATCAACGGCCTCAAAACTGCTGCCGATTGGAAGGGGTTTGACATCACCCCGGCCCTGCAAAGCTTGCTGGGCTGGGACAAAATGCAACACCTCGATCAACAAGTGCCCGGGCATTTCACCACGCCCTTGGGCCGTAGCATCGCGATTGAATATGACGGCCCACAACCACAGATCGCCCTGCGGTTACAAGAGGTGTTTGGCGTCACCCGTCACCCCACGGTAGCAGGTGTGCCTGTGCAAATGACCCTGTTGTCACCTGCACAAAAACCCGTGCAGGTGACCGACGATCTACCCGGGTTTTGGGCCTCTTCATACTTAGACGTGCGCAAAGACATGCGCGGCAGATACCCAAAACACCCATGGCCTGAAGACCCCACCGTGGCCGACCCAACCTTGCGCGCCAAACCTCGCAAGTAGCCAGGCTTATTTTTCAAGGCACCACCGCATGATCGCCTTTTGCGCATGCAGTCGATTTTCCGCCTCGTCAAAAATCACCGAATTGGGGCCATCCATAACCTCGGATGTCGCTTCATCATCGCGGTGCGCGGGCAGGCAATGCATAAAGAGCGCATCCGGCTTTGCTTGTCCCATCAGCCGCGCATCTACCCTATATGGCCGCAACTGATTGTGGCGTCGTTCGCGGGCAGATTGGGCATCATGCATCGACACCCAAGTGTCGGTGACCACAAGGTCGGCGCCTTCGACAGCTTTCAGGGGATCGCGCTCAATAGAGATATTCACCCCTTTGGACCGTGCCAGCGCCACAAACTCATCCTCGGGGTCCAGCGTTGGCGGCCCAGTGAACGTCAGATCAAATCCAAATTGACCCGCAGCATGCAAAAAGGACGAACACACGTTGTTCCCGTCACCCGACCAAACGACCTTTTTGCCTTTGATGGGCCCGTTGTGTTCTTCAAACGTCAGCACATCCGCCATGATCTGACACGGATGCGTGCGGTCGGTCAGCCCGTTGATCACCGGGACGGTGGCAAACTCTGCCATCTCGGTCAGCACCGCCTCGTCGAACGTACGGATCATGATCAAATCTACATAGCGGCTCAGTACGCGCGCAGTATCAGCGATCGTTTCACCATGCCCCAACTGCATGTCAGAGCCTGAAAGCACCATCGTCTGCCCCCCCATTTGCCGCACGCCTACATCAAATGACACGCGTGTCCGGGTTGAGGGTTTCTCGAAAATCAGGGCAACCATATGATCTTTAAGCGGCTGCACATCGTCCAGCGCGCCACGCGGTCGCCCTGCCCGTTTGGATTTCATATCAGCGGCTTGATCAATGATCAGTCGCAAATCGGTCGGGTCAGTTTTGTGAATGTCTAAAAAATGCTTCATGTGTCTTTGCTTTACTATGATGCTGCAGCGGGCATGGCGCCCACCGCAGTCAAATTTTTGGGAATTGTGATCAAGCCGCCGCGACTGCCGTTGCTGCACGGTCCAAACGGCTGACTGCGTCGGTAATCTCTGCGTCAGTAATGGTCAGCGATGGCAGCAGGCGCACGACATTGTCTGCAGCGGGCACCGTCAACACCATTTCACCGTAGCCCGCTTTGACCACATCAGCATTCACCGCCTTGCATTTCAGCCCCAGCATCAGGCCCGCCCCTCGCACGCTTTCGAACACATCCGGATGTGTCGCGACCAGACCTTCAAGCCGTTGACGCATCAAAGCACCCTTGCGGCACACCTCGGCCAGAAACTCAGGATCGGCCACATGATCAACCACCGCACAGCCCACAGCGCACCCTAGCGGGTTGCCGCCATAAGTAGAGCCGTGCGTGCCAAGTGTCATCCCGCTGGCGGCATCCTCGGTCGCAAGTACCGCGCCTATGGGGAAACCGCCCCCAATGCCTTTGGCGACCATCATGATATCAGGCGTGATGCCAGACCATTCATGCGCAAAAAGCTTGCCCGTCCGCGCAACACCGCACTGCACTTCGTCAAAAATAAGCAAAATGCCGCGTTCGTCACACAGATCACGTAGGCCCTTCAGGCACTGATCAGGCACAGGGCGAATACCACCTTCGCCTTGGACGGGTTCGATGATGATCGCAGCAGTTGTATCTGTAACGGCCGCTGTCAAAGCATCATGATCGCCAAATTCAACGTGGACAAAGCCCGGCAACAACGGCCCAAAGCCCGCCGTCATCTTGTCCGAGCCCGCAGCGGCAATCCCCGCTGCAGAGCGGCCATGGAAGGACCCCGTAAATCCAATGATATCAGATTTCTCAGGTGCACTTTTCTCGCTCCAGTATTTGCGAGCCATTTTGACTGCCAGTTCGCAGGCCTCAGTACCTGAGTTGGTGAAGAACACCGTGTCAGCAAATGTTGCATCAGTCAGCTTGTCCGCCAACGCTTGTTGTTGCGGAATCTGGTACAAGTTCGACGTATGCCACAAAGCACCCGCTTGATCCGTCAGCGCTTTGACCAGCTTGGGGTGCGCATGGCCCAATGCGGTCACGGCGATCCCCGCGGCGAGGTCCAGAAAACGTCGGCCGTCAGCCTCAATCAGCCAAGAGCCTTCGCCCTTTACAAAGCTGAGCGGAGCACGTGCATAAGTCGGCAATAACGTCGGGATCATCGGATCGTCCTTAGAATGAGGTCGCAGGCAAGAGCACAGAACGTGCATGAGCCGGAAACGCAGGTCAAGATTTTAAAAGAGAGGTGGAAAGGTACATGCAACACGCATGCAGATCGTCAGCCCAGCAGGCTGTGTACGATTAGCGTCGTCGGACGCAGGTATGTACCAAAGCGATCATGCAAGCCGTTTATGGCACACCGTGATATTTGCAAAGACTTTTTTGATTGTTTTTTGATATGGCTGATGCCGCGCACACACAATAGACGCGTTCACCGCTTGTATCTCTGTATGCATTGCTTAAAATAAGCGCTTACGCTAGCAAGCAGGCGGCTCTTTTCAGGGGCCGCCATTTAATTTGGGGAATTGCTGATGTCATGGACTGACGAACGGGTTGAACTGCTCAAAAAGATGTGGGGCGAAGGACAATCAGCCAGCCAGATCGCCAAAGAGCTAGGCGGCGTGACCCGTAACGCCGTGATTGGCAAAGTGCACCGTCTGGGCCTGTCGAACCGGGCTACGACAACGGCAAAACCCGAAGCCAAGGCAAAAGCCGCTCCAAAAGCAGAGGCAAAAGCAAAAGCTCCGCCTAAACCTGCAGAGCCAGCCGCCAAGGCTGAAGCCGCCCCTGCTCCCAAACCGTTGCCTGCGCGTAAACAGATTATTCCAGCAGGGCAGCCCTTGCCCCCGCAGCCGTCTGCAAATGAGATAAGCCCAGAGGCGTTGGCCAAAGTCTCGGCCATCGAGAAGAAAGCCAAGAAAATTTCTCTCATGGAATTGACGGAGCGGACGTGCAAGTGGCCCGTGGGCGACCCCGCAACAGAGGACTTCTGGTTTTGCGGCCTGCCTGTGCAACAGGGCAAGCCCTACTGCGAGGCGCATGTAGGTGTGGCGTTCCAACCTATGTCATCGCGGCGCGACCGTCGGCGGTAATCTGCATCGGCGTTTGAAATAATCAAAACGGAAAGGTGAGTTGCGCGTGCGACGTCATCAGGTATGACCGGTGTCATTCTGACGGACCGAAAGGCTGACCGACGTGACAAATCCCCCCCTGATCCGTGCTGCTGACGCAGTTGCGCAACGACTCTATGCAGCCGGTTGCCGCCATGCCTTTGGAATGCCCGGTGGCGAAGTGCTGACACTTGTCGATGCACTGGAAGCTGCGGGTATTCAGTTTATTCTTGCCAAGCACGAAAATGCCGCCGCTTTCATGGCCGAAGGTGTATACCACCGCACCGGCGCGCCCGGCATTTTGGTCGCAACCGTCGGCCCGGGTGCCTTGAACGGGGTCAATGCGGTCGCAAACGCACACCAAGACCGCGTGCCGATGATCGTACTCGCGGGTTGTGTCGATGCAGACGAGGCGCAAAGCTATACCCATCAGGTGCTCGACCAGCAGGCGGTCTTTCGCCCCATTACCAAGGCCAGCTTTTCGTTGGTGCCGGGTGCAGCACACATCATCGCCGACAAAGCAGTTGCAATCGCCACCGAAGGACGCCCTGGCCCGGTACATATTGATGTGCCAATCACGGTGGCAGACACCAAGATCGCAGGTACAGTGCCCGCTGCGCGCATGGGTGCTGCAAAAACGGCGCCTGCCGGGGATGATTTACAAAAAGCACGTGACTGGTTTGCAAATGCAACGCGTCCAGTGCTGGTCGTGGGTTTGGACGCGATGAACGACAGCGCGGGACCTGCAGTGACAGCATTCGCCGAAACCTATGGCATTCCGGTAATCACCACTTACAAAGCCAAAGGTCTGTTCGCAGAAGACCACCCTCTGGCATTGGGCGGCGCGGGGTTGTCTCCTTTGGCGGACAAACACCTTATGCCGTTGCTGCAAGCCGCTGATTTGATCATCTGCTTGGGCTATGATCCGATTGAGATGCGGACTGGTTGGCGCAATGCATGGTCGCCCGAAACACAAAACATTATCGATATCACGGCAGAACCAAACCACCATTATATGCACCAATCCAGTTTGAACATCATCGCTGATTGTGCGTCTTCACTTGCGGCCTTATCGGCTGACATATCGCCTCAGACTGTCTGGCCAGACAACATGCCCACGCACACGAAGGCTGCCCTGACACAAGCCTTTCCCAAAGATGACACTTGGGGGCCTGCCGCCGTAATAGACGTGTGCCGTACCACGCTGCCGCGCGACACAGTCGCCACGGCTGACAGTGGCGCGCACCGTATTTTGCTCAGCCAGATGTGGGAATGCTACCACCCGCGCGGCCTAATCCAGTCGTCCGCGCTTTGTACGATGGGGTGTGCTGTACCGATGGCGATGGGCACCAGCGTTGCCACCCCCGACAAAACCGTCGTTTCCTTTTCTGGCGACGCAGGTTTCTTGATGGTCGCAGGTGAACTGTCGACCGCTGCGGAACTGGGCCTGCGCACGATCTTTGTCGTCTTTGTCGACGCATCGCTCGCATTGATTGAACTAAAACAGCGCTCACGACAGCTGAAGAACCAAGGCGTTGATTTTGCGCATCATGACTTTGCAGCCATCGGCCAAGCTTTTGGTGGAACAGGCGTCACAGTTCGCAGCCGCGATGAGCTGCATGCAGCCCTTATTGCCGCGCAATCTGCAAACACGTTTACTGTCATTGCTGCGCAAATCGACCGAGGTGCCTATGACGGACGCATCTGATACGCCCGGCGCCTTACAAGGATTGGTTGTTCTGGACCTAAGCCGTATTTTAGCAGGCCCGACCGCAACCCAGCTTTTGGGTGATTTCGGCGCTACGGTCATCAAGGTCGAGAACCCCAAAACGGGCGGTGATGACACCCGTGGGTGGGGACCGCACTTCGCCAAGGATAGCGCGGGGCAGCAGACGGACCTGTCGTCATACTTCATGGCAGCAAACCGCAACAAACAATCCATTGGTATCGATATCTCCACCCCTGAGGGGCAAAAGATCGTCCATCAGATCGCGGCGCGCGCAGATGTGGTAATCGAAAACTATAAACCCGGTGGGCTGGAAAAATACGGGCTGGATCACACGACGCTCTGCGCCAAACATCCCGGGCTGGTCTATTGCTCAATCTCGGGGTTTGGCCAAACCGGCCCGAACCGCGAAAAACCCGGTTACGACCTGATGGCGCAGGGCTATGGCGGGATCATGTCACTAACCGGGGCGCCTGATGGGCCGCCGATGAAAGTGGGTGTTGGGATTGCAGATGTCATGTGCGGCATGTACGCGACCATCGGCATTCTGGTTGCACTGCGCCACCGTGATGCAACAGGCGAAGGTCAGCATATTGATCTGTCGCTCGTTGATGCACAAATGGCCTGGCTGATCAACGAAGGCACAAATTACCTCACATCCGGCACCTTGCCCGAACGGCGTGGAAATGCGCACCCGAACATTGTGCCCTATGACGCCTTTGAATGCGCCGATGGCCATGTTTTGATCGCCGTCGGCAATGACGCGCAATTCAAGCGGTTTTGTGATTGCATAGATTTGGCAGACCTTGGCGATGACCCGCGCTTTACCACGAACGTAGGCCGTATTGAGCATCGCGATACGCTGATCCCGTTGTTGGTCACCCGCCTTGCCCAACTGACCAAAGCAGACGTCGTTGCGCGACTGCAATCGGTCAAAGTACCTGTAGGCCCGATCCATACAGTGGGCGAGGCGCTTCATTCAGATCAAGCACGAGCGCGCCAAACCGTCGTAGAGGTGCCTGCCGCAGACGTCATTGGCGGCACAGTACAGCTGCTTGCAAATCCTTTAAAGCTGTCGCGTACGCCCGTGAAATATCGGCACGCACCGCCGCGCTTTGGACAGGACACCGATGCTGTGTTGCGGGATTTTGCACCGGTCGATGCCAAAACTGAAACCTAGACAGAACAATCCGTTCAAGACTTGTCACAAAGTGCAGGAATCGGACGAATTCGGTTAAACTTTGACCAAACTCTTACACGAAGGTTCACGTTGACGTGTACCGGCCCATCTGCCCCTTCGCAGCCTCCAATATTGAGGTAACAAGAAGACAACCAGCGAAAAGGCGTGTGAAATGAACCATGATATCTGTCAAAGCCCTGTATCCCTTTCGAGCCCGGAGGCTTTGGCGAATTGGAATGGTATGATCCGCGCGTTCCTTGCGCACGGCACCGCCACACCAACCCATTTGGGGGCGCTGTTACAAGAAAACCCCGACTTTGCGCTGGGACATGCTGCGCGGGGTCTTTTCTCTCTGATGATGGGCCGGACGGAACTGGTACGTACCGCCCATGAAGCCGCTGATACAGCGCGGCGGGCTTTGGGCAACAGCGCCGCTGATCTGCGTACCTTGGCATGGGTCGAAGGGCTGGAACAGTGGCTACTAGGACATCCCACCGGCGCCATCGCTGCGATGGAACGTGTCTTGGATGTCTACCCGCAAGATACGCTGACGGCCAAAGTCAGCCACGCGATCCGTTTCATTCTCGGGGATGCGGAGGGGATGCGTCTGTCCATAGAGCGTTCTCTGAAAGCACATGATGCCGATCATGCGTGCCGCGGATACGCGATGGGGTGTCATGCCTTTACGCTTGAGGAAACCGGCGAATACGACCGCGCCGAGGCCGTCGGGCGTGCAGGTCTGGAGTTGGCTGGGGATGACGCATGGGGGCTGCATGCGGTTGCCCACGTCTACGACATGACAGCGCGGCCCGATTTGGGCATCGACTTGATCGAAGGTCACACGAGCGCTTGGGATCATTGCAACAACTTCCGTTACCATGTGTGGTGGCACAAAGCGCTGCTGCACTTGGATCGGGGTGAACTGGACGTGGCACTAGGCCTTTATGACGCCCAAATCCGGGCAGATAAGTCAGATGATTACCGCGATATCTCGAACGCGACGTCTCTGTTGGTGCGACTTGAGTTAGAAGGCATGGATGTCGGCCCCCGCTGGGAAGAGCTGGCAGATTTTTCAGAAAAGCGCACTGAAGACGGCTGCGTTGTTTTCGCCGATCTGCATTACATGCTGGCGTTGACCGGGGCGAACCGGCCAGACGCACAGGCAAAAATGACCCAGCGATTTGCCCGCGATGCCGCACAATCTGGCGAGATGCAGCACCGCTTTGCGCACCCCGGGGTCGCAGCACTGTCGGGTCTTAATGCCTTTGCCGAAGGGCGCTATGACGCCGCATTCGCCGATTTGGCTCACGCCCGGCCAGACATGCAAACCATCGGCGGTAGTCATGCGCAACGCGACGTGTTCGAACGCATCACAATTGATGCGGGCTTGCGCGCGGGCCACTACGACAAGACCGAATTGATCCTGCAAGACCGGTTGGCACGTCGGGCGGGCAAGGCGGATCGCTATACCTCCACCCGATTGGCAAGCATTGCCAACGCCCGGCGAATCCCCGCGCAATAAGCGCAAGCTTTTGATGACAATTCCAAACCGAAAGCATAAAGACCGGCCATGACACTTGCCGACCCATCACAGATTGCAACACCCCGTCCGTCCGCGGCCGCCCAACAGGCTGGCACGCGGATCCGAGACCCGCGCCTGGATTTCTTCCGGGGCATCGTAATGTTTATCATTCTGATCGCACATACGCCGGGCAACTGGTTGACCTTGTGGATTCCTGCGCGCTTTGGTTTTTCCGACGCGACTGAGGTGTTTGTGTTTTGCTCCGGCATGGCATCGGCCATCGCATTTGGTGCGGTGTTCCGCGATCAGGGGCTTTTGATGGGGGCCGCAAGGGTCGCCTTTAGATGCTGGCAGGTCTATTGGGCGCACATTGCGTTGTTCTTTGCCATCGCAGGCACGATGGTCGTGTTGAACAACACAGGCTGGTTCGACCGCGACTATGTGGGGCAGCTCAATCTATATCCATTCTTCAAACGACCGGACGAAAATCTCGTTGGGTTGCTGACGCTGACCTACGTGCCCAACTACTTTGACATTCTGCCCATGTATTTAGTGGTTTTGGCTATGATGCCTGTGGTCGTCGCCTGTCACAAAGCGCACCCCGCATTAGCTTTATTGCTGGTCGTGACAGTGTGGTTTGGTGCGCAACTGGATGAACTAGCCCTTCCGGCAGAGCCGTGGTCGGCACGCGAATGGTTCTTTAATCCGTTTGGCTGGCAATTGGTTTTCTTTACCGGTTTTGCCTTTATGGCGGGCTGGATACCGGCCCCGCCGCGCAACAAAGTGCTTGTCATCATTACGGCGATTATCGTTTTGGTGATCGTTCCCTTGGCCTACTACCGCATTACACGGCAACTGCCTGAGGTGCGCGAATGGCGTCAAGAATACCGTTATCTTATCGCAAAAACTGACTTTGGCATTTTGCGATATGTGCATTTTCTTGCGCTAGCCTATCTATGCTGGATCGCCGTGGGCGAAGCGGGGCGGCGCATTCTGCCGCCTCAAACCGGCGGTATGTTAGCCGCTATCTGGCGGCCTGCATTGGCGATTATAATGAAGGTCGGCCAACAGTCTTTGGCCGTGTTTATCACCTCGATGTTCACCGCACGCCTGCTTGGAGTGATGCTGGATACGCTTGGCCGCAAGTCGCTCACCAATCAGATCGTCGTAAACCTGATCGGCTTTGCTATTCTGATCGGGGTGGCCTACGGCGTGGGTTGGTTCAAATCGCAACCCTGGCGCAGGAAGGCAGTGGCGAAATGATCCGGCGCGAGGTTCTCAAATCACTCATGGCGATAGCGGCTTTGCCTGCTGCCGCTTATGCTCAAGAGCCCGGTTTGCAAATGGGCGCACCACAGCCTTTTTCGGCAGATA
Source organism: Roseobacter sp. (assembly GCA_045104955.1). Classification (GTDB taxonomy): domain Bacteria; phylum Pseudomonadota; class Alphaproteobacteria; order Rhodobacterales; family Rhodobacteraceae; genus Roseobacter. The sequence continues at coordinate 18,956 of JBGCDB010000028.1, forward strand.
CGGTTCGGGATCGCGCTGTTTCACTTGCTGGCAAAGACTATGCACCAAGGCCCCTGATCCCTGCATCATGGCGCAACTTATCATATGACCAATACCGCAAGATCTGGTTTGATGGCCGCAATGCCTTGTGGGAAGGAAGCAATGCCCCCCAACGCGTCGATGTCTTCCCACCCGGACTTTATTTCCCGCAAGCGGTCGAGATTAACGTCGTTGAAAACGGCACTGCGCGGCCCTTAGGTTTTGATATGGATGTCTTTGACACCACAGACAAATTCCCAAGTGTCGAGATTGACGATACATTGGGCTATTCTGGTCTGCGTCTGCGCGCGGAGTTGGAAACGGCGGGCATTTTTCAGGAGTATGCGGTATTTCAGGGGGCCAGCTATTTTCGTGGGATTGGCACGGGCGAAACCTATGGGCTTTCTGCGCGTGGGCTTGCTCTGAAAACTGGTGATCCTGCGGGCGAAGAATTCCCCGATTTCACCGCATTCTGGCTTGAAACACCTGCACCGGGTGCGCGCACCGTTGTCTTACATGCCCTGCTGGACAGCCCTAGTTGCAGCGGCGCGTATCAATTTCGGATCACCCATGGCAAGACCCTCACGATGGAGGTCGAGGCCGAACTTTTTGCACGCCAAGAGATGCGCCATGTAGGTATTGCCCCCCTGACGTCGATGTTCTTATTTGACGAGACAATGCGCGAACGGTTCTCCGATTTCCGACCAGCGGTGCATGACAGCGACGGGCTGATGATCCACAACGGCGCAGGAGAGGTCATCTGGCGGCCGCTCGCCAACCCCAAGGCACTGCAAATTAGTGGCTTTTCGGACAATAATCCGCGCGGGTTCGGCCTGTTGCAAAGGGCCCGCGCGTTTAGCGATTTTGCCGATCTAGAAGCGCTTTACCACAACCGCCCTGCCCTATGGGTCACGCCAGGCGAAGACTGGGGGCCCGGTGCGGTTACTCTTGTTGAAATTCCTGCAGACCTTGAAATTTACGACAACATCGTTGCCTATTGGCGCCCCACGACCCCGATTGCTGCGGGTGATGCGCATAAGATGTCATACCGGCTGGATTGGGCCGATGACCCGGCGCCACGGATGAACATGCCGTTGCGGGTTGCGGATACAGCGATGGGCGCGCGCCCCGAAGGCGGCATCATTGTCGCGATTGACTTTGAGAACCGCGCCGATGTTCCGGATAATCTCGATGATCTTGATGTTTTAGTGCGCAGCAACGCAGGCGAGACGTCTGCAGGCCTTGTGCAGCGCAATCCTGAAACCGGCGGGCCAAGGTTGGCATTTACGTTCTACCCGCAAGAGGCGGACCTCGTCGAATTCCGCGCGCAGCTTCGGTTGGGCGGTGAGCCGTTCAGCGAAGTGTGGCTATATCGGTGGACGCGGTCATGACCCCTGCTACGTCTCATGCCTTCGCGGTCATGCCCGACCGCGCCCCGCTTGAGATGCACGCGCAGCAGCTTGCACGAACGCCTCAAAATACGCAGGCGCACCCAGCCGTACAGGATAAAGCATTGCCGTGGCGGTTGGCTGTCTTTGTCCCTGCGATCATAGGAACGGCCGTTTTAATTTATGGTATGTTCGGCTGGCTGGCCGAAACGGGCATGACGGCACTTGAATGGGCGTTGCTAACTCTCATTGGACTGACCTTTGTCTGGGTTGCGTTTTCAGTCAGTACCATTGGCGTGGCACTGGCTGGGATAAGGTCCCGCAGCCTGTCCGCAACCCCCGTCACCGACGCGCGTCCCATCGATGTCGCCCTACTTGTGCCGATCTACAACGAACCCACCAGTGATGTTTTTGGCAATGCAGCCGCAATGCTGGACGATCTGGACCGCGGCACATCGAACCACCGCTATAGCCTGTTCATCTTATCGGATACGAATGACCCGGAAATCGCAGCACGCGAAGAACGCGCCTTTGCCCACCTGCACGCCGCCTCAAACGCGCGCACGCCCATTTTCTATCGCCGCCGCCAAAAAAACACCGATAAAAAGGTTGGTAATCTTTTGGATTGGATCACAGGATGGGGTGCCAAATATGAGGCAATGGTGGTGCTGGATGCCGACAGCTTGATGACGGGCCGCGCGATCGACCATCTGGCCTGCGCCATGAGCGTCGATGACCAAGCGGGCTTGATCCAGACCTGCCCTGTTTTGATCGGCGCTGAATCCGTTTTTGCCCGCGTCCAGCAGTTTTCCAACGTGGCCTACGGATGGCTGCTTGCAGAAGGCCTTGCCAATTGGGCCCGAGGTGAAGGCAACTATTGGGGCCACAACGCCATTATCCGTACGCGCGCTTTTGCAAGCTCTGCCGGGCTTCCACATTTGATGGGACGACGCGGGCAGGATGAATTGATCCTTAGTCATGATTTTGTCGAGGCCGGTTTGCTGCGCCGTGCCGGGTGGCGCGTGCGGTTCATGCCGCGCCTGTCAGGCAGCTTTGAAGAAACGCCAAGCACGCTGATCGACTATGTGCTGCGCGACCAAAGGTGGTGTCGGGGCAACCTGCAACACTTGCGTCTTCTGGGCACGGCGGGCTTGCATCCGGTATCGCGGTTTCACTTGTTGCACGGGGCGGTCAGCTATCTGGTGTCGCCTGCGTGGTTTGTGCTGTTAGTTGTATGGTTCCTGTTGGGCAAAGACAGCGAAACCAATGTGATCCGATACTTTAACGAAGCTAACCCTCTGTTTCCCGACTGGCCCCCCGCCATGAGCCATATCGATTCTGCGATTTTCCTACTGATCATGTATGCCATGTTGCTGACGCCCAAACTGATGGGGGCGCTGATCATCGGCCTGCACCCCAAGGCAAGCCGACTGTATGGCGGGCGCGGTGCCTTTTTTGCAGCTTTCGGGACCGAAGTCGTTTTGTCGATCGCCTATGCACCAGTATTGATGGTGCAACAGACCAAAGCAGTGTTCCGCGCCCTGATTGGTCGGCCAGTTCAATGGGGGGCCCAAAGACGCGGAGCGGCGCGCTACCCGTTTGCAGCGCTACTGCGGTTCCACTGGATGGAAACTGGGTTGGGTGTGATTTTGACCTTTGGATTGGCATCTGGACTGGTGTCTTGGTGGTTGTCCCCGATCGCCTTTAGCCTGTTGCTGGCGGTACCTTTGTCCGCACTGAGCGCACAAACCCTAGGGCGATGGGTGCCTGCCGGTCTTCGGATGCAAAGCCCCCACACATTGCGGGAGCCTGCAATTTTCACGCGCGCGCGCGACCAACGTCTCGCGATGGACAAGGTGTTGTCAGCGCCGCAAATCCCAGCGGAATAGAAACAGCAGTCGTCTATTCGACGGACACTACGGGTAACCCACGTTTCAGCCACCCCGGCCCGGCACCTGACCCTAACATGCCTTCTGGCACGTCGATGATGCGGGTAAAGCCCGCTGCCGCAAGACGCTCTGACATCCGACGCGACCGCACACCGCGCGCACAAATCAGTGCGACTGGGCGGCTCGTGTCGCCACCATTCAGCTTTAGCAGCTCAGCTTCAAAGTCCTGGCGCCGCATATCCAGCGCATAGGCACCTTCGCCGACACCTGTGCGCACCCACTCATCGGGGCGGCGGATATCGATTAAAACGATGTCACCGGCCTTAGCAGCCTTGTGAACGTCAGGTGGACTGAGGGTAGCATCCCCATTCTCAGCCAGAATGTTATACCACTGCGCGGCAACGGCCCCACCGGTGACAATGCCCGCACCACACAAAACAAAAAGTCCCCGCCGCGACATGCGCAACGAGGATTTCTGGCTTTGCTCTACCGGATCTGGTAGCGCCATATCAGTTGACCGGGGCAGAACTTGTAAACTGCGGAATACCGCGATCAGATGCTGCGGCAGGCTCAATGCTTGCCCAGTTATTCTCGGCCAAGTTCAAGTTGCCCGGGATGTCTTCTTCCCAAAATGTCACTACATTTGCCGTAATGTTAAGGTACAGCTTGTCGTCCACAATGCGCCACAGGTTCGGGTTGCCTGGTACTTTGCCACCTTTGGATACGCCATATGCGCAGTGACCGTCATATTGCGGAACGTAAGCTGCAGGATTTGCTTCAAAGCGTTCTTTGTTAGCTTCACTTGAGAAAGCGAATGTCGCACCATTGTAGGTGGCTGTGATGTCTTTATCACCGGGCACCGCCGCAGGCTGAGATTGACCAACTGGCACTTGGGCCAAATCAAAATAGGCGACAACATCATAACCCGAAACAGCATATCCCGTTGGGTCGACATATTGCTCGCCTGCAAAGGCGGATGTGGCGAAAATAGCGGCGGCTGCCGTTGCGGCAAGAGTAAGGCGGAAACGCATGAGAAAGCTCCGTTTTAGGCTGGTGTTACAAGGGGGCCAAAGTGCCCCGCTCAATCGCAATCTAAGGGTAAGAACCTGCGGCGTGCACCCTTTTGACACGCGCCTCTCAGGCTTGTGAAAATTTCGCAGGCTCTGTGATCATTTCGTGAGAATTCCGGGCTATTATTTCAGTTTGGGTGGTTTTGCGGGGTTCATTCCCGGAGCAGACAGGTCTTGTGTTACGGCTTTTTGCGGTTGCGGAAGGTCAAAGCGAAGACCAACAATCTCTAATTTAGCGGCAACCGGGTCGTCTGGAGCAAAAAATGCAACGTCCATTGCGCCCGCCTCTATTCCTGAGAAGGTCAAAGCTTCGGATGCCGCTTGCGTCAAAGCAGCTTGGGCCTGTGGCACGGCGCCCACGAACCCTAACATATGCCCCCGTGTGCCATCTTGATAGGTGACCCCTACTAAAAACGCTGCCTTGGCCAGCCCCATTGCCGTGGCCAATTTCGTATCGATGGCCGCGATCAGGGTCTCTGGCAACCCCGCAGGAGGCAACAATTCCGATAGTTGCGCGTCAACCTCATCTGGTGCGTTGCCTAGCGTCTCATGTAGCCACGCTACGGCCTCAGGCGGCAGCAAGATGGACGAGGGGGCAACATCTAGGTTTACACCAAGCCCAATATTCTGGCCCGCAAGCATGCCGGCAATCGTGCGCCCCGACAGCGCGATGTAGGGGGTAATCTGGCCAGAGAATGCTGCAAGGCGTTCTTCTCGGTCAAAAACGAGCACATAACTTTCGTCGCCCAGACCGAACACCTCGGGTTCGACACTATCAACGGCATCAGTCACCTCGGAGGTTAGCATCAAGAAAAGTTCGCAATCGGCCAGCCTTTCATAAAACCCAAGGCGCGCAGTGTCGTCATTCTCGTTCGCCGACATCGCGGCATACGCATGATCCAAAGGCGTTAAGTCAGTCATTCAGCACGTCCTTGATACGGGCTTGCAAACGCGGCAACACGTCTTTGGCAAACCAAGGGTTTTTGTTCAGCCAACCCGTATTGCGCCAGCTCGGGTGCGGCAAGACAAAGATGTCATCTCCATGGTTTTGCCAATCCCGCACTGCATCCGTCACGCGACCTTTTTGCCCCAAATGGTAGGCCATGGCGTGTGCTCCGATGATGAGCGTAAGTTGCCGATTGGTCAGATTGCCCATCACCCGGTCATGCCACGTTCGCGCACATATAGGCGGCGGCGGCAGATCGCTGCCTTTGGCGTCATAGCCCGGGAAACAAAACGCCATGGGAACGATTGCAATTTTGCTACGATCATAAAAGACATCTTCGTCCACATTCATCCACGCCTGCAACCGGTCCCCCGAAGGGTCGGTAAATGGTCGACCTGATTGATGGACGCGCATACCGGGTGCTTGACCCGCAACTAAAATACGCGCCTGCGACGAAAACCACACTACGGGACGCGGCGCATGACCTGAATGCGTTTGCGCAAATCGGTCCTTGCACAACTGACAGGTAGCAATGGCTTCTATGATATCTGACATGGGCCGGAAACTACCCCACTCTCCGCTAAGAACACGATCGCGCTTAAGTTAACTCGCGATGTGCCGTCGTCCACGCACGCACGTAAAATGCCCGCCCATTTTGCACGCAGGCGCATTCTTGCTGCTTCGATCAGCGACTTTCGGCGGGTCGTTGTACATTTGTTTCAAATTACGACATAATTCTGCCAAAGACGGTAGCTAAACCGTAAACAATCTCTGGTATCGCAGAGCGATTGGGCTGGCAGCGAGGCCTAATAAACCGTTGGAGCAGGCATGCTGGCGTTTGAAAACGTATCAAAGTCCTTTTGGACGGGCACACAGCACAAGGTTATCCTTGAAGATGTGTCCTTTCAGGTGGAACTAGGGAACTCGTTGGGCATTCTCGCGCCTAACGGGACCGGTAAGACGACTCTGATCAACATGATGGCTGGCTTAGAGAAACCCGACCAAGGTGAAATCCGACGCGGGTGTAACATTTCTTTTCCTTTGGGGTTTATGGGCGGCGTTGTGACCAAGGTCTCCGCCATGGAAAACGCTCGCTACATTGCACGCCTTTACGGACTAGACCCCGACTATGTCGAAAGCTTTTGCCGTTGGCTGTGCAATCTGGATGAATATTTTGACCAGCCTTTGGGTACTTATTCGTCCGGAATGCGCGCGCGGTTTTCATTTTCACTGATGCTTGCACTGGATTTTGACATCTACCTTATCGACGAAGGGATGCCGTCAACAACGGACGCTGAATTCAACCGCAAAGCCGGTGAAATCCTGCAAGAACGCCTGAAGACAACAACCATCGTTATTGTCTCTCACCAACCGAAAACACTCGAGAAATTTGCTCGCTCAGCCGCAGTGCTGGTGAACGGCAAATTACATATGTTCGACACTCTGGAAGAAGCGAAACGTCTTTATGACTACGAAACCGACGGCTAGAAAATTTCGCATAAAGCGCACGGCGCAAGCGACGTCCGCAAACCCGGCTGAACGTGCTTTGGCGCCAGAAGCCACGCAAAACGCACCTTCTAAATCCAGTGCACCAGCTCCCAAAGGCAGCTCAACTGGCAGCGTGGCGCTTGAACTCGATTCCATTCGCCGCGAAGGGTTAACAGGCAGACAATTGCGTATGGCGCGACGGGTCGCGCAAAAGAACGGGTTGGCACCAACGTCCGATTTTGATGCCGTACGCCTGCTACGCGAACGCGGCATTGACCCTTTTAAACGGTCAAACATGTTGGAACTGGTTGTTCCTCAAGACGGCGCTGCAGATGCTGCGGATACCGTGCCGAAAGGCCGTATTCAACTGCCGCAGACGATACCTTTGGATCGCGAAACTCTGCCATCTCAAGATCTTAGTCCGTCTGAGCGGCGCAGTCGTGAAATATCGGGCATCCAAAAGGACATCACAAAACGGCGCCGCAAAAAAGTGCGCATGCTTATGGCGCGCCTGGCATTTTTCGTGATGTTGCCCACGTTGCTGGCTGGGTGGTATTTCTATGCAGTTGCAACGCCCATGTACGCCACAAAATCAGAGTTTCTGATTTTGCAGGCTGACACCCAAGGCGGCGCAGGGATCGGCGGTTTACTCACTGGCACCCAATTCGCGACGTCGCAAGACAGTATCGCTGTGCAGTCTTATCTACATTCCAAGGACGCGATGCTGCGGCTTGATTCCGACGTGGGTTTCAAATCGCATTTCACACAAGACTGGATCGACCCGTTGCAGCGCTTGACTACGGACCCGACGAACGAGGAGGCATACAAAACCTATCTCAAAAACGTAAAGGTCGGGTATGATCCCACCGAAGGCGTTTTACGCATGGAAGTCATTGCTGCGGACCCGGAGATGAGCGCTCGGTTCAGCCAAGCGCTGATTGATTATGCAGAGGACAGGGTGAACGGGCTAAGTGGGCAAAAGCGCGATGACCAAATGTCAGAGGCGCAAGCCAGCTTTGAAAAAGCCGAAAAAGAGCGGCGCGATGCGCAAGAAGCCTTGGTAAACCTGCAGCTGCAAGGTGCGACCCTCGATCCTGAGGCCGTGATTGCCAGCCTGCGATCACAGATCAGCAACGTCGAAATTCAACTGCTGGAAAAAGAATTGCAGCTTGCTGCTCTGTTGGATAACGCCCGCCCTAACCAGTCACGGGTGGACGGCGCGCGCGGGGATGTACGCCGCTTGAACGAACAGCTGTCCGAGTTGAATGCCCGCATGACAGATGCCAGCCAAGGCGAAAATTCTTTGGCACAGTTAAGCGTGCGAATACAAATGGCACAGGCGGATTTAGCGACCCGCGATATGCTTTTGCAATCGGCGCTGCAACAAATGGAACAAACGCGTATGGAAGCAAACCGCCAGGTGCGTTATTTGACTACCAGCGTTATGCCCGTCGCGCCGCAAGAAGCGACCTATCCACGCAGTTTTGAAAACACAATTTTGGCCTTCTTGATCTTTTCGGGCGTCTACCTGATGATTTCGCTGACAGCCTCCATTTTAAGAGAGCAGGTAACATCCTGATATGACAACAGTTCCCGTCGGCGATCTGATGATCGGCAATGACCGCCCTTTGACCATCATTGCAGGCCCCTGCCAGTTAGAAAGCGAAGACCACGCGCAGATGATTGCAGGTAAAATGAAAGAAGCCTGTGACGCGGTTGGCGCCCAATATGTGTTCAAAGCGTCTTATGATAAAGCCAACAGAACGTCCCTGGACGGCGCGCGTGGCATGGGCATTGATCAGGGTTTGAAAGTCTTGCAATCGGTCGGCAAAGCAAACGGCGTGCCGGTGATCACTGACGTGCACAGCGAAGCGCAATGTGCGATCGCAGCAGAAGCTGCCGATATTATCCAGATCCCTGCATTTTTGTGCCGCCAGACAGATATGCTGATCGCAGCGGGAAAAACCGGCGCAGCCATTAACGTCAAAAAGGGCCAGTTTTTGGCACCTTGGGAAATGGCCAACATTTGCACAAAAATCGAAAGCACGGGGAACCGCCGGATACTACTAACGGAACGCGGGACGACCTTTGGGTATAATACATTGGTCGTCGATATGCGTTCGCTGCCTCAAATGGCGCAGACAGGCTATCCTGTTGTGATGGATGCCACCCATTCAGTACAACAACCCGGCGGACGCGGGGGATCATCCGGCGGACAGCGCGAATTCGCACCCGTAATGGCACGTGCCGCGGCTTCGATCGGTGTGGGCGCGATCTTTATGGAAACCCATCAGGATCCCGATAATGCACCATGTGATGGACCAAATATGATCTATTTGGACCAAATGCCCGCGTTGCTAAAAACGTTGATGCAATTTGATTCCGTGGCAAAGGCAAATCCGGTCACTTTTTGAGCCGGGCCCGCAGGATCAGTCAAAAAGCTTGTTCAGCAGCTTGTCCTTTACTTTGTCTTTAATGGCGTCTTCTGCTGATTGACCTTCTTCGGCTGCCACACCCAGTCTGTCAGACACAGCCTGCTGCGCACGTTCTTTCAAAGCTTCTGTTTCGGCGCCCAAACGCAGATCAAGGGCTGCTTCAAAGTCTGGTCTGATCGAAACATCTGACCACGGCCCTTTGAACAACACTGGAATTGCCAGGCCTTCACCGGAGTTGGCGCGCAAGGCCACTGGGGTGAACTTGTAGTCAATCGACTGCGCGCCCAAGTTTAGGATGCCTTCTCCCGAGGCTGAGTAATTTTTGAGCTGGAACAGCAAGTCCCGGTTCGTCAACACACCAGATGCAATTGCCCAACTGGCCGTCAAATCATCGAATATAGTGGTGCCACTGGCCGAGCCTGATCGCAAGAGTTGGTCAAGGTTAATGCCTTCGATGGTGCCGCGCCCGATGCTCAGGGATCCGTCCCCAGACAACGATTTCATGATCGCATCCACAGAAGGCCCCGCGCCAAGAAATGACAATTGCATGTCGCCTTGACCCGTCAAACGATCTACGCCGATGGCATCGCTTAACAAAGGTTGCATTTGTATAGCGGTAATGTTCATCCGCCCGCCAACAGACAGGCCAGATCGGTTGTTGATCACAAACTCACCGGTTGTCTGCCCCCCATAAGCCGCCACTTGGCGCAGTTCAAACACCATACGAGAATTTGAATTACGCAGTACCGTTTGCGTTGTCCCTAATTTGAATGTGCCCAGATCTATGCTTTGCGCATTCAAAGCAATATCACCGTTGAATGCAGCTAAGCCGCTGGCATCAATCTGGTCCTTCGGCCAGCCGGACGAATTGTCGCCAGAGGCGCTGGAACCGCCACCGCTGCCCCCTTCGGTTGCAGATGTCAGATCAAGCGCCCCGGCATTTAGTTGCGCGTTGACCTGTGGCACCCCATTCAAAGAAATATCCGCGGCCCCCGTGATCCGGTTGCCGGCCAAATCGACCACAAGTTCGCGCAGTGCAAGCTGGCGGTCTGGGGTCAGTGTCAATTGGGTTTGCATATCAATAGACCGTCCCAACTTGGGCGGCAGATCAATTGCAGGCAAACCAAGTGCACCTAGGAACGCGGCCGTGCTTTGCGTCTTAAGGCCCAGCGTGCCGGCAACAGCACCTGCGGTGTTCGCACGCCCATCAAAATCCAATCCACCGTGTTGCGTGGAAACGCTGGCCTGCAAAGTCTGAACCTCGCCGGTAATGAAGCCTGCAAAGCCATCAATATTGGCCGACACCGACACGCGAGTATCCGCAGGCTGCAAGCTTGCAGATATCGAAGCAGGTCCCAAGCGGTCTGGCCAATCCAATGACAAATCGACGCCTGCGTAGGATACCAAATCACTGCCTTCGGCGTCATAGATCAAGGTAGCATCGGTCACCACGAGGCGTTCGATACTTACGGCACGTGCTTCACGCTCCGGCGATGTTTCAGTTTCGATTTGCGCTGCACCGCTGGCGTCCGTGAATTCCCAACTGGCGCGTCCGTCAAGGCGTTGTTCCAAACGGATTGTGGGGCTGTCAGCTTCGATATTCTTGATGCGAATTTCGCCGCGCAGCAAGCTCATAGCGTCGACACCAATGGCCGCATTAGCAGCTTGCAGCATCGGCCCTTGATCTGCCCAACTCGCGTTACCGACTTCAAGCCCGCTGGCCGATACGCCCAATACAGGCCAGAACGTCAGTGCCACATCGCCGTTTATTGACACATCCCGGCCTGTGGCCGTTGCGATCTGGTCCGTCGCAATGCGGGCCAAACGTTCGGTCGGTAGGAAAAACAGTCCGCCTACGATCACGGCAACCAGCACAATGACCAAACCAAATAATCGCACAACCCATTTCATTTGATCGTTCTCCCTTGCACAGCAGCCCTTTTCGGGCGCGCTTAACTACACTATAGCCCAGAACATGAGCACAAACCCACCCAATCTGCGCCCCGACCTCGCGCCCAAAGCGCGCCTGCCCCAACCAAACCGGCCCGGTCAGCCCACCATCGGCATGGTCAGTTTAGGATGCCCCAAGGCATTGGTCGATAGCGAACGTATATTGACGCGCCTGCGCGCAGAAGGATACGGCATTTCGCCCGACTACAGCGGTGCGGATGCTGTGATCGTGAACACCTGCGGATTTCTCGATAGCGCCAAAGCGGAATCACTGTCGGCAATTGGGGAAGCGTTGCAAGAAAACGGGCGCGTGATTGTGACAGGATGCTTGGGCGCTGAGCCCGAATATATTACCGGTGCCCACCCCAAGGTTCTCGCCGTAACCGGGCCGCATCAATATGAACAAGTGTTGGATGCTGTGCATGATGCCGTACCACCCAGCCCCGATCCCTTTGTGGATTTATTGCCCGCATCCGGCATCAGCCTGACACCGCGCCACTTCAGTTATCTCAAGATATCAGAGGGTTGCAATCATAAGTGCAAGTTCTGCATCATACCTGACATGCGAGGAAAGTTGGCCAGCCGCCCCGCGCACGCCGTACTTCGCGAAGCGGAAAAATTGGTCGAAAATGGCGTCAAGGAACTGCTGGTCATCAGCCAAGACACATCCGCGTATGGGGTTGATATAAAACACGCCGAGGCAAATGGGCACCGGGCGCATATCACCGATCTGGCCCGCGACTTGGGCAGTTTGGGCGCTTGGGTCCGGCTGCACTACGTGTACCCCTACCCGCATGTGCGTCAGTTGATCCCGCTTATGGCCGACGGTTTGATCCTGCCCTATCTGGATATTCCGTTTCAACATGCGCACCCCGATGTGCTGCGCCGTATGGCGCGTCCTGCCGCCGCTGCCAGAACGTTAGACGAGATTGCCGCGTGGCGGCAGGTCTGCCCGGACTTAACCCTGCGGTCGACGTTTATCGTGGGCTACCCCGGCGAGACCGAAGACGAATTCCAAACGCTGCTCGATTGGCTGGATGAAGCGCAGTTGGACCGGGTTGGATGCTTTCAATACGAGAATGTAGAAGGTGCACGATCCAATGCGCTGCCAGATCACGTCCCGAGCGAAGTCAAACAAGACCGTTGGGACCGCTTTATGGCAAAGGCTCAAACCATTTCAGAACAAAAGCTCACCGCCAAAGTGGGCACACGTATCGAAGTCATCGTAGACGAGGTTGACGACGAAGCGGCCACTTGCCGGACCAAAGCGGATGCGCCTGAAATAGACGGCAACCTCTTTATCGACGAAGGGCACATGGAATTGCGCCCGGGCGATATCGTGACCGTCGATGTGGATGAGGCCGGTGAATATGATCTTTGGGGCACGGTGCGCACAGCGCATAGCTAATGGGCTGTTTCCTTTGCCGGTTCGGGTGCTATTTCCCCGTTGAACAGTGAAAGGAAAAAGAAATGTCCGACGTACCCAAAATCGCTCAGAAAGCCCCTTATGCGGTCGAAGTCACTGCAGGTAAGTCCTATTTTTGGTGCACCTGTGGACAGTCATCCAATCAGCCGTTTTGTGATGGATCGCACAAAGACACGGGCTTTACCCCGATGAAATTCGAAGCAGACGCCGACAAAAAGGTATTCTTTTGCGGGTGTAAAGCAACGCGCAAGCCGCCCCTTTGCGATGGGTCGCACAACGCCCTTTAGCGGCGCCGATGCGCTATTTTGTCTTCTGACCTGTCACAGACCGGCCGCGCACCTATGTACGGCGGATGAGAAAAGAAAATGATCAGACCACATCGGTGCTGTATAACGCGCAATGCCCTGTGTGCAGCTATGAGATTGACCACTACGCCAAGCTCAGCAAAGAGCAGGCGCTTCCGATTGCGTTTGATGATTTGAACGACCCAGACCGGCTCGCGCGCTGGAATGTAGATGCGGACGCCGCAGCGCGCAGGCTTCACGTGATCAAGGGTGATGAAATGCTGACCGGCATCCCTGCGTTCATTGTCTTGTGGCAAGAAATGCCGCGCTATCGCTGGCTTGCACGGGTCGTGGGGCTGCCAATCGTCTTTCAGCTTGCCTGCGCAGTTTACGATTACGTATTAGCGCCAGTGATTTACCGCTCTCACTTAAAGCGTATTCGCAAGGCGGGTTAACCTTACAAGCCAGCAGCCGTCTCACGCACAATCGCTATTCGTTGCGCATTGGGCGGATGCGTGCCTAAAAAACGGTCCCCCGGGTCGGGGATGCGGCGGAAAAATTCGGCCCCACGCACCGGATCAAACCCCGCGCGTGCGGTTATCACCGTCCCCAAAGCATCAGCCTCCAATTCAAATTCTTTTGAATAGGTACGTGCACCCACTTGCGCGCCACGCCGCTGCGCAGTTTCAACTACGCCCGCGTCGCCCCCAAGCAATACTGCAAGGCTGCCTGCAATAACTGCCCCTGCCACCGCGTTTTGCTGCTGTCGTCCAATATGACCTGCAATGTGGTGCGCCGCTTCGTGGCCCATCACAAAGGCCAATTCATCCTGATTGCGCGCATCTTCAATCAACTGGAGTGTAAATGCGATGATCGGGCGCCCGGATTTGTCGATCGTTTGAAACGCATTGGCAGGCTGATTAGGACGGTCGTCAACGACGATTTTAAAGTCACAATTTACACGGGACGTTCGCGCCTTACATTCGCGTTCGGCCACGGGTTCGACCGTGCGGACCACCTGCGCAAAATCGCGCGTGATTTGAATGGCAGGCGACGTCTGGGCGGCAGGTACTGAAGGCCCTGAAACAGGTGCGACTTCGCACCCCGCGAGAACGGTTACACAAATACCTGTTATCAGAAATTTCCGCCACATGAGCTTACGCCTATTCCCAAGTACTTTACTAAACCAAAGATAGCACTTTTTTGCGCGCTCACCACCCCGACAAAACAAGTCTGAGGCTTGCAATTGCGCCAACGCACCGTAATCTTGGAGGCATGTTTACAATAGAACACGAATTCGACGCCACTGTGATCACACTCGTCGATGACGGCTCAGCGCCCCTGCAAGAAGACGTCAGCGTGCATGCCACCGACAGCGCCATCATACTGAACCAATATGACGCCCGTTCAGATAAAACGGTCAGTCTTTCAATGTCACCTGAACAATGGCGCGATCTGGTGGCCGCGCTCAATTTGCCTGAAGGCGTTTACAAAGCGACCTAGGGCGCAACAGACATTGACCATCTGAAACAAGCCTGCAATTTTGCCCTCAAAGTGGGAGGCACAAGCACATGGCCACGGGTCAAAATATCTCAACATGGTTTAACGGCGCATGGCATCGCGACGATGTCATGATCATGCGCGCGGCCGACCATGGCGCATGGCTAGGCAGCAGTGTCTTTGACGGCGCACGCTATTTCAACGGCGCGGCCCCCGATCTTTTAGCACATTGCCAGCGGGTCAATCGGTCGGCCCAAGCGCTAATGCTACAACCCACAGTGACGGCCGAGGACATGGTCACGATCATTGCCGAGGGCCTTAAAGCCTACGCCCCCGACAGCGCAGTTTACATTCGGCCGATGTACTGGGGCATTGACGGCGATGTAACGGCCATTGTGCCCAGCGAAGACAAAGTCGGGTTTGCCATCTCTTTAGAAGAGATCCCAATGGCCCCGTCCGATACCGCCACAACGCTGGCGCGGACGCAATTTCGGCGCCCCGTTTTGGAAAGCAGCGTGGTGAATGCCAAAGCGGGGTGTTTATACCCAAATAACGCGCGGATGATCAAAGAAGCGCGCGCACGAGGTTTTGCCAACGCCTTGGTCGCGGATGCCATGGGGAATGTCGCCGAAACAGCCACGGCCAATATCTTTATGGTAAAAGACGGCGAGGTTTTTACCCCCATCCCGAATGGAACTTTCCTATCAGGTATTACCCGTGCGCGGCACATCGCAAATATGCAGGAAAATGGCATAACTTTGCATGAAACTGTGCTGACTTTCGACGATTTTGAAACTGCAGACGAAGTTTTCCTCACCGGAAATATGACCAAGATAACACCGGTGAAAGCGTTTGAAGACAGGACGTATCAGGTTGGACCCGTCGCGCGGCGCTTGCGCGAGATGTATTGGGATTGGTCAGCCACTCAAACAATCTGAATTCGCAGGGTCATCTGCCCGCAAAAACACGGAACGCACCTCGCGAGCTGTCGCCTTTTCCAACGCGCCTTTGGCAATCTGCTGGGGTGTCCATAGCCAGGTTTGCGCGGGGTCGTGTTTCATGGCCCATTCGGGGAACAAGCGGTCTTCGACTGCACATCGGACCAAAACCTGTACGTCAACATGGCGGTCGTCCTCGGCGATTTTTTCAAACAGGGTCTCAACTTTGCCGACAGGCCCTTCGAGCAATTGAAGGTAAATATCAGACCGACAGATGAGTGCGCCCGTAATATCATGTTGCGCATTCTTCACCCGCGCCACTGATAAAATCCCTGCCAAAACGGAAGTGTCGTACCCAAAGGGCCGCGACGCATAAATGAGCTGTTGCATCGCCATAGAACCCTCGTTCATTTGCAAAAATCACATTTTGCGCCCGATCAAGCGGACTGTCCAGAAAAATAACTGGCGTTATAGCGATTGCGTCCACTCTGATCTGCGGTCATGATCTTGTAAAAAGAAGGGACAGTCCATCATGCGCAAGTTCTTGGTGATACTGGATGACAGTCGTGAGTGTCTGAACGCGATGCGGTTTGCAGCAATGCGCGCGGCCAAAACAGGCGGCGGGGTTGAGGTGCTCTCGGTGATACCACCCGAAGAATTCAACCACTGGATCGGTGTGGGTGCCGTCATGCGCGAAGAAGCGCGTGAACGCATCGAGGTTCACTACGAGGTGTTTGCGAAGTGGATGCGCGACCGCCAAGGGGTTGATCCCGAATTGGTGATCCGCGAAGGCCAGCCTTTCGACGAGATCATGGCCCAAATCAAAGAGGACCCGGAAATTGGTGTTTTGGTTTTGGGCGCTGGCACAGATAAAAAAGGCCCCGGCCCCCTTGTCACCCAACTGAGCAAAAACGCCGGCGGCTTGCCCATTCCGATTACAATCGTTCCCGGTGATCTTAGCAAAGAAAAGCTCGAAGCGATTACTTGATCTTGGTCTTGCCGCGTGAATCATGCGGATGACTAATTTAGAATCATTCCAAACCTTGACTTGCGAAAGCCGCGCCCGCATATCTGATTCAACTTCAGGAGAATGCCGATGTTTATCCAGACCGAATCCACACCTAATCCCGCCACATTGAAATTCCTGCCCGGTCAAACCGTTCTTGAAATGGGTACCGCCGATTTTCCTAGCCCCGAGACTGCGGACAAATCGCCTCTTGCGACCCGTGTTTTTGCGGTCGAAGGCGTCGCAGGTGTGTTTTTCGGCAATGACTTTGTCACTGTGACCAAAGCTGATGCGGTGGATTGGGATCACATCAAACCAGCACTACTGGGCGCGATCATGGAACATTTCCAATCAGGCGAGCCAGTGATGGCAGGCGATCACACGCCAGAATCAGGCCACGCAGAACACACTGGCGAAGATGGTGCTATCGTCAATCAAATCAAAGAGTTGTTGGATAGCCGTGTACGCCCAGCCGTCGCACAGGACGGGGGTGATATCACCTTCCATGGTTTTGACCGCGGCGTTGTGTATTTGCACATGCAAGGCGCGTGCGCGGGGTGTCCGTCTTCGACGCTGACACTGAAAATGGGTATCGAAAACCTGTTACGCCACTACATACCCGAGGTCACAGAAGTGCGTCCCGTCGCGACATAATTGCGACCAGTGACTGCACATATACTTTCAAAACTCATGCGCTGCCGGGCCGGCAACGCATGAGTTTTCAGCAGTACTGCCATGGCTGTGGACGATTGGTTGAACGTTTGCAACAACTGCCACCCCATGAGCGGGAAATGCCAACACCAGAGAATACTCTATGATCAAGGCCCCGGTTATCCTCGGTTTTGACACAGCGTCAGGGCATTGCGCGGTCTCGATTGTGCAAGGCGAACGCATTTTGGCCGAGACAGTAGAAGACATGCGCAAAGGCCAAGCCGAGCGTTTGATGGGGATTGTCACACAGACGCTAAACGATGCATCCGTGACACTCGATCAATTGGAGGGCATTGGCGTGGGCGTTGGACCGGGTAATTTTACCGGTATCCGTATTGCCGTATCAGCCGCACGCGGCCTCGCATTAGGGCTGGGCGTTCCAAGCATTGGCATCTCGGCTTTTGACGCGCTTCAACTGGGATTTACCGGTTCCTGCACCACCACCGTGGATGCGCGCCAGAACCAGATTTATGTACAAGATTTCGAAGATAACGGGGCGGGAACCGCTCCTCGTTTGGTTGGTCTTGATCAGTTTGCGGCGCGATACCCCGTCATTGGCGTCGGCGGGATGTCTGCAAAATATCCGGTCGCTGTGGCCATTGCTTTGCTAGCGGCTAAACGGCTTGAGGGGCCGCAGGCACGACCTGCCCCCTTGTATATTCGCCCCGCAGATGCGGCACCTGCGCGGGACGCACCGCCAAAAATTCTGTCATGACACCACAAGCGATGGCTGACATGCATGCCCGCGCTTTTGCCCCTGAACGGGGGTGGCGCGCGGAGGAATTCGCATCGCTCGTCGCCTCTCCTTTTGTGACATGCTTATCGGTGGGCGGCGGATTTGCCCTGATCCGCACAGTGGCAGATGAAACTGAGCTTTTGACGCTTGCTGTCGACCCAAGCCACCGACGGAAAGGTGTCGCAACCCAGTTAATGCAGGATTGGCTCACCACTGTCGCTGCACAATCTGCCTACCTTGAAGTCGCCTCAGACAACGGTGCCGCGATGGCACTTTACCTCAAACATGGATTCGCAATCGTTGGGCGCCGAGCGGGCTACTATGCACGTCCAGACGGGCCTGCTGTGGACGCTGTGCTTATGCAAGCCGCACTGACCCACCGTTAGGTGTCTTAAACAGCCTCTTATCCAACAAAAACCGGTTGACCCTGCCTGCCCCATGGGCCCTAATTTGCACAGGATCAGAATTCATCTGCTCATATCGGGTGGTGGTACGTGTTTTATGTGTCATCCGCCCCAAAACCAAAACTTGGGAGACACTTAATGACCCTCATGAACAAATTCCTTGGCGCGGCCGCCGCGATGGCGCTTTCTGCCGGGGCGGCCTTGGCTGAACCTGCGCTTATTTTCGATTTGGGCGGCAAGTTTGACAAATCCTTCAATGAAGCCGCCCACAATGGCGCGCAGCGTTGGGCCGAAGAAACCGGCGGCACCTACCGCGAGATTGAATTGCAATCCGAAGCACAGCGCGAACAGGCGCTGCGCCGTTTTGCCGAAGCTGGCGCGAACCCAGTCATCACAATGGGCTTTGCCATGGCAGACCCGCTGTCAGCAGTTGCGCCTGACTACCCGGATACAAAATTCGTCGCGATCGATGTGACGTGGTTGGATGCGCCAAACCTGCGCCAAATCGGCTTTGCCGAACATGAAGGGTCGTACCTTGTTGGCATGATGGCAGCGATGGCGTCCAAAACGGGCACTGTCGGCTTTATTGGCGGCATGGACATCCCGCTTATTCGTCATTTTGGCTGCGGCTATGCGCAAGGCGTCAAAGCGGTGAACCCGGATGCAACGATCGTGGCCAACATGACAGGCACGACGCCTGCTGCCTGGAACGACCCCGTAAAAGGCTCTGAGCTGACAAAAGCACAAATCAGCCAAGGCGCTGACGTAGTTTATGCAGCTGCGGGCGGCACAGGTGTTGGCGTTTTGCAAACGGCCGCTGACGAAGGTGTCTTGTCCATCGGTGTGGACAGCAACCAAAACCACCTGCACCCGGGCAAAGTGCTGACTTCGATGCTCAAGCGGGTCGACGTTGCGGTTTATGACGCGATGACAGCGGGCACCGATCTGGAAACAGGCGTGTTCACGATGGGTCTGGCCGAAGACGGCGTGGGCTTTGCGCTGGATGAAAACAACGCACCTTTGGTGTCTGATGAAATGGCGGCGTCCGTAAACGCGGCGCGGCAGCAAATCATCGACGGCGAAATCGAAGTTGCAGCCTACTACACCAACGACAGCTGCCCGGCGCTCGACTTCTAAAGCACTGGACGACTAATATCAGGGCCACGCCGATTTTGGCGTGGCCTGTTCCGACGGGGGTGGAGCATGGCCGACACGGCAGCAGCAATCGAGCTGAAGGGCATATCCAAAGCCTTCGGGCCCGTTCAGGCCAATAAAGACATCTCTATCCGAGTGTTACCTGGCACCATTCACGGGATCATCGGCGAAAACGGCGCCGGCAAATCGACCCTGATGTCGATCCTTTATGGCTTTTACAAAGCCGATAAGGGCGAAATTTTCATCTCTGGCCAAAAAACAGAAATCCCAGATAGCCAAGCCGCAATCGCGGCGGGCATCGGTATGGTCTTTCAGCATTTCAAATTGGTCGAGAATTTCACCGTTTTGGAAAACATCATTCTAGGAGCAGAAGACGGCAGTCTGCTGCGCCCGTCGTTGGCAAAAGCGCGCAAATCGCTTGTCGCACTGGCCAACGAATACGAGTTGAATGTAGACCCAGACGCCATTGTCGAAGAAATAGGCGTTGGCATGCAACAGCGTGTTGAGATCCTCAAGGCGCTATACCGTGATGCTCAGATTTTGATCTTAGATGAGCCCACAGGCGTTTTGACACCTGCTGAGGCAGATCAGCTTTTTCGTATTTTGGGACGCCTGCGCGAAGAAGGCAAAACCATCATTCTAATCACGCATAAACTGCGCGAGATTATGGATATTACCGACACTGTTTCAGTGATGCGCCGCGGCGAAATGACCGCCACGGTCAAAACGGCGGATACGTCACCCGCAGAGCTTGCTGAATTAATGGTTGGTCGTAAGGTCCTGTTGCGCGTTGATAAAAAGCCTGCACAACCCGGTGACGTGGTGCTTGATGTGCAAGGGTTGCGTGTAAAAGACGACAAAGGCGTTGAGCGGCTCAAGGGCGTTGATCTACAGGTCCGCGCAGGCGAGATTTTAGGTATTGCCGGTGTCGCTGGTAACGGCCAATCAGAACTGCTTGAGGTTTTGGGTGGCTATGCAAATGGTACCGGTCGTATTACTGTCAGCGGTCGCGACATCGATTTGACGGGCAAAAATTCTGACGGAAAATCACGACGCGCACGCGGTATCGCCCATGTTCCCGAAGACCGGCAACGCGAAGGTCTGATTATGGAGTATCAGGCCTGGGAAAACACCGCTTTTGGGTACCATCAGGATACGCGTTTTCAATCTGGTATCTTGATGAACAACGCGGCCATCCGCCAAGATACAACCGACAAAATGACCCGCTTTGATGTGCGCCCGCCGAACCCAAACCTTGCGGCAAAGAACTTTTCAGGCGGCAATCAGCAAAAGATCGTGTTGGCGCGTGAGATTGAACGCAATCCGGATCTATTGCTGGTAGGGCAGCCCACCCGTGGCGTCGATATCGGCGCCATCGAATTTATCCATGAACAAATCGTAGCTCTGCGCGACCAAGGCAAAGCGATCTTGCTTGTGTCGGTTGAACTCGAAGAAATACTCGCGCTGTCTGACCGTGTCGCCGTGATGTTTGATGGGATCATTATGGGCGAACGGATGTCTTCGGACACAGATGAAAAAGAGCTTGGCCTACTGATGGCAGGAGTGGAGAGTTAACATGGACGTCATGCCAAAATGGGCCGAGGTCGTCCTTGTGCCCCTGATCAGCCTGATCCTAGCTGCGATCCTGTCTGCTTTAGTGATCCTTGCGATTGGCGAAGAC
This sequence comes from Roseobacter sp., assembly GCA_045104955.1. Classification (GTDB taxonomy): domain Bacteria; phylum Pseudomonadota; class Alphaproteobacteria; order Rhodobacterales; family Rhodobacteraceae; genus Roseobacter. Next base: position 39,981 of record JBGCDB010000028.1, read on the forward strand.
CCGGTCGAAGCGGTAAACCTCATGGTGACCGGCGCTTTGGGCAGCACCTATGGCTGGGGCTACACACTGTATTATGCGACCAACTTCATGTTCACCGGGCTCGCGGTGGCGGTGGCTTTTCATGCACGTCTGTTCAACATCGGTGGTGAAGGCCAAGCAATGCTGGGTGGATTGGGCGTGGCAATCGTCTGCGTTTATATCCCATGGCCACACTGGACGCTGGCGCTGCTGGGGGCCACGGTTATGGCCGCAATCTTTGGGGCGCTCTGGGCGGCTATCCCTGCTTACTTGCAAGCAAAACGCGGCAGCCACATCGTCATCACGACGATCATGTTCAACTTTATCGCGGCCGCCTTGCTGAATTATGTGTTGGTCAACCTGATGCGCCCACCGGGCAGCATGGACCCGGCCTCGGCTCGCTTTCCCGAAGCGGTTCACCTGCCTACACTGCACGATATGTTGGCGCCTTTGGGTATCGAATTTTCGCGTGCAGCACCGGCGAATATCTCGTTTGTGATCGCCATTCTGGCCTGCTTTTTGCTTTGGGTTTTGATCTGGCGCACCCCCACGGGCTATGAAATCCGAGCGTATGGATTTTCTGAAAGTGCGGCCAAATACGCAGGTATCTCGCCCGTTAAAATCACCATGATTGCGATGCTAATCTCGGGCGGGTTGGCTGGCATGATGGCCATCAACAACGTCATGGGCGAAGCAGAACGGCTAGTGCTGAATGCTACAGAGGGCGCGGGATTCATTGGCATTGCTGTCGCATTGATGGGCCGCAGTCATCCATTTGGCGTCTTTTTGGCCGCCATTCTTTTTGGGTTTCTTTATCAAGGGGGGGCGGAACTGGCCCTATGGACATCTATCCCCCGTGAATTGATCGTCGTGATCCAAGCGCTGGTCATCCTCTTTACCGGCGCGCTAGACAATATGGTCCGCATGCCGCTTGAGCGTCTGTTTTTAATTCTCCGCCGGAAGGACGCGTAATGGATTTCATGACGCTCATCCAACTGTTTGACAGCACGATCCGGTTGGCGACGCCGCTTTTACTGGCCTGCCTTGCCGGGCTTTTTTCTGAGCGTGCGGGGATATTTGACATCGGCCTTGAAGGTAAGATGCTGGCGGCTGCGTTTTTCTCGGCGGCACTTGCCGCGATGACAGGGTCGGTTTGGATCGGGCTTATGGCAGGGATTGCCGCCTCTATTGCGCTTAGCCTTTTGCACGGTCTTGCCTCGATCACCTTCCGCGGGAACCAGTTGATATCCGGCGTGGCGATTAACTTTCTGGCTGCGGGCCTGACTGTCTTGATTGCGCAAGACTGGTTTTCCCAAGGCGGGCGCACCCCTTCGCTGATGGGCGGCGGCCGGTTTGAGCCAATCACCCTGCCCTTTGCGGATGCAGTGGCCAATGTGCCCTTCTTGGGACCAATATATGCCGAGCTTATCTCAGGCCATTCGATCTTGGTCTATGTGGCTTTTGCAACCGTACCATTAACATGGTGGGTCCTGTTTCGCACCCGGTTTGGGTTGCGCCTGCGCGCTGTGGGCGAAAACCCCGCAGCCGTGGATACAGCAGGCGTATCAGTGGTTGGGTTACGCTATGCCGCCGTGATGATCTGCGGCGTGCTCTGCGGTATTGCCGGCGCTTATCTATCAACAGCCCTACAGGCCGGTTTCGTCAAAGACATGTCTGCAGGCCGAGGATTTATCGCGCTTGCAGCCCTAATTTTTGCAAAATGGCGGCCTTGGTATGCATTGTATGCGACGTTGCTGTTTGGCCTATTTGGGGCGCTTGAAACGCGGCCTGACGTGATCCAAAACATCATTGGCATGAAAGTCCAAGGCCAGCTTCTAGGAGCATTGCCATATATCATGACCGTGATCATCCTTGCAGGTTTCGTAGGCAAAGCCGTCCCACCACGTGCGGGTGGCGAACCCTACGTCAAAGAGCGATAGGCGCATAAGACCAGTTTTACCAATTAGATCAGTCCTGATGCCGCATGCGCTGTACCAGCCATTGATTTTGTGTGCTGCAGTGCCTACACGAGAATATGCAGATTTACCTCCCCATCGCTGAAGTATCAGTAAATGCCTTCCTTCTATTGGGCCTCGGCGGGATCGTGGGCGTTTTATCAGGGATGTTTGGTGTCGGCGGCGGCTTTTTGATGACGCCGCTGTTGTTTTTTATCGGTATCCCGCCTGCCGTTGCCGTCGCCACAGAGGCAAACCAGATCGTTGCCTCTTCTTTTTCGGGGGTTCTCGCCCATTTGAAACGAAAGACGGTGGATCTCCGAATGGGGACGGTACTGCTGATCGGAGGCCTGATCGGGGCGGCACTGGGCGTTGTCATCTTCAATTACCTTAAGGCGCAGGGCCAAGTCGATCTGTTGGTCAAGCTGTGCTATGTTGTTTTCTTGGGTGTCATTGGCGGGCTGATGTTCATCGAAAGCCTGAATGCAATCCGGAAAACCAAATCTGGAAAGCCGCCGGCGCGCAAGAAACACAATTGGATACACGGCCTGCCCTTTAAGATGCGGTTCCGTGTTTCGGGCCTGTATATTTCGGTCATTCCACCTGTGCTGGTCGGCGTTTGTGTTGGTATTCTTGCAGCGATCATGGGTGTGGGTGGCGGTTTCATCATGGTGCCAGCAATGATCTACCTTTTGGGTATGCCAACCAAAGTTGTTGTAGGCACTTCCTTGTTTCAGATCATTTTTGTCACGGCCTTTACGACACTTTTACACGCAACAACCAACTTTACCGTTGATATCGTGCTGGCTGTCTTGCTGCTGGTCGGCGGCGTGATTGGCGCCCAAATCGGCACCCGCATCGGTGTTAAGATGAAAGCTGAACAGTTGCGTATTCTGCTGGCAATGATGGTTTTGGCTGTCTGCGGTAAGCTGGCCCTCGACCTTTTGCTGATGCCGTCGGAGCTTTACTCCGTTGGTGCCAGCTCGGGGCATTGATTATGCGACTGCGCAGTCTTCTTTCAACTCTAGTGCTGCTCTTGGCTTGCACCGTTGTTTCTATACCTGTCCCTGGTCGCGCCGAAGAGGTCGTGTTAGGGCTGAGTAAAGACAAAATTTCGATCACGACGAACTTCGATGGGTCAGAAATTTTGATCTTTGGCGCGATCAAACGCGAAAACGCCATACCGGCGGGTGATCCGGTACAGGTCATCGTGACGATCGCAGGTCCGTCAGTCCCCGTGACCGTCCGCCGCAAAGAGAAAAAACTAGGTATTTGGGTCAACACCGATGCGGTCGATGTCGATTTGGCGCCCAGTTTTTACGCGATCATGTCAAGTGGTCCTCTAAATGAAATACTGACGGCAGTAGAAGACTTGCGACACGATATATCGATCGAACGTGCCATTCGTTCTGTCGGGGCACCGGCAAATATCCAGAATGCAATCAGCTTTACCGATGCACTAATTCGGATCCGCAAAAACTCTGAGCTATACCAACTTCAGGAAAACAGTGTCATCGTCGAAGAACAAACCTTGTTCCGCACATCCGTGCGCTTACCTGCCGCCTTAACCGAAGGCGGCTATGCCACACGCATCTTTCTGACGAGAGGTGGTAACGTTGTGTCACAGTATGAGACAACCATCGACGTGCAGAAGGTTGGCATGGAACGCTGGCTTTTTGAACTCTCACGTCAGCAGCCCTTGATGTATGGCTTAATGTCGCTCGCAATTGCCATTGGCGCAGGTTGGGCTGCATCTGCTGCGTTCAGATTATTCCGAGCATAAACAAACATGGAGTGTAGGGTGGGCCTAGGCCCACCTTACCTTTCCCACCACACTAGCCGCGTCCGATATAGGGCATTTTGGTCGCCATGACTGTCATGAACTGAACATTAGCATTCAGCGGCAGTGTGGCCATATGCATGACAGATGTCGCCACATGTTTTACATCCATACTCGGTTGCAACTCAGCCTTTGGGTCTTCGGTCAGTGCTTTGTCGTTGAACGACTGAACCATAGGCGTGAGTGCATTTCCAATGTCAATCTGACCGCAGGCAATATCGAAGGGTCGCCCGTCCAAGGAGAGCGTCCGGGTCAGGCCCGTTACGCCATGTTTAGTCGCCGTATAGGTAACGGAACCCGGTCTCGGCACATGTGCAGAGATCGACCCGTTGTTGATGATGCGCCCTCCCTGAGGGCTTTGGTGCCGCATAATCTTGAACGCCGCACGCGCTATTAAAAACATGCCGGTCAGATTGACATTGACCGCAGATATCCAATCCGAAACCGGAATTTCATCAATGGGTGCAGCAGGCGTGAAAATACCTGCGTTGTTAAACACAACATCCAAATGTTCCGCTTGACCCATAAATGCGTCAAACGCTGTGTCAACGGCATTTGGGTCTGTCACGTCAGTAGGTAATACGACGGCATGTGCATGACTTTGGGCGATCTCTTCAAGTGCTTGCGCACTGCGTGCAACTAACCCTACGCGCCAGCCATTTTGCAAAAAATGCTCGGCTGTGACGCGGCCGATGCCGCTGCTGGCACCGGTAATCAAAATCGACTTCATACCGTGTCCTCCGATGAATCTGGTTCCAATGTCAAAGGTGCCGCCGGTGTTGCGCGCAGGTCATCAACACGCAAAGGTCCGGAGGGTTTGGACAGCCGGTTGCGCACCACCCAAATCAACCGGTCCTGAGCCCGTGTAATCGCGACATAGGCTAGTCTCTTCCACAAGGGTTGGCCTGCCTCTGAGCGCCCCATGCGCGCCGCTGCATATAAATCCGGTGCAAAAACTTGCACTGTGTCCCACTGGCTGCCCTGCGCTTTGTGAATGGTTACCGCAGCACCGTGCAAAAACGTAGCCCCCATACGGGCTGCAAAGGGAATGAAGGGCTCTTCCTCATCGGGTTTTTCAATCTTTACAATAGATGCCGCACTTACCTGAGGCTCCTCTGCACCCATCACGTGCAATCTGGAAAACCCAGGCTTCCGCCCCTCGCCCAAGTACACAACTTGCGCGCCTTTGATCAGGCCGCGCGCCTCAAGATCAAGGCGTTTTTTACGATGTTTCAGCGGCAATTCTAATCCGTCACAAATCAGGGGTTCGCCTTCCAATAAAGCATCCTCTGGCGCGCCATGAACTTGCCGAAACGCATTAATCAGCCGAATGCGCGTCGCATTACGCCACACCAACACCGGGCTGCGCGCCATCATGTCAACTTCGACCCGCTGACCCCAAACCACACGTGGGTCGCGCAGTGCGGCATCCTCGACCATGCGTTCAAACTGTTCAAACCCGATGTCTGGATCGCCCAACGCATGGGCCAGATCCAAGATTGGATTATCCGCTTGCTGCCTGTGAACACGACGCAAATTGAGCACGCGCTTTTCTGGTAATTTTTCAAAAACCATCGTGCCCGATTGGTTTACCGGCGCAAGCTGGGCCGGATCCCCAAACAACAAGAGTGTCGGAAAAATCTCTTTTAAATCATCGAACTGCTTGTCATCTAACATCGACGATTCATCAACAAAACCAATGTCCAAAGGCTCTTCGCGACGCTTCCAGCCAGTGATGAAATCAGACCCCCGCAAGCCTGCAGCAGCCAAAGCACCGGGAATGGATTTGTTACCTTCATAAAAGGCGGCGGCTCTGTCCAAAGCAAGCTCGGTGATGCCTTCGATTGCAGGCCGTTCGCCAGATCCTGCAAGCCACTCTGCGATCCGTTCGTATTCAGGATCATAGACTGGTGTGTATAAAATCCTGTGGATTGTGGTCGCCGGGACACCACGAAGCCGCAACACCGATGCGGCTTTGTTGGTGGGCGCAAGTATCGCCAGCGTCCGGCGATCTTGTTTCTTGCGGGCCTCATAATCGCCCGAGACGATATCAACGCCAGCCTCTTTAAGCGCCTTGTAAAGCTCCGCCAACAAAAGGGTTTTGCCCGATCCCGCTTTACCCGTCACAGCCATTACAGCGGCCTTGGTACTCCGCGGTGGCATGAGCAATTGGTCGTCTAGATCAATGCCAGATTGGCGTAAAACCTCGACCACCGCATCATAGGCGGCGGCTTGGTCATCCGAATATTGCACCGCAGGAACAGACATGGCGCGACCCTACAGTCAGGTCGCGCCGGGGGCCAGATATGAACGTCTGGATTTAGCCAGCTTTTACAAGCGCAGAAGGCATCACGCTGCCAAATGCCATTTCAAACCAATGACGCGATTGTTCCAAAGTGATTCCAGCGCGCGCAGCAACTTTCGCCTGTGCCTGCTGGGTGAACTCCCATAAACCGACACTGATTTTTTCACGGCCTTCACCTTCGCTGCCCAAAACCTCCGGGGAAGAGCCAATGATGCGATAGATGCGAACCATACGAGCATCAAAAACACCTGCAAAGTGTGCGACGCCGAAACCTTCCATGATTTCGCCTCCGGCCAACATCAATGCCGCCGCGACACGGCTTTCGGCTTCGCGGTTGAGACAAAAACGTGTGCATTCCCAGATCAGAGGGCTTGTGATTGTGCCACCACCCAAAATATCCGTGAAGTGTTCGTTGATCATCGTGCGGCCTGTCGTGGGTAAAAAGCGCATGGAACCGCCATGTGTCCCGTCGGAGTTTTCCCAGATTACATATAGGGGGTTTAGCGCATCATATTGATCGCGTTCGAACCCTTCGTCATCCACGCTGACGTCCCAACCAAGGCGTGTTTTAAACTGATCTGCACGATCGCGAAACATTGTGTCGCGCAGTGTTGGATGCTGGTCGAGTTGGTCTGCATAAAGATAACGAAGCATGTGTAATTCCTTTGGACGCTGAAGTTCATTGCCCAAAGGATTAGCTTGACCATATTTAACAGGTGGCGACCAAAACGTGCGTTTTGGTAACCTTTGGGCGCAACGCGACCCAAGGTTTTAAACCACAATAAGCCCTCTGCTTAGGGCGCGGGCAACCGCATGCGTGGTATTTGTTGCCCCTAATTTGAACCGTGCGCTTTCGATATAGACACGCAGCGTATGTTCAGAAATAGAAAGAGTTTCAGCAACTTGCGCGCGGTTATAGCCAATTGCCAGCAGAGTCATCGCGTCGATCTCGCGCGGCGACAATGCCTGAGACTGCTCCGGTGTTTTGTTCGGCTCGAACTCCAAAGCCTTTTGGTTAAAATAGTGGGCAATCAAGATCAGCTCACGCCTGTGCTGCTCTGTGAACGCCGACCATTCTTCGTCTTCGCATGTGTTGTTCACCGTAAACAATGCGAACTGCCCATTAGGTCCACGAATCGGGATTGAATACCCTTGGTTGCCTATTCCAAATTTGATCGATTCAGCCTGAAATGCGCGCGCCGCCTTGCTGGACCAATCTAGCTTTTTCCAATCAACCGGGTGAAACCTTTGGTAGCATCCGATAACAACTGGGTCGATCCGCAAGTAGTTTTGCTCTTGGTAGCGGGCGGCCCATTCCAAAGGATACGTCCCGTAACCATATTGTGCGCCTGCGCTATCGACCCAGTGATACACCATGTTTTCTACGTCGAAGTATTCCCTCAACGTGATGATGGCGTCCTGAATGCCTTCAAGCGTGTCCGCTCGCTCCAGCGCCGCTAATACTTCCTCCACTGTGTTCGTCGACATGAGAATTGTTTTGCGTCCTTTCGTGCAGCGCGGCGATCTCGGCCAGAGCAACAATTGCCGTGTCGTCCAATTGTTCTGCCAGCACAGGCAGATCGTTGGCCGTAGCAAAAGTTTTTAAATCCGTAAGAACGTCCAGTATCCAGTCACTTCGCATATAGACTCGCCTCTCAAAGGTTAACGAATGATTAATACAACTCTAACATGTGAGGGGGACGTCGAAAATTCGCGTTTATTTACTCCCCAAAAATAGCGAGGAGCTGAATTGTAAGCGATTGAAATTCAAACAATACTCGTTAAACGCGAAACGCCTGCGTATCACTGACATGATTCGCAGGCGTTTCAAAATGAAAAATTAGACTCAGGTTAAGGTTTAACGCTTCGCTTCCAAAGCATCTTCCAGCGTGCGCAACCCTGTGGTTGGGGCTTGTACTAAGACCGACATGTTGCCAGGCTTGTGCTGGTTACGCATCATTTTCATATGTGCCTCTGGTAAGTCGGCCCATGTAAAGACTTCAGACATGCACGGATCCAGACGACGTTCCAACATCAAGTTGTTCGCCGCACTCGCTTGCTTAAGATGCGCAAAGTGGCTGCCTTGCAAGCGCTTTTGGTGCATCCACATGTACCGCACGTCAAACGTTAGATTAAAGCCGGTCGTGCCTGCGCAGATGACAACCATACCGCCCTTTTTGACCACAAACGTGGATACTGGGAAGGTCGACTCGCCCGGGTGCTCAAACACCATATCGACATTTACACCTTTACCGGTGATGTCCCAGATCGCCTTGCCGAACTTGCGCGCTTCGGTAAACCACGTCGCGTACTCGGGTGTATTTACCGTCGGCAATTGCCCCCAACAGTCAAAATCCTTGCGGTTCAGAACCCCTTTGGCACCCAAATCCATCACG
>JBGCDB010000029.1:0-14310 GCA_045104955.1 Roseobacter sp.
GTTACTGAAAGCTTAATATCAACAATTTTTACAAAATGGCGCTAAAACTTAGCAAATGGTTAATTCAACGCGGGGTCTTACTTGGTTGATGCATGCCGGTGCAGGGGTTGCCCTGATCTGTTGAATTGACATAAGGCTCCATCTGTTGACCCTTATGAAAGGACCCATCGCATGTTGCGATCCATGACCGGTTTTGCCTCAGCAACCAGCAGCTTGCCACCGCATAGCTGGACGTGGGAATTGCGCGCCGTGAATGGCAAAGGGTTGGACATGCGATTGCGCGTCCCGGATTGGGTCGACGGGTTGGAAATAGGGCTGCGCAAGAAACTGGCCGCTGCCGCCACGCGGGGCAACATAACACTATCATTGCGCATCAACCGCGATGAACAAGGCGGCACCTTGCAGGTCAACGCCGCTCAGGTTGCGTCTGTCCTTAAAGCCATCTGCGAGGTTGAAGCACAAGCCATGGATGCTGGCGTGTCGCTGGCGCCATCCAAAGCATCTGACATCGTCGCGATGCGCGGCGTCATGGAAGTGGGCGCTGCCAACGACGACACGCAAGCCCTTGCAGCCGTGTTGTTGAGCGAGGTTGATGGGTTGATCACTGATTTTAATGCCATGCGCGCGCAAGAAGGTGCAGCGATAAAAACTGTGCTAACCCAACAACTGGCCGACATCGCCAAACTGACACAGGACGCGCAAGCGCACGCAGCCGCGCGCGCGGACGCCATGTCCGACACGCTACGCAGAAACCTCGCGCGTGTGATCGAGAATGCCGATGGGGTAGACGATGCGCGCATTGCACAAGAGCTCGCATTGATTGCGGTCAAAGCCGACATCACGGAAGAAATTGACCGGCTTGCCGCCCATGTGGATGCGGCGCGCGAATTGATCGGGCAGGGGGGCCCTGTGGGGCGCAAGCTTGATTTTCTGATGCAGGAATTCAACCGCGAGGCCAACACCCTGTGTTCCAAAGCACAAAGCACAGATTTGACCCGATGCGGTTTGGCGCTCAAGGCTGTGATCGATCAAATGCGCGAACAAGTCCAAAATGTGGAGTAACCAATGACCCCTTCTCGTCGCGGCTTGCTTATCATCCTCAGTTCGCCTTCGGGCGCAGGCAAATCCACGCTTGCGCGCCGGTTGCGCGATTGGGACCCGCAGATAGAATTCTCCGTCTCTGCAACCACGCGTGCACCCAGGCCGGGCGAAGTCGATGGGCGGGAGTATCATTTCACCGACGAAGCGGCATTTAAATCTCAAGTCACCCAAGACGGGATGTTGGAACACGCGCATGTATTCGGCAACTTTTACGGCTCGCCGCGCGCGCCTGTGCAAGCCGCAATTGATGCCGGACGCGACGTGCTGTTTGATATTGATTGGCAAGGCGCGCAGCAGATCACAAATTCATCCTTGAGCGCGCATACCTTGTCTATTTTCTTGTTGCCCCCCTCGATTGTGGAGTTGCGCAATCGGTTGGAAAAGCGCGCGCAGGATGATGCCGATACCATCGCGCGCCGCATGGACAAAAGCTGGGACGAGATCAGCCATTGGGGCAGTTACGACTATGTCTTGGTCAACGATGATCTGGACGCCACAGAGGCACAGTTGAAAACAATTGTGACCGCGACACGGCTGCGGCGTAGCCAACAGCCGCATCTGACCGATCATGTGCGCGGTTTACAATCCGAATTTGAGGGACTGACATGACGCTTTATGCCCTAGGCGCACATACCCCACAGGTGCACGCAGACACGTGGATCGCACCAGATGCCAATCTGATTGGGCAGGTGGTACTTGAGGCGGGCGCATCTGTTTGGTTCGGCGCGACGATACGTGCTGATCACGAAGAAATACGGATTGGGCGCGGGTCAAACGTGCAGGAAAACTGTGTTTTTCATATTGATGATGGCTATCCGCTGGCGATTGGCGTGGATTGTACCATCGGGCATAAAGTCATGCTGCACGGTTGTACGATCGGCGATAACTCCCTCATCGGGATGGGTGCGACAGTGTTGAACGGTGCCAAAATTGGCAAGAACTGTTTGATTGGCGCGGGCGCTCTTATTACAGAGAACAAAGTCATTCCCGATGGCAGTCTGGTCATGGGTGTGCCTGGTAAAGTGGTGCGGGAATTGGACGCTGCGGGTATTGAAAGCCTGACGCAGTCCGCCCGCCACTACCAAGAAAACATGCGCCGGTTCAAAGATGAATTGCGCACAGTAGGACACTGATATGAAAAACGAAAAAGGGTCTTTGGTGCGCCCAGATGCGCTGCCGACCTCTGCCTCACGTCCCGTTGTTACACCGCTCAGCCCGTCGGTTGTCTATGCCTCTGACACGCCAGACATGCTGGATCAGCAATACGAAGGACATCTGCAAGGGTACACGTATTCACGTGAAGGCCACCCGAATGCCGACGTCGTGGCCAAACGATTGGACCGGATGGAAAATGCACCAAATCCCGGCGTGATGACCGCCTCTGGTATGGGGGCTGTGTCGGCGGTTTTGCTGGGCTTGACCAAAACAGGTGATCACGTGATTGGCGGCAATCAGCTTTATGGTCGGTCGCTGCGCATGATGTCCGAGGACCTGCCACGCCTCGGGATCGACACCACAATGGTGGACCCCTGCGATATCGACGCGATGCGTGCCGCGATCACACCAGCCACCACGATGATCTTGGTCGAAGTTGTATCAAACCCGACGTTACGGGTCGCGGACATAACGGCTTTGGTTGAACTGACCCGTGAAAAGGGCCTTCTGCTGGTGGTTGATAACACCTTTACCACGCCGCGCGCCTTCAAAGCCTTGGATGCAGGCGCGGACATCGTGATCCATTCGGTGACAAAGTTGTTGGCAGGCCACTCAGACGTAATGCTGGGCTATGTCGCAGCAAAAGACAAAGACCTGAATGATCGCCTGCGTGTGTTCACTGTCACAGCTGGTATGACGGCAAGCCCCTTTGACTGCTGGTTGGCGGAACGCGGCATGTTGTCGTTCGAGTTGCGTTTTGACCGCGCGCAAGCGACAGCCTTGCGGTTGGCAGATCATCTGGCGGCGCTGCCCGGTGTGAAACGTGTTCTATATCCAGCCCGCAGCGATCACCCGGATCACGCCCGAGCGCACGATCTGTTGCAGGGCAATTTCTGCAATATGGTCAGCTTTGAATTAGACGGGGGCCGCGCCCAAGCCAATGCCTTTACCCGTGCCGCCGAAGGGCTTTCGTTTGCGCCCACTTTAGGTGATGTGGGCACCACGATTTCGCATCCCGCCTCTTCGTCCCACAGGGCGCTGACGGCGGAAAAACGCGCTGATTTAGGAATGTCCGAAGGGTTCTTTCGCGTATCTGTCGGTCTAGAAGACCCAGACACCCTTTGTCGGGTATTCGAAGACGCCATCGCTAGCGCCCTTGCGCCGTAAATTGGGAAGGGGCACGTGGACGATCTGATCAAAGCTTTTTTATCCGCTTTGCCCATGCCTGCTCTTGCCATTGATGGGGCTGAACGAATTGCGGCGGCCAATGACGCGGCGACCGCTTTGATTGGCAAAGGTATTGTGGGGCGCAACTTCGTAACCATTCTGCGCCAACCGGTCCTGATTGACACGATCGAAGCTGTATTATCCGACAGCCAGCCGCGGGTATCGCGGTTTTTGGCAAATGACGGGATACGGGATACGACATATCAAGTTAGCGCGCGCGTTGTGGATGCCGCCCGCGTGATCGTCTTGTGCTTCGAAGACATCACCCACGAGGAGACCGCGGGCCAAATGCGCCGCGATTTCGTAGCGAACGTCAGCCATGAATTGCGCACGCCTTTGACGGCGCTTATGGGGTTCATAGAAACGCTACGCGGACCTGCGCGCGACGATGCTCCTGCGCGAGACCGGTTCCTAAATATCATGGAAGGGGAAGCCGGGCGCATGAACCGTTTGGTGGGCGATCTTTTATCGCTCAGCCGCGTTGAGGGCGACGAGCGTGTTCGCCCGCGCGACCAAGTTGACCTGGTCGACCTTATCCGTTCGGTGCTCAATTCACTCACACCGCTTGCTACTGAAGCGGATGTGCAATTTGACCTGCAGCTTAGCGAAAAAGCCGTTCTGCTCACCGGAGACCCGGATCAACTGATGCAAGTCTTTACCAACTTGGTGGAAAACGCAGTGAAATATGCAGCTAGCGGCAAGCGTGTTATGATCAAGCTCGACCCGGTAGAGCGTGACGCGTCGCTGCGCACCGACGGTATTCGCGTGCACGTAATCGACTATGGGCCGGGGGTCGATGCGATCCATCTGCCGCGGTTGACAGAGAGGTTCTACCGCGCCGACAGCCACCGCAGCCGCGCATTGGGCGGCACAGGCTTGGGTCTGGCTATCGTAAAACACATCATCAACCGGCACCGCGGCAGATTACGCGTAGAAAGCGAGCTGGGACAGGGTACTCAATTCACGGTTATTCTGCCGCTCAGTCAAGCTGGGGCCTAGGTTGATTCTATATTCGAGCGGGTGATTGTAATGTCGAAGTGAACGCTCAAAAACGCATCCAACCTTTAAAAGAGTTCACTTAGAACTGGAATATTTATAGATTTAAAAACAGATACTTAAAGTTTTCGACCCGACCGTCATAAAACTGTTACGCAACTGTCACAAAAGCATAACGCCAGCGCTTTAGCGAGTAGGTGTAGGACCATCATAGGATGGTCTTTTGAATCCGAAAGATGACAGGAGCTATCATGTCCTTCGCAAAACTCTCAACGTCCGCTCTGGCAATTGCCGTAATCGGTGCCACAGCCGCATCGGCGCGCGATCAAGTACAAGTTGCAGGCTCATCCACTGTGCTGCCTTACGCATCAATTGTTGCAGAAGCCTTTGGCGAGAACTTTGAATTCCCAACACCCGTCGTTGAATCCGGTGGGTCGTCTGCTGGCCTCAAGCGGTTCTGCCAAGGCGTTGGCACCCAGCACACAGACATTGCAAACGCATCCCGCGCAATCCGCGAAAAAGAGATCGAAGCATGCGCCGCAAACGGCGTCACAGACATTATCGAAGTCCGCATTGGCTATGATGGCATCGTATTCGCAAGCCAAATCGACGGGCCTGCATACACTGCCTTCACACAATCCGATATCTTCAACGCCTTAGCACCCAAAGTGATGGTGGACGGCGCGCTTGTCGACAACCCATACACACAGTGGACCGACTTCAACGCTGATCTGCCGGCCTCCGATATACTTGCATTCATTCCCGGCACCAAGCACGGCACGCGTGAAGTGTTCGAGGAAAAAGTGATTGCAGCAGGGTGCGAAGCGACAGGCGCTATGGCGGCGATGATCGCAGGCGGCATGTCCGAAGATGACGCAGAAGATGCATGCTTGGAGGTCCGTACAGATGGTCGTTCCGTAGACATCGACGGGGACTATACAGAAACGCTTGCGTCGATTGATGCAAACTCAAATGCCATCGGCGTCTTTGGTCTGGCGTTCTACGAGAACAACACAGACAAGCTGAAAGTTGCGACAATGGCAGGCGTAGAGCCAACTACTGAGACTATCGCTGAGGGTGAATACCCCGTATCGCGGCCGCTGTTCTTCTACATCAAGAAAGCGCACATCGGCGTGATCCCAGGTCTGAAGGAATTCGCAGAATTCTACGTATCAGATGAGATTGCAGGCCCAGACGGGCCCTTGGCGAACTACGGTCTTGTGTCTGACCCAGAGCTGGAAGCCACTCAGACGACTGTGTCGGACGAACAAGTGATGGGCGGCGGCAGCTAAGCCCGCGCCTCCACATTGACGTAAAACAACAGTGTTGGGCAACCTGCGTGCCCAACGCACGCCCGAGGCTCCCTTGAGAGCCTCATCAGCATTCTGGGGGTTTCATGCCGCTTCTTTGGCTTTGCATTATCATTGTGGCGATCTCGATTGCGGGATTCGTCTTGGGCCGCCAGCGGGCGCTATTCAGCGTCGACGGCAAAAGCCGCGATCTGCATTCGTTGCCCGTTTATTACGGTGCCAACGTATTCATGAAGGCCGTCGTACCCGCATTTGGGGTCATGGTGATCTGGCTTTTGGCACAGCCGCTTTTTATCGACAATCGCGTCGCACAGATGATCCCCGATGGCGAAATCGCGGAAGGGTCGAGTATTGGTCTGGTCATGTCAGAAGTCCGCAGAACAGCGGACGGGCTGAGCCGCGCAGTGGCAGACGGCTACATAGACGAAGCCACCGCCAGCGACCGGAGCGCTGATTTAGACGACATGTCTCAGCGGTTAAAAGACGCCGGACAAGTTGTGACAAGCGACATCTCTCAGCCCATCCTAAATGCCGCGCAAGCATATCGTGACATGAGCGGCACATCGAAAATAATTATGTCTGTTGTTGTGTTGCTGATCGGTTTGGCAGGGGCTGCATGGGGTGTTTTCGAAAGCAGCAAGAATTTTCGGGCCCGGAACGTCGTCGAAAAAGGCATAATGGCGATCTTGATTGCGGCCGCTTCGGTAGCGATCCTGACGACTTTGGGCATTATCTTGTCTTTGATCTTCAACACGATCGAGTTTTTCAACCTTTATCCGGCGGCAGACTTCTTTACCCTGCTTGAGTGGGCACCCAGTTTCTCAGGGCGTGGTGGTGCCTCAAGTTTGGGCATCTTGCCGCTGTTGTGGGGCACTATCTATATCTCAATCGTGGCGCTGTTGGTTGCGGTCCCCATCGGGCTTTTTTCTGCGATTTACCTGTCAGAATATGCGTCACCGCGCGTGCGCGGGATTGCAAAGCCCTTGTTGGAAATCCTCGCAGGGATCCCCACAATCGTCTACGGGCTGTTCGCCTTGCTGACAATTGGTCCCTTGCTTGTCAGTGTGTTCGGCAACGACGGTGTGGGCTGGATGGGCGGCGGTCGGTCCGTTATCACGGCTGGCATCGCCATGGGGATCATGCTGATCCCGTTTGTCAGTTCATTATCAGACGACATCATCAACGCGGTCCCACAATCTTTGCGGGATGGGTCTTATGGGTTGGGCGCCACACAGTCCGAGACCATTCGCCAAGTTGTTTTGCCTGCAGCCTTGCCCGGCATTGTCGGTGCTGTTTTGTTGGCGGCAAGCCGCGCAATCGGCGAGACGATGATTGTCGTGTTGGGGGCAGGGGCGGCGGCTCGGCTGTCGCTGAACCCCTTTGAAGCAATGACCACCGTGACGGCTAAAATCGTTTCACAGCTTACAGGTGATAGCGATTTCGCCTCACCAGAGGCTCTGGTCGCTTTTGCGCTTGGCATCTCTCTTTTCGTGCTGACGCTGGCTTTGAACGTTGTGGCACTGGTGATCGTGCGCAAATACAGGGAACAATACGAATGACCGACGCAACCTCTCAAACGCCGGGCAAGAAACGCGCATCGGTATCGCTAACGGCGCCTGACGCGCGGACGCAAAAACGCAAAGCAGCTGAAAAGCGGTTCCAGATGTATGGAATCGTGGGCATTGCTACAGGTATTCTGTTTCTGATTGTCTTGCTCACCTCGATCATCTCAAGCGGGACAGGCGCATTTCAGCAAACCTTTATCAATGTGCCTGTCTATCTGGACCCCGCGAAGCTGGACAAAAAAGGCAACCGCGATGTGGCCGACATACGAAAGGTGTCGACCTTTGGATATACGCCGCTGATCCAGCAGGCGTTGTTTGATCAGGTCACCGAAAATAGCATTGAAACACCACTTGCCAAACGCGGTGATATGAAGGCGCTGATTTCCGCTTCGGCTGCGGCGCAAATCCGCGATGTTGTGATTGAAAACCCAGACTTGATCGGGGAAACGATCGAATTTCGCATCCTTGCCTCCAGCCGTGTTGATGGCTATCTGAAGGGGCGCGTACAGCGCGAAGACGTCGCCCGCGACAAAAACATCGACGCCGAACATCTTGATCTGGTGGACGCGTTGGCGCCTTTGGGCATTGTGGAAAAGACGTTTAACATGGCCTTCATCACAGGCTCTGACGCCTCTGAAAGTCGGGCCGAGGCCGCAGGCATCGGTGTGGCCATGATGGGGTCGTTCTTTATGATGCTGGTGGTGTTATGCCTGTCGCTGCCGATCGGCGTCGCGGCCTCTATCTATCTTGAAGAATTCGCGCCCAAAAATCGCTGGACTGACCTGATCGAGGTGAACATCGCAAATCTTGCTGCTGTCCCATCCATTGTGTTTGGCATCTTGGGTCTGGCCGTGTTCATCCAATTCATGCATCTGCCGCAATCAGCACCGCTGGTTGGTGGTTTGGTGCTTACCCTGATGACACTGCCCACAATCATCATTTCAACCCGCGCATCGCTGAAAGCCGTTCCTCCGTCGATCCGCGATGCCGCTTTGGGGGTAGGGGCATCGAAAATGCAATCCGTGTTCCACCACGTTTTGCCGTTGGCAGCACCGGGCATTCTGACAGGCACCATCATCGGGCTTGCACAAGCGCTGGGTGAAACAGCGCCGCTGCTGCTGAGCGGCATGGTAGGCTTTATCGCATCGAATGCCCCAGATGGCATCGCATCAGGCTTGCTTGATCCTAATTCGGCCATGCCCGCGCAAATTTATGAATGGGCCAAACGCGCCGATCCTGCGTTTTACGAACGCGCTTGGGGTGGTATCATCATCTTGCTGGGTTTCCTGATCAGCATGAACACCATCGCCGTTATTCTCCGCCGTCGCTTTGAGCGTCGCTGGTAAAGGAGCCAAGAACATGAACGATATGAGAATACTGGAGAGAGACGTGGACGCAGAAGCCATTAAGATCGCGGCCCGTGATGTACAGGTCTTTTACGGCGACAACCACGCCATTAAGGACGTCAATGTCGATATCAAAGACAAGACCGTCACGGCATTTATCGGGCCTTCAGGCTGCGGCAAATCCACGTTCTTGCGCTGCCTGAACCGGATGAATGACACAATTGATATCTGCCGGGTTCAGGGCGATATCCACATCGACGGCGAAGATATCTATGACAAACGTGTGGATCCGGTGCAGCTTCGGGCCAAAGTGGGCATGGTTTTTCAAAAGCCAAATCCTTTTCCAAAGTCGATCTATGACAATGTAGCTTACGGCCCCCGCATCCACGGTCTGGCGCAAAACAAAGCTGAATTGGACGAGATCGTCGAGCAGTCTTTACGCAGTGCTGCGATCTGGGACGAGGTGAAAGACCGATTGACAGCACCCGGCACCGGTCTTTCGGGCGGACAGCAGCAGCGTTTGTGCATTGCGCGTGCCGTGGCCACCGCACCAGAAGTTCTTTTGATGGACGAACCCTGTTCCGCACTTGATCCCATCGCCACCGCACAGGTTGAAGAATTGATCGACGATCTGCGACAAAACTATTCGGTGGTGATCGTGACCCATTCGATGCAGCAAGCCGCGCGCGTCAGCCAGAGAACCGCGTTCTTTCACTTGGGCAGCCTTGTCGAATACGGCGAAACAAGCACAATCTTTACCAACCCAGAAGACCCCCGCACCGAAAGCTACATCACAGGCCGGATTGGATAATATCATGCAAGACCAACATATTGCGTCAGTTTTTGACCGTGACCTTGAAGGCATACAAGCGCAGATTATGAAAATGGGCGGCATGGTCGAAGCCTCCATTCGTGATGCGTCAACGTCTTTGGACACCCGTGACGAAGAGCTGGCCGAACAGGTACGCAAAGCAGACAAAGCCATCGATGCGCTGGAAGAGATGATCAACGAAGAAGCGGCCCGTGTGATCGCTTTGCGCGCGCCCATTGCGCGTGACTTGCGGCTGATCTTGAGCGTTATCAAAATTAGCGCAAATCTTGAACGCATTGGCGACTATGCCAAGAATATGGCCAAACGCACCGGGGTTTTAAGTCAGATGGCCCCGGTCAACGACAGCACGGGTGCTTTGCGCCGGATGGCCCGCGAAGTGGAAACCATGCTCAAAGATGCGCTGGACGCCTATGTGCAACGTGACGCGGAACTGGCCACCGATGTGATCATGCGCGACCGCGATGTGGACCAGATGTACAATGCGTTGTTCCGGGAGTTTTTGACGTTCATGATGGAAGACCCGCGCAACATCACTGCATGTATGCACCTGCATTTTATCGGCAAAAATATCGAACGAATGGGGGATCACGTCACGTCGATCGCGGAACAGGTGGTTTATCTGGTGACCGGTGAACAGCCAGACGACCCACGGCCCAAGGCCGATAAAACCGCCATTGTGGCCGAAGGATAGCCTCGATGTCTGCCGATCAACCCCGCGTCTTGGTTGTCGAAGATGAACCGGCACAACGCGAAGTCTTGGCCTATAACCTAGAAGCTGAAGGTTTTGCCGTCAGCCAGGCTGAAAACGGTGAAGAGGCGATGTTACTGGTCGACGAAATGGCACCTGATGTCATTGTTCTGGACTGGATGATGCCTAATCTTTCGGGGATCGAGGTGTGCAGACGGCTCAAGATCAACACGGAAACCCGCACCATCCCGATCATTATGCTGTCGGCGCGCTCTGAAGAGGTCGACCGCGTAAGAGGCCTTGAAACCGGCGCGGATGACTATGTTATCAAACCCTACTCTATCATCGAATTGATGGCCCGTGTGCGCAGCCAATTGCGCCGCGTGCGCCCGGCGGCGAGTGGCGAGCGTCTGGAATACGAAGATATCGTCTTGGATGCCACCAGCCACCGCGTAAATAGGGGCGAAACAGAATTAAAGCTTGGCCCGACCGAATTTCGTCTGTTGTCGACCTTTATGGAAAAGCCCGGCCGTGTCTTTTCCCGCGAACAGCTGCTTGACCGGGTCTGGGGGCGTGACATCTATGTCGATACCCGAACCGTCGATGTGCACATCGGACGCTTGCGCAAAGCGCTAACGCAACATGGCGGCACAGACCCGCTACGCACGGTTCGCGGTGCTGGCTATGCGCTGGGGTAGGGGAGCCTGCTTAGGCTGAAACAGGCCGCAACCTCAATATCTCGCGCGCCTGTTGCCATGTGGCGACCGGGCGTTCGTATTTCTCGCACAATTCTGCTGCACGCTTGATCAACGCAGCGTTTGACGGCGCAAGGTGGTTTTTGTCGAGCCGCACGTTGTCTTCGAGGCCTGCGCGCGTGTGACCGCCAGCAGCAATAGCCCATTCATTTACTTCTATTTGTGCAGCCCCAATACCGGCGGCACACCATGCCGCGTCAGGCGCCCGAGATTTCATGACGTCAACATAGAAATCAAAAACTGCCTTGTCTGCCGGCATTGCGTTTTTTACCCCCATCACAAATTGCACATAAAGGCGCCCATAGAGCGCGCCCGTATTATGTAGGCGCAATGCTTGCAAAATATGTGATAAATCAAAGGCTTCAATTTCAGGCGTTATCTTGTATTTTAGCATTTCTTCGGCCAGCCACGACACCAAATCTGGCGGATTTTCATAGACACGCGTGGGAAAGTTATTTGAGCCCACGGACAAAGACGCCATGTCCGGGCACAATGGCAGCATGCCACCGCGCGCCTGACCAGCACCTGATCGGCCGCCAGTTGAAAACTGTATAATCATTCCTGGGCAATGCTTTAGCAAACCTTCTTTAAGTTCAGCGAACTTCTCTGGGTCGGATGATGGTGTCTCGTCCGCGTTGCGCACGTGTGCATGGCAAATGGATGCGCCAGCCTCAAACGCCTCGTGCGTGCTTTCAATTTGTTCCGTGACGGTGATCGGTACCGCAGGGTTCGCGGCCTTGGTGGGAACGCTGCCTGTAATTGCGACGCAAAGGATGCAAGGGTTGGACATGATATGGCGCTTTCATTTACGGTGCGGGTGCACGTCTGAGGACTAGAATTGCTACAAATGCCAACGGTCACAAGATCAAAATCGCTGATATCAAAAATTAACATAATCATGATTATAAACTTTATCGTATTCAGCTTCTGTAGCGCTCAAGTCGCATAGAACAACTGTTTACGGCACCCTCGCTTCGATCACTAGACAGCATGCACAGATCACCGGTATGCAGCATCAAACTGTGAATGAGCACCTGTAATGTCATCTATTCTGATCCTGAACGGCCCCAACCTTAATCTGCTTGGTACCCGCCAACCCGAAGTCTATGGCAGCACGACGCTCGCAGATATTGAAGCGTCCTGTGCGACACATGGTCAAGCGATTGGAATGACTGCGGTTTTCAAACAGTCCAACCATGAAGGCGCTCTGGTCGACGAAATCCACGCGGCCCGCGGAAACCACGACGGTATTATTCTCAACGCTGGTGCCTACACTCATACGTCTATCGCCCTGATGGATGCGATTGCCTCTGTGGAACTGCCGGCGATCGAACTGCATCTCAGCAACGTACATGCGCGCGAGGAGTTTCGCCATCAGTCGTATATTGCGAAAGTCTCTGTCGGGATTATTTGCGGGTTTGGCGCACATGGCTATGTACTGGCCATGGACGCCATGAAACAGCATCTAAAAGGTTAACAACACCGTCTAAGGTATTGTAATTAAAAAAGGCGCCTCACCGGGCACCTTTTTCGTCTCACTGTGTCAGAGCTTAGCCTTTGGCAGCTTTTGCCACCTCAGCGGCGAAGTCTTCTTTGATGACTTCGATGCCTTCGCCTACTTCCAAACGTACAAAGCCAGTAATTGTTGCGCCCGCTTCTTTTGCTGCGTCACCAACCGTATGGTCTGGGTTCACGACAAAGGATTGGTTCAGCAACGTCACTTCGGACATGTACTTTTTCATCCGGCCAATGATCATCTTTTCGATGACCTGCTCTGGTTTGCCGCTTTCGCGCGCAATATCCATCTGGACCTGCTTTTCTTTTTCGACCACAGCCGGGTCAAGATCGTCTTCGGACAAGGAGGCCGGGTTCACAGCTGCGATATGCATCGCGACCTGTTTGCCGAACGCTTCATCGCCACCGTTCATGGCAACCAGAACGCCGATTTTACCCATGCCGGGGGCCGCTGCGTTGTGCACGTATGAAACAACGATATCACCGTCCACTGTCGCCATACGGCGCACAGACATGTTTTCACCGATCACAGCAACCGCATCTGTCACAGTTTGCTCAACCGTTTTGCCATCCATGTCTGCAACTTTCAGCGCATCAATGTCATCCGCCTTCAGCGCGACATCAGCGATACCAGCAACCATCTTTTGGAAGTCAGCATTTTTACCGACGAAGTCTGTTTCAGAGTTCACTTCAACTGCTACGCCGTGGCCACCGTCAACTTTGACAGCAACAAGACCTTCTGCCGCGGTCCGGCCGGATTTCTTGGCCGCTTTGGCAAGGCCTTTCGTCCGCAGCCAGTCGATTGCGGCTTCCATGTCGCCATCGTTTTCTGTCAGCGCTTTTTTCGCGTCCATCATGCCAGCGCCAGTAGTGTCGCGCAGCTCTTTGACCATAGATGCTGTAACTGCCATCTCAGGTTCTCCTTTGGGAAACTATGTTGTGTTGGGGCAGGTGTCCCCTGCCCCTATGTCATGCGTGTGACAAGCGCTTAGGCTTGTGCTTCTTCCGCTGGTGCTTCTGGTGCGGCTTCGGCTACGGCTTCTTCAACCGGCGCTTCTTCCATTGCACCCAGATCAACGCCAGCTGCACCCAGTTGAGCGGACATACCGTCAAGGGCCGCACGTGCAGCCAGATCACAGTAAAGTGCGATCGCACGTGCCGCGTCATCGTTGCCGGGGATGATATAATCGATCCCGTCCGGCGGGCAGTTGGTGTCAACGACAGCCACGACCGGAATACCCAGTTTGTTGGCTTCGGCAACGGCCAGTGCTTCTTTTTTGACGTCGATCACAAAGATCAGGTCGGGACGGCCGCCCATTTCGCGGATACCACCCAAGGACGCCTGCAATTTGCCTTGGTCACGCTCCATGCCCAGACGCTCTTTTTTGGTGAGGCCTGCAAAACCGTTTTCGGACTGCTCATCAATGTTTTTGAGGCGATTGATGGACTGCGAAACAGTTTGCCAGTTGGTCAACGTGCCGCCCAACCAACGGTGGTTCATGTAATACTGTGCGCATTTTTCTGCCGCATCCGCGATGGGCTGTGCAGCCTGCCGCTTGGTGCCCACAAAAAGAATGCTGCCGCCCTTGGCGACGGTTTCACGGATCGCACTTAGCGCTTGGTCCAACATGGGAACAGTTTGCGTAAGGTCCATGATGTGGATGCCGTTGCGCGCGCCATAGATGAACGGACCCATACGGGGGTTCCAACGCTGCGTTTGGTGGCCGAAGTGTACGCCTGCTTCAAGCAATTGGCGCATGGTGAACTCTGGAAGAGCCATGTCGTTATACCTTTCCGGTTTTATCCTCGGCGGGGGCATG
>JBGCDB010000030.1:0-13782 GCA_045104955.1 Roseobacter sp.
AGCTTGTACAACGCCTTTGGGTCCAAAAAAGCGTTGTTTGATCGTGCGTTGGCGCGATACGATCAAAAAAGCCGAGCCCATCGCCTGGCAGAACTGCGCCAAATGCCTGATGCAGTTGCGGCCATCAAACTATTTTTTGACGGCATGGTAGATGACGCGCGGGCAGAGCCTGGAAATATGGGCTGCTTTGTCATCAACACCGCGCAGGACTTACCCAATCAACCGCCAGAAATCGCTGAAATCGTTCAAGCCTCCTTTCAGGATATCCAAGGCTTTTTTCGGGATGCAATACACAAAGGACAGCAAAGCGGCGACATCACGGCTGACGTTGATGCAGAGCAAACAGCGCAGGCATTGTTGTCGATGCTGGTGGGATTAAGGTTGATGTCCCGCGGTGCCGTGGGCGTGCCCGTTTTGGAAGGCATTCGCGATAGCGCGATGCGACTATTGAAAACCTGAAAACAAAAGGGGGCGCAACCCGCAGGTCACGCCCCCTTTTAGCGTCGGTTGTTTCGTTTAGTTGACCGACTTGGCGTCTACGACATCCTTGTCGATCTGGCGGGTCGAAGAGATGGAAATTTGACGCGGCTTTAGCGTCTCTGGCACTTCACGCACCAAGTCAATGTGCAGCATGCCATCTACATGGCTCGCACCTGTGACGTGAACATGGTCAGCCAGATGGAAGCGGCGCTCAAACGCGCGCGTGGCTATGCCGCGATGCAGATAAGCTTTTTCAGTGTTCTCATCTGCCTTGCGTGCCGAAACGATCAACGCGTTCTCGCGCACCTCGACGCTTAGGTCATTGTCGGAAAAACCCGCCACAGCGACCGAGATTCGATAAGCGTCATCATCCAGCTTTTCGATATTATATGGGGGATAGGCAGGTTGGTTGCCTTCGGTGGTCAGCACCCTGTCCATCAGGTCGGCAATTTGGTCAAAACCCACAGTGGCCCGGTAGAGCGGTGCAAAATCAAAAGTACGCATATTTCATCCTCTTTTTGAGCGATAAATCAGAGTGCTCCGCTATTGGACGCACCCCATGTTACAAACTCCAAAGCCCTGAATAGGCGCTTTGGTATCGTCAATGTGGGGGTGTAATTTACGCTTTCAAGACCCTCAGGGCCGGACAAATTTCGCGCCGCTACTGGACAAAGCGCCACCGCCCGACCCAATGGTTACACGACGAATTTGAGCAAGCGGCTTGGGCTTATTCGCCCACATCTGGTGTTTCAACTCGGCGACCAGCTTTGGCAGTACCATACCGTAGGCCACGCGCTGACCGTCATATACACCCATGCCAGAAATCACCGACACGATCTGCCCACGGCCATTAGAATGACTGAAAACAGGGGCGCCCGACGATCCAAAGGTCACGTCACAATCCATGAACATGACCCCATTTTGGGTGCCCATAACCTGACATACGTCTTGCCGTGAAGGCACCATTTCGCGGTTGCGACCATAAGAAACAACGCTAACCGGGCCGGTAGAAACAGCACTGCCCTGCAGAATGAAAGGATCTAGTTCACTGGTTGGTATCGGCTCTTTCAGACGCAGCAAGGCCACATCATGTTGAATGTTCTGCAACACTGTGCCCCGAGTTGGGACGTAGCCCGTGTGGGGTTCGATCTGTGCAACAGGGCGTTCAGCCGCCACATTTCCTTGGCGCAGACCCGCACGGAACGTCAAATCTTCTGGCTTCACGAGCAGACCTGTACGCTTTGAATAGACGCAATGTGCAGCCGTGAGAACAAGTTCCGGGGAGATTAGCGTAGCAGTGCAAAACCCGATACCTTTCGCGTCAAGCCTGCCGACCGCCTGCCAGTAAAGCGCATCATTTTCACCAGCCATTCCACGAAGAGATGTGGTTGATGGCTGTGCCTGCGCCGTCGTCGATACGACCGCCAAAACCAGCGATATGACCCACGCAGCGCGCATCAGTTTTCCCGTGGGCGGACAAATTTCGCGCCCGTATCGCGCCGTTCTTGCCCCACAACAACGCGCGCGGCCGTTGGAACTGAACTTTGAAACACACCACCGCCATTGTCCAACTCCGCTCGCAAATCGGTTAATGCACCGCTCAGCTCTGTACCGAGGGAAACGGATTGGCCTGACATTTCCGCTTTCGCAGAAACGACTGATACGATGTGGGCAGCCCCCTCCGAGAAGGTGAAAATCGGTGCGCCCGAAGATCCAAAGTCCACAGAACAGGAAGTGACCAAGACACCTTCTTTCAGGCCCAGTACTTCACAGACTTCTTGCAAAGACGGGGCCTCTGAACGGTGACGAGCATAGCTTACGACGCCCACGCGGTCGCCTCTGGTAGGATGCGGTGCGGTTTCAAAGGGCTCGATCGTTGTGTTACGGATAGGGCGTGACAATTCAAGCAAGGCCACATCATTGCGCACGCGCTCTGATGAGACCTCCTCACCGTATGTATAAGATGGATGAACAACTGCGCGACGTACAGCGCGATACGCGGACGCACGCCCATTGCGCCACCCTGCCAGAAACTCGACCTTGGTATAGTTGATTAACTCACCTGATGACTTGTCATACAAACAATGGGCCGCGGTCAGGACAAGGTTGGGTTCTATCAACGCGCCGGTGCAGAAGCCTGCACCACCGATGTCAAGCCGACCAACCGCTTCCCAAGGGCTCGCGTCAACACCCGTTTGCAACGAGCGGAGGGCAGCGTCTTGAGCAATTGCCCCCCCTGTCAAAACCCCCGCTATTATCCCAACGGCTAACCAAACTCGCACTGATACGTCCCCTAATTTTCAGGGATACGAATATCTAATGGATACGGCAGAAATAGGGCTTTTATCACCTGATTGGGCGTTAATTTGGGAACGAACCGTCCCCATTTGGTTAACGCAGGATAGGTATTTCAGACCTAGGGTTGTATTCTGCCTCTAATGCGGGCGGTTTCGGCCCCCCGGTTGCCCAATCCAATAATTCAACGCTGTGCACGATGGGGATTCGTGTCCCTGACCCAATCTGCATCATGCAGCCGATATTACCCGCTGCAATCACGTCAGGGTTCTTGGCCTCCAGTGTGCGCACCTTACGGTCTTTCAACTGTTTTGAGATTTCGGGCTGCATCAAGTTATATGTCCCAGCAGACCCGCAGCAAAGATGCGGATCGCTGGGTTCGACAATGGTAAAACCCGCGCGCTTTAAAAGGTCTTTGGGGTACGTTTTAATCTGTTGCCCATGCTGCAATGAGCAAGCCGCATGATACGCAACAACCATTTGCTTGTCTGTGCCTTCGGGCATTTCAAGCTTCATCAGTACCTCAGACACATCCATCGCAATGCCCGCCACGCGCGCTGCATCCTCCGCGTATTTTGCGTCATTGCGGAACATGTGGCCGTAGTCTTTCACTGTTGTACCACAGCCCGACGTGTTGATCACAATCGCGTCTAAACCACCGTTATCCATCTCAGAGGCCCAAGCCACGATGTTCTTTGCAGCTGTTGCATGACTTTCATCTGTCTTACCCATGTGGTGGGTCAACGCACCGCAGCACCCTGCCCCTTCGGCAACAACAACTTCGCAGCCCAACCGCGTGAGCAAGCGGATCGTAGCATCATTGATATCAGTGTTCAGCGCCTTTTGCGCGCAGCCTGTCATGAGCGCAACGCGCATTTTTCGGGCGACTTTGGGCTGAAAGGTTTGTGGGTCGTCATTGGGACTAACAGGCGGGATGACTTTGGGTGCCATTTCCAGCATTGCACGCAAACGCGCATCTGGCATCAGCCGCGCAAAAGGTCGACCGATCTTTGCGCCCAGCAGCGCCACGCGGAACCGCATCGGGTAGGGCAGGATACGCGCCAGAATCCAGCGCAATGCCCGGTCCGTAAAGGGGCGCTTGTAGCGTTGCTCGATGTAATCGCGCGCATGATCAACCAGATGCATATAGTGCACACCAGAAGGGCAGGTGGTCATGCAAGCCAGACAAGACAGGCAGCGATCGATGTGCTTGACTGTTTTTTCATCCGGGTCCCGGTCGTTTTCCAGCATATCCTTGATCAGATAAATGCGGCCACGGGGGCTATCCAATTCGTCGCCAAGCACCTGATAGGTCGGACAGGTCGCGGTGCAAAAACCGCAATGCACACACGATCGCAAAATTTCATTGCTGCGTTGAATACCGGGGTTTTTCAACTGTTCAGGCGTAAAGGTCGTCTGCATTTCAGGTTACCTCGGTCATTGCGTGGCCCATTAAACCCGCGTTCAGAATGCCGCGCGGGTCAAAACGTTCGCGCAATCCGGCTGTAATTTTCGCCACGCCAGCGGCTTCTGGCTCAAAGCGTGGAACATCATGCGACGGCGTTCCACGCAGCAAGGTTGCATGGCCATCGTACGTCCCCAGCCGGTGGCGTAGGT
The DNA here is from genome assembly GCA_045104955.1 of Roseobacter sp. GTDB lineage: Bacteria > Pseudomonadota > Alphaproteobacteria > Rhodobacterales > Rhodobacteraceae > Roseobacter. Next base: position 4,393 of record JBGCDB010000030.1, read on the forward strand.
CGGTTCCTTCGGCCGTCCGCATCCAGAGTAAGCCACCCGCCCAGTCATAGACACACTCAACCGGGTTGGCAGTTTCTACCAACATCGACGCGTCGCTTGGTTTACAGCTAACCCGCCACACGTCACCATCGACGTCAGTGAATTTCCCTAGTTCGCGCACGGCACCCCAAAACCAGTCAGACATTTCAGTCGTTGCTACGTGCATGTCCACCCCGGTATCAGACAACAGTGTTTTCAAAGCGTCCAACCGGTAAGAAACTGACGCTTCAAACCCCTCAACACGTAGTGCGGTGACGGGTGTGTCGTCGGTGATCTTGGCGCAATGCACGGCGCCAGTGACCTCATAAGGCGAGCCCATCGCACGCGACATCGCGCGCACAGCATCCGCATCAGACAAACCGCGGAGCATCAAAGTCCCCTGCGTTTCTGGCACAGGCAATACTTTTAGTGATACTTCGGTCAAAACGCCCAAAGTACCGTAGGCACCGGACATAAGCTTTACCAAATCATAGCCAGTCACATTCTTCATTACACGGCCGCCGTTCTTTACAATATTGCCGACACCGTCCACGAACCGCACGCCCAATGCATAGTCTCGGGCGGCGCCCCCTTGGATACGTCGCGCACCGCTAATATTGGCGGCAATCACACCACCGATGGTAGACGCCCCTGTCGTATTTAAAAGCTTGGAATAATCCGTAGGCTCAAAGGCCAGTCTTTGGTTCTCGGCGGCCAATGCAGCTTCGATCTCGGACAGTGGGGTGCCTGCTTGTGCCACAATCGTCAGCGCGCCGGGCTCATACAGCGAAATACCAGACAAGGCGGCAGTCGACACCACGTCGCCCGGCACAGCGCATCCCCGCGTGCCGCCCCCTTGGATACACAAAGGACCTTTGGCCGATTTGATCACATCGGCCAAAGCCGCTTCGGTGTCTGGTTTCATCATCGTTTCGGGCTTTCAATTTGGGGCAAGCGAAGGGCAACGCCCGCCGTGTTGGCGGCTTTATTCAGCAGCCAGCGGAACCGCACGCCTGTCTTCGGACACGGACAAAGGAAACACCTTGGCCGGGTTCAACAACCACTGCGGATCAAATACATCCTTTACGGCCATTTGCGCCTCGAGGTCAGCAGGCGCGTATTGGTACTCCATCAGGTCACGCTTTTCGATGCCCACACCATGCTCACCCGTCAGGCAGCCGCCTGCTTCTACACAGAGCTTTAGGATTTCTGCCCCAAAGGCTTCGCACAGTTCCAAATCACCCGGCTTGTTTGCATCAAACAAAATGAGTGGATGCATATTGCCATCGCCCGCGTGAAAGACGTTCCCAACCTGTAGGCCGTATTCCTTGGACATCTCACCGATCCGCCGCAATACGAAAGGCAGAGAGCTAACCGGGATCGTGCCATCAAGGCACATGTAATCGTTGATCTGGCCAATCGCGCCAAAGGCTGACTTACGGCCCAGCCAAATCAGCGCGCTTTCCTCGGCTGATTTGCTTTCGCGCAGCTCCACCGGGTTATGCCGACGCGCAATATCCATGATCAACGCAAGCTGATGGTCAATTTCAGCCTCAGAGCCTTCGACCTCAACGATCAACAACGCTTCGCACATGGGGTATCCCGCTTGGGCAAAGTTCTCACTTGTCTCGATACATAAGCGGTCCATGAACTCGATAGCGACGGGCAGAACTCCCGCTTTGATGATGTCGCTGACGCAAGCGCCCGCAACTTCGCTGTCGTCAAAGCCCATCAGCACGGGACGCGCACCTTCGGGTTTTGGCAAAATGCGCAAGGTCGCTTCGGTCACGACGCCCAACTGCCCTTCGGAGCCACAGACAAGGCCCAGCAAATCCAGCCCACCCGCATCCATATGGGCGCCGCCAATCTCAATGACTTCGCCGTCCATCATAACCATCGTCACGCCCATCAGGTTGTTCGTGGTCACGCCATACTTGAGGCAATGCGCCCCACCCGAATTCATAGCGATATTGCCTGCAATGGCGCAGGCCAGCTGGCTGGAAGGATCGGGCGCATAGAAAAAGCCGTTCTCTTCGACAGCACCGGTGACGCTTAGGTTGGTACGCCCCGTTTGCACCCGGATCACGCGATCATCGTAATTAGTTTCCAAGACGTCATTCATCCGCGCCACGCCCAGAATCACGCAATCCGCCGTCGGCAGTGCACCACCGGCCAGTGATGTGCCGGACCCGCGCGGCACCACTGGCACAGCCTCTTCGTGGCAGATCCGCAAAACGTCCGACACTTCTTTGGTCGTGGCCGGCAAGACAGCGACCATCGGAGGACACTTGTATGCTGTCAGCGCGTCACATTCATATGCGCGCGTCTCGTGTTCGTTGTGAATTACCGCGTCGCTTGGCAAAACGGTAAGCAACCGTTCGACCACGCGGGCTTTTCGCGCAATAACAGTCGCGTTGGGAATCGGCATTTCCATAGTGAACCCTCCAATTTGGTAAATTAATATTACCAATTTTTTGCATTGGCAAGACTTATGTGACCTGCCATGCGTTTCGCATGACAATGGTAGACCGAATTGAGCTTTTTACGAGTTTCGACCTAGCAGCGCTTGGATTGTTGTTTCTGTTGTGGGTTGGGATTGGATGGCGTGTGGAACACGCCAGCACGCGCCACCCGTCGACTTCGATGCTGATGGCAGGGTACCGTCGCGCTTGGATGCGCGAAATGGTCACCCGACAGCCCAGAATATTCGACGCCCAAATCCTGGGTACTTTACGGCAAGGTACGGCGTTTTTTGCATCGACTTGTGTAATTGCATTGGGCGGGACGCTCGCTTTGATCGGCAATGCAGACCGGTTGGCCGGGGTCGCTGTAGATATTACACTGGCAGATCACCCGGCAATAGTCTGGGAAATCAAACTCATGGTGGTTGCGATTTTGTTGACCAACGCATTTTTGAAATTTGTCTGGGCCAACAGGTTATTCGGCTATTGCTCCGTGCTAATGGCTGCAGTTCCCAACGATGTTGAGCATGAAAAAGCCTATCACCGTGCAGACCAAGCCGGCGAGATCAATATCACCGCTGCCCGCAGCTTTAACAGAGGCCTGCGGTCTATCTACTTTGCACTCGCAGCGGCCGCTTGGTTGATCGGTCCGTTGGCGCTGACGCTCGCCGTCTTGGCGACATTCGTCGTTGTATGGCGACGCGAATTTGCATCCCACTCTCGCAAAATCCTGTTGGACGCCTAAGTTCATAGCGTAAGTTATTGAGCTGGTGAAACCGATGTTTAAAAAAGCCCTTTGTATAATGGCCGTCTTGGCGAGCCCCTCTTGGGCCGAAGAGCCGAAGGTCGACCATGTATCTGCAAAACAGTCGTCAGATGGGACGTGGCGGTTTGACGTGACGATCTCGCATCCAGATACCGGCTGGGATCATTACGCCGACGGGTGGCGGGTTCTGGACATGAATGGTAACCAACTTGGCATCCGTGTTTTGGTCCACCCTCACGTAGAAGAGCAACCCTTTACACGGTCTTTGTCCGGGGTCCGTATCCCTGAAGGCACAACGCAGGTGCAGATACAGGCCCGTGACAAGCCCGGTGGCTGGAATGCGAATACTGTGAACTTTCGGCTACCCTGACCGGAGGTCATCCGTATCACCACGGCCACCTTTCACACGGACGCGGTGCGCGTCAGACGCAAGTTCTATCACATTATTCGCTTGATGATGGACATTTTCAACACATCACGACGCCGGTTTAAGTCCGATGATACGGCGCACCTGCCAAAATCGAAGCCGCACGATAAAGCTGTTCAGTCAACATCACGCGCACCAGCATATGCGGCCAAACCATCTTGCCAAATGACAGGGCAAAATCAGCCTCTGCCCGCAGAGCGGGCTCGATACCATCTGCGCCACCGATGACAAACGCCAGATCACCCCGCCCCTGATCACGCCAACCTGCCAAACGCTGCGCAAAATCCGGCGAGCTTTCAACGCGGCCCCGTTCATCCAGAACCGCGAGAACAGCACCTTTGGGCAGAGCGCGGCGTAAGGCTTCGGCCTCGCCCGTCATACCGCTGCCTTTGCGGTCGTCCACTTCAATCACGCGTGCAGGACCCAGCCCAAGGCTGCGCCCAGTGCGATCAAAGCGTTTCAGATAATCGTCAATAAGGTCTTTTTCGGGTCCGGCGCGCAAACGCCCGACCGCAAGGATATGCACTCGCATCAGAGCCTCAAAGGCACGTCGTCAGTGCGACGCTGCCTCTGGGTCCCCCATGGGCTGCCACATCTTTTCCAACTGGTAGAATTCGCGCACTTCAGGACGGAACACATGCACGATCACATCACCTGTGTCGATCAAGACCCAGTCACCTGTGTCTTTGCCTTCCATCTTTGCCACACGCCCATAGTCATCCTTGACCGTCTGCGCCAGCTTCTCGGAAATGGATGCAACCTGCCGGGTCGAACGGCCCGAACAGATAACCATATAGTCGCCAATTTCCGTTTTGCCGCGCAGATCAATTTGCACGATATCTTCGGCTTTGTCGTCATCAAGGGATTTGAGAATGGTCGCCAACAGTTGGTCGCTGGTGGATGTATCGGTTGCAGCAGACATTACTGCCACGTCTTTTTGCACAGCATTCGCTGTATCAGCATGCATTGACAGGACATTGTCCTCCTTAAAGCGCGCCGCCAGGCCCCCGGCGCTGGGGATATGCCAAATTTAGCAATATGCGTAGTACAATTCAATGACAGCTTGAGAAACACACCGTGCGCCGTGGCGATTATGCCCGTTTAGGCCGCATAATCTGCCTGGTGGGCGATAGGCCATGCCGCGCGCCACGCGGCATCAATCTCCGCCAAGGCTTTGGCATCTAAGCGATCTGCCTCATCCCAGTAACGTCCGGATGGCACATAGTGGCCCAGTTTTTCTTCACGATCGGAAATATGATTGATAGCTGCGTCATCTACGCAGGCGGATGGTAAACCACGCAGTTGACCAATGGTTGACCGCTGGAACACAAGTTCACTGTCTTGCGTGGAAAGGTTCACGCACACGCAGCCTTGTTGTGCCGCCATAAGACCCAATCGTGCAGATTTGGCACCAAGGTCTTGAAGAGTAACATCCGGACGTAACGGATCTGCCGTGCCTGTTCCATAAAAATGCGTGTGCCCTGCCTTGGGGTACACCATATCGCAACCCAAAAACGCCATGACCCTTGGCCGCAAGGCATGCAAGGCCCAATACCCCGCTGTAAAGGCCATCGTACCACCGGCATAAACAAACCCGCCGTAGGCATTCTGCGCGGGCACAAACGCGTCCGCTTGGATAAGCCGCTGCGCAGGCAAGACGGACGTCGGGCGACGGTCCTCGGGGAAATCTTCGGGAAAGATCAGGTCATCCCAATCTTTGCGCACGCGCCATGCGTTGTTGATCGTCACGATGCGGTCGAAAGCGTCTCGGGGCCAATCGGCAGCTTCGGGCGCATTGGGGCCGCTGCCCAAGATCAAAACAATGTCTGCGTGCTGTGCCATACCTTGGCCCTTTAATTGCTAAGGCTTCACAAGTTTAGCTTTGCCCACCCCCTAAACAAGGGCGTGCTGCAAACTATTCCTCGTCCTCAAGCAAGCGGACCTCGCGTTGCGGGAAGGGAATAGAGATGTTGTTGGCCTTGAACGCATCCCACAGTGCCAGATAGACATTGCCGCGAATGTTGGTCAGCCCGCCCGTGGGGTCCTTGATCCAGAAGCGCAGGATGTAATCGACGGAACTGTCACCAAAACCCACAATATGACAGACTGGTAACTTGGGGTGAGACAAAACTCGGTCGACGTCCGATGCAGCCTCGATCGCGAGTTTGCGCACTGTGTGCGGATCACACCCATAAGACGTGCCAAAAAAGATATCGAGCCTGACATATTCATCCGAATGCGACCAGTTCACGACTTGCCCTGTGATCAGGTCCTCGTTGGGGATCAGGTATTCGCGCCCATCGCGCGTCACCACCGATACATACCGCGCGCCAAGACTGTTTATCCATCCAAAGGTCTCGCCCAGGGAAATAACGTCACCCGGTTTAATCGACTTATCCAGAAGGATGATGACGCCAGAGACAAGGTTCGACACGACCTTTTGCAAGCCAAAACCCAAGCCCACACCAATCGCGCCGGACAAGACTGCCAGCCCAGTCAGATCAATACCAACCGCCTTGACGCCCAAGAAAAACGCAAAGCCATACAAAACGACCTGCACGCCTTTGACAGCCAGAACCTGCATTGATGGGCTGATATCATCATTGCTGCGAATATTGGCAGCGGTCGCTTTGCTGATCACACGGGCCAAGGCAAAAAGCACCCCGATCAAGGCAATGGCCGAAATAATCGCCAAAACAGATATGCGGAAATCGCCGAGTTCCAGCGCTAGGCTATCCAAGAACTCTGCAACCACATCCGTGATGTTCAGGAAATACAGCGTTGCCCATATCCACAGGCCCCAAATTACCATCCGACGCACGGGGCGGTTTTTGACAAGCTGTGCAGCCAGCGCGATGCTAACCCAGACAGTAGCCAAAGTCGCCGCTAACCCGATGAAATAGGAACGCGACGGCCATGTGATTTGCTGCATGACACCATAAAGAACTGTCGCGAGCACAGCGAACACGATTAGCCCCATGCGCCGCTTTACTTGTATGATCAATCGCAGTTGCCACTTGGACCACCCTTCGCGGCGGCGGGCCCAACCATCAAGCGCACGCCCCAGAATCAAATGCGAAAACCACGCAACCAAAATCAACAACAGCACGATGATCACTTGGTTTTGCCGCCACCCCGGCGTCAGAACGGTCTGTATGAAACTGGCGCCTAAATCCCATATCTCGTCAAAAGACATCAACGCATCAGCCAGCGCGTCTTCTGAAGGAGGGGGCGTATTCTCTTCTTCCATGTGATTAGATTTGCACAGCCATGCAACAGCCACAACCATAGCAGAGCACGCCCACGACGCCTTGCTTGGACGCGCACAAAACGTTAAAGGTTCCGCCCATGTCACATTGCACGAAAATCAGAATCGATATTGATGACCGCGCGCGCTTGCGCGAACGGTTTTTTGGTGCAACCCGCAGCGTCATCGCGCGCGCCTAAGCGCGCAAAGCACACACACCCTGACCTACCACCAACAACGGGAGAGGACCCATGTCCCCCAAAACGCTTTACGATAAAATCTGGGACGCACACGTCGCCCATGAAGCCGAAGACGGCACCTGCCTTTTGTATATTGATCGCCACCTTGTGCACGAAGTTACAAGCCCGCAAGCCTTTGAAGGGCTGCGGATGACAGGCCGCAAAGTGCGCGCGCCCGAAAAGACAATCGCGGTACCAGATCACAACGTACCCACGACGGCAGGGCGCGAAGACCCCAAGAACATGACCGAAGACAGCGCCATTCAGGTCGCCGCTTTGGACAAAAACGCCAAGGACTTTGGCATACACTATTATCCGGTATCAGACGTTCGCCAAGGCATCGTGCATATCGTGGGCCCCGAACAGGGGTGGACACTGCCGGGCATGACCGTTGTTTGTGGCGACAGCCACACCGCGACGCATGGTGCATTTGGTGCGCTTGCACATGGCATCGGAACATCCGAGGTCGAACATGTTTTGGCCACGCAAACGCTGATCCAGAAAAAATCTAAAAACATGAAGGTCGAGATTACCGGCAAATTGCGCCCTGGTGTCACGGCAAAAGACATCACTTTGTCTGTTATCGGTGCCACAGGGACCGCTGGCGGTACAGGCTATGTGATCGAATATTGCGGCGAAGCAATCCGTGATCTGTCCATGGAAGGCCGTATGACTGTCTGCAACATGGCCATCGAAGGCGGCGCGCGCGCGGGCCTTATCGCACCAGACGAAAAGACTTTTGAATACTGCAAAGGTCGCCCACACGCCCCCAAGGGCGCGCAATGGGAAGCGGCGATGGACTGGTGGAAAACGCTTTATTCTGATGATGACGCGGCATGGGACATGGTGATCACGCTGAAAGGCGAAGATATCGCACCGGTCGTGACTTGGGGCACCTCACCCGAGGACGTGCTGCCGATCACGGCAAATGTCCCATCGGCGGATGACTTTGAAGGCGGCAAAGTAGGGGCCGCGCAACGTTCGCTGGACTATATGGGTCTGACACCCGGCACGCCCTTGACCGACATCGAGATCGATACCGTCTTTATCGGATCCTGCACAAATGGTCGTATTGAAGACCTGCGCGCCGCGGCCGAAGTATTGAAAGGCAAAAAGATCAAGGTCAAACGCGCAATGGTCGTGCCTGGCTCGGGTCTTGTCCGCGCTCAGGCCGAAGAAGAAGGCCTTGCTGATATTTTCAAAGAAGCCGGTTTTGAATGGCGCTTGGCAGGATGCTCTATGTGTCTTGCGATGAACCCTGACCAGTTGGCGGAGGGTGAACGCTGCGCCTCAACGTCCAACCGCAATTTTGAAGGGCGACAAGGCTACAAAGGGCGCACCCACTTGGTATCGCCCGGAATGGCCGCAGCGGCCGCAGTAATGGGCAAACTGACAGACGTGCGTGATTTGCAGTAAGCCACAGCGTAGCGAATAATACTGTATAGACCCAGCGGCGAAAACCGCTGGGTTTTTTGTATAAAATGCAAAGATGACAGAGTGTTACACCTTAAAATTGCAAATTTTAACTAGAAGTTGATTAAATACTTAATATTATGTTAATGTATCTGTGGGTCGGGGGATCTATATTGTGGGCAAGTTTTTTGACTAATGGTTTTTTGAAAACTGGGCACCACAGTGGCCGCTCGTACCCTTAGATATTATTCAAAGGTACAAAATTATGAATATGAAAAAATACACAGCAACCGCGCTTGTCGCTCTGACCCTCACAGCGACGAACGCTTACGCGAACACGCTGACCGTGGACTCGGTGACTGGTGTTTGGGAAAATGCAGTTGCAGATCCTGTCGGCGGCACAATTTCTGGCACGGGAACTTCGACGATCACGTGGGGTAATCCATCAGGTCAGCCACAACAAAGCGGATACACATTTGTTGGTGCTGCGCCTCCTTCAGTTACTTTCAACGAAGGTGAGCAATTCCTGCTTGGTACATTTACGCACAACAACTTCCCAATTACCGGCACAAGCTTGGACACTGTTGATCTTCAGGTCTCTATTGGTATTGCGGGTCATGCATGCCCAGTAGAAACGGTCTTTTCTTTTGATCACTTCGAAACACCTAACAACGCAAATCCTTGTGCAGGTGGCGGACCGAACCCTTGTGGTGACGTGGTGACGACGACGCTTAACACAGGCATGTCGGAAACTTTCGACATCGATGGCGTTGAATACATTTTCAACGTGCTTGGGTTCTCAACGGATATGGGTGTTT
>JBGCDB010000031.1:0-135641 GCA_045104955.1 Roseobacter sp.
GTGACCCACGAGATGGGGTTCGCCCGCAAGGTGGCCGATACGATGGTCTTTATGGACAAAGGCGAAATCGTCGAGGTCGGCCCACCTGATCAGGTCTTTACCGCGCCCAAGTCGCAACGCTTTGCTACTTTTCTCAAACAAATTCTGCAGCATTGAGGCATCCCGCATGAAACGTATCGCGATCTTTGGTAGCCTGCTGCTGTTGCTCTCAGGCTGCTCTGGCAACTGGGGCTGGTATGTCGTTGATCCCACAACGCCCAAAGGCCTGATAAACCTAAAGTTTATGTTGTCAGGGATGTATTACACCATCCTTTTGTCAGTCACTGCAATTTCAATTTCAGTTGTCTTGGGGCTGTTAATCGCCCTGCCCGGTTTGTCCGAAAAAAAGGGCTGGCGCAGGTTCAACAGAACCTATGTAGAAATCGTGCGTGCTGTTCCCATTCTGGTGCTGATCTTGTGGGTTTATTACGGGTTACCGGCGTTATCGGGCATCACGCTTAATGTATTTTGGGCAGGTGTCTTGGCGTTGGCCTTGTCGGACAGCGCCTTTCAAGCAGAAATTTTCCGCGGCGGTATCCAATCCATCGCCCGAGGCCAGTATGAAGCAGCCAAGTCAGTATCTTTGAACTACCGCGACACAATGCGCTTTGTGATCCTGCCTCAAGCAATTCGACGTATCCTGCCCGCCTTGGGCAACCAACTGGTTTATATGTTAAAAATGTCATCCCTCGTGTCAGTAATTGGCATGCAGGAGCTAACACGCAAAGCGAATGAATTGTCTGTTTCTGAATACCGGCCCTTGGAAATTTATACGGTTTTAGTGCTTGAATATCTCGTGTTGATCTTGGTCGTATCCGCATTCGTCAGGCGGCTTGAACTACGAATGCAGGCGGCCGAAGGGTGAGCATCGCGCGTGACCGTGACCTAACCCAAGGGCCATTGCTTGGCCATTTTCGCGCGCTGGCGGTGCCGGCTGCTTTCGGGATGCTTTTTTCCACGCTCTACAATGTGGTCGATGTCTATTGGGCAGGCCAGCTTTCAACTGAAGCGCAAGCGGGACTCGCAATCGGGTTTCAAGCCTTTTTTATCATGATGGCCATTGGCTTTGGGCTGGGGTCAGCAATGTCTGCGCTGGTCAGCAATGCAAAAGGTGCGCGCGACACATACGAAGTTCGACAATTCGCACTTCAAGGCATTGTATTCGGCATCATCGCCACGCTCATTTTGATGATTGTAGGGTGGATCGGGGGGCCGTATCTGATCGCATTGGTTTCGGAACCCGGTGGCTATCGTGATGCGGCAACCGGCTATTTCAAATGGCTCATTTTTTCGTTGCCGGGCTTCTTGTTGGCATACGGCGCAAACGGTATCCTGCAGGCACATGGCGATACGGTGACTTTGCAGCGTGGGTTGGTCGTTGCGTTTTTTGCAAACATCGTTTTGAACCCGTTGTTTATGTTTGGTGTTCCCGGCATCTGGGGTGGTTTGGGTTTTAACGGTATCGCGTTATCAACGATCGTCAGTCAAACTGGTGTCATGTTGTGGGTGATACGGAACACCCTTGCATTGGACGTCCTGCACAGCGCAAGGCTACCGGAATTAGTGCCTAATAGTCAGAAATTCCGCCAAATATTTGCCCAACTACTCCCTGCAAGCACAGCAATGATGGTTATGTTTATTTCCGGTTTTGTCGTGCAATACGCGCTCAAAGGCTTTGGGCAAGATGCAATTGCCGCATACGGTGTCGCCCTCAGGGTGGAACAGATATTGTTGCTGCCCGTGTTGGGAATGACTGGCGCTCTTTTGCCAATCGTCGGTCAAAACTTTGGCGCGGCAGATCATGCCCGTGTCAAAGACGCACTGTTTCTATGCTGGAAAATCGGATTTGCGATGTCCATCGTCGCCATGCCTCTCTTGTGGTTCGGCGGGCGATATGCGGTGGCTCTTTTTACCGACAACGATGAAGTGATTAGGATTGGTGCGAGCTACCTCTTGGTGGATGGTTTTTTGTTCCCGATTTACATGATGCTTTTTGCGATCAACTCATTGCTTCAAGGCCTAAAACGCCCGGTTTGGACCCTTTGGATCAGCGTTTACCGACAAGGGATTGGCGTTGCCCTTTTCATTTGGCTGTTCATCGCAGTATTCGATTTTGATGTGTGGGGTGTGTGGTTTGGGATCGCGACGGCTGTCAGCAGCGGATGGGTGCTCGCGCTCGCGGTGGCTTGGTTGGTTGGAAGACAACAGTTAGGTCTATTGGCTAAAAACTAGCTTTCTAGCAATGACGGGAACAGCGTGGTTTGTTTCACAGCGCTAATTGGAGTCCCGCTTTTTACGATACGAGCGGTAGAGCCACCGGATTGCTAGGGTGTTGATACTAAGCAGACTTCTGATGATGATATGAAATCGCCTTCTCTTGTGCGCTGGACGGCTCCAAACGGAATGCCGCAACATAAGACGTGAGATCATGCGAAACTGTCTTCAAAGAGCGAACGGACGTCTCTGTATCAGCAAAAATTGTTGCGTTATTTTTTGTATCCGAATCCAGCTCGGTTATTGCACTTGATATCTCTTTTATACCTGTTGAGGTGTCATTCGTCGCGGTTACAATATCGTTTAGCTTTGACGATGCATCTGTCATGCCCGTAACAATACTATTCAAAGCTTCACCAGAAGAGTGAACAAGATCGACACCCGTGTTCACATGAGCTTCGGACGTCGTCACAAGATTGGAAATTTCCCGTGCGGCGTTTGTCGAACGCATAGCCAGTTCTCGTACTTCGGTCGCGACCACTGCAAAACCGCGGCCTGTCTCGCCAGCGCGCGCCGCTTCAACCCCAGCATTCAAAGCCAATAGATTTGTTTGGAACGCGATCTCATCTATCAATTTTAGAACTTTCGCGATCTCATCCGAGGACGCTTTGATCTCATTCATTGCGTCGATCGTTTGCGTAACAATCTTGTTGCCTGAAACGGCCATTTCCTCGACCGACTTGACGGCATTACCCGCAGTTTGAGCAGCTGTTGCAGCAGTCCCAACTGAAATGGTCATCTGCGATAGCTCACGTGCGGACTGCGCTAATTTCGCAGCACTTTTCTCAGAACATCGTCCCAGTTCAGAAGAAGCACCATTGATATCATGCGAAGCACCATCAACATGAATCGCGCATTGAGAGATATCAGTCAGAGTTTTTGACAGACTTTCTGTAGTATTATTCATTGCAGCAGCAATTTCAGAAAATACACCCTCAAGATCGTTAGGCATACGGTGCGTTAGATCACCTTCGGCAAGTTTATCAAGCGCTTGTCGTACAGCTCCCAACCCGAGGTCCGTTGCCTCACCAATTCGATTCATGCCATCACAAATTTCACTAAAGACGCCTGATTTATCCGCTAATTCCAAACGACCAGAAAAGTCACCTGCAGCGCACGCGTCTACAACAGCAGCAATTTCTTCAGCAGCTTTTCTTTCACGCGCAAATTTTTGTTCTGCTTTGGTTTTCTCAGCTGCAGCCGTTTCTGCCTGACGGGTAATCTCGTCTTTTTCTTTTTGTGCTTGTTTAATTTCCAACTCTTTTTGACGATCAGCTGCCAGTTTGGCTTGCGCTTCGGATTTTCTCGCCTCGATCATGACATTACGGAATTTCACTATCGTTTTATGGAACTCTATTATTTCACGCAACTCCTTGCGGTTTCCCCGGACTTCGACATCCAGATTACCTTCGGCCAAAGACGAAAGCATACGCGAAGTGGCCCCCACCAGCCCCACGACGCGGAACCGGACCTGATAGTATATTACGGCCAAGACCGTCAAAGTAATCAACGCAAAAATACAGCTGGCAACGGCAAGCACCCAAGCCGCTCTTTCGCGATCTTGCCAATAAGCACTCAGCGCTTTGCCGCTGTCTTGAGACAGATTTTCCATCGCCCCCAGCGCCGCGTTAGATGTTTCAAAAAAATCTGCGAAAGAAATCTGATAGTCCACTTCTGTCGCTTCACCCGCTGCTGTTGAAAGGTCGGTAAGCTTGGCAAGCAGTGCAGCATACTCTCTAAAATATAGCGTACCTGCCGCATCTATATCCCGCGCGATGTCTTGTGGAACGTTTGCAAGCATCATTGTGCTGTTCTTCAACGAATCCCAAGCTGCGTTTGCACGGGCTCGATCCAGACGCAGTTGCGCGGCGTCTAGCGCACTAATGGGTTCAGCGTTCAGTGTGGCAATCGCGAAATACGTACGCGCACGGCCGCCAAACTCTCGAACTTCCCAAGCGCCCAGTTGCACAGCAGCTAGCGCGCCAGCAACTTCGGACGAAACGCCAACCCTATTGCGCAGCAGTTGTGTCGCATTCTTCAGGTTTTCAACTTCTTCCTTCAGCTCGAAAGGCAAGTCATAAGACCGCGTTGTGTTACGGTCTGCCTTTGCGACAGCCAGCAAACGGTCAATCTCACTGCGCAGATCGCTCACTTTTTGAAGGCTTTGCGTGGTTTGGTCGACGTAGGCTTGCTGAGTCTCTAGAAACTCAGCCGTTGTTGTCAGCTTCAGTGCAGCACGCAAACCTTGGTCTGCAAGGTCACGCTGTTGATCAATAATGTCGCGAAAAGCGGGGGGTATCGGTTCACCAAAGGCCAATGCAACTTGGGTGACGCTACGCTCCAAAGACATGGCAACGGTCGCGCGCATCGCAGTGGTTTCGATTTCACCCAAAATCGCGGCGCGCCGGATATCTTGAAGCTCGCGAACAGACTGCCAAGCGATAGACCCACCCAAGGCAGTGAGCATAGTTCCAATAATCCCAAACCCGATGAGAATAAATACAGACAGACGCACGATCAACCTCCTCCATGCAAAACCGCGGTCTGAGTACTTGGGAACAATAAATAAAGACTGAAGTTAGTTCAGTTTTCAGCTAAAAAATAGAAAGCTATGGATCACCAAGTGGGCATCAGGTTAGCGCGTAGAAGATAAAGGGGTTAGGAAGTTTTCGATCTGCTGAAGTCTCTTAACCACGACTTCACCCAAGTGATCAAAACCAACCTCAGGGATCGACCATTCCGCCGTGACAGCAATCTGTGCATCGAATGCCATCAGGGGCATCTCACAAGTGTTCTGCGCGCAAAAAACAACCAATGCTATGTCTTGTTGGTACGGATTTACCACTTGGCAACTGATCCTGTCAGACGACGCCTGTTGCACGCAAACATATGTAGCACCACGCAAAACGGTCGCTTGAACGCTGTCCAGAACTGTGAGGTGCGTTTGTTCTATTCTTGCTGCTGTGTCGGCTGCGCTAGGCGTCGTAAATACCCGCAGCTTGGTTAGGGCCAGATCAGCTTTTTCAGGGTCATATTGGACCTCAGACACCACGGGAATGGGGTTGCCATGTCCGTCTTTTGCGATGTCACGTACAACAAGACACCGCGTTTGTTCCGTCAGTAACAACGATCGCCCCTCAAAGCTTTCAGCACGAAAAAGGGGCCCACCGCGATGAATATCGCCATTGCGCCCTTGCAGACCAAAATCAACAAACCGGTAAAACTGAGGACAAGACTGGCCATAAGCCGCACCCGCGCAGACCATCCACAAAAATGTCACTGCGATGAGGCGCATCTGATCAAATTGGGACACGCGCACTGTCACATCATCATACAATCTGCACCCGGCGGCAAAGGATCTGATCCCGCGGGCAAGGTGGGGGTATAGTCGAAACTGGCGACGCTGGCACCGCTGTCGAACGCAATAAACAGCTGGTTAGAGCCTGGTCTGATGGCAATGCCTTCGGGATCCATGCCATATTCCAGCAGCGAGACTGTCGCCAACAAGGTGCCCTCTTTGTCGAACTCATACAGACTGTTGGTCCCTTCCATGTCATCCACAATAAGTAAATGACCAGTCCGGGGGTCGCGGGCAATCCCCTGTGCTTCACTCAGGGGCGGTGTGAAAGTCATTGTATCAACGCGGCGTATGATTTCGCCATCCGGCGACATCCAAGTCATGTATTCGGGGTCATCTTCCACAGCGATGATCGTACCGTCATCGTCGACGATGATACCTTCGGTGTCAGACCATTGCGATGAAATGCGAAACGGTGTGTCCAGGGCCTCACCATTTTTCGAGATGCGTTGGAATTCACCCAACCCATCCGCAACGATCAAGTTGTTGCCTTCAAGCGTGATGGCTTTTATCCGCATAAGATCAGAGGACACACGGCGCATTTCCAACCCATCGAGGGTCAGCAAAATTGCTTCTGGTCCCTCATTCGCGATCCAAAGGCCACAAAACGACGGATCATACTCCAAACTGGACGGATAATTCAGGTCAAATCGCGCAGTCAGTTTCAGATCAAGCGCCGCAGCTGGTATCGCGCAAACTGCAACACAGACAATTAGAACGAAACGCATTAACAAGAGCCTTTTCAATATGGATCATGTTCCACAGGATGGCACGAAGTTGCGCAATCTCAAATTGGTTCCGATAATGACCCGCCGTTTTGTGAGGTAACGATCATTTTTTGATCTTCCGAAGTGGTCCGTTTTCTTAACGGAGTGTGATCGCCACGGGCGTAGGCCTAAGTGGTCAGCAAGGCTTTTGTCCGACGATGTGCAGCGATCAACCTTACCTCATGGGAATTCACATGGCCGATATCTCCAGCAGTCTGTCTTTGCCGTTTATACTGCCTAGTCAGGCACAAAAGCACGTCACGCATAACGAAGCATTGCGTATTTTAGATGTTTTGGCGCAGCTTGGCGTCGTCTCGGACGATCAAACTGTAGCACCCGGCACACCGTCTGAAGGTGCGCGCTATATCGTGGATTCCGGTGGCACCGGTGATTGGGCAGGCCACGACGGGGAGATTGCCTTGTTTGAGACAGGCAACTGGCGGTTTTTCGTGCCGCGTGCCGGTTGGCGTGCTTATGTGATCAATCGCGAATCCTTAGTGGTTTTTGATGGTGCGGAATGGATCGATCTGGACAGCCCTGAATTGGAAGAAATCGACACCTTTGGCCTTGGTATGACAACCCTGCCAGGCACACCATTCGCAGCAAAAACAAACGCCGCTTTGTGGACGGCATTATATCAGGCGGATGGCGGCACAGGGTCAGTGATGACCACCTTTAACAAAGAAGCCACAGTGGATGATGCGGGTTTTGTCTTTCAACAAGATTTTGGCACACGAGCACTGCTGGGGCTGTTTGGCACCGATGATCTGCGACTTACAACATCAGCAGACGGCAGCACTTTTTTCGACGGGCTGATTGTGAACAGCGCGACCGGCGTTGTGGACCAACCCCGCTTGCCGCGCTTTTCCGGAAGCACGAATTTCGACAACTTTGGCCCGGCAGATACATGGACCACAATCGGTATCAATGATCTGACATACAATGATCAAGCTGCCTTTGATGCGAATGCTAACATCTTCACCGCACCAGCAACGGGCATGTATTTGTTAGGGGCTACACTCACCTTCAAACAAGATACCAGCAGTGCCGCCCGGCTGGGCGCGCAACTGGTCACCAACGGTGCGACCATCGTGCAAGGATCACAGGTTGAAAATACTGGCACGCATATCACCGAACGGACCACATTGGCCCTGCAAGTCCTCACCCCGTTGACCGCGGGCGACACAGTTGAACTGCAAGGCATCATGCGGGATCAGTCAGGATATTTTATGGCAGACCGGACAAGCTTCTGGGGTACAAAAATAGGATAGGTAGGGCCTAATAAGCCGATTTAGGGACTGTTTTGTTCCAGATCGTTCTAACCGTATATATGCGCCGATGCCGTCTTTGGCATCGTGCGTCACTCTTAGCGTCGGACTGCGCAAGCAGCATCTTAGGGTAGTCCAAAATCACCGACACGGTCCAAACCTTAGGGGGAATACCGTTGTGTAACGTCAACCCCTGGCGCAGGCGTACTTGAAATGTCTGACGTAGTTTGATGCGGAACAGGATCCTTCGCATGCAAAAAATATTGCCGAAAAATATCCTGATAAGACGCATAAAAATAGCCACCGTTTCGGGTTAGTACGGTACTGCGCCGCTGTGCGTAATGATCCTCTAGCTGGTACCAAGGTACAGTAGGGCAAGCATGATGGACGGCATGCAGGTTGTTTTTGAGAAACAGGTAAGACAACAAACCTTGATCCTCGATCACCACCGACCGGCAACGCGCTTTCTCATGTGCGCGATGTTCCAGAAAAGTACGTATCTTTAGGATGGAATGGCTGGCATAGACCGCGATGGCGAACACCCAAAGAGGCATGGTTGCAGCGTAGCCAAGCCACAACGCCACGGGAACCAGACCTGCCAAATGGAACAGATAGCCGGTGACGATTTTCCGGTTTCCCCGCACGATTGCCACCATATCAGCATGATAAAACGAGATCAGCCCGATGACCGGGCCAACGGTCATGCGACCCAGCAGCGTGTTATTGAAACGGTACAAAGACTGCCGTAACGGGCCCCAACCAGCCCAGACATCAGGGGCGATATAATTGGTTTCCGGATCATCGTAGGGATCAGTCAACACAGGGTCATGATGGTGTTCCAGATGTGTGTCCCGAAACCGATAATATGGGATCAAAATGCCAAGTGCTGGAAAAACCAGCGCGGTGTTGGCGTGTTCATTCTCGAACGGATGCCCATGCAGCACCTCGTGGTTAAACGAGGAATAAAGCGTCAAAGCCAATGTCAGCAAAATGCCAGATGCCAGAACTCCCAAACTAGTGGCAAAGAACGTTGAAATACCAAACCCAAGGTAGCACAGCAAACATACAATCAGAGTTGGCCATTCAATATGTGTCAGCCGCCCGTTACCTGCCTGCGTCACCGTATTCTCCTATCTGCATTGCTTAGTATTTTTTGGAAACCAGGCCTTTCTGACAAGCGCGTGAATTTGCAACTTTTGTATATTATGTGCTGCGTTTCCAAAATTTTGGTGTGTTTTCACGACAAATATGCAGTCATGCGTGTATGGATAAACGCGATCTCTCTTTTGAATTTAAACGACGGCTCCAACAAACGCTGGCTGCCCATTCAGAAAGCAAGCGGCATTTCATGAATGCAGTGGGCATCGACCGCTCTGCGCTGAGCCAATTTCTAAGTCCCGAGACGGACCGTATGCCGCGCGCTGAAACACTGCGCCGGATTGCTGCAACAACAGGCGTTTCTGTTGACTGGCTGCTGGGGTTGGAAAACGCGCCCGAAGGCCGCCAAGAGGTGGCCCAAAGCGTGCAGATCGAACAAGAGCGGCAAGCAGATGGCTCGACCCCTTTGGACCAATGGCGCAACGAGGCGGCAGGTTTCAAGCTGCGCACCGTACCTTCCACATTGCCTGATATCATCCATCTGGCCCCTGACGCAAAACCGGCGAGCGCGATAGACGATACCCGCGTGGGCGGCGTTGAAAATGTGCTGAACCGCATTTCATTAAATGAAATGGACGTTGAAATCGCCATGCCAATTCAAACGCTGCAAGACCTGGCCGCACGCACCGGTTTGTGGCGCGGTGCTGAACCGCAAAACTGCCGTGACCAGTTGCTGCACATGGCTGGTATCTGCCACGATACATACCCTGCGTTGCGCCTGCATTTATATGACGGGACAGAGCTGTTTTCCGCGCCGTTTACGGTTTTTGGCAACCAACGTGTGGCGCTTTATATTGGTGATGCATATTTGGTTGTCAGTGGTGCCGATCAAGTCCGCGGCTTTGCCCGCCAGTTTGATCGCCTTGTGCGGCGCGCTGTCGTAAGTTCTGACAAAGTACATGAAACACTAACACACTTAGCGCGAACAGTTTCCCCTGATTAGAGACTATCTTTGTGGCCTACAGGCGACTGATCCAACGCCAAGCCCTGCAAAATTGGGCAATCCGGTCGATCATTTCCCGCACAAGCTTGGACCAAATGCGCAAGCGTATCACGCATGTCTTTTAGTTCTGCGCGTTTGCGGTCGATATCCTCAAGATGAGCCAAAGCAATGCGTTTCACATCCGCACTGGCCCTATCGCGATCAATATAAAGCCGTAGCAGACTACGGCAGTCTTCGATCGTGAACCCAAGCGACCGTGCGCGTGCAATAAAAGCCAGCTTATGCACATCAGTTGGGTCAAAATGCCGGTACCCGTTGGCGCTACGTTTTGGCGCAATCAGCCCAATTTCTTCATAGTAGCGGATGGTTTTAACAGGCAAATCTATTTCTTGCGCCACCTCAGAGATGTTCATGACCACGCCCCGCGGTTCTCAGCCGTAACGCATTTGTCAAAACAAACACGCTTGATATTGCCATCGCGCCTGCCGCAAAAATCGGCGACAACAGCAACCCAAAAGGCGCAAACAAAACACCCGCGGCAACAGGGACCAACGCGGTATTATACCCAAATGCCCAAAACAGATTCTGCCGGATATTGCGAAGCGTTTGGACGGAAATCGCGCGCGCCATCGTCACGCCACGCAGATCACCCGACATCAGCACGACATCCGCTGACTGTATTGCAACATCCGTGCCGGTCCCAATGGCAACCCCGACGTCAGCGGCAGCCAAAGCGGGCGCATCATTTATCCCGTCACCGACAAAAGCGATACGTTTCCCCCCTGCCCCAAGGGTCTTTAGCGCATCCACTTTACCACCCGGCATCACACCAGCGATAACGGTTTGAATACCAACCTCTTGTGCGATGGTTTGCGCGGTCTGAGACTTGTCGCCGGTGATCAGAGCGACCTCAATACCCTGCGCGGTCAGCTGTCTTATCACATCGCCGGCCATTGGTTTGACCTTGTCGGCTGCACTGAACATCGCAGCACTTTGCCCATCAACGGCCGCATAAAAAACCGTCTCTCCTTTTTGCATTGCTGCATCCGCTTGGCCCAAGAAGACCGTCACATCTACGCCATGTGCCGCAAGCAACCGTTCCGACCCTATCAAAACATGCTGCCCGGCAACGTGGCCTTCGATACCCAAGCCACTGGTTGCCGTGACGCTGTCTGCGGCGATCGGTTCGACCCCTTCGGCCTTTGCAGCTTCGACCAATGCCTGCGCCATCGGATGCTCAGCTCGCGCCTCAATCGAAGTGACCAGCCGTAAGATTTCTTTGCGGCTGAATGTACCTGTCGTATGCAACCCGCTCAGCTTTGGTTGACCTTCGGTGATTGTGCCGGTTTTATCAAAGGCCACTACATCTACCTCGGCCAAAGACTGCAGCGCATCGCCTTGACGGAACAAAACGCCGACCTCTGCAGCGCGGCCCGTTGCGACCATAATAGAAGTAGGCGTGGCCAACCCCATCGCACACGGACAAGCGATGATGAGCACAGAAACCCCGGCCACCAAGGCATAGGACACAACAGGCGCAGGTCCCAACACAAGCCAAGCAAGGACCGTCAGCGCCGCAATGCCCAAAACAGCAGGCACAAACCAAAGCGTAATCCGATCGACCATAGCTTGGATCGGCAGCTTGGCACCTTGGGCGTCTTGAACCATGCGCACGATGCCAGCCAGCAGCGTGTCGCGGCCAACATGCGTCGCCTTGAAGGTGAGGCTACCGTTGCCATTGACCGTCCCGCCGATAACAGCGGACCCCGGTTCTTTCTCGACTGGCATCGGTTCACCCGTCAGCATGCTTTCATCGACATGACTTGCGCCTTTGATGATCTCTCCGTCCACCGGGACCCGTTCGCCGGGGCGCAGGATGATAATATCGCCGGGCACTAATGCGTCTACCGCGACCTCGGTTTGTCGGCCGTCTTGGTCTAACAACGCAGTTTTGGGCTGTAGACGGATCAAGGCGTGAATAGCGGCCCCCGTTCTGCCTTTGGCCCGGGCTTCTAGCCAACGACCAACCAAGATGAGGACGACAATCACAGCAGCAGCTTCAAAATACACCGCGCGTGCCTCAATCGGCAGCACGGTAGGGAAGAACAAAACCACCAGCGAATACAGATAAGCCGCCATCGTACCCACGGCGACAAGGCTGTTCATATCCGGCGCACCCTTGAACAACGCAGGATAACCATCGGTGTAAAAGGACCGGCCCGGCCCAGCCAAAACCAAGGTGGTCAGAACAGCCTGAATAACCCAGCTTGTGCCGTGACCTATCGTTTGCGCAGTCCACATGTGCACCGCAGGGATGAGGTGCCCACCCATTTCCAACAAAAACACAGGCAGCGCCAAAGCACCCGCAATCAGCATTTTTCGCTGTATCAAAGCCGCTTCTTTGGCGCGTTTTTCCTGTTTGTCATAATCAGCATCGCGGGCAAGCCGCGCGGGAAACCCTGCAGATTCCGCCGCTTGTATCAGGGTTTCCACCAAACCCGCGCCATGACCGCGCACCACCGCCGTTTCCGTTGCAAGGTTTACCGATACCGCATCAACACCAGTCACAGCCGCCAAGGCACGATCGACTCGGCCCACACAGGACCCACAGTGCATTTTTTGAACCGACAGTGTGACCGTTTGTGACATCTGGATAATTCCTTGCGTGATAGCTCGTCACATAAGGGCTCCAGTCACTGGAAGGTCAAGAGGGCGTTACGTCGCCTTTGTAGATTCTGGGTTCGTATCCTCGTCTGGTAGGATCTCTGCGTCTTCCACGTCAGGTACCTCAGCCACGCCCGAGGCTGCAGCCGTGTTATCCTCAATCGCGCCCACGATCAAAGGCAACATCTGCACACCACCGGGCATCGCCATTTCCGACATTGGAGGCGCTTTCCATTCCAACGTATCAAAGCTATTGCAGTTTTCGCAGAACGGCGCCCATTCAGCATGGATGTGCTGGCAGTTATCACAAATCCACTGTGGGCCGCGTGATACAGTCAAGGCTTTGGCCAGCCATCCGCGCACAACCGCGTCAGATGCGCCCTCGCCGCGTTCGATCGCGGCCATCAAGGTAACTGACCGCGCTGTTGGGTCAGTCTCAACCAGATCACCCAGCGCGCGTCGCGCTTCGGGGAAATCTTCGTTCGCGATATGCAGTTCTGCCGAAAGCATTTTTGTCTCTGGGTCTTCAGGACGCACGCGGGTCAAGGCCGTGAAACGACGTACCCGCTCTGCCGCGTTTTCGTCCGGGGCAATTGCCGCAAAGGCCGCTGCCAATTCAGGATGCGGGCGGGCTTCCCATGCTTTTTTCAAAACACGTACCGCCAGTTTGGGTTTTTCCTGTTTGACGTACCCATGAGCAGCCATCACAGCAGCCGGGATCAAATCAGGTGAGAGTTTATTCGCCTCAATCGCTTTTTCACGGAACTCTATTGTGCTGTCATCGCTCAGAATGTCTTTGGCTTCTGACAGGGCCAGAACGGCATCACGTCGCTTGTGTACATCACGCGGTAAGTTGCCGTATTTCAGCTTTGCGTTCAACGTGCTGCGGGCACCTGACCAATCCTCTTTCTCGGCCTGAAGCTTTAGCAAAACGTCCTGCGTTTCTTCGTGTTTCGGTTTGATAGCGAATGCTTTTTCCGCCAACTTAAGGGCCGTTTCTGTGTCACCATCCGCCAGCTTCTGCTTGAGGATACCACGCACGCCGACAAAGCGTGTGGCATCTTTGGTCACCAGCTTTTTATAGGTTTCTTCCGCCTTGCGCCGGTCGCCTGCCATTTCAGCCGCTTGTGCAATAAGCAGGTTGGTCAACTCTGGTTTGTTCAGGTATTTTTCGGCTTTTGCTGCCTTGGTCATCGCCACGCGACCTTCGCCACTGGCCAAAGCCATCAAACCTTCGGACAGCGCGGCGAACCCTTTGCGTTCACGGCTGCGGTCAAAATAGCGCGACAACGCCGTTTCGTCGCCATTCAGAAAACGCCAGACCGCAACCAGCAGAGACAGCAGTTTAAGAATAACCCAAACAGCAACGACCAAAACAATAATCGCAATCACAGACTGCAGGGGGCCGAATTCGTATTCACTGCCCATGACGGTGATCATCACACCGCCTTCGCTTTCAAGCAGATACCCTGCACCTAACGCCAGCGCAGCAACAGCGGCTACAAAGATAATGATCTTCAAAAGGGACCAAAGCATAAAAGTATTCCTTAGTTGCTGTTCAGGCTGTCAGCCAATTCGTTTGCCGCGTTTTGCGCCGCCTGACGCGCTTGTGCCGATGCGATCCAATCGCTCATGGTGGCGCGCGCAGCTTCTGGCAAGGCATCGACTTCTGTCAGCGTTGTGTCCAAATCACCCGCCCGCAAAGCTGCCTGCGCCCGAGACAAGACCGCATCTGGGTCATCCCCTTCGCGCGGGACAATTGACCTTGCGTTCAATTGACGCTTCAAGAACCCAGCAATGCTTTGCACTTCGGATTCCGGGGTCTCAGCCCGCGCAGCAGCAAGTGCTGTGCGCGCAGCATCGGGAAAGCTGTCTTGAAGCGCTGCAATCGTTGGCACGCCAGCTTCAGCAGCGGCGCGCAAGGGTTCTGGCACTTCGATTGGCGTCACCTCTTCGAGGTCGGCCAGCGCTGGCGCAAAGCTTTGACCGCTTTCGACCGCTGTCACGACACGGGTCAGCGCCGCACGCGCCAATACTTTGGCAGCCTCGCCCGCGTCTGCGGCTTCGGCTTCTTCTGCACGGACAGTCAATTCTTCGATCTGGGCATTTTGCGCGTCAAGTGCAGCCTGCAGTGTGGCCACGACATCGGATGACACGCCACCTTCTGCCACCGGCATACTTTCCAGTGCATCAATGCGCGCAGCCACATCCGCCAAGCTCGCTTGAAGCGTTTCGTTTAAGCTGGCGATGGCATCATCTGGGTCTGCAGGTGCAGGCACCTCGGCAAGCGCTTCTTCCAGCGCGGCAATCCGTGCTTGCTGCGCTGCGGTTTGCTCGGACAACGCCGCGGCTTCGGCTTCGATCGCAGTTAAGTCAATGGTACCGCGCTGCATAGAGGCAGGCAAGTATGGGTCGAGTTGGTCACCGCGCCCCGCAACAAAGCCCAGCAGTGCTGCGACAACACCACCAAACAAGGCAGGCCACATGTTGTGCGATTTTTCAACGACCGGCTGAGGCGCCGGTGCTGCCTTTGCCGGTTCTGGTTCTGGTTCTGGTTCTGGTTCTGGTTCTGGTTCTGGTTCTGGTTCTGAAACATCTGTTTCAGAAGCAGCCGTGTCCACATGCTCAGGCGTATCGTCAGCAAAGACCTCGGTATCAGTTGCTTCCAAAGCCTCTTCCATAGACATTTCAGACGCTTCTTCTGCGTCAAAAACCTCTTTGTCAGTGGCTTCCAACGCTTCTTCAACAGACATTTCTTCTGGCGTCTCTACATCCTCAACCGGATCACTGTCTGGCGTATCGAATACTTCTTTATCGGTAGCCTCCAATGCCTCATTGACAGACATCTCAGTATTCTCACCCGTGTCATCGATACCAGACGCAGCTTCTGTCGTATTCGGCACGGGCGCATCCAGATCTTCTGGCATCGCGGCTGGTTTTTGCGCGTCATCCACCGCTTCAGCGCTGTTTTCAACCTTGTCGGCTGTCTTCTTGGACTTTCGTGATTTAGCCAAAACTTCCACCTTTTCGAATCTTCACCGGGGCGCGCTGTTCGTAAACCTTACTCCCGGTGGTCGGACCTCTCAACCCAAGCTGCGGCACAGCAGGAGTTTTTCAATACATAAAGCTAAAACGCCCGCCGTAGGTTCAGGTGCCGTTTCCAGAGCCAAAATCGGTAAATTCCCCAATGATTCCGCCACAGATGGGCTTAGCGCTGCGACTAAAACTTGTGCATGTACAGGGCAGACTGCGGCGAAATGCGCTGCAGCTCTAGGGGAAAAAAGCGGCACAATCACCCGTGAATCATCCTCCAGAACCGAAACTGCCTGCACTGAAAGTGGCACAAGAAGCTGATCATAGAGGCAAATCCGCGTGGTTTGATGCCCCGCTGCAGTCAACCTTTCGGCGATATCTCCGCGCACGTGCATACCGCAAAGATGCACCAACGCCGCCTGCGGTGCCCGGGCCATCACATCTGCGACCAGTTCATTGGCATTTTGGCCAGCACATACCGCCGCCCATCCGGCCTGCGCGGCCACGCGGGTCGTACGCTCGCCGACACAGTAGGCCAGACGGCCGTTTCCTTGGGGGGCGAATTTCACACCATTCTGCGAGGTAAAAATAACCTGCGCGCCGGGTGGCAATTCCACAGAGCTGCTCAGCTGTTCAATGCGAGTCAGCGGGCTTTCGATGATATGTAATTGTGCACGAACTTCAGCCCTGATCAGCTGCACGAACGACGCATTGGCGCCGCCCGGTCTGGTCATAAGCAGTGGAGTATGTGACATCGGTCGTGCGCCCCTTGGCATTGTTCGCGCCCATCTTCGGTGTTACCTGCCAAGCAGCTTGCATGCAACGGGAGGCAACACGTGCCCCAGACGCAAACAGTATTGGCTTTGGAAAGCAGTTGCGATGACACTGCCGCCGCCGTGCTGCGCCGGGACCATACTGGACAAACACACATTTTGGCGTCGATTGTGCGGGGGCAAACCCATCTTCATGCGGATTTCGGCGGTGTTGTTCCCGAAATCGCCGCCCGCGCCCATGCTGAAATTCTGGACGTCTGTGTCGAGGACGCGTTGCAGCAAGCGCGCGTTACCTTGGCTGAGATAGACGCCATTGCGGTAACAGCAGGTCCCGGACTGATCGGCGGCGTGGTGTCAGGTGTGATGTGCGCCAAGGGCTTGGCGATGGCAACGGGCAAACCGCTCTACGGGATCAATCATCTGGCAGGTCACGCGCTGACGCCGCAGCTGACCGATGGTATCAGTACGCCTTATCTGATGTTGCTGGTATCAGGCGGGCACTGCCAGTTTTTGATAGTGCGCGGGGACGATGACTTTGAACGGTTGGGCGGCACCATTGACGACGCCCCGGGCGAGGCTTTCGATAAAACCGCACGGCTTTTGGGTCTTGCGCAGCCCGGCGGACCCACCGTTGAAGCGGCCGCATTAAAAGGCGACCCAAAACGGTTTGATCTCCCAAGGCCCCTGCTGAACCGGCCCGGGTGCGATATGTCATTTTCAGGTCTGAAAACTGCTGTTCTACGCGCCAGAGATGCGCTCATCTCTCAACAATCTGGTCTTTTTGAACAAGATCGCAACGATCTATGTGCCGGGTTTCAAGCGGCCGTTGTAGACGTCTTTGCAGAAAAAACCCGCCGCGCCATGGCACTCTACATGGAGGCGAACCCCGCCCACCCCAGCTTGTGCGTCGCGGGGGGAGTAGCAGCAAATATGGCCATTCGCGCCAAATTAGAGACTATTTCAGCCAAATTTGGTGCAACTTTTGTCGCGCCCCCTTTGGCACTATGTACAGATAACGCCGCAATGATCGGTTTCGCCGCACTTGAGCGTATGGCCACGGGCGAACCAGACGACATGACCCTGGCAGCACGCCCCAGATGGCCGCTGGATACGCGCAGCCCTGCAATGTTGGGCAGTGGCAAAAAAGGTGCCAAAGCATGAGGATCGGTGTCTTGGGTGCAGGCGCCTTTGGCACGGCGCTTGCCATCGCTTTGACGCAGGGGCAAAGCGTCACTTTGTGGGCGCGCGATGCACAAGCCGCGACTGATATGCAGAAACTGCGCGAAAACCATGCACGGCTGCCCGGTGTCACCCTGCCTGAACGCTTGACCATCACGTCCGTTCTATCCGATTTGCAAACCTGTGATGTGTTGCTTGTGTCTGTGCCCATGCAAAAACTGCGCGGTTTTCTGAAGGCACAAGGGGCAAATTTGCCACCCATACCTTTGGTGGCCTGTTGCAAGGGAATTGAGCTTGAAACCGGGTTGGGACCTTTGGATTTGATTGCCGAATTCTGCCCCAACCACCC
Source organism: Roseobacter sp. (assembly GCA_045104955.1). GTDB lineage: Bacteria > Pseudomonadota > Alphaproteobacteria > Rhodobacterales > Rhodobacteraceae > Roseobacter. The sequence continues at coordinate 17,806 of JBGCDB010000031.1, forward strand.
AAGTGCATTGTTGACCGGGCCCAGTTTTGCCCATGATATCGCCACTGGCTTGCCCACGGCGCTTACCTTGGCCTGCACAGACGGCACGCTTGGACAAACCCTGCAAGCTACGCTGTCGAATGAAACGCTGCGCCTTTACCGCACAACGGATGTGATCGGCGCGTCTTTGGGCGGTGCCTTAAAAAACGTGATCGCCATTGCATGCGGTGCCGCTATCGGTGCCGGCCTGGGGGAAAGCGCGCGCGCAGCACTCATGACACGCGGGAATGCTGAAATGCAAAGGCTGGCCGCGGTGCGCGGGGCAGATCCCACAACTCTTGCGGGACTGTCTGGCTTTGGCGATCTGGTGCTGACTTGCACCTCAAGCCAATCACGCAACTACCGGTTTGGTCTGTCAATTGGCGCCAAAGAAAGCTTTGACCCCAAAACAACCGTTGAAGGTGCCGCCACGGCCTTGGCCGTCGCCGCCCAAGCCCATACATCAGGCATCGACCTACCTATTGCATCTGCCGTTGCAGCGCTGGTTGAAAAACGGTTGGATGTTTCAGACGCCATGACGGCGCTGTTGTCCCGCTCCCTAAAGGAAGAATAAGATGCTGATTGCTTTGATTGCTCGTGACAAACCCGGCGCGCTGAGCGTGCGCCAAGAAAACCGCCCAGCCCATGTAGAATATCTGAAAGCCAGTGCAGCTGTACAGCAAGCAGGCCCACTTTTGGACAATGCAGGCGAGATGTGCGGATCGCTGATTGTTTTAGACGTCACGGATATGGCCGAAGCCAGCGCGTGGGTTGCAGGCGACCCCTATGGCAAAGCAGACCTGTTTGAGAGCGTCGAGTTGATCCCTTGGAATCGGGTCATCGGATAATGGCGTATTGGCTGTTTAAATCTGAACCCTCCACATGGAGCTGGGACGACCAAACCGCAAAAGGCGATGCAGGCGAAGAATGGGACGGCGTGCGCAACTATCAGGCCCGTAATTTCATGCGTGAGATGAAAAAGGGCGATCTGGGGTTTTTCTACCATTCGCAAAAGGAAAAATCAGTCGTCGGCATTGTCGAGGTGATCGCAGAAGCCCACCCCGACAGCACAACCGACGATGACCGGTGGGACTGCGTCGACATCAAAGCAATACGCCCGGTGAAAACGCCAGTAAGCCTAGAGATGGTCAAACAAGATGCGCGCCTAAGCGAAATGGCGTTACTGCGCAGTTCCCGTTTGTCGGTACAACCCGTCCGCCCAGAAGAATGGGCGATCATCTGTGAGATGGCGGGGGTTTCATCAAACTAGACTCTATGCACCGTGTTAGAGCCGCTTTCGCAAAGCGCATCTGTTTGAAAGTCTGGATTTTAAATTGAAAAAGGGTTCCAAGCGAATGCCAGAACCCTTTTTCTCCCCACGTGCTCCCATACCACCACACGTGTTTGAATTTGGTCCTAGCCATCCTGGCCCGGTGAAATATTGATAGACGATGATCGAATAAATCGCAATTCTTCAATGCTTTAAATACAACTCAAAAAAGAAACGCCTCTTTAAGAAAAGAGGCGTTTCATTCTGAAAATCTTTGGATGGCTTAGCCGTATACGGCTTCTTTGCCAAAATGCTTGGTCAGCATATAGTAGACAACCGCACGGTATTTGTTGCGTTCTGATTTACCGTAGGTTTCAACAACTTTGTTGATCGCCTCCATCAATCCTGGATCGTCGGGCAAGCCTAATTTTTTTACCAGAAAGTTGTCTTTTACAGTCTCAAGCTCAGCGGCTTGGCTGCTTGCAACGGTTGATGCGTCTGCATTGTAGATCGCAGGACCACAGCCGATTGTCACTTTTGTCAGCAGATCCATGTCTGGTTCCATGCCGCATTTGTTTTTGAGATCGTCCGCATACTGCGCGATAAGATCGTCACGTTTACCCATTTGTTTCTCCCTAAACCACGAGGCCACCCCTCGTTCAAACCGCCCCCAGTGAGCGCCAGAAACACGTTAATAAATTTTCGCGTCATGACAAAGGGAAATAAGTGACCATTATTCCCCTGCGTTCAAAACCGCCTAATCAGTAGAAGTCTGTTAGGTAGTCATGAAGGAAAACGACAATGGGACTTTGGAATTTTGTGAAATCGGCCGGTTCTGCTTTGGTGGGCCGTGCATCCGCGGATGAGGCTCCGTCGGCACAGGCGTTAAACGACGAAATCAAGAACGTAGGTCTTGATGCTAAAGGGGCCGAAATAACCGTTGAAGGGGATACGGTAACCGTAGCAGGCGGTGATCTGACAGATGAGGAACGCGAAAAAGTAATTTTGGCCGTTGGCAATGTAGAAGGCGTTGCCGCCGTTCAAGCAGACACGGGGTCAGAGCCAATCTTTCATACGGTTGCCAAAGGTGACACACTTTGGGCGATCTCATCCAAAACACTGGGCAACGGCAGCCGCTACACCGAGATTTTCGAGGCCAACAAGCCGATGTTGAAACACCCCGACAAGATATACCCTGGGCAGGTTCTGCGTATCCCGCAGGACTGAGCATGAAAAAGGCGCGTATCCCTTCGGACACGCGCCTTTTTTAACGGATTACGCCAGGCCTAGTAACGGTAATGCTCTGGCTTGAAGGGCCCTTCGGGCTTTACGCCAATATAGGCCGCCTGATCTGCATCCAGTTGCGTTAGCTTTACCCCGATGCGGGCAAGGTGCAGACGCGCCACTTTTTCATCAAGGTGCTTGGGCAGGATGTATACTTCGTTGTTGTATTCATCGTTGCGTGTCCAAAGTTCGATTTGCGCCAATACCTGATTGGTGAAAGACGCGGACATGACAAAGGACGGGTGACCTGTCGCGTTGCCAAGATTCAACAAACGCCCTTCGGACAGCAGGATCAAGCGGTTGCCGTTTGGCATCTCGATCATATCGACTTGCTCTTTGATGCTGGTCCATTTGTGGTTCTTTAGCGCAGCAACCTGGATTTCATTGTCAAAGTGACCAATGTTGCCAACGATCGCCATGTCTTTCATCGCGCGCATATGCTCGATCCGGATGACATCTTTATTGCCCGTAGTGGTAATAAAGATATCCGCGCTGTCCAGCACATCCTCAAGCAAAACAACTTCGAAGCCGTCCATCGCCGCTTGCAGGGCACAGATCGGGTCGACTTCGGTGACCTTCACGCGCGCGCCCGCACCGCGCAGTGACGCGGCAGACCCTTTGCCCACATCGCCATAGCCCATCACAACGGCCACTTTGCCGGCCATCATGGTATCTGTCGCACGGCGGATACCATCGACCAGAGATTCTTTGCAGCCGTATTTGTTGTCAAACTTCGACTTGGTGACAGAATCGTTCACATTGATCGCCGGGAAAGGCAATTGACCATCGCGCACCAGTTCGTACAGCCGGTGCACACCCGTTGTTGTTTCTTCAGACACACCGATGATCTGGTCACGCATCTTTGTGAACCACCCCGGGCTGGCCGCCATGCGCTTTTTGATCTGCTCTTGGATAACGGCCTCTTCCTCGGACGTTGCCACACCAAAGTCTTCGCCACCCTCGATGCGCGCACCCAACAGAATGTACAACGTGGCATCACCACCATCATCCAAGATCAGGTTTGGGCCTTCAGGAAACATGAAGGATTTATCAAGGTAATCCCAATGTTCTTCCAGCGTTTGACCCTTGATCGCGAACACAGGTGTGCCGCCTGCCGCGATGGCTGCGGCCGCGTGGTCTTGGGTCGAGAAGATATTACAGGATGCCCAGCGCACATCAGCACCCAGTGCCACAAGTGTTTCGATCAACACCGCCGTCTGAATTGTCATGTGCAGCGAGCCCACGATGCGCGCGCCCGAAAGCGGTTTGCTTTCACCATATTCATCGCGCAGCGCCATCAGGCCCGGCATTTCCGTTTCTGCGATATCCAGCTCTTTGCGGCCAAACTCAGCCAGAGCAATATCTTTTACAACGTAATCATTCGCCATCGTCATTAAGGTCCCATATGGTTCATTTAGCGCGCAGATAACACCGGTAGGTTGTTTAGACAATGCGCCATACTGATCACGCTGAATGGAACCTTATCATTCGCGCCGTTCTCACATGCAACTTGCACCAACGCTTTCGTCAGGGCACATCAAGGACGTCATATTGATTCAGCAAGGAAGAAAACCGCATGGCCGCACAACCCCGCGCATGGCAACGAATGTTATCCGGACGCCGCTTGGACTTGCTGGACCCCACACCGATGGACATCGAAATTGAAGACATCGCGCGTGGTTTGGCCTTTGTTGCACGTTGGAACGGCCAGACAAATGGAGAGCACGCCTATTCTGTTGCCGAGCATTCCCTATTAGTAGAGACGCTTTTTTCACGGATTGCCCCAAGAGCAGATGTTAAATGGCGGCTGGCTGCTTTGCTACATGATGCGCCCGAATATGTGATTGGGGACATGATTTCACCCGTCAAAGCGGCAGTAGGTCCAGGCTATGAGGCGCTTGATGTAAGGCTGACCGCTGCGATCCACCACCGGTTCGGCCTACCCGCCAGCCTGCCCGTACAGATCAAGAAACAAATCAAACGTGCCGACAAAATCAGTGCTTGGATGGAAGCCACACAAATCGCGGGCTTTTCTGAAACAGAGGCCAGCAAGTTTTTCGGCGCACCCGATGCTGCATTGATGCAAGGCTTGCAGATTGTGCTCAGGACACCGTCCGCGACGCGGGATGCCTTTACCCAAAAGCACATCGCTTTGCTTCGGGAGATGTCATGATTCATATCCGCCGCGCTGTGCCGCTGGATGCGCGCGCCATGGCCCACCTGCTGAATGCAATCATCCGCAAAGGCGGCACGACCGCATATACCGACCAGATCACGGACGAAACGATCAAAGCATGGTTTGCAAAGGCTCCGCATCAATCCGTATGGCATGTCGCCGAAAATGAAACGGGCGCGCTGCTGGGGTTCCAATCCATCGAGCCGCACCTGAAACTACCCCCAGAGGCCTGCGATATCGCTACTTTTGTAAAAGTTGGTCAAACGGGTCTTGGCATCGGATCAAAGTTGTTTGATGCTAGTAGCGCTGCGGCATTCAAGATGGGATATTCTTGGATCAATGCAACGATCCGCGCCGATAACACCGGAGGCTTGGCCTATTATCAAAGCCGCGGCTTTGAGACCTATGCAATGCATGAAAACCAGCAGCTTTCTGATGGAACGATCGTCGGAAAAGTCAGCAAAAGATACGACTTATAGCCGAGGGTGGGCCAAGGCCCACCTTACAAGCGCCAGGTAAGGTGGGCCTTGGCCCACCCTGCTTGGTCTAGCGCGGGGACCGTTTGGCCAGAATCCGCTGCAAGGTACGGCGGTGCATATTCAAACGTCTCGCCGTTTCACTGACATTCCTATCACACAGCTCATACACACGTTGGATGTGTTCCCACCGAACGCGATCTGCACTCATTGGGTTTTCAGGAGGTGGCGGCAGATCATCTCCCCGCGCCAATAACGCATTCACGATGTCTGCCGCATCTGCAGGTTTTGAAAGATAGTCAACAGCGCCAATCTTGACCGCAGCAACAGCTGTCGCAATCGCACCGTAGCCTGTCAAAACAACAACACGCGCGTCGGGGCGTTTTTCACGCAAAACCTCGACTACATCCAAACCATTGCCATCATCCAGACGCAAATCCACAACCGCATAGGCCGGGGGTCTTGCTGTTGCAATCGCACGCCCTGCTGTCACGGAACCTGCAGTCTCAACGTCAAAGCCGCGTTTTTCCATCGCTTTGGCCAGTCGTCTCAGAAAAGGCTCGTCGTCATCCAGCAAAAGGATGCTCTTATCTTCCCCAATATCTAGGGTATCCATATCCGGCATTCCGCTTCTCTCCCTGCGCAATCGGTATCCGTTCGAACGTTTATGTGGTGCATTTCGTCGCAGGTCAAACGCGAAGGATCACTAAGTCGAAACGCTGTCACGCGTTTTCGACAAAGCAGGCCACCGTATCAGCCATTTGCTCAGGGGATATTTCACGACGGAAGAATTCAACAAAGCCATGTTCAGGCAAAACCAGGTAGCTAAAGGTCGAATGATCCACGAGGTAGTAGTCCTCGTCTCCGTCTTGCGCACGGTAATACGTCCGATAAGCTTGGCTGGCCGCTTTTACTTGCTCAGGCGATCCCGTCAAACCAATCATACGGTCGTGCATGTTTGCAGCAAAATCGCCAACCACCTCTGGTGTGTCCCGTTTCGGGTCAATCGAAATAAACACCGGCGTTACCGACATCCCCCGCTCTTCCAACACATCCACGGCGACGGCATTGCGCGCAACATCTAACGGACAAACATCAGGGCAAAACGTATAGCCAAAGTATAAAACCGACGGCTCTGTGATCACATCAGCATCGGTTACAACGTCGCCGCTGGCATTCAACAACTCAAACGGACCGCCCAAGGCGCCTGCGCCGCCTGCAACGGTGCTTGCACGACACTGTGCAAACTGATCGTCGCCATCACTCCCTTGCGTGGCAATCCAAAATCCACCCATGACACCGACAACGGCCGCAACTGAAAACAAGGCGATAAAACGCGGGTTCATTTCTGATCCTTTCAAAGGCTTCACTTGATCCTGTTCCACCGCAGTCCTAACGTCTTTTAACGACGTTGCAACTCAACAAGCGGTGATAAAGTGGTGGATCTGACCCTCGGACCGAACTCTGGCGATACGCGCGCCAATTGGATCAGGCTGCGGTCCATGATCTTGCTGCGCTGGTTCGCCATTGCCGGGCAACTGACCGCGATCACTGTCGCACAAGAACTATACGGTCTGTGGTTAGAACTGGGCCTGTGTTATCTGGCCATCGGTGCATCTGTCATCGCCAATCTTGTGGCGACATTCGTGTTCCCCGAAAACAAGCGGCTGACTGAAACGCAAAACATGTTGATGGTTTTATTCGACCTTCTGCAGCTTAGCTTTTTGCTGTTCCTGACAGGGGGGCTGCACAACCCGTTTGCTTTGCTGATGCTCGGGCCTGTCACGATTTCTGCGGCGGTTTTGACGCTTAGGTCCACCGTGTTTCTGGGCGGTACTGCCATTGTGCTTGTGTCGCTTTTGGCGCAATTCAACTACCCACTGCGCACAGAACAGGGGTTTATCCTGGCCATCCCAGACGTGTTTGTCTACGGCAACTGGGTTGCTCTGATCATCGCAATTGTATTTATTAGTGCCTATTCTGTGCGGATCACTTCCGAGATCCATTCGATGAATGACGCCCTATCTGCTACACAAATGGCGCTGGCACGAGAACAAAAGCTCACAGACCTTGGCGGGGTTGTCGCCGCTGCTGCGCACGAACTTGGCACACCTCTTGCGACCATAAAACTTGCCAGTGGGGAATTACACGAAGAACTCATCGACCGGCCTGACTTGCAAGAAGATGCGGCCCTGATCCGTGAACAAGCTGACCGATGTCGCGATATTCTGCGCGATATGGGGCGCGCGGGTAAGGATGATTTGCACCTGAAACAAGCACCGCTGCGCACAGTCCTTGAAGAGGCAGCGGAGCCACATTTAGGGCGCGGAAAGGTAATAAATTTTGAGGTACTTGGCCCCGAGGCCGCGCAGCCTTCGATCATGCGCCAACCTGAAATTATCCATGGCGTTCGAAACCTTATCCAAAACGCTGTAGACTTTGCAGATAGCGAAATTTGGGTCGAAGCAAGTTGGAGTGACGACACTATTTCACTTCGCATTATGGACAATGGGCAGGGCTTTCCGCCGCAACTCATCGGCCGTATTGGCGACCCCTTTATGAAACGACGCAAAACAGCCAGCGAAAAGTCCGCACGCCCCGGATACGAAGGCATGGGGTTGGGCCTGTTTATTGCCAAAACGCTGCTGGAAAGGTCAGGCGCTGAACTAAGCTTTGCAAACGGGCGCGAAGATACCGCCAATGCCGGGGATAAACCAACGGGCCTAGGCGCCGTAGTAGAGGTTAAATGGCGCCGAGATGATATTGATGCAGCACGCGGGGGTGCACCGGCCGTGCAGGGTCAAAATCAACGTATTGCTGTTTAATTAGGGGGTTTTTACAAAAAAATTAACGCTCCATTAACTAAGACCTGTCTCTGCTAGTTATTGGGTTATTGCGCAAGGTTATTGGATTGATGGAGTTTTTAGAACTTGCGGTGGTTGTGGGTGCAGCGGGCGTCAGCGCGCTTGTCGCGATATACTGGATCATGCGCGGCCAAAGTGATGCTGCCACGAAACCTCAAGCGCCGACCCCGGAAGCCACAACATTGGTGTCCTTTTTATTTGAGGATAACAGCCTTCATCATGCGTCTGACTCAGCCGCCAAATTATATCAATTGATCCCCGGGCGCGATGATTGGGCCAGCACACGCGAACGGCTTATGAACCGGTTTCCAAACTTGCCGGATGACCCGCGCAATGCGGCCATGGGAAACACAACCGTTGCCGCGCGTGACTTAGAAGACGCCGCGACGCTAAGTTTGACCAGAGACGGCGCTTTTACACGTCTTTGCATGTATGAAAGTAATGTTCAGACACCAGAACAGTCGCAACGTATCAGGTCTTTGCAAAAGGAATTAGAAGACCTCAGACGCGCCAGCGATACGACACCCCACGCCATTTGGCAGGTAAATTCCGAGGGAGAAGTCACCTGGCAAAACGCAGCATACGAAGCATTGTTTCAAAAGCTCCACGGAGAAGCACCGACCGCTGACCGACAAGTTTTTGAGATCACCGGTGATTTTGACGAAGCGACTGGCCGGCAACGGGTTTTTACTCAGCTACCGAACGATAGCCATAAGGATTGGTACGACGTCAGCGCCATCAGTGTGGGCGATATCACGATTTTTCACGCGGTCAATGTGAATGCTGTCGTGAAATCAGAAATTGCCCAGCGCAACTTTGTACAGACGCTTGCGAAAACCTTTGCGCAATTGTCGATTGGTTTGGCGATTTTTGATAGGAATGGGCAGCTTGCGTTGTTTAACCCAGCTTTGATCGATTTGACCGACCTGCCCGCTGAATTCCTTAGTGGTCGCCCCACCCTGATGTCCTTTTTCGACCGAATTCGCGAAAATCGGCGGATGCCCGAACCGAAAAACTATTCTTCGTGGCGTCAAGAAATCGCTGAGGTTATCGCCGCCGCCACTGACGGCCGCTACCAAGAAACATGGGCGCTTGAAACCGGACAGACCTACCGCGTTAAAGGACGCCCCCATCCTGATGGCGCCATCGCGTTTTTGATCGAAGACATCAGCGCCGAAATCTCACTGACCCGAAATTTCCGGGCAGAACTTGAGATTGGGCAATCCCTAATGGACACATTCGACGAGGCATTGGTGGTCTTTTCCTCTACCGGCGTTTTGACCTTTTGTAACTTGGCCTACCGCGAAATGTGGGGGCTGGATCCCGACAATACCTTTGCCGACGTAACCATCAGCGATTCCGCAAACGAATGGAAAAAGCTGTGTACACCTGGCGGACGGTGGGCCGCTTTGACAGATTTCGTGTTGGATTATGGGGAAAATGCATCTTGGGAAATGCCCGCGACCTTAGTCTCTGGCGACGAATTGACCTGCACGGTGTCGCGCATTTCATCTGGGGCGACAATTATCCGGTTTTCCAAGACCAAACCCGCGCGCAAGGCGCTTCCCCCGGCAAGTCGCACGCGCGCGACATAAATCTGCGCTTATGCCCTTGCGGAGATGGATGGGCAGGGTAAGCATGAAGCATGCCGCACCTGTCTTACACCTTTCAAAGCGCGTCCCCCGATGAAACCGCTACATATGCGGCCCAGCTTGCTGCGGACTTGATGCCCGGCGACGTTATCTTGTTGGCCGGCGATGTGGGTGCAGGTAAAACGCATTTTGCCCGGCATCTAATCCAATCTATTCTGGTTGAACCAGAAGATATCCCCTCGCCCACATTCACGCTTGTGCAGGTATACGAGACCACGCGTGGGCCCGTATGGCACAGCGATTTGTACCGCATAGGTTCCACATTTGAAATCGAAGAGCTGGGCCTGCTTGAGGCGTTCGACACCGCAATATGTCTGATCGAATGGCCCGACCGATTGGGCACGCTTGCACCCGACACCGCTTTGACACTGAACCTTTCGCAACAAGGCGGACAAGACGGCCGCCGCATTGAAGTCACCGCAACCTCACACCGCTGGGTCTCAATTATGGAACGCTGGGTTCAATCATGACACGCGCACAAAAAGCACAGGCCTTTTTGGCCACAACCGACTGGGCAATGGCGCAGATCACACCTCTTGCAGGTGACGCATCAAACCGCAGATACGAACGGCTGACCAAACCCTGTGGCGCGAAGGCTGTGTTGATGGATGCCCCCCCTGAAAAAGGTGAAGACGTCCGACCTTTTATTGCGATCGCGCAGTATTTGCTGGGCTTGGGGCTTAGTGCACCGCGCATTTATGCCCAAGATGCGGACCAAGGGTTTTTGGTACTCGAAGACCTTGGCGATGATCTTTTCGCTCGCGTTCTGGAAAAAGACCAAAGCATGGAAAAGCCGCTTTACACCGCTGCAGTTGACGTTTTGGCCCATGCACATCAAGCAGCACCACCTGAGTTGCCGCGCTATGATGCGGCAACCACCACGCCCTTGGCGGCACTGGCCTATGACTGGTATCAATTCGGTGCAACCAAAGCAGTGAATACATCTGCAAAGGCGGCGTTTTCATCCGCTATTTTCGAAATCCTTGAACCCTTGGATACGGGCCTTAGCACGTTGATCCAGCGCGATTATCATGCTGAAAACCTTCTGTGGTTGCCGGACCGGGAAGGCCCTGCGCGGGTCGGATTATTGGATTTCCAAGATGCCATGCTAGGGCACCCCGTCTATGACCTTGTTTCCGTTCTGCAGGACGCACGACGCGATGTTTCCCCTGCTCTGGCAAATGAAATGAAACACTTGTTTTTAAAGAACACCGGCGCACAACTTGAAGAATTTGAAACCGCCTATGCTGTCTTTGGCGCCCAACGGGCCCTGCGCATTTTGGGCGTGTTTGCCCGCCTGTGCCTACGCGACAGCAAAGCACATTATGTCGATCTTATTCCACGTGTTTGGGCCCATCTACAAACAAACCTTGAGCACCCTGCCCTGCATGAAGTCGCCAAAAGAGTGCGCGCAGACTTACCCGAACCCACGCCACAGATCCTTGCTCTGTTAAAAGAAAAGAGCGGCACATGCGCTGGTCAGTAATGATTTTCGCCGCAGGCTTTGGCACCCGGATGAAGCATCTGACACGCGACAAACCAAAGCCATTGGTTGAAGTAAACGGCGCGCCATTAATCGACCATGCACTTGGTTTAACCACTGACCTTCCGGCCGCAAAAGTCGTTGCAAACCTTCACTACAAGCCAGACGCACTTCGGGCGCATTTACACGCACAAGGCGTTCACACTTTGCTTGAAACCCCAGAAATTTTGGATACAGGCGGCGGGCTGCGGAATGCCTTGCCTGTGTTGGGTGCATCCCCCGTCATGACCTTAAATTCCGACGCGATCTGGTGCGGCAGAAATCCGTTAAAGGCGCTGGCAACGGCATGGGACCCGGACAAGATGGATGGGCTTTTGATGTGCATACCGCCCAAAAAGGCTGTGGGTTACAACGGACCCGGCAACTTTGTGATTGATACCGCAGGACGCATCACGCGAGGGCCCGGCGCGGTTTATGGCGGCGCGCAAATTATCAAGACCGACAGGCTGCGTGAAATCGGTTCAAATGTGTTTTCTTTGAACGTCCTGTGGGACATGTTGATCGCCGAAAGCAGGCTCTATGCAGTGGAATATGGCGATGCTTGGTGTGATGTGGGGCACCCCGATGGGGTTGCTCAGGCGACCAAACTATTAAGGGCACAACATGTTTGACCCGTCAGCTACACCGCGCATTTTCGGCCTCGCTCCGGGTGTTGATTTTCCCCGAGGCCTAAAAGAAGGGCTGGAGGCACGCCTTGCAGGACATCCACCTGATGCCATGGGTCATGTCCATCTGATCGTAAACACAGAACGGATGAAACGCCGCCTTAATCAGCTTTTTGCCGATGGAGCGCCCAGCATATTGCCAAAAATCCAGCTTCTCACCCATCTGGATCAGCTAGAACCTGCCGTGGCGCTGCCTCCGCCTGTCAGCCCTTTGCGCAGGCGGTTAGAACTCATCTCTCTTGTTGCGCAGCTGATTGATCAACAGCCCGAACTTGCCCCGCGGGCGTCTTTGTATGACCTGACTGATAGTCTTGCCGCGTTAATGGACGAAATGCAGGGCGAAGGGGTCGCAGCGCAGACCATCCGCGACTTGGACGTATCTGATGAATCGGGCCACTGGCAACGGGCGCAGACCTTTATTCAAATCGCACAGGATTTCTTACAAAAAACCAGCACGGCACCAGACAAAGAAGCACGCCAACGTCAATTGGTGTGTGATCTGGTCGAATACTGGGACGCAAACCCACCCGATCATCCGATCATTCTGGCAGGTTCCACCGGATCGCGCGGCACGACAATGCTGTTGATGGAGGCAATCGCACGGCTGCCCCAAGGGGCTTTGGTTTTGCCCGGGTTTGATTTTGACTTACCCACCGCACAATGGCTGCATTTGGATGATCCCTTGTTGTCAGAAGATCATCCGCAGTACCGCTTTTATAAGTTGATGAAGCGGTTGAATATCGCGCGCGGCGATGTGACCGCATGGCATAGTCGACCCGCGCCATCACCTGCGCGCAATGCGTTAATATCACTGTCGTTACGCCCGGCCCCCGTCACCGACGCATGGTTAACCGAAGGTCCAAAACTTGCAAATTTGCCCGATGCATGTGCGCAGGTGACTTTGGTCGAAGCCCCCAGCCCCCGCAGCGAAGCATTGGCCATCGCGTTACGCTTGCGCACGGCAGTCGAACGCGGGCAAAAAGCCGCTGTGATAACACCGGACCGAATGCTGACCCGGCAGATAACGGCCGCTTTGGATCAATGGGATATTCTACCCGACGATTCCGCGGGCGCGCCTTTGCACCTCAGTCCGCCGGGGCGTTTTTTACGCCATGTAGCAGCGCTTTTTCATCGCAAGCTGGACGCCGAAGCACTTTTGACACTGCTGAAACACCCGCTGACACATAGCAGCATAAATCGCGGCCATCACGTGCTGAACACCCAACGACTTGAGCTTCAGATTAGGCGGAAAGGCCTGCCTTACCCAGATGCCGAAGGGGTGCAAAGGCTGTTGCTAAACAGGCTTAGCGCGACCGATGAACAAGAAAAGCTGGATACATGGGCTGCATGGGTAGGTCGTACTTTTTGCGACAAGCAAACTGCTGGCGACCAGCCATTAGAGTGGTGGGTAGAGCAACATATCGCCCTATCAGAGACTGTTTCTACAGGACTAGGTGGCGCAGACCAAGGCGAGCTTTGGCAAAAGAAGGCCGGGCAAGAAGCGCTAAAAGTCATGGAAAATCTACGCGATCAGGCCGGGTATGGTGGTACCATGTCGGGTGCCGATTACGCGAACTTGGCAGGGGCGCTTTTATCAGACGGCGAGGTGCGCGACCGCGATGCCCCGCACCCCGGTGTGATGATCTGGGGTACGCTTGAGGCGCGCGTTCAAGGGGCAGATTTGGTCATTTTGGCCGGGCTTAATGACGGAAGTTGGCCAGAAGCACCCAGCCCGGACCCATGGCTGAACCGCAGCATGCGCAATCAGGCAGGGCTGCTGCTGCCCGAACGGCGTATTGGCCTGTCAGCGCATGATTATCAACAAGCTGTCGCCGCCCCCGAGGTCTGGCTGACCCGCGCAATTCGGTCGGATGACGCAGAGACCGTCGCGTCGCGGTGGGTGAACCGGCTCTGCAATCTTCTGGATGGCCTTGGTTCGCAACAGGGCCCCGCGCTTTTGCATCAGATGAAAGCGCGCGGCCATGATTGGTTACGCAAAGCCGAACACTTCGAAAAAGTTATCGATGTACCGCCTGCTAAACGCCCTTCTCCCCGCCCGCCGGATGGTGCCCGACCACGACAAATGGCCGTGACAGACATCAAACATCTCATCCGCGACCCCTACGCGATTTATGCCAAACACATACTGCGGTTGCGTAAACTTGGGCCCTTGGTGCAAAACCCAGACGCTTTGTCACGCGGCATCATTTCCCATGACGTGATGGAAGCTTTCGTGCGCCGCACCCTATCGGACCCCGGCGCACTGTCTGCTGACATGTTGCAAAACATGGCACGCGATATTCTGGATCAGAACGTACCATGGCCTGCAGCACGGGCGCTTTGGCTTGCACGGCTCAACAGAATATCAGACTGGTTCGTCGCCAATGAAAAATCCCGCCAGATCATTGCAACCCCTATCGCCTTTGAGGATGACGCCAAAGGGCGCATGCACTGGCCCGACATCGATTTTACCCTTACAGCACGTGCCGACCGGATGGACAAAAACGACGCCGGTAACATCCTGATCTATGATTACAAAACCGGCAACGTGCCTACCAAACCGCAACAAAAGAAATTCGACAAACAGCTCTTGATCGAAGCGGCCATGGTCGAAGAAGGCGCCTTCGAAAAACTAGGCCCAAACCATGTAGTAGAGGCTATATTCATTGGTTTAGGGTCGAAAATGGAAGAAACATCCGCACCCTTGGAGGATGAACCACCCACACAGATACTGTCCGAATTGCGCGCCCTGATCGACGCTTACCGCGCCCCTGATCAAGGGTTTACCGCGCGACGTGTCATGCAACAGGACGGGTTCGCAAGCGACTACGATTTGCTGTCACGTTTCGGGGAATGGGACGTAACGGATGATCCAAACCCAGAGGATCTGACATGAGCCCGCGCGACGATGCGACCCAAGCACAAGTCAGCGCAGCACGGCCTGATGTGTCGACTTGGCTGGCCGCAAATGCCGGTTCGGGCAAAACACGTGTTCTCACAGACAGGGTGGCCCGCTTGCTTCTGGCCAAGGTCGAACCACAGCACATTCTATGTTTGACCTACACCAAGGCCGCCGCTTCCGAGATGCAAAACCGCCTGTTCAAACGCCTTGGCGAATGGGCGATGCTGGACAATCAAACACTGGTGGCCAAGCTGAACGAACTGGGTGTGCCGGGTCACATTGATGCTGCACTGCTGCGTCAGGCACGAACCCTTTTTGCCCGCGCCATTGAGACGCCCGGCGGACTGAAAATTCAGACAATCCACTCTTTCTGTGCGTCCTTGTTGCGACGCTTCCCGCTTGAGGCCGAAGTCAGCCCTCAGTTCAAGGAAATCGAAGAACGCGCTGCTGATTTGCTGCGCGCAGAGATTGTCGATGCTATGGCCGAAGGTGACGATGCCGCGCTTATCTCAGATCTGGCGTTACATTACACCGGTGAGGATTTCGGCAAACTGACGCAAGCTATTGTCAAGCACCGTGAAGGTTTTGCCAATCCGCTGACATGGGATGACACGCTAGCGCTGTTCGATCAACCTGGCGATCTAAGTATTCAAGATATCGAAGCATCAGTCTTTCTGGGTGGTGAACAGGACCTGCTGGATCAGATCATCCCGGTGATGCAGGTAACTGGCAAAACCGATCCTAAATTAGCAGCGAAGCTGGCAGCAATACCAGTTCTAAATTTCAGCGCTTTACCTTTGTTAGAGTCCGTTTTTCTAAATGGATCGGGCGATAGTGCACATCAAGCAAAGGTGGGAACGACTTCGCGCCCAACACCGACAAAAGCCGCGCGCGCATCTTTAAAACATATCGAAGCGCAGCTTGATGATTTCATGGGTCGGATCGAATCTGCTCGGAGCGCGCGACTGGCGCTGAGCGCCGCACAAAAAACCCACGCGTTGCACCGCTTTGCCGCGAAATTCCTGCCGCTTTATGCGCAGACAAAGACCCTACGCGGGTGGCTCGACTTTGACGATCTAATCGACCGGGCCCGTGCACTATTGAATGATGAAAGGGTGGCAGCTTGGGTCTTGTTCCGTATTGATGGTGGCATCGATCATATCCTGGTGGACGAGGCGCAAGACACCAGCCCCGCGCAATGGGATGTGATCCGCAAACTCGCGGCAGAATTTACAAGCGGGCAGGGTGCGCGCGAGGAAAACCGCACCATTTTTGTTGTTGGTGATAAAAAACAGTCGATTTATTCGTTCCAAGGGGCTGATCCGCGTGAATTTGACCGTATGCAGTCCGAATTTGACGCAAAATACAAAGCGGTCGAACGCGATTTTCAAAGCCGGACTTTGAAGTATTCGTTTCGCTCATCATCGGCCATTCTTGATCTGGTGGACAAGACATTCACAGGACAGGATGAAGCCGGCTTTACCCCGGACGCAAACCATATCGCCTTTAAGCAGAAGCTGCCCGGTCGTGTTGATTTGTGGCCCTTGGTAGAAAAACAACCCAACGAAGAACCAGGCGCTTGGTATGATCCGCTGGACCGCGTCAGCGCGCAACATCACAGTGTTATTCTTGCCAACCAGATTGCATCGCAGATCAAAGCGATGATTTCGCGTGGTGAGACGATTCCCGTCGATGGGGAAGACGGACAGACAAAGCGACCGGTACGGGCAGGTGACTTTCTGATCCTCGTGCAAAGCCGGCAGGGAAACTCAAAGCTTTTCACTAAGATAATAGAAGCTTGCAAAAAGCATGATCTGCCCATCGCAGGCGCCGACAGGCTAAAGGTTGGCGGCGAATTAGCAGTGCGTGATCTTGCAGCGTTGCTGTCGTTTTTAGCTGTGCCAGAAGATGACTTGGCGCTTGCCTCGGCACTTAGATCACCGTTGTTCAGCTGGTCCGAACAAGACATTTTTGACCTGGCGCACAAGCGGACACAAACCTACCTTTGGGAAGCACTGCGCGACCGCAAAGAAGACTTTCCGCAAACCAGCGCCATGATCAAAGACCTGCGCGACAGTATGGACTTCCTGCGCCCTTATGATCTGATTGAACGTATTTTGACCCGTCATAAAGGCCGCAGACATCTGCTGGCGCGTCTGGGAAAAGAGGCCGAAGACGGCATCAACGCGCTGTTGTCCCAAGCGCTGGCCTATGAGCGCAACGCGGTGCCCAGCCTCACCGGATTTTTGGTTTGGATGGAAACCGACGATCTGGAAATAAAACGTCAGATTGATAGTGCATCCAACCAAATTCGCGTGATGACAGTACATGGCGCCAAGGGGTTGGAAGCACCGATCGTGATCCTGCCTGATACCGGAAAACGCGACATTAAAATCACAGATGACATCATCAAAGTCGACGCGACACCAGTTTGGAAAGCCAGCGCCGATGAAATGCCGCCCGCTATGGACACCGCTGTCGCAACGATGAAGCAAGCGCAGGTCGAAGAACGCTTGCGACTGTTATATGTGGCTCTAACACGGGCGGAAAAGTGGCTGATCGTTGCTGCGGGTGGTGACTTGTCAAAAAACAACGATAGTTGGTATCAGCTGGTGGATGCTGCGTTGACGCAATTGGGTGCAGGGTCTGTCGACGCTTACGGCCAGACGATCAAACGGTTCAGCCACGGGGATTGGGACGCGCTGCCGGACACGCCACAAGATGAAAAACCTGAACCAGATGTCGTGCTGGACGCCTGTTTCTTGCAGCCTGCGGCACCTTGGATTGAAACCGGCAAAACCGTGTCACCTTCTGATCTGGGCGGCGCCAAAGCAATGGCGGGCGAGGCGGGTCGCGACGAAGAAACCGCCAAGGCATACGGTACCTTGGTGCATCATTTTCTGGAGCATCTGTCTGCAGCCCCGCAAGAAAAATGGCCCATAATCATCGAAAGCCTAATGCCCGATGACAGCAATGACAGCCAATCTGCTTTGGACGAGGCCCGCGCCGTATTGCGCACACCGACTTTGGCACATTTGTTTGACAAAAACACGCTAAGCGAAGTGGCAATCACCGCTCAGTTCGGTACGGCGATGCTGCAAGGCATCATCGACCGTTTGATTGTTACCGATGAAAGCGTGCTGGCGGTAGATTTCAAAACCAACCAGACCGTTCCCAGCACGCCCAAGGGCTGCCCCGAAGGTATTTTACGGCAAATGGGGGCTTACGCTTATGCCCTTGAACAAATCTATCCAGATCGCCGGATTGATACCGCTATTGTATGGACAAACACATGTACGCTGATGCCGCTCCCGCACGACATCGTGAGGGATGTGTTACAAAACACGCCATATCTTGACGCGCCTGCATCAGCTACTTAGGTTCATCGCTCAAGCATAGCCTTTAGGAGAACTTCAATGGCCACCCTTGCTGTCACGGACGATACGTTCGACGCCGAAGTGAAAAATTCCGACATCCCCGTTGTGGTGGATTTCTGGGCTGAATGGTGTGGCCCTTGTAAACAAATTGGACCATCGCTCGAAGAGCTGTCCGCCGAAATGGACGGTAAAGTCAAAATCGTCAAAGTGAACGTGGACGAAAACCCGAATTCCCCTGCTCAGATGGGTGTGCGCGGGATCCCTGCGCTGTTTATCTTCAAAGATGGCCAGGTTGTATCGAACATGGCAGGCGCAAAGCCCAAAGCTGCCCTGCAAAGCTGGATCGAAGACAGCATCTAAGCTTTTTCAACGTACAAGACGACAAGGGACGCCCGATGTGGCGTCCTTTTTTCATTTGAACCACTCAGCGTTGGATTCTCACTGCGCCCTTGTGTGACTTGCGCCCGCGCGCCATATAAAGCCCGAAAGACACAGGAGACACGCAAATGACGCGCGAAGAATTCCCCGGTTGGCATGGCACAACAATCATTGGCGTGAAAAAGGGCGGCGAGGTCGTGATCGCAGGCGACGGTCAGGTATCCTTGGGCCAGACCGTGATAAAAGGCACCGCACGCAAAGTGCGCCGCTTGTCACCGGGTGGGTTTGATGTGGTCGCAGGGTTCGCCGGCTCGACCGCCGATGCCTTTACACTGTTGGAACGGTTAGAGGTCAAATTAGAAGCCACCCCCGGTCAACTTGCCCGCGCCAGTGTCGAATTGGCCAAAGACTGGCGGACAGACAAATACCTGCAAAAGCTTGAGGCGATGTTGATCGTATCAGATGGCAAAGATATCTTTGTGATTACCGGTGCAGGCGATGTTTTAGAACCCGAACACGATGTGGCTGCGATTGGGTCGGGCGGCAATTACGCACTGGCCGCCGCGCGGGGTTTGATGGACAGCGACCGTGACGCCGAAGGCGTGGCCCGCGATGCGATGGCTATTGCGTCAGACATTTGCGTCTATACCAATGGCAATCTGACGGTCGAGAAAATCAGCGGATGATCGACCGCGACGATCTTCGTGCATCCGTTGGCGCCGGTATCGTAACCGAAGCGCAGGCGGCAGCCCTTATTTCCTTGTCAGATAGCAGACGCGGCGCGCGTGAGAACCTTGATCCGGGCGATGAACCGTTTGAGCTGTTCAAAGGCTTCAACGAGATTTTCATCGTTATCGGACTGGCCATCCTGAGTGTCGGGTGGATCGGCATTGTCACCTTTGGCATCGTCGAAAACCTGTCGGCTGTGAAAAACGTGTTGATGATCTCAAGCCTAATCGGGGCGGTCGTGCTCTGGGGCTTGGCGGAATACTTCATCCGTATCCGGCGCATGGTGGCCCCGGCTATCGCGCTGTCGGTGATGTTCGCCACCAACGCCGCCTATGGGTTTTCGGGTGCCCTATCCGAAGTTTTCATGGTCGCCCAAGGCGATAACAGCAGCCTACCGCTGCCTTTGGCTTTGGCGACCTTTTCGTTGCTGATATTCTGGTTCCGGTTCCGGGTGCCTTTTGCATTGGCGATTATCGCATTGGCCGCTTTCGGCATCTCAATCCTGATTGCGGGCAATAGCAATGGCGCGCCCGACACCACACGCGATTTGTTTTTGCTATCAGCAGATGGGCCTTTTGCCCTCATTACGCTGGGTTTGGGCATCATAGTGTTTGTCATCGCGATGGCCTTTGACATGTCAGACCCTCACCGGGTTACGCGGCGCGCAGCCAATGGGTTCTGGTTGCACGTCATCGCAGCCCCCGCTTTGGTCAATACCATCGCGCTTAGCTTGCTGGACGCAGATGCAGGTGGGTCGAACCTGTTGCTGATCGTCTTGCTCACTTGTGTTGCATTGGTCGCGATTATCATCGACCGCCGGTCATTCTTGATTGCCGCAATTGGATACATCGTGATCCTAAGCAATACGGTGTTTGATGCGCAAAGTGCTGTGTTCACCGTCTTTGCCTTGGGTGTTTTTCTGGTGGTTTTGGGCGCCAGATGGGAACGTATACGCGCGGCTTTGCTAGGCGTGCTGCCGGGGTTTATCCCCAAACATCGCCTGCCACCATCAGTCTAAATACGAAAAAGCCGCTGGCCCCGAGGAAAGGCGCAGCGGCTCTTTTGTCTCGTATTAGAGACACATCAGGTCAAAATTTTGCGACAGCCAACGGCACATTGAACTTTTCGCACCAGACCCAAACCTCGTTATACTCATCAGGGTTGATCCCAGCGGGGACTTCGTAGCTGGACGCGCCTGAATTTGATTTCAGCAGACCCATCAGGGTATCTTTGTCATATCCATCTTTGCCCAGCGCGATTTTAGGATCAGGTGCGCCAGCAAATTTGAAATCATCCAGCAGGTTCACGACATATCCGTTCCCTTTTTTGGCAATTTCAGCGCGGCCCGATACGGCATAGCTGTTTTTCTTGGTAAAGGTTGCGACACGACCATGGCCACCGGCAAAAGCAGGGGTCACGAGGGTGGCGGCGCTGGCCGTCAGGGCAAGATTAAGAAAAGCGCGGCGGTCCATGTGTGGTCTCCAATTTGTTTTCCGTTGCGATGCATTAAAGGTACGCCCTTTGCGCATTTTAAACAGAGACCTCTCGTCCACGTGATAATGCTGGATCATTTCGTGTTCATGGTTGCCCATTTCGCCCCTGATCCTTACATCCCTTGTAACAAATGAGACTAGGATAGACCTTTGACTGACCTCACCCCCCGCGAAATTGTTTCAGAACTTGACCGTTTCATCATTGGACAAAAGGATGCCAAGCGCGCTGTTGCCGTTGCCTTGCGCAACAGATGGCGCCGCAAACAATTGGGCGACGACCTGCGTGACGAGGTGTATCCCAAAAATATCCTGATGATCGGGCCCACAGGTGTGGGCAAAACCGAAATCTCGCGCCGCTTGGCGAAACTGGCGCGTGCGCCGTTTCTGAAGGTTGAGGCGACAAAATTTACCGAAGTGGGCTATGTCGGACGCGATGTAGAACAGATCATTCGCGATCTTGTGGATGTGGCGATCAACGAGACCCGCGAATATATGCGCGACGACGTGAAAACCAACGCCCACAAAGCTGCCGAAGAACGCGTGATATCTGCCATCGCCGGGGAAGATGCGCGCGAAGGCACCCGCGAGATGTTTCGCAAAAAGCTAAAAGCAGGGGAATTGGACGATACCATCATTGAGTTGGATGTGGCTGATACCTCAAGCCCGTTCCCGATGATGGATATTCCCGGCCAGCCCGGCGGAAACATGGGCATGATGAACCTTGGCGATATCTTTGGCAAAGCCTTGGGCGGTCGTACCACCCGTAAAAAACTGACCGTAGCCCAAAGCTATGAGGTGCTGATCGGCGAAGAGGCCGACAAACTGCTGGACGATGAAACCGTGAACCGGGCAGCGATCGAAGCGGTCGAACAGAATGGAATCGTGTTCTTGGACGAAATCGACAAGGTCTGCGCGCGATCCGACGCACGCGGCGCAGATGTCAGCCGCGAAGGGGTGCAGCGCGATTTGTTGCCCTTGATCGAAGGTACCACCGTTTCGACGAAACATGGGCCGATCAAAACCGACCACATCCTGTTTATCGCCTCGGGCGCGTTTCATATCGCAAAGCCGTCCGATCTATTACCGGAACTTCAAGGCCGCTTGCCCATTCGCGTCGAATTGCGCGCGCTGACCGAAGAAGATTTTGTGCGTATTCTGACAGAAACAGACAACGCGCTGACTTTGCAATACACCGCATTGATGGGCACTGAACAGGTCACCGTTAGCTTTACGGACGAAGGCATCGCAGCCTTGGCGAAAATCGCCGCCGAAGTGAACCAATCGGTCGAAAATATCGGAGCGCGCAGGTTGTATACTGTAATGGAACGCGTGTTCGAAGAATTGTCCTTCAACGCGCCGGATCGCAGCGGCGAAGAAATCGTGGTCGATGCAAAATTCGTCGATGACAACCTTGGCGCGCTCACGAAATCCACAGATATCAGCCGCTACGTGCTTTAACGCTTCCCAAACCAGAAAACCCCTGCGACACCTCTGGTATGGGGTATCTCCGCTTTCTTGCTGAAAATCGACTGTTCCTGTTGGCGGGGTTTTTGCTGTGCTTTGGGTCGTCCTTTGGGCAGACCTATTTTATTTCGCTGTTCGCGGCCGAGATTAAAGGCGCGTTTTCCCTGACAGACGGGGCGTGGGGCGGTGTTTATACCATTGGCACCACACTGTCGGCGATCACAATGATCTGGGCAGGTGCGTTGACAGATCGGTTTCGTGTCCGACAGTTGTCGTTGTGGGTCATGATATTGCTGGCGCTGGCCTGTGGGGCGATGGCCTTGGTGCCAAACGGGTTTTTGCTGATCTTTGTGATCTATTTTTTACGCCTTATGGGGCAGGGGATGATGTCTCAGCTAGGTGCTGTGGCCATGTCGCGCTGGTTTATCGCAACGCGGGGGCGTGCAATATCGCTTGCCTCGATGGGGTTTGCAGTGGGGCAAGCAGTTTTACCAATTATCTTTGTGGCTCTTCTGGCTGTGACAGACTGGCACAACCTTTGGATCGTTGCGGCGATCTGCGTTCTGGCGCTGATCCCTCTTATGCAAATTCTGCTGCGTCAGGAACGCACGCCACAATCCATGGCCGAAACCACACAAAGCCTTGGCATGCACGGGCGGCATTGGTCACGCGCAGATCTGTTAAGTCATCCGTTGTTTTACATGATGATCCCTTTGGTTTTAGGTCCTGCGGCATGGGGTACGGCGCTGTTTTTTCAACAGGTGCACCTGACCGAGGTAAAAGGGTGGAGCCTGACGTCATACGTGGCTTTGATGCCTGTGTTTACCCTGACCACAATTGCATTCACCTTTATCACCGGCTGGGCGATTGACCGATATGGCGTGAAATGGATTGTCCCTATTCAACTGCTACCTTTTGGAGTGTCATTTCTGGTGTTGGCTTATGCCGATACAATTTTCATGGCTGGCGTCGGCCTTGTCATCTTTGGGATCGGGCAAGGCATGCAGGGCACGGCCACAACAGCGTTTTGGGCGGTTTTCTACGGCACAAAACATCTGGGTGCGATAAAAGCTGCTGCGGCTGCATTGATGGTGTTTGGATCAGCTATTGGGCCTGGTATTACGGGCATGTTCATTGATTGGGGTGTTGATTTTCCCGGTCAAATGATCCCGATTGCGGTGTTTTACTTTGTAAGTGCCATTTTGGCGGGTGCGGGTATTTTACGCTACCAACGTGATCTGCCTAGCGATGCCGCCTAAGATAAACGTAATACGCACCGCCGCCGCCATGGCTAGCGTGCGCTTGGCTCACCTGCATCACCACAGATTTAAGCGGCTGTTGCCCTAACCATTGTGGCACTTGATGGCGCAGTACCCCATGCCGCACAGGGATCGGGCCACCTTCATCCCGGTTTTTGCCTTTGCCCGTGATCACCAAGACCAAACGCCTGCCCGACCTATGTGATGACATAATAAACTGGGTCAGCGCACCATGCGCGCGGTCCATCGTCATGCCGTGCAGGTCAATCCGCCCTTCGGGTTTGACCTTACCGCGGTTCATTTTGCTATAAGTCTTTTTGTCCATCTGTACCGGCGCTTTTTGCAGCTGGTCGGGCAAGGACGGCGCAAGGTTATAACTGATCTTGCGTGTAACTGGTTTGGGTGGGTTTTTCCCATCCAGCGTTATCGGTTTTTTCGGCTCTGACACAGGCCTTTTTGGCTGAGATTGATAGACCTCTGGCGCGGATGTTTGCGTTCTGTGCATCCGTTCGGTTTTTGCCGCGACTTGTTGCCAAAGCTCAAGCTCATCTGGGCGGAGTTTGCGCTTGCTCATGGCGTGACATCCGGCACCATAGCATAGGCCCGTTGAATAGGCAGCAGAACAACCATGCGGCCGGGGTCTTTGAGCCGACCCGCAGCACGGCCCGCATCATCGCCGGTGCCAAAGAATACATCAGCGCGCTGCGCCCCTTTGATCGCAGACCCGGTATCTTGCGCGATCATCAAACGGCGCATGGGGTTTTTGCCGTCTTTTTCGATCCAGACTGGCGCACCCAATGGCACGAACGCTGGATCAACCGCGATACTGCGCAGGGTGGTGACTGATCTGTTCATCGCACCCAAAGGGCCAAGATGGGCGGGCACTTCGCTGACTTCGCGGAAAAAAACGTAAGACGGGTTATGCATCAGCAATTCGCGCCCATCTGCTGGGTTCCGACGCACCCAGTTTTTGATCACCTGCGCGCTGACCTGATGGGGCTGGAACACGCCGCGACGGACAAGCTCTCGGCCAATTGACCGGTATTCATGGCCGTTTTTGCCACCATACCCTACCCGCAGCTTGGACCCATCGGGTAAATTCACGCGACCGGATCCTTGGATTTGCAGAAAGAACTTCTCGACCGGGTCATCAACCCATGCGATCTCAAGCCCGCGCCCTTCGAGTTTGCCCTGCTCCAGCAGTTCCCGGCGGCTAAACCATTGCGACACGCCTTTTGCTTCAGGGGGCATTTTGTAAAGCGGATATCGGTACTTTCCACCCGGGCGCAGCGCGCCATTCAACTCTGGTTCAAAATAGCCAGTGAAAAGCGCATCTTTGCCGTCTTCGATCAGAACGGGGCGAAAGAGCATTTCAAAAAATGCCTTTGGGTCCGGCGCATCTGTGGCGTAGGCGCAAATCGACTGCCAATCGGGGTCGTCCAGATCAAAACACGTACTTCGGAACGTGTTAAAAGCCGCGGCGTGATCGTCCGCGGCCCAGCCGTCCAATTGTTCGAAATCGAGAACCGTGATGGTCGTGTCGGAAAGGGCAGGGCTATTCATCAATGAAAGCCCCGCACACCAAGCGACCGCAAGGGCCGCGCTTACCCGTCTGTTGAGACCAAAATCCAATTTGGATCGTCCGTTCCCATATCGCGCGAGAATATCCACGTGTCTTTCTGGCGCTTCACATCCGTCAGACTGCCTTCGATGATCTCGCCTTCGCTATTGCGCACGGCAGATGTCAGCTCTCCGGTAAAGCGGATCGTCAGTTCAGCCTCGTTCGTGTCGGGGTCCAGCGTGGCATCCACCAGGCTCATCTCTCGGACACCGATGAAGTTTGCGTCAATCGTCAGCCCTTGGTCTTCGCGGGCGGCGACGCCGTCCACAAATGAGTCGTATATGTCTTCGGCCAAGAAGGGCTGAATGTTATCCAACTCGCCATTCTCATACCCCATGACGATCATCTCATATGCCCCACGAGCACCACCCAAAAATTCGGTGACGCTAAAGCTGGGCTCCAGACGTTTCATATCAGCCAATGCATGGGCAGCCGGGCTGTTTTCATCGACGTGGTCGGTAATATCCAAATCCGGCCCGCCTTCGATCACTTCGAAATCCCGCGTGGGTCCAGCATCGGCCATCGGCGTCTGAGACGGCCCCGGTTCAAACCCATCTCGGGTTCCCAACACGTTTTTCAAACGAAGAATCAAGAAAACAGCGATACCGGCAAGCACCAGAAGCTGTAATAAGGGCGAATTCATAGGAACCTCGTATCAGGCAAAATATGGAAACAAGTCGTCAGAGGCCTTATGTAGGGTCACGACCTCGGCAAGTCCACCGTAGGTCGCACGAAAGGAAGTATCAAAATGTGGCTGTTTATCGCCTTTCTCGCGGTTCCGCTGATTGAAATCACGCTGTTTATCCAAATCGGCGGTGCCATTGGTTTGGGCTGGACACTGGCAACAGTCGTCGCAACCGCCATATTAGGCACGATTCTTGTGCGGAATCAGGGCGCATTGGCGTTGGGGCAGGTCAAAACCTCGTTCAACGAGATGCAGGACCCAACAGAACCTCTGGCCCATGGCGCGATGATTCTTTTTTCTGGTGCTTTATTGCTGACACCAGGGTTTTTTACGGATGCGATCGGGTTTTTGCTGCTGGTGCCCGGTGTTCGCGCCAGTGCATTTCGCGCCATCAAAGCACGGATCAACGTCCAAACATTTGACACCGGGCCCCGGCCACAACAATCAGGCCCCTATCGCGGCGGTCCGGGTGGCGACATCATTGATGCAGAATACTCGGAGGTAAAAGAAAACTCGAACGAAAACAAAAAGCCCTCTGGTTGGGCGGACCATTGAGGCCTGTGGCACAAGGTGTTAAGCCGACGCCAATCTAAATTCACAGGAGCGTATAATGGCCGAAGAAGACGCAAAACCCCAAGCCGCTGCACAGCCTCAAGCCCCGACAATGCGGGTTCTGGGCCAATTCATCAAAGATATGTCATTTGAAAACATCATGGCGCAAAAAGGCGCGCCGGCAGATGTGACACCCGACGTACAGGTTCAGGTGAACCTTGATGCAAAAAAGCGCAACGTTGAACACCAATACGAAAGCTCGATCAAACTGAACGTGACATCCAAAGCCAAAGACGGCGATGCCACGCTTTTCGTGCTTGAAATTGACTACACCGGCATTTTCCACGTCGAAAACATAGCCGAAGAACAGCTGCATCCTTTCTTGATGATTGAATGCCCACGGATGATTTTTCCATTCCTGCGCCGGGTTGTCAGCGATGTGACACGTGACGGTGGCTTTCCGCCGCTGAACCTTGAAAACATCGATTTCTTGTCGCTTTACCGCAATGAAATCGCGCGCCGTCAAGCGGCCGAAACACCTAAAATGGACGCCTGATTTAAGGTTTTGCCCAAACAGCGTCGTCGCCCAGTTTTGCTATGAATTCAGCGTGGGCGGCGGCTTCTTTTTCCGAAATACGGTTTGGAAGTGGCGTAGGGCGCGGGCGCGGCACCCATTCATCACCGCCTGTGCCACCGGATTTTGACGATTGGTTCGACAATCCAAAATCAGGCTGCCGACCGCCAATCAGTTCCAGATAAACCTCTGCTAATATCTCACTATCAAGAAGCGCGCCGTGCAGGGTCCGCGATGAATTGTCGATATTGAAACGACGACACAAAGCATCCAGGGACGCGGGCGACCCCGGGAACCGCTTACGTGCGATGACCAATGTATCGATGGCCTGCTCCCACGGGATTTGCGGCAAGCCCATCCATTTCAATTCTGCATTCAGGAATTTGATATCAAAGGCTGCGTTATGGATGACCAGCTTGGCATCGCCAATGAAATCAAGAAAAGCCTGACCAACCTGTGCGAACTTTGGTTTGTCACTCAGAAATTCGTCCCCTAGACCGTGCACTTGAAAGGCCTCATCGGGCATGTTGCGTTCTGGATTAATGTATTGATGGTATGTTTTGCCCGTCGCCATGTGACCCATTAACTCAACAGCGCCAATTTCTACGATCCGGTCACCTGATTCCGGGTCAAATCCGGTGGTTTCCGTATCAAGTACAATCTCACGCATTGGTCAAAGCCCCCCTTATCGTCTGGACCACATGTTTAACCTGCGCTTGAGCATGTTCAACTGTATCCGTCACAATCACATAATCCGATTGAGCCGCTTTTGCCTCGTTTGGCATCTGTTTTTCTCTGATTTGCTCGAACTGTGCGGCGGTCATCGTTCCGCGCGCCAACACACGCTTTTGTTGCTCTTCCGCTGAGATAGAGACACATACAACCGCATCCATCGCTGTGTTTCCGCCAGTTTCAAACAACAAAGGAATATCCAAAACGGTGATGTCTGCTTGCGTGTCCGTTAAGAATTTTTCCCTATCGGCGGCGACCAGTGGATGCACAATCGCTTCGATCCGCTTCAACGCAGCGGGGTCATGGCCGATGATGTTGCGCAAAACATCCCGAGATATAGCACCATCCCTCACTGCATCTGGAAACAGCGCAGCGAGCGGCGCGACAGCGGCGCCGCCCACGCCATATAACCGGTGCACAGCCGCATCCGCATCCCATAACGCGCAACCTTCGGCGACAAACATCTGGGCCGTCGTTGATTTTCCCATCCCGATGGACCCGGTGAGCCCCAATTTGAAGGTCACCGCAACACCGCGTCGCGTGTTGCCGCGTTCACTTCCGGACGAGGACCGAACCATCGCTCGAACCCGGGCACACCTTGATGCAATAACATCCCTAATCCATCGACTGTCACGCACCCCATTTCCGAGGCTGTTTGCAACAGTTTCGTTTGCAACGGATTATAGACCAGATCGGTGACGATCGTTCCGGGTTTCAACCCGTCCAGGGGCACGCGCATTTCTGCATGACCAACCATACCCAAAGATGACGTGTTCACGACCAAGGCGGCTTCTTCTAGAATATTGCCGGCTTGCACCCAATCAACGATGCGGACCCGGTTGCCAAAATCAGATTGCAGCTTTTCTGCCCGTGCGCGTGTGCGGTTCGACAAAATAACTTCGGGCACGCCGGCACCCAACAATGCGACGATGACTGCGCGCGCAGCACCTCCTGCACCTAATACAACCGCTGGACCTGCACTGGCCTGCCAGTCAGGTGCGCCGGCGCGCAGGTTTTCCAAAAACCCATACCCATCCGTATTATCCGCA
This sequence comes from Roseobacter sp., assembly GCA_045104955.1. Classification (GTDB taxonomy): domain Bacteria; phylum Pseudomonadota; class Alphaproteobacteria; order Rhodobacterales; family Rhodobacteraceae; genus Roseobacter. The sequence goes on from JBGCDB010000031.1 coordinate 46,569, forward strand.
TGAATTTTGCCATCTTTGCGAAAAATAAGCGTATTGGCAGCCCCGATAAGCGTTGCCCGATCCGTCACCAGATCAGCGATGCCGAGAACCGTTTCTTTGTGTGGAATCGTTATGTTGACCCCAACAAAACCCATCGTTGGTAAGGTCCGCAGGACATTCGCCAAATCAGCCGAGGCCACGTCCATCGGCACATAAAATCCCTTAACCCCGTAGGTGCGCAGCCAATGCGCATGCAACTGTGGTGATTTGGAATGCGCGATGGGTGAACCGATGACCCCCGCCAGAGGAATTTTAATCTCGCTCATCTTTTCAGGTCTCCGCGCAGGGTGAGATAGGACAACAGCTCAAGCAATGGCAGCCCAAGTACTGTGAAATAATCACCGTCGATGCGGGAAAACAATCTCACTCCCTCTTCTTCTAGTTTATACGAGCCCACAGAATTGCGGATGCTGTCCCAATTTCGGCCAACATAGTCCGAAATATACGCATCCGACACATCATGCATCCGCAACCGAACAACGCCAATATGACGCCAAATAGGTTTACCCTCTTCGCAAATAACAGCGGCGGACAATAACGTGTGTCGATCCCCGCGCAATTGTATCAGCTGCGCGGTTGCCTCTTCTTCGGTTTCAGGTTTCGACAATAGTACGCCACGATGATCTAAAACCTGATCACATCCCAATACCAAAGCACCGGGGTTTTTCTCGCTGACTTTTCGCGCCTTCATTTCTGCCAATGTGTCGGCAATATCACGCGGGGATGCTTGCTCTGCCAAGAGCGATTGTTTTATCGTATCCTCATCAACACGTGCGGGGGAAACGGTGAAAGGAACGACAGCTTGCTGCAACAGCTGCGCCCGGATTTCTGAACCGGATGCAAGAATAAGAGGCTGCGTCATGTGGGTAACCCTGTGTGCATCTTTAAGGATTTATTAGGGATTGGTTCTGGGCAAAACAGTGGGATTTCGCAAGTGCACCGTGGCACAAAGACCCAGAGGTTAATATCTGTTTTTTACGCCCCCCCGGATAAGGATAAAAAAGATCTGTGAACAAGTGTTCTTCCCCTGAGTTATACACAAAGATATGCGCAGTTTTTTATGCAGGGTTTACTATAAACAACTGTTTTTAAATGATTAATACTGTTTATTAAGATTCTGTGAAGATCTGGGAAGATAGTTTTCCCTTGGGGTTTAAATCGTTGAGAATTCATTAATCCACAGAAATTGGCCACGCTACTTAATCATCATCTCTTTATCTTACTTATTTTATTTATAAGGTGGGCCCGAGAACGGAGAACACGATGACCGACCTGCTTTCTGACGCCTATCCTTGGATAAAGGCATTTCACATTATGGCAGTCATCGCGTGGATGGCGGGTTTGTTCTACTTACCGCGTTTGTTCGTCTATCATGTGGAGCAAGTGGGTCAGTCAGGCTCCACCCATGACATGTTCCAAGTCATGGAAAGACGGTTGCTGCGGGCGATTATGAACCCCGCCATGATTGTCACTTGGGTGCTGGGTCTGTGTTTGGTTTTTACACCGGGGATCGTGGATTGGTCGATGGTCTGGCCCTGGACGAAAGCTGCGGGCGTTTTGAGCATGACATGGTTTCACCATTGGCTGGGATTGCGGCGGAAAGAATTCATTTCTGGCGAGAATAAATTGACCGGGCGGCAATACCGGATGATGAACGAAGTGCCCACTTTGTTGATGATTTTGATCGTGCTTTCAGTGGTTGTAAAATTCTGAATTGATTGACTCACCGTAGCTGGGCGCTTACACGTCAGCTACCACCCCGTCCGGGGATGGCGCAGAATTGAAAATTGTAAACTTACGTCAGCACGCTGAAACGCGGGGCTGACCTTGGGTATTTCCATGACAAATGACACGACTGATACAACCGCTGTATCCGAAAAACTGAACCTTGCCGATCTGAAGCGTAAAAGCCCTAAAGACTTGCTGTCGATGGCCGAAGACCTTGAGATTGAAAACGCATCAACTATGCGCAAGGGCGAGATGATGTTCCAAATCCTGCGGGAACGTGCGGATGAGGGTTGGGAAGTCTCTGGGGACGGTGTGCTAGAGGTCGTACAGGACGGGTTTGGCTTTCTGCGATCACCCGAAGCCAATTACTTGCCTGGTCCAGATGATATTTATGTATCGCCGGAAATGATTCGCAAATATTCACTGCGCACCGGGGATACGATTGACGGGATCATCAAAGCGCCAGATGACAACGAACGTTATTTTGCGCTGTTGGGTGTTACGCAGATCAACTTTGAAGAGCCGGAAAAGGCGCGACACAAGGTGGCTTTTGAAAACCTGACGCCGCTCTATCCTGATGAACGTCTGACGATGGAAACAGAAGATCCGACGGTCAAAGATCGGTCGTCCCGCATCATCGATCTTGTGGCACCGATCGGGAAAGGCCAACGGTCTTTGATTGTGGCGCCGCCACGGACAGGTAAAACGGTTCTTTTGCAAAATATTGCCAATTCGATCGAACGGAACCACCCCGAATGCTATCTGATCGTTCTGCTGATTGATGAACGGCCTGAAGAAGTCACCGACATGCAGCGGTCCGTCAAAGGCGAAGTTGTCTCTTCTACTTTTGATGAACCCGCGACACGTCACGTGGCTGTGTCGGACATGGTGATCGAAAAAGCCAAGCGTCTGGTGGAACATAAACGTGATGTTGTGATCTTGCTTGATTCAATCACGCGCCTTGGGCGTGCGTTCAATACCGTTGTGCCTTCCTCCGGTAAGGTTTTGACGGGTGGTGTGGATGCCAACGCCCTGCAGCGGCCCAAACGGTTCTTTGGTGCGGCGCGGAACATCGAAGAAGGCGGGTCTTTGACGATCATCGCAACTGCTTTGATCGACACAGGCAGCCGGATGGATGAAGTCATCTTTGAGGAATTCAAAGGTACGGGTAACTCGGAAATCGTTCTGGATCGTAAGATTGCTGACAAGCGGGTCTTCCCTGCGATGGACATCCTCAAATCTGGCACGCGGAAAGAGGATCTGCTTGTCGATAAGATTGATTTGCAGAAAACCTTTGTGCTGCGGCGTATTCTGAACCCGATGGGGACCACAGACGCGATCGAATTCCTGATTTCGAAACTGAAACAAACCAAGACAAATTCGGACTTCTTTGATTCTATGAATACGTAACTTATTGTTTAATTACAGTGGGTTAAACTATGGAAACGATTTTTGCACTGGCAACGGCACAGGGTCGCGCTGGGGTCTCGGTGATCCGTATTTCGGGTGTTTCTGCGTATGGCGTAGCGACTAAGGTGTGCGGCAGCCTTCCGGGTGCTCGGCGGTCTGCCGTTCGGGCGTTGCGTGATGCTGATGGCGTTCTTTTAGATCATGCATTGGTGCTGTGTTTCGAGGGGCCTCACAGTTTTACTGGGGAGGATGTGGTAGAATTTCAGGTACATGGTAGTATCGCGGTTGTGCGTAGTGTTCTACAGGTCCTTGGGGATGGGTCTGACGCGCGTTTGGCAGAACCTGGTGAATTTACCCGTCGGGCGCTCGAAAATGGAAAGCTGGATCTTGCGCAAGTCGAAGGCTTGGCGGATTTGATTGATGCTGAAACCGAAGCGCAACATAAACAAGCGTTGCGCGTTCTGTCTGGTGCGTTGGGTGATCGTGTTGAGCGTTGGCGTGTTGATTTAATCCGCGCCGCCGCATTGTTAGAGGCGACGATTGATTTCGCGGATGAAGACGTCCCGGTAAATGTAACGCCAGAAGTTCGTGATTTGCTCGAAGGTGTGAGGAACGATCTGACGCAAGAGATCGCAGGGTCTTTTGTAGCTGAGCGAATCCGCACCGGATTTGAGGTTGCACTGGTAGGTTTGCCAAATGCCGGAAAATCGACGTTGCTCAACCGGCTGGCGGGTCGAGACGCTGCTATCACATCAGAAATTGCTGGGACTACACGTGACGTTATCGAGGTCCGGATGGATTTGGGTGGTCTGCCGGTAACCTTTTTGGATACGGCAGGATTACGCGATAGCACTGACGAAATTGAAAGTATGGGAATTGAACGTGCGATAAGCCGTGCCAAGCAAGCAGACCTGCGTGTGTTTCTTGCTGATCCCGAGGATGAATTACTGCTAAAGCCCCAAGCATCAGATATCAGGCTGGTTCCCAAAATTGATCAAGCTGATACGAAAAGCGCGGGAATTTCCGGAAAGACGGGTCAAGGTGTTCCTGAATTGATTTCGCGTATTCAGTCTGAATTGACAGACCGTGCAGCAGAAGCTGGGCTGGCAACTCATGAACGCCACCGGACAGCCATGTCGCGCGCATTAGATCAGTTAATTACTGCATCCGAAGTGCTGGAGCAGGGACCTGAACTATATGATATAGCGTCTGAAGAGCTTAGATCTGCGATTCGAGCGTTGGAAGCGCTGGTGGGCCGGATCGATGTCGAAAACTTGTTAGATGAAATTTTTTCCAGCTTTTGCTTAGGAAAATAGAGGAGTGTTTCACGTGAAACATTTTGATGTCATTGTAATTGGCGGTGGACATGCGGGTGCAGAGGCAGCACATGCGTCTGCCCGGATGGGTGTTTCTACAGCGCTTATTACCTTGTCAAAGGATAGTATCGGCGTGATGTCATGCAACCCAGCCATTGGTGGTCTGGGAAAAGGGCATCTTGTACGTGAAATTGACGCGATGGACGGTGTCATGGGTCGCGTTGCTGATTTGGCGGGCATTCAGTTTCGATTATTAAATCGTAGGAAAGGGCCGGCCGTTCAGGGACCACGGGCACAATCTGATCGGGCTATTTACCGTAGTGAGATGCTCAAGGCCACGGAATCACAGGAAAATCTAACGATTTTGATTGGAGAAGCAGTTGACTTTGTCATGCAAGGCGACGCTGTCACGGGAGTTAAACTTGATGATGGGTCGGAGGTTCGGGCATCAAGTGTCATTCTTACAACGGGGACTTTCTTGCGGGGCGTCATCCATATCGGAGATGTGGCGCGGTCTGGTGGGCGCATGGGCGATAAGGCATCTGTCAGATTGGCCGATCGGATCGATACGTTTGGGTTGCCTTTAGGTCGCTTGAAAACAGGCACGCCGCCGCGGTTAGACGGAAAGACTATCCGTTGGGATGTACTAGAAGATCAGCCCGGCGATGATGATCCCACGCTTTTTTCGTTTATGTCTAGTGGGCCGACGGCACGACAGGTGTCTTGCGGTATCACTCACACAAATGCACAGACACACGATATTATTCGTGAAAACCTGCAGCGATCTGCCATGTATGGGGGTCATATCGATGGCGTAGGCCCGCGATACTGTCCGTCTATTGAGGATAAGATAGTCAGGTTCGAAGATAAAGAATCGCACCAGATTTTCTTGGAGCCTGAGGGATTGACGACGGATACAGTGTACCCAAACGGTATTTCGACGTCTTTGCCAGAAGATGTGCAGCATGATTATGTGCGTTCTATATTCGGTCTTGAACAAGCGGTTATTCTGCAGCCTGGGTATGCGATTGAATATGATTATGTGGATCCTCGCGCTTTGGATAGTGCGTTACGGGTTCGAAATGTGCCCGGTTTATACTTGGCGGGGCAGATCAATGGCACCACGGGATATGAAGAGGCTGCAGCCCAAGGTCTTGTTGCTGGGTTAAATGCTGCGCTTGCTGCCAAAGGTGAAGAGCCGGTGACGTTCTCCCGGTCAGAAAGCTATATTGGCGTGATGATTGATGATTTAACGACTCGCGGAGTGACAGAACCCTATCGGATGTTCACGTCACGTGCAGAATTCCGGTTGTCTTTGCGGGCAGACAACGCTGATCAAAGGTTAACGCCTTTGGGGATTGCACTGGGGTGTGTTGGTGCGCAACGGGCAAAATCGTATACAAGCAAGGCTGAAAAACTAGATTCAGCGCGTAAAGTGCTTCAAGATGCGACATTCACCCCAACGCAAGCATCTGATGTGGGTATACGTATTAACCAAGATGGCAGCCGTCGGACCGCGATGCAACTTCTAGCGTTCCCGGATGTCGGGTTTGATACGGTCCAAGCGCTGGACGCGAGGTTCGAGGCGATTGAGGCTGATATTCGGTTGCAGATGGAGCGAGAAGCGCTTTATGCAAACTATATTCAACGCCAGGCAAAAGATATTGCGCTTCTTCAAAAGGATGAGGCGCAGGTTATTCCTGATGATTTTGATTACGATGCCATTGAGGGCTTATCAAACGAGATGAAAAGTAAGTTAAACGGGGCGCGCCCGTCAACCTTGGCGCAAGCCAGTCGCGTAGATGGGGTAACGCCCGCAGCGTTGACTTTGATCTTGTCCAAGATGCGCCACTTGCGGAAAAAGAAAAGCGCATGACACCTGACAATGTTTCACGTGAAACACTAGACCGCCTGACGACGTATCATGATTTGCTTATTAAGTGGAACCCAAAGATCAATTTGGTATCTAAATCCAGTATATCAGACATCTGGAACCGCCATATCTGGGATTCTGCACAAATTGTGCCATTTGCATCAGAGGGAACGTCTTGGCTGGATATTGGCAGTGGTGGGGGTTTCCCTGGGCTTGTCGTCGCGATTTATGCCAAAGAATTACAGCCTGACCGCAAAGTGACGATGGTTGAAAGTGATCAACGGAAAACAGCATTTCTGCGCACTGTGATCCGTGAATTGGGGTTGAATGCTGAGGTTTTAGCCAAGAGAGTTGAAGCCATGGATGCATTCGCGGCAGATGTTCTTTCTGCCCGAGCGCTGGCGGATCTAGACGCGCTTTTGGGTTTTGCTGATCGCCATTTGAGCACAAGCGGCACGGCGTTTTTCCTCAAGGGCGAAAAGTGGGAAAAAGAAGTTCAAATCGCACGTGAATCGTGGTCTTTCGATCTGAGGGCGCATAAAAGTAAAACAAGCCCCACAGCAGCGATTTTGGAAATAAAGGAAATACAGCGTGTCTGATCTGTCGCGTCCCGCCGGCCCAAAAATTATTGCGGTCGCCAACCAAAAAGGCGGTGTTGGCAAGACGACGACTACCATCAACCTAGCAGCTGCCTTGGCAGAAGCGGGATCGCGGGTTCTGGTGGTCGATTTGGACCCACAGGGCAATGCGTCAACCGGTTTGGGGATCGAGGTCGAGGACCGAACTTTCACGACGTATGATCTACTGCTTGAGGACATCGACCTGAAGTCAGTTGTATTGCCGACAGTTACGCCTGATTTGATGATTGTTCCGGCGACCGTTGATTTAAGCTCGGCTGATCTTGAGCTTATGGCCAATGAAAAACGCAGCTTTTTGCTGCATGACGCGTTGCGGCAAACCCAGATGGATGCGTTCAATCTAGACTACATTTTGATCGATTGTCCCCCGTCATTGAACCTTTTGACCGTGAATGCGATGATTGCTGCGCATTCTGTTTTGGTCCCTTTGCAAAGCGAATTTTTCGCGCTGGAAGGTTTGTCGCAACTGATGCTGACCATCCGCGAAGTCAGGCAAAATGGGAATACAGATCTGCGGATCGAAGGCATCGTTCTAACCATGTATGATCAGCGTAATAACCTTTCTCAGCAGGTGGAACAGGACGCGCGCGATAATCTTGGTGATCTGGTGTTTCGCACGCGTATTCCGCGCAATGTACGGGTTAGTGAGGCGCCGTCTTTTGCGATGCCCGTGCTGACGTATGATACCGCATCCAAGGGTGCGCAGGCATATCGCGCCTTGGCCGAAGAAGTGATACAGAAAAACAGACAAAAAGTCGCGTGAGGGGGCAATCATGGCGAATAAAAGAGGATTAGGGCGCGGGCTTTCTGCGTTGATGTCGGATGTTGCAGAGGCGGAAACAAGCCCGAATGCCGGGCCTGTTGCGGCTGAACGAATGATTCCGATCGAACAGATCAGTGCCAATCCAGAACAGCCTCGAAAACGGTTCGCCGAAGGGGATCTGGATGACCTGACGGCATCGATCAAGGAAAAGGGCGTCATTCAGCCTTTGATCGTGCGGTCCATTGCGGCGGGCCAGTATGAGATTGTTGCGGGCGAACGACGCTGGCGCGCGGCACAGCGGGCGCAACTGCACGAAGTGCCTGTGGTGGTTCGGTCGTTTACGGATGTCGAAGTTCTCGAAGTTGCGATTATCGAAAATATCCAGCGCGCAGACTTAAACCCGATCGAAGAAGCAGCAGGATATCGGCAGCTGATGGACCGCTTTGGTCACACGCAGGAAAAAATGGCCGAAGCGTTGGGCAAAAGCCGCAGTCATATTGCAAATCTGCTACGTCTTTTGAACCTGCCCGAAGCGGTGCTTGAGATGGTGCGCGGTGGTGATCTAAGTGCGGGACACGCACGCGCGTTGATCCCTGCAGATGACCCACTGAAACTTGCGCAACAGATCATCAAGGGTGGTTTGTCTGTGCGCGCGGCAGAGGCTTTGGTAAAGAAGGAACAGTCGGGTTCTGACCACACATCGGGGGCCGCAAAACCGCAAAAGGCCAAAGAGGACAAAGACGCCGACACCAAAGCGTTAGAAGGTGATTTGTCAGCCAGCCTTGGGATGAAGGTCGTTCTGGCGCATAAGCCCGGTCAGGAAACTGGGCAAATGACACTGCATTACAAGAGCCTCGAAGAGCTGGATGAGCTGTGCCGCTTGCTGAGCGTATCCTAGCCACCAAGCAGTCGCGAAATCACCGCGTTTAGAACCATAAACCCTTGATTTGTAACAGTAATATGATCATTTTGATAGGTGATCATACCCATTTCAGTCAGTTCTGACATCGCGTCTGTGTTCAGCGGCTGACCGGCCAGCGTTTCATAGCGAGACAGCATTACCCCTTCGTGTAGGCGCAGGCCCATTAACAGAAACTCGTTTGCTTGATCTTCGCGCGTCAACATGGTGCGGGGTTTTTCAGCCTGACCTGTTTGCGCTGCAGTGAGCCAGCGGTTCGGGTTTGAATAGGCCTCTGTAGCATATCGGTGCGGGCCCAAAGTGACCCGCCCATGCGCACCGGGTCCCATCCCGATGTAGTCACCATAGCGCCAATAAATCAGGTTGTGCCGCGATTGCGCTCCGTCGCGCGCGTGGTTTGATACTTCGTAGGCGGGCATGCCCGCAGCACCGCAGATGTCTTGGGTCATGGCATAGAGGTCAGCGCCAAGATCTTCGTCTGGGAGGTCACGCAATTTGCCCGCGTTATAGCGGTCGCCAAAGGCGGTGCCCTGTTCAATGGTCAGTTGATATAGCGACAGGTGATCGACAGCCATGCCAAGCGCCTGTTGTAGTTCTGCTTCCCAATCTTTCAGACTTTGGCCTTGGCGCGCATAAATAAGATCAAAGCTGACCCGCTCGAACGTGCTGCGGGCGATATCAAAGGCGGCCATTGCCTCGGCTGCGGTATGGATCCGGCCTAAGCGGCGCAGGTCTGTATCGTTCAGCGCCTGCACCCCCATCGAAATGCGGTTCACGCCGCCTTGGCGAAAAGCGGTAAAGCGACTGGCTTCAACCGATCCGGGGTTCGCCTCCAGCGTGATTTCCAGGTCATTGGCTGTGGGCCAAAGCCTGCGGATTTCTGCGATAACTAAGGCAACTGTATCAGGGTCCATCAGGCTGGGTGTGCCGCCGCCAAAGAATACTGACCGCAGCACCCGTCCGGGCGTTTCTGCAGCAACGCGAGCTAATTCGGTCAGATATGCGGCAGCCCATGCTTTTTGATCAATGGCGCGCGATACGTGGCTGTTAAAGTCGCAATAGGGGCATTTAGCCTCGCAATAGGGCCAATGGATATAAAGGCCAAAGCCACCGTTTTCCCAGTCTTCAGCCAAAGCAACCCGCGATCAGCTTTTGGAAGGCATCGGCGCGGTGGCTGACGCGGTTTTTCTCGGCTGGGTCCATTTCGGCAAAAGTGATGTCGTACCCGTCTGGCATGAACATGGGGTCATAGCCGTGGCCAATAGTACCGCGCATCGGCCAGACCAGCGTACCATTGGCGCGTCCATCAAAGATTTCTTCGTGCCCATCAGGCCACGCCAACACAAGCGTTGCCCGAAACCGAGCGCGACGGGGATGTGGCGCGTTGATCTTTTCCAGCTCTGTATGCGTCCGCGTCATGGCCATCATGAAATCGCGCCCATTGGGTGTTTCCGCCCAATCGGCGGTGTAAACGCCCGGCGCATCGCCCAAGGCTTGCACTTCGATCCCGGAGTCGTCAGCCAAGGCGGGCAGGCCGGTCGCCTTGACCGCTGCACGTGCCTTGATCCGTGCGTTGCCGATGAAATTATCCTGGGTCTCTTCGGGTTCAGCCAAGTTCATTTCGGCGGCACCCACAACTTCCACCCCATGAGGCGCAAAAAGCTGATGCATCTCTTCGAGCTTGCCCGCGTTATGCGTGGCGATCAAAATGCGGGTGCCGTCGAATTTGCGTGTCATGCAGTGGCGGCTTTCTGTGCGGCGACCAATTCACCCACCCCTTTTTCGGCCAGATCCATCAGCGCGTTCATTTGATCGCGCGAATAGGTTGCGCCCTCGGCGCTCATTTGTACTTCGATCAGCTGTTTGGACCCTGTCATGATAAAGTTACCATCAACGCCCGCCTCCGAATCCTCTGGGTAGTCGAGATCAAGTACGGGTTGGCCTGCGTAGATACCGCAGCTGATCGCGGCAACCGGATCAACCAACGGATCAGAAATAACATCGCCCGCTTTCATCAGCTTGTTCACTGCCAGTTTCAACGCGACCCAGCCGCCTGTGATTGACGCACAGCGGGTGCCGCCATCTGCTTGCAAAACATCGCAATCGATCGTGATTTGGCGTTCGCCCAAAGCGACCCGGTCCACACCCGCCCGTAGGCTGCGGCCGATTAAGCGTTGAATTTCAACGGTGCGCCCGCCCTGTTTACCAGCGGCCGCTTCCCTGCGCATGCGTGTGTTCGTGGCGCGGGGCAGCATGCCATATTCGGCGGTGACCCAGCCTAAACCTGAGCCCTTGATGAACGGTGGTACGCGGTCTTCGATTGTGGCTGTGCACAGGACATGTGTGTCGCCCATCTTGATTAGGGCCGACCCTTCGGCGTGTTTCGTGAAACCTGTCTCAATCGAAACGCTGCGCATTTCGTTTAGTTCTCGACCAGAGGGGCGCATGATATATCCTTTTAATGTGCGTCCCTTGCGTACAGGTCCAAAGGGCAGGGATGCAACCCCGATTGAAATCCCTGATAATTGTGCTTTTATCTACCGAAGCCAAGGAAGCCAGAATGAACGACGTGCCAAACATCATAGGCGAGATGAACGACCGCTCGCGCGAGGTCTTTCGGCGTGTGGTCGAAGGGTATTTGGCAGACGGCGTGCCAGTGGGGTCGCGTACGTTAACGCGAGAATTCAGCGAAAAGGTCAGCGCTGCCACGATCCGTAATGTGATGCAGGATCTTGAGTATCTGGGTTTGCTCGACAGCCCGCACATCAGTGCCGGGCGTATCCCGACGCAGTTGGGATTGCGCATGTTTGTGGACGGATTGCTGGAAATTGGCGATCCCGAGATTACCGACCGCGAAAAGATTGATGCGACGATGTCGTCAAACTCTGAGGATGTCAGTGGGTTGTTGGACCGTGTCGGCTCTGCGCTTTCGGGTGTGACCCAAGGCGCATCTCTGGTGATGACGCCGAAACGCGAAGCGCCGATCAAACATATCGAATTTGTGTCGCTGTCCACGGACCGCGCTTTGGTCGTTTTGGTTTTTGCTGATGGGCATGTGGAAAACCGACTGTTTAACCCCCCGCCGGGGCAAACACCCAGTTCGATGCGCGAGGCTGCGAATTTTCTTAATGCGCTGATAGAAGGTAAAACCCTTGGTGAATTGCGCGGCACCATCCAAACGCAAATTGCCAACCGCCGACAAGAGATCGATTCGTTGGCGCAGGCCTTGGTGCAAAGCGGTCTGGCGGTGTGGGAAGGGGACGGTGATCAGATTGAACGGCTGATCGTGCGGGGTCGGTCGAATCTGCTGACAGAAGAGGGCGAAGGCGAAGACCTGGAACGCATCCGGCTGCTGTTTGACGACCTTGAACGCAAGAGTGACATCGCCGAATTTCTGGAATTGGCCGAAGGCGGTGACGGTGTGCGCATTTTTATTGGCTCTGAAAACAAACTTTTTTCACTTTCGGGTTCCTCTCTGGTGGTTTCCCCATATATGAACGCTGATCGTAAGATCATTGGTGCCGTGGGTGTCATTGGTCCGACGCGACTGAATTATGGACGTATCGTTCCGATTGTGAATTATACGGCGCAACTGGTGGGTAAGCTGATTTCCGACCGGAGTTAGAGGGTTAAAATGGCAGAACCAAAAAACGAAGACTTTCTGGATGATGTCGAAGACGCCGAAGCAGATGCTTTTGCGGAAGAGATGGAAGAGATCGACGAAGAGGCGCTTGAGATCGAAGAGTTGCGCGCCGAACGGGATGATCTAAAGAACAAATTCATGCGCGCGCTGGCGGATGCCGAGAATGCACGCAAGCGGTCAGACCGGGACCGGCGCGAGGCGGAAAACTACGGCGGCTCTAAACTCAGCCGCGATATGCTGCCTGTCTACGACAACATGAAGCGCGCGTTAGATACGATTACCGACGAGCAGAAAGAGGCGAACTCCGCCCTGATCGAAGGCATCCAACTGACGATGCGCGAATTGCTTAGCGTGTTCAAAAAGCACGGGATCGAGATTATCGCCCCCGAAGTAGGCGACCGGTTCGATCCACAGCAGCACCAAGCCATGTTCGAAGCCCCTGTGCCCGGCACCAAGGCGGGTGATATCATTCAGGTTGCCGCCGAAGGGTTCATGTTGCACGACCGTCTGCTGCGCCCGGCGCAGGTTGGTGTGTCGTCGATGCCAAAAAGCTAGACGATCAGCGTTAGACTATGAAACGGGGCGGTCAGGGTTTGGCCGCCTCTTTTAGTTTGTACAGCAGGTCGAGCGCTTCGCGGGGAGTTAGCTCGTCAGGGTGAATTTCGGCCAATTTGTCATCAACAGCTGAGGGTTTCGCGGCCACCTGTGGCGGTGCGGGGGTGGCGGCAAACAAGGGCAAATCATCGATCAGGGTTTTCTGGGTCGCACCCCCTTCGCGTTCGCCTTTTTCCAATGCTTCAAGCACTACGCGCGCCCGCGCGATCACCGCAGGGGGCAACCCGGCAAGTTGAGCGACCTGTACACCATAAGATCTGTCGGCCGCGCCCTTTTTGACCTCGTGCAGAAAGATCACTTCGCCTTCCCATTCTTTGACCGTCACGGTGGCATTTTCCACGCCATCCAACTTGCCGGCTAACGCGGTCATTTCATGGTAGTGGGTCGCAAATAACGCACGTGATTTGTTCACGTCGTGCAGGTGTTCCAGCGTGGCCCATGCGATGGACAGGCCATCGTAGGTGGCAGTCCCGCGCCCAATCTCGTCCAAGATCACCAACGCGCGGTCATCCGCTTGGTTCAGGATCGCGGCGGTTTCAACCATTTCAACCATAAAAGTCGACCGCCCTCGGGCCAGATCATCGGACGCACCTACGCGGCTGAACAACTGACTGACAAGCCCAATGTGCGCGGTGGCTGCAGGCACAAAACTGCCCATCTGTGCGAGCAATGCGATAATCGCATTTTGCCGCAAAAACGTTGATTTGCCTGCCATGTTCGGCCCGGTGAGCAGCCAGATTTGAGCGCTATCTTCATCCGCGCTAAGATCACAGTCATTTGCAATAAACGGATCACCGGATTGCTGACGCAGCGCGTGTTCTACCACGGGGTGCCGCCCATCTATTATTTCAAATGCGCGGGAGGTATCGACCGTGGGTCGCGTCCAGTTTTCTGCAGTGGCCAGATCGGCAAGCGCGCAGGTCAGATCAACCTCGGCCAGGGCAGCTGCGGTTTGGGCGATCTGCGCGGCCTTGTCCAAAATATCCTGCTGCAGCCCATCGAACAGGCGCTTTTCAATTTCAAGCGCGCGGGCACCCGCGTTGAGGATTTTGGTTTCCAGCTCGGAAAGCTCGACCGTGGTAAAGCGTACCTGATTTGCGGTTGTTTGCCGGTGGATGAATGTCTCGCTTAAGGGGGGTGACAGCATTTTTTCGGCATGGGTGGCGGTGGTTTCGATAAAGTAGCCCAGCACGTTGTTATGTTTGATCTTGAGCGATGAAATCCCAGTGTTAGAGACGAATTCCTGCTGCATCTGCGCGATCACACTGCGGCCTTTGTCGCGCAATTCACGCGCTTCATCGAGGCCCGCGTCATGGCCGCTGGCGATAAAGCCCCCGTCGCGAGCCAACAAAGGGGGCTCTGCGACAAGGGTCGTGTCCAACTGGTCAACCAGAGTATCGTGCCCCGTCATGTCTTTGATTGCGGCAGCCAATACGTCGGGTAGATCAAGCGGGGCCAAGACATCGTGCATCTCCGCCGCTTGGGTCAGCCCTGCGCGGATCGCCGCCATATCGCGTGGGCCACCACGGTCCAGCGACAAACGCGACAGTGCACGGTCAAGGTCTGGCACTTTGCGCAACAAATCCCGTAAATTTTGTCGCTGCCGGTTGTCCGCGTGGGCAAAGCTGACGGCATCCAGTCGGCCCATCACTGTGACCAGATCACGCGAGGGGCTGGCAAGGCGCTGGGCTAACAGACGCGCGCCACCCGCAGTGACAGTTTTGTCAATCACGGCCAAAAGCGACCCGGCGCGTCCACCAGACAAAGCCTCGGACAGTTCAAGGTTTCGGCGCGTGGCCGCGTCAATCTGAACGGTGCGGGATTCGTTTTCCTTGATAGGTGGCCGCAACAACGGCAATTTGCCCTTTTGCGTAATATCCAAGTATTGGATGATCCCGCCCATGGCTGACATTTCAGCCCGCGAGAAATTCCCGTACGCCTCCAAGGTCTCAACACCAAACAGATCGCAGATGCGTTGTTCCCCACTGGTGCTGTCAAAAGCGGACCGCGCCAAACCCGTCAGCGCGATGCGGAAATCATCTGTGATCTCGCGCAGGTCTGCTTCATTGCTTTCGGAACAGATCAACTCAGACGGGGCAAGCCGCGCCAGTTCCGGGCCCAGTTTCAGCGACGTCAGTGGCATCACGTGAAACGCACCGGTTGAAATATCGACCCACGCCAAAGCATGCGTATCGCGCACTTGTGCAAAAGACGTCAGATAGTTGTTGCGGCGCGCTTCCAACAGCGCCTCTTCGGTGAGGGTGCCGGGGGTGACAAGACGCACAACATCGCGCTTTACCACTGATTTAGAGCCGCGTTTCTTTGCTTCGGCCGGGCTTTCCATTTGCTCGCATACAGCGACGCGAAAACCCTTTCGAATAAGCGTCAGCAAATAGCCTTCGGCGGCGTGAACGGGAACGCCACACATGGGGATATCCGCACCGTCGTGTTTGCCGCGCTTGGTCAGGGCAATATCCAGCGCCTCTGCCGCCGCGACCGCGTCGTCAAAAAACATCTCATAGAAATCGCCCATACGATAAAACAGCAACGCATCCGCATAGCCTGCTTTCAGGTCGAGATATTGCGCCATCATTGGCGTGACGGTCATGAAAGGCCCCCCGGCGGTTTTGTGTGACCTTACAAACGCGCGCACCAAGGTAAAAGCCGTAAATGGTGCCTGCTTGAGGCGGTGGGCTGGCTGGGCTAAAGGGGGAGGGCTCAGGGATTTAGGGAGGAGCACGCATATGTCGAAAACACGCGTTACCGCCGAAGAGGCGCTTGCCTTCCATCTGGAGCCTATGCCTGGAAAGTTTGAGGTGACGGCCACGGTACCAATGACCACACAACGTGATCTGAGCCTTGCCTATTCCCCCGGTGTGGCCGTGCCCTGCGAGGCGATCGCGGAAAATCCTGAAACGGCGTATGATTACACCAACAAAGGCAACATGGTCGCCGTTATTTCAAACGGTACGGCAGTATTGGGCCTGGGTAATCTGGGCGCGCTTGCGTCCAAACCGGTGATGGAGGGCAAGGCGGTTTTGTTCAAACGTTTTGCCGATGTGAATTCCATCGATATTGAGCTGGATACCGAAGACACGGATGCATTCATCAATGCGGTTAAACTGATGGGCCCCACCTTTGGCGGTATCAACCTTGAAGACATCAAAGCGCCTGAATGTTTCATCATTGAACAGCGCCTCAAAGAAGAGATGGACATCCCTGTCTTTCACGACGACCAGCACGGCACAGCGGTGATCTGTGCTGCAGGTCTGCTGAATGCGCTGCATCTGTCGGGCAAAAAGATCGAAGACGTGCGCATTGTGCTGAACGGTGCAGGCGCTGCCGGTATTGCCTGCCTTGAGTTGCTCAAAGCAATGGGCGCGCGGCATCAAAACTGCATCATGTGCGACACCAAAGGTGTGATCTATCAAGGGCGCACCGAAGGCATGAATCAGTGGAAATCAGGCCATGCGGTCAGTACTGAATTGCGTACCCTCGAAGAAGCCATGAAAGGCGCGGACGTGTTCTTGGGCGTGTCGGTCAAAGGGGCAGTGACGCCCGCGATGGTCGAAAGCATGGCTGAGGATCCGGTGATTTTTGCGATGGCCAACCCTGACCCGGAAATCACACCCGAGGAAGCGCAAGCCGTGCGTGCTGATGCCATTGTTGCCACAGGCCGCAGCGATTACCCAAACCAAGTGAACAATGTGCTTGGGTTTCCGTACCTGTTCCGTGGGGCTTTGGACATTCACGCCCGGGCCATTAATGACGAGATGAAAATCGCCTGTGCGCATGCGCTGGCGAACCTTGCCCGTGAAGATGTCCCGGATGAAGTCGCTTTGGCATATGGTAAAAACCTGACCTTTGGGCGGGATTACATCATCCCTACACCGTTTGATCCTCGATTGATCCACCGCGTGCCGCCTGCGGTTGCCAAAGCGGGCATGAACACAGGTGCTGCGCGGCGTCCGATTATCGACATGGATAGCTATGAGCTTTCATTGAAAACGCGGATGGACCCGACGGCCAGCATTCTGCGCGGCATCAACGCCCGCGCGCGTGCCAACCAAGCCCGCATGATTTTTGCCGAAGGTGATGACCCGCGCGTGTTGCGGGCTGCGGTCATGTATCAGCGTTCCGGTTTAGGCAAAGCGCTGGTTGTGGGACGCAAAGAAGACGTCAAAGACCGACTGGAACTGGCCGGGATGGCCGACGCCGTACGCGAGATTGAGATTGTGAATGCGGCCAATACCACGCATCTCGATCAGTATAAGGATTTTCTGTATAATAGGCTCAAACGCGGGGGGTTTGACGCACAAGACATCCACCGTCTTGCGGCGCGCGACCGGCATGTGTTTTCCGCTTTGATGTTGGCGCACGGACATGGCGATGGTTTGGTGACCGGTGCCACGCGTAAATCTGCGCATATCATGGACCGGATCAATCACGTCTTTGACGCGGATGTCGAAAGCGGTGCGGCGGGTATCACAGCGTTGCTGCACAAAGGTCGGATCGTCTTTATCGCCGATACATTGGTGCAGGAATGGCCCGACGAAAAGGACCTTGCCGATATCGCCACCCGCGCTGCGACAGTTGCGAAAAACATGGGGCTAGAGCCACGTGTTGCCTTTGTGAGCTTTTCGACCTTTGGCTATCCTGTGTCTGAGCGTGCTACCAAAATGGCGCGCGCGTCCGAGGTGCTAGATGCCCGAGGTGTTGATTTCGAATACGAAGGAGAAATGACCGTAGATGTGGCGTTGAATGCAAGCGTGCAGGAAAACTATCCGTTCTCGCGGTTGACCGGGCCTGCGAATATTCTGGTTGTGCCTGCGCGTCATTCGGCCAGCATTTCCGTGAAACTGATGCAGGAAATGGCGGGTGCCAGGGTGATTGGGCCGATCCTTGCAGGGGTCGATGGGTCCATCCAGATTTGTTCGACCAGCTCTACTGCGAATGACATCCTGAACATGGCCGTATTGGCTGCCTGCAAGGTAGGCTGATGGCGGTTTATAACCTTGGGTCGATCAATGCGGACAACGTCTATCGCGTGCCGCATCTGGTAAAACCGGGTGAGACTTTGGCGGCTTACGCTTTTTCACAAGGGTTAGGCGGTAAAGGGGCAAATATGTCTGTGGCCGCTGCGCGGGCTGCAGCCCGGGTAGTGCATATTGGCGCCGTCGGTGCCGATGGGCGCTGGGCAACTGACCGGTTGATGGAATACGGCGTTGATACGCGCCACATCGCGCAGGTTGCGGAAACCACAGGGCACGCAAATATCTGTGTGGATGCGCAGGGCGAAAATGCCATTGTGCTATATGCTGGCGCAAACCGTTCTGTGTCGCGTGATGCAATTGGTGCTGCATTGTCGCAAGCGTCTGCCGGCGACAGCTTTGTCACGCAGAATGAAACCAATGGCCAAGACTATGCGGCAAAGATGGCGCGCGACCTTGGATTAAGGGTCGTTTATGCGGCGGCACCTTTTGATGCCCAAGCCGTTGAGGCCGTGATGCCTTATCTGGATCTGCTTGTTTTAAACGAAGTGGAAGCTGCGCAATTGACAGCAGAAACAGGCTCTAACCTTGCGGATTTGCCTGTATCACAGATCGTCGTCACCATGGGCGGTGCGGGGTGCAAGCTGTGGTCAAAGGGGCAAGCCTCGCAGGTGTTTCCTGCGCTTGACGTGACACCCGTTGATACAACTGGGGCGGGGGATACCTTCACCGGATATCTGGTGGCGGGGCTTGATCGCGGGATGCCAATGGCGCAGGCGATAGATTTAGCAACCCATGCCGCGGCTTTGATGGTCACGCGGATAGGAACGGCGGATGTGATCCCGGACCTGAAGGAAATCCAAGATCACAAGCTTGGTTAGCTTCCGACGAAGGGTGCCGCGTCGCCCCACAATTCTTTGACGCGGGCATCACGGCCGCACGCTTGGCGATATGCCTTGTAAGCAGAGGCCTGACGTTTAGGCCCAAAGCGTGTGATCACCAAGCTGGTCCCTTTGTAGTAATCTTGATGGTAGGCTTCGGCTGGATAAAACGTGCTGGCCTCCAAAATGGGTGTCACAACTGGCGCGCTCAGATCTGCCTGCGCATCAGCTTTCGCCTTTTGAGCGGCTGATGCCTGTTGGGGTGTCTGTGCAAAAATTGCGGTTCGGTAGCTTTCGCCTCTGTCACAGAATTGACCCCCTGCGTCCGTAGGGTCCACGGACCGGAAAAACATCGAATACAGCGTCCCAACAGATACCACCGATGGGTCAAATGTTATTTGTACGGCTTCATAGTGCCCCGTGCCGCCAGCGACCACTTGTTTATACGTGGGGTTAGCGAGGGTTCCGCCGATATACCCTGATACGGCTTCTTTCACGCCTTTCACGCGTTCAAAATCCGATTCGACACACCAAAAACAGCCGCCGGCGACGGTGATTGTTTCAAGATCGGTCGCTTGTACCTTGTGAGTCTGTGCAAAAATGCCCAAGCCAATCATCGTGGCCAGTGCAAAGGATTTGAGAGTGGAAGTGTTCAACATGGCGTTTCTCCTTGTTGGTCAAACTGCCTAATACAGCGGAGTGACGCAATCGGGGGGCCGTGGTTCTCACGCGGTGGTGATCCGAGTTTACGGCTTGGCACTGCGCGCGGGGCTTTTTAACGTGCATTGAAACAAATCAGCGGCGGGTAATTATGCGAACTGAAACAAAAACATGCCAACAGGGACCTGCGTAATGCGGATTGCGATGTGGTCCGGGCCACGTAACCTGTCAACGGCGATGATGTACAGCTTTGGCGCGCGCGCTGATTTCTCGATCATGGACGAGCCGTTTTATGCACCTTTCCTAGCGGCTACGGGCAACGATCATCCGATGCGCGACCAGATCATCGCGGCGCATGAAATTAATCCGCAGGCCGTGGCGCGCGACTGTCTTAGTCCACAGGACACGCCGCATTTGTATATGAAGCATATGCCGCATCATATGTTGCCAGACTTTCCAATGGATTGGGCAAAGAACTGCGTGAATGTTCACTTGATCCGCCACCCTGCGCGGGTAATCGCAAGCTATTCCGCGAAATGGGAAGGTTTGACCGCTGATGACATCGGGTTTGCACAGCAAGCGGCCTTGTTCGATAAATTAGGCGGCGTCGTGATCGACAGCTTTGATATCCGGCAAAACCCTGAAAAAGCCTTGCGTAGGCTCTGTACTGCGTTGGATTTATCCTTTGATCCCGCGATGCTGTCGTGGCCCGCAGGACCATGTGCCGAGGATGGCGTTTGGGCGGCGCATTGGTACAACGCTGTGCATAAAAGCACCGGGTTTGCGGGCGCCGAAGGGGAATTGCCCACGTTAACGGGGCATCACGCCGATCTGCTGGAGGCAGCCTTACCCTACTACCGCGCCATGAAAGATCACGCGTTGAAGGTTTAGCCCTTCATCCGACGATCGCGTGCCGCCAACAGCTTGAGCCGCAAGGCGTTCAGTTGTATAAAGCCTGCCGCGTCTTTTTGATCGTAAGCCCCTGCGTCGTCTTCAAAGGTCACATGCGCTTCGGAATAAAGCGAATGATCTGACCAGCGGCCAACTGTCCGCACGTGGCCTTTGTACAGTTTCAAACGCACCGTGCCGGTCACATGGGTTTGGCTTGCGTCAATCGCGGCCTGCAACATCGTGCGTTTGGGGCTGTACCAAAACCCGTTGTAGATCAGTTCGGCATAGCGCGGCATCAGTTCATCCTTGAGGTGCATGGCACCGCGGTCGAGCGTGATGGATTCGATTGCGCGGTGCGCCTCTAGCAGGAGGGTGCCGCCGGGTGTTTCGTAGATACCGCGCGACTTCATGCCAACAAAACGCCCCTCAACCAGATCAAGACGGCCGCAGCCGTGTTTGCCGCCCAGTTCGTTCAGTTTTGTCAGGATGGTTGCGGGACTCATCGCCGCGCCGTTGATGCTGACAGCATCGCCCTTCTCAAACCCGATTTCAACGTATTCGGGCGTGTCGGGGGCCTCTTCGGGGCTGACCGTGCGTTGATAGACGTAATCGGGCGCATCCACAGCCGGATCTTCAAGCACTTTACCTTCGGAGGAAGTGTGCAGCAGATTGGCATCGACGGAAAATGGCGCTTCGCCACGTTTGTCTTTAGCGATTGGAATTTGATTTTTCTCTGCAAAATCAATCAGCTTTGTCCGGCTGGACAAGTCCCATTCACGCCACGGGGCGATGACTTTGATCTCGGGGTTCAGCGCGTAGGCAGCCAATTCAAACCGAACTTGGTCGTTCCCTTTGCCGGTCGCGCCATGGGCCACCGCATCCGCGCCGGTTTCTTCGGCGATCTCAACCAGACGTTTGGAAATCAACGGGCGCGCGATGGAGGTGCCCAGCAGATAGAGACCTTCGTAGACCGCATTCGCGCGGAACATCGGAAAAACGAAATCACGCACGAACTCTTCGCGCAGATCTTCGATATAGATGTCGGATGCGCCCATCATTTCCGCTTTGGCGCGCGCGGGCTCAAGTTCTTCGCCTTGGCCCAGATCGGCGGTGAAGGTGACGACTTCGCAGCCGTATTCCGTTTGCAGCCATTTTAGAATGATTGATGTATCAAGGCCACCAGAATAGGCGAGCACAACTTTTTTTGGCGCGGACATGGTTGCTTCCTTTACGATTTGAGACGCGGCCTACCGGTTTTTGAAACCATGGGCAAGATCAGCGCTGCGTTGACCTGTGAAGATGCGCGCCTTATCGACGGATAAGCGATGTAGAAAGGCCACCAGATGACATACCTCTTTCGCGACAATGCGCAGGCCGCGACGAAGGCCATGCGGGACGTGTTCCCGGCGACGCCGCTGATGCGCAACGATCTGCTGAGCGTGAAATACAATGCAGATGTATGGCTAAAGCGCGAGGACCTCAGCCCGGTGCGGTCTTACAAGCTGCGTGGTGCGTTCAATGCGATGCGCAAGCTAATCCCGGGCCATGCCCTTTTTGTTTGCGCCAGTGCTGGCAATCATGCGCAGGGTGTTGCGTTTATGTGCAAGCATTTTGGGGTGCATGGTGTGGTTTTCATGCCGGTGACTACACCCGAACAAAAGGTCATGAAGACCAAGATGTTTGGCGGCGCACACGTCGAAGTGCGCCTGATTGGTGACTATTTTGACCAGACTTTGGCGCAGGCCCAAGCCTTTTGCACCGAAGCTAATGGTCATTTTTTGTCGCCCTTTGACGATGAAGACGTGATCGAAGGTCAAGCCTCTGTCGCGGTTGAGATCGCAGACCAATTGGGGCGCGCACCAGACCGGATTGTTTTGCCTGTCGGGGGCGGTGGTCTGTCTGCAGGCACCAAAAGCTATTTTGGCGATGATGTGCGGTACACTTTCGTAGAGCCCGCTGGCGCCAAAAGTCTGGCCGCCGCGATTGAAGAGGGTGCGCCCGTTGATGTTTCGCCGATCAACAGTTTTGTTGATGGGGCGGCGGTTGCAAAAATTGGTGCGCGTACTTTTGCCCGGCTCATGGGCGCATTGCCCGAGGATATCATCAATCTTTCCGAAGACCGTATCTGTGGCACGATCGTTGAGATGCTGAATGTCGAAGGTGTTGTTTTGGAACCGGCAGGTGCCCTGGCCATTGAAGCGCTAAGCGAGATCGCAGACGATATCAAAGGCAAGACCGTCGTATGTATTGCGTCTGGCGGAAATTTTGATTTCGAACGTTTGCCCGAAGTGAAAGAACGCGCGCAACGCTACGCAGGTTTGAAAAAATATTTTATTTTGCGTTTGCCGCAGCGCCCAGGTGCGCTGAAGGATTTTCTGCAAACGTTGGGTGCACATGACAACATCACGCGCTTTGAATACATGAAGAAATCCGCGCGCAACTTTGGGTCAGTTTTGATCGGTATAGAAACAGACGACCCCGATAACTTTGCGCTCATGTTCCAAAGGATTGAGGATGCAGGCTTTACTTACACGGACATCACGAACGACGAAACTTTGGCGCAGTTTGTGATTTAGTATGTTGACGGATTTCAGCGGCAAAACAGTTGTAGTGACAGGGGGCGCCAGCGGGATTGGAGCCGCGCTGGTGGGGCGTTTTGTGGCACAACAGGCGCAGGTGGTCGTCTTTGATCTGAACGAGGCGTTGCCGGATACGTGCCACGGGAGCGAGATCATACAATGTGATGTGACGGATGAGATCGCCTTGGAGGCTGCCATTGAATACGTTGAAAAGACGTATGGCGCGATTGATATTTTCGTTTCTAACGCTGGGGTTTTAAGTGATCAACCGGGGCATGCGGCTTCTGCCACCAATGATCACTGGGCGCGCTGCATGGCTGTAAATGTCATGGCGCATGTTTTCGCGGCGCGCTGTTTGCTGCCGAAGATGATTGCCCGAGGGGGCGGGCATTTTGTGACCGTAGCGTCGGCGGCCGGGCTTCTTAATCAAATCGGGGATGCGGCCTATTCGGCTAGTAAACACGCAGCGGTCAGTTTTGCTGAATCGCTTGCGATCACACACGCGCAAGACGGGATCACAGTTACATTGGCATGCCCACAATATGTCGCAACGCCGATGTTGCGTTTGGATGATGCGGCGGCAAAGCATCATGCGGGTTTGCTGACCGCAGACGAGGTCGCCGTGTCGATCTTGACTGCAGTTCAAGACCGCCGTTTTCTTGTGTTACCGCATGAACAAGTCGCGACCTACGTCGGTTTGCGTGCGACCGAACACGATCGCTGGATCGCTGGAATGGTCAAACTGAAAGCACGATTGGTGGGCAAGGCAGGCCCAATGGACATGTACCGCCTAATCTAGCTTGCTACCTTGTCGGGCAAATCAGCGAGAAAAACTTCCCGTGAAGCCGCGTAAGATGCGAGGATTTCATTGGTATCGACAACAGACGTTGGATCAGATGCTAAAGCGGCTTCGCCTGTTTGGCACAGTGTAGAGAAGCCTTGGAAACCAAGGCTTAAAGCGCTGCCCTTTAGAAAATGCAGTTTTTCGCCCAGTGCCGTGCCCGGGGGCACACTGGTTAGGCCTTCAATTTCTTCATCCACTTCGTGAAGAAACAGTTCCACAACCTCTTCAAAGTCTTCTGGTCCTACTTCTTCTCGTAGTGCCATGACGCGGTCCCAGTCGATCACGGTTCATCTCCTAAATCATGCGTAATCGTCGCTGAAATTTCCTAACACGAGATTTAACCCGCGATAAATTTCGAGTGGATTTTATATTTCACCTCCCTTTAACAGAATCCGATGCATAGAAGGCGCAGTATGATTGTAATTTGTGTGAATACCTGATGCGTCCGTTCGAAAAACCGTCGCTTGCGCCTCAAGATGTACCCGCTGAAAAGCGGCTTGTACTCGTTGTGGACGACAGCCGGCTGCAACGGAAAATACTATCCAGTTCACTGGTGCGTTGGGGGTACCAAGTTGTCGAAGCTGAGTCTGGCCAAGAAGCATTGCAAATCTGGACTGAACAGCGCCCCGAACTTGTGATTAGCGATTGGGTTATGCCGGGTATGTCTGGCATTGATTTTTGCAAAGAATTCAGGGAACTAACTGCTGGCAGCTATGGATATTTCATCCTGCTCACTTCCAAGAGCGAAAAGAATGACGTGGCAGAGGGACTGGATGCAGGTGCCGATGATTTTTTGACGAAACCCGTCAACGGAAATGAATTGCGTGCGCGACTTACAGCGGGCGAGCGTATCTTGGATATGCAGCGCGAATTGAAAGAAAAACACCAGATCATTGAAGAAACCTTGGGCGAACTGCAACGCATCTACGATTCGCTTGATAACGACTTGTTAGAAGCGAAAAAGCTGCAACAATCCCTTTTGCCAGAGCTTTCTACCAAGGTGGGTGCCAGTAATTTGTCGCTTTTGCTGCGGTCCAGTGGGCATGTAGGGGGCGATCTTGTTGGGTATTATCCTGCGGGTCAGGACCATCTAGGTCTGTTTGCATTGGACGTCTCAGGTCATGGCATCAGCTCTGCATTGATGACCGCGCGGTTGGCTGGTTACTTGTCCGCCAGTGCGTTGGATCAGAACGTCGCCTTGGAAAAGGCGCCTGATGGGACATACCGGTCCCGCAATTTTGCTGATGTTATCGAAACACTGAACGAACTTGTCTTGGACGAAATGGAGACAGAGCATTATTTCACTCTGATCCTTGCTGACGTGAACCTTAAGACGGGTGCGATCAAAATGGGGCAAGCGGGTCATCCGCACCCCGCCATTCAACGTAAGGATGGCAGTGTGGAACAGTCAGGCCCTGGCGGTTTTCCTGTTGGATTGATGTCGGGTGTCACCTTTGTGGAGTTTGAGGCACAGCTTTACCCTGGTGACCGGCTGCTTTTGTTGTCAGATGGCGTGACCGAATGCCCGGATGCAAACGGTGAGATGCTAGGGGAAGAGGGGCTAGAGGAAATGATGCGCGACCTTCACGATGTCGGTGGGACCGCATTTTTCGAAGCGATGGTCTGGAAAATGGGCGAATTCGCCGGTCATTTTAACTTTCCCGATGACACATCAGGCATATTGCTAGAATATCAGCCCGATCAGCCCGATCAGCCCGATCAGCGCGACAAGTAGCGCGTCAGAAGCAGCCTGTCGCCGTCGTTGCCAAGCGCTTGCACAGCCTCGTGCGCCGATAAGACAAGAGTTTCATGATCAGGCTCAATCGGGTCCGTAACCTGATATATGGGCCGGGCTACATAGACGTGGCATAGTTTTTCGGCCCAGACGTCATATTCTGGCATAAACACAAAACGCCGAAACGCGCCCAGCCGCTTTGGCCCACCAATGCGCCAGCCGGTTTCTTCCATTACTTCGCGGTGTAGCGCTTGGATACTGCTTTCACCAGGGTCAATACCGCCACCCGGAAGCTGGATATCCAGCTTTTCGGCGGTTTGCATCGTGAGCAAAAACGAGCCACCCATCGGCAGAATAGCATAAGCCCCGGGGCGCAGTTTGTAACGCTGCTTTGCCTGTGGTGCATAGCCGATACGCGGTATCATTGTGGCAAATCCTCTTTTTATCGGGCTTGAGCCCCCTATATGGACGCGGTATGCCAATTGGCCAAGGCTAAGGAAACCCCAATGACACTCGGACATCAGATCGCATGGGACGACACGGTTCTTCCCTTTCAGCTTGACGCAAGCGACATTCGCGGGCGTGTGGCGCGTTTGGATGGCGCGTTGAATGGTATTCTTGGCCAGCATGATTACCCGCCAGCCGTCGAAGCGTTGGTGGCAGAAATGGCTTTGCTGACCGCACTGATTGGGCAAACCGTTAAACTGCGTTGGAAGCTGCAATTACAGGTGCAATCTAAAGGCGCTGTTCGGATGATCGCGACGGATTATTACGGCCCCGAGGAAGAAGGCGCGCCTGCCCGAATCAGAGCCTATGCAAGCTATGACGCGGACCGGATCACAGATGACGCGCCCTTTGATCAGATCGGCGAAGGGTACTTCGCGATTATGATCGACCAGGGCCAAGGGATGACGCCCTATCAGGGGATCACGCCGCTGGCCGGTGGGTCGCTTTCTGCCTGTGCCGAGGCCTATTTCGCCCAATCAGAGCAGTTGCCAACACGGTTTTCGCTCAGTTTTGGAAAATCGACAGAACCGGGTGTGTCTGAGCATTGGCGCGCAGGTGGCGTAATGCTGCAGCATATGCCAAAAGCGTCTCCTTTTGTTGCGCAAGGCGACGGGTCGGGTGATGTCTTGCAGGCCGATGACTTGGTTCAGGGCGATGAGGCAGAGAACTGGAACCGCGCCAATATTCTGTTGGACACCGTAGAAGATCTTGAGTTGATCGGCCCAACATTGGCACCGAACGATCTACTTTTGCGGCTGTTTCATGAAGAAGCGCCGCGTGTTTATGATGCGCAACCGGTTCGGTTTGGCTGTACATGTTCAGAAGACCGTGTGCGTCAAAGCCTGTCGATTTATTCCGCGCGCGACATTGAGACGATGACCACGGATGATGGTCGCGTGACAGCGGATTGTCAGTTCTGTGGTGCGCATTACGATCTTGATCCGACAACGGTTGGGTTTGACGCCGAAGGCGGCGCGCCGGGTGCCTGATATTGATACCATCCGGGGCGCTTTGTTGCGGCCTGGCCGGTCCTCATCTGATTTTGATCTGAACCCTGAAACCGTGCTTCCCGAGGGGCGCAAGCTGCGGTCTGCTGGCGTATTATGTGCGATTACGCCGAAAAACGGTGAATTGCATGTAATTCTGACCAAACGGTCGTCGGCGTTGAAGCATCATCCGGGGCAGATCGCCTTTCCCGGAGGTAAGCAAGATGAGGGCGACGCTGATGTGGTCGCGGCTGCCCTGCGTGAGGCGAAAGAAGAAATCGGTTTGCCGCCATCGCACGTGGAAATACTGGGCCAATTGCCCGCGCACGAGACTGTGACCAGCTTTATTGTGACCCCGGTTATTGGCTATGTGGAACAGTCATTTGATGTCGTCCCTGAACCGGGCGAGGTCGATGAGGTGTTTACTGTGCCGCTTGCCCATGTGTTGAATGCCGACAACTTTTTTGTCGAAGCACGCCGCTGGCGGGGTCAAAGGCGGTCTTATTACACGGTTCCTTACGGGCCCTATTACATCTGGGGCGCAACTGCGCGTATGTTGCGGGCATGGACAGATCAGTTGTCATAACCTTGCCGCCGGATACGGATTGGCTGCATGACGCAGATGCACAGGCGATATGTGCTGCCGTTTCGTCTGGTGGCGCGCAGGTGTTTTTTGTCGGTGGTTGTGTGCGCGATGCGATTTTGGGATTGCGCGGGTCTGATGTTGATATCTCAACCGACGCCACCCCGACCGAGGTGACCGAATTGGCGCAGGCGGCTGGTTTCAAGGTGGTGCCAACAGGGCTGGATCATGGCACTGTCACGGTTGTTGGCGGCGGCAAAGGATACGAGATCACCACCTTTCGTCGTGATGTGGCTACAGATGGCAGGCATGCCGAGGTCGCGTTTTCAAAAGACATCGTAGAGGATGCGCGCCGCCGTGATTTCACGATGAACGCGCTTTATGCGTCAGCAGAAGGTGTTGTTCATGACCCGCTGGGTGGTCTGCAAGACTGTTTAGACCGTCGTATCAGGTTTATCGAAGATGCGGCCCAGCGCATACAAGAAGATTACCTTCGAATCCTTAGGTATTTTAGATTTCATGCGTGGTATGCACAGCCAGATAGCGGTTTTGATAGTGACGCGCTGGGCGCGATTGCAGAGAATTCCTCCGGGTTAGAGACGCTTTCTGCAGAACGTGTCGGCATGGAGATGATGAAACTACTTTCAGCGCCTAATCCTGCACAAGCCGTGGCCGCGATGCGCCAAACCGGGTGTTTGTTGCGTCTTCTGCCGGGCAGTGATGATCGGTTTCTGGGTCCAGTGACACATCTGGAGGCACAGATTGATGCGGCGCCTGATCCTCTTTTGCGACTGGCATCGTTGGGGGGGGAAGACGTTGAAAACCAATTGCGTCTTAGTCGGGTGCAAGCCCGGCAGCTTAAGCTGATACAACAGAATGGTTTTGCAGGGCCCAGTTTCCCAGAGGTCGCCTATCGCTATGGGTTTGATGTTGGGCGCGCAGCGGTAATTTTGCGCGCAGCGCTGGCCGAAAAGCCTGTGCAACAAGACGACATAGATACTATTAAAGCGGCCAGTATCGCCCAGTTCCCGGTTAAAGCTGCGGACCTGATGCCCGGTTTTCATGGTAAGGCGCTGGGCGATAAATTGGCTGATCTGGAACAGGAATGGATCTTGTCTGGTTTTGTTTTGTCGCGTGATGCGCTGTTGACAGGTCACTGACCCTCTCGACAACATGGTTAATTTTCTGTTAGTTCAGTCTCACTACAACGGAGGAATACGAAATGTACCGCGGGATCTGGAACAGCTGAAGCTGGCATAACCTTATCTCTCCGGACAGCCTTGCTTGGGCGTCTGGGCATTTCGTATATTTTAAATTCAAGGCCTCCGCCCATGTTCCGTTTTTTCGAAAACCTCGTTGACCCTTATACTGATTATCAACAAACAAATGTTCCGCCGACCACGCTGTGGCCGTTTCTGCGGGAATATGCACAACCTTTCAAACGCGTGTTTGTCTTTACCGCGTTGATGTCCATTGTTGTCGCCGCGATCGAGGTCTGGCTGATCTATTATATGGGTCGCGTTGTGGACCTGCTGCAGGGTGATCCCGCACGTGTCTGGTCCGATTATGGCACTGAATTGGTGTTGGTCGCGTTGTTTATCCTATTGCTACGGCCACTAATTCAGGTGCTGGATGTGGCCCTGCTGAACAACGCGATTATCCCGAATTTTACCGCGCTTATTCGTTGGCGCGCGCATCGCCATGTTTTGGGACAATCCGTGGGGTGGTTTGAAAACGACTTTGCGGGCCGAATTGCTAACCGGATCATGCAGACACCCCCCGCGGCGGGTGAAGTCATCTTTCAAGTGTTTGACGCGATTTCCTTTTCGCTTGCATATCTGATTGGCGCGGCAATCTTGCTGGCAGCGGCGGATGAGCGGCTGTTGATCCCGTTGGCGATCTGGTCAGTATTGTATTTTGCCTTGGTGCGTTGGACGGTTAAACGGGTGGGTCCTGCGTCCAAGGCGTCATCGAATGCGCGGTCGTTGGTGACGGGGCGGGTCGTGGATGCCTATACCAATATCCATTCCGTCAAGATGTTCGCCCACCATGAAAATGAAATGGAATACGCCAAAGAAGCGATCGAGGATTCGCGCCGCACGTTCATGCGCGAGATGCGGATTTTCACAGCGATGGATGTCATGCTTGTGACCTTGAACGGCGTGTTGATCTTGGGCGTTGTGGGCTGGGCTTTGATGTTGTGGGTCCAAGGATCGGCGAGCGTCGGGATTGTGGCAGCCGCGACTGCGCTGACCTTAAGGCTGAACGCGATGACGGGTTGGATCATGTGGGCGCTGACGTCATTTTTCCGTGAATTAGGTGTTGTCGCCGAAGGGATGGAGACCATCGCCCAACCTATCACTTTGACAGATACCAAGGGTGCAAAGCCATTGGAACTGACCGCGGGCAAGATTGATATCACTGGGCTGAGCCATCATTACGGGCGCACATCCGGGGGTTTAGACGGCATTGATCTGACGATCGAACGGGGCCAAAAAATTGGCCTTGTGGGGCGTTCGGGTGCCGGTAAATCCACTTTGGTCAAGTTGCTCTTGCGCTTTTACGATGCTGAATCTGGAAAGATCGAAATCGACGGGCAAGACATCAGCAAGGTCACACAGGATAGTTTGCGATTGGCCATCGGTATGGTGCAACAAGATAGCTCGCTTTTGCATCGGTCAGTGCGTGACAACTTGTTGTATGGTCGCCCCGACGCGACCGAGGCGCAGATGATCGAGGCTACGAAACAAGCGCAGGCGCATGATTTCATCCTTGATTTGCAAGACCCCGAAGGGCGCACTGGCTATGACGCGCAGGTGGGTGAGCGTGGCGTGAAGCTATCAGGCGGGCAACGCCAGCGGGTGACGCTGGCGCGCGTCATTCTGAAAGACGCGCCAATTCTGTTGCTGGACGAGGCTACAAGCGCGCTGGACAGTGAGGTGGAAGCGGCCATTCAAGATACGCTTTACGGCATGATGGAAGGTAAAACCGTGATCGCGATTGCCCACCGTTTGTCCACCATCGCCCAAATGGACCGCATTTTGGTCTTGGACGCAGGCAAGATCGTCGAAGATGGCAGCCATGACGCGCTTTTGGCCCAAGGCGGGCTATATGCAGATTTCTGGGCCCGACAATCGGGCGGATTTCTGACAATCGAGGATGATGCGTGAAGATAGCAGGCTGGATTGACGCCTTTCGCCCCGCCGAAGGGCCACCCCCGCAAAGCTTGGGCGCTTTTATGCGATGGTGCTTGGCGGGGTCGTGGCCTGCGTTGTGGTTGGCCGCGTTCTTTTCTGCCGCGGCTGGCGCGATGGAGGCGGGCACCGCGCTGATCCTCGGCATGGTGATTGATGCGGCGGCGGCCTCTGGGCCAGAGCGGTTCTTTGATGGCAGCAACATCGCATTGATCACAGGCGCTGTTGCGTTTTTTTTGGTCGCGCGGCCGTTGTTGTTCGGGCTGTCTGCGTCGGCTAACGCGATCATCGTGCAACCCAACGTGAACCCGTTGGTCTTGTCACGCCTGCACCGGTGGACATTGGGCCAGACGGTTGGCTTTTTTGATGATGATTTCGCGGGCCGTATCGCGCAAAAGCAAATGCAGGCTGCACGGGCGGTGACAGATGTTGTGTCTGAGGTCATCAATGTTGTGGCTTTTGCGCTGGCGTCCTTATTAGGCTCTATTCTGCTGCTGCTGGCGATTGACTGGCGCGTGGCACTGGGCTTTGGCGTTTGGTTGGTTGGCTATTTTTGGATGATCAATTGGTTCTTGCCGAGGATCCGGAAACGCTCTGCCGGTCGCGCAGGGGCGCGGGCGATGGTGTCGGGGCAAGTCGTGGATACGATCACCAACATCAAGACGGTCAAACTTTTTGCCCATGCAGACCACGAAGATCGCGCAGCATTGGGGGCGATGCAGACTTTTCGCGATCGCGCATTAGAATTTGGATACCTCGCGGCTGGTTTTCGTTTTGCGCTGATGTCGCTGGCTGGGATTTTGCCCGTCATCCTGCTGGGCGGTACGATTGTGCTATGGCAGGCGGGGCAGGCCAGTCAGGGTGATATCGTGGCCGCAGGTGCTGTTGCTATTCGGATTGCGCAGATGACCGGTTGGGTCAGTTTCACGCTAATGGCGATCTATTCCAATATCGGTGAGATCGAAGACGGTATTCATACGCTCACCCCGCGCAACCGTGTTGAAGATGATGCGCAGGCAATCGATTTGGTTGTGCCCAATGGTCAGATTGATTTGCGCGGAGTGGGGTTTGCTTATGGGCGCGATAAAGGTGGCGTACGCGCGATAAACCTGACGATCCACCCCGGCGAAAAGGTTGGCATCGTTGGGGCGTCGGGCGTGGGTAAGTCGACATTGGTGGCGCTGTTGCTTAGGCTTTATGACAGCGAAGAAGGTGACATTCTTATCGATGGCGCCGATATCACTGGCGTCACGCAGGAAAGCTTGCGGCGCAATATCGGGATGGTCACGCAGGAAACCGCGATGTTCAACCGGTCGGCGCGGGATAATATCCTGTATGGGCGACCCGGCGCGACAGAGGCGGATATCATAGCTGCTGCGGAAAAAGCCGAAGCGCATGAATTTATCCTCGAACTTGTCGATCACAAGGGGCGCACTGGCTACGACGCGCATTTGGGCGAACGCGGTGTGAAACTGTCGGGCGGCCAGCGGCAACGTATTGCTTTGGCACGGGCTATCCTCAAAGACGCGCCGATCTTGGTGCTGGACGAAGCGACAAGTGCCTTGGACAGCGAAGTCGAGGCTGCCATTCAATCTGCGCTTGAGCGGGTCATGGAAGGCAAGACTGTGCTGGCGATTGCACACAGGTTGTCGACGTTGACGGAAATGGACCGGATCATCGTCATGGACGCAGGCCAGATCGTCGAAGATGGCAACCACGAGGCGCTTTTGTCCAAAGGTGGGCTTTACGCGCAGTACTGGGAACGGCAATCAGGCGGGTTTATTCGCACCCAAGCGGCAGAGTAATGCTGGTGGCGCCCGCAAAACCAGCTTAGAGCACAGGCATGGTAGAAGTTACAATTTCACGTTTAGGTCTACATGGCGACGGGATCGCTGAGGGCCCTATTTTTGTGCCCCGCACCTTGCCGGGCGAACGCGTCGCGGGCGATGTGGTGGGGCAAACAATGCCGGACCCAAAAATCATCATGCCCTCTGAACGGCGTGTGCAAGCCCCTTGCAGGCATTTCAAATCCTGTGGCGGGTGTCAGATGCAGCATGCAGACGATGCCTTTGTTGCCGATTGGAAGGTAGACATTGTTCAAACGGCGATCGCCGCTCACGGATTAGAGACTGTTTTCAAGCCGATTGTCACGTCCGAGCCACGCAGCCGCCGCCGCGCAGGTTTTGCCGCCAAGCGCACTAAAAAAGGCGCGATGGTTGGCTTTTATGGGCGGGCATCGGATACCGTTGTGCCCGTACCCGATTGCCAATTGTTGGCCCCCGAGGTGTTGGCGGGCATTCCCATAGCAGAAGAATTGGCCGTGCTTGGGGCAAGCCGGAAAACAGCGCTGTCAGTCATGGTAACGACCACGCAGGAAGGGCTGGATGTGTCCGTCACGCAAGGCAAACCGCTGGATGGTCCTTTGCGGCAAAAGCTTGCGGTCTTGTGTGATCAAACCGGGATTGCGCGGCTTACGTGGGACAACGAAGTGATTGCGATGCGGACGCCGCCCGTTTTGTCGTTCAGTGGCATCAATGTCAGCCCGCCGCCCGGTGCGTTTTTGCAAGCGACCGCGCATGGTGAGGCGGCGTTACTCGCGGCTGTGCAAGAGATCACGCAAGGTGCAGACCGTATCATCGACCTTTTTGCCGGGTGCGGGACGTTTGCCTTGCCTTTGGCGCGCACCGCCGAAGTGCATGCTGTCGAATCGGTAGCGTCCATGCTCAAGGCTCTTGATCATGGATGGCGGTACGGCGCGGGCCTCAAAAGTGTGACGACCGAAACGCGGGATCTATTCCGACGTCCGCTTATGCCCGATGAGATGCGCAAGGCCCAAGCGGTTGTTCTTGACCCGCCCCGTGCCGGCGCTGAGGCGCAGATCGAAGAGTTGAAGCACGCAGCCGTGCCTGTAATCGCCTATGTGTCGTGTAACCCGGTGACATTTGCACGTGATGCGGCGCAATTGGTGGCCTCTGGTTACCAATTGGAATGGATTCAGGTGGTAGATCAATTCCGTTGGTCCGCGCATGTAGAACTTGCGGCCTGCTTTACCGGCAAATCTGCGCGGTAACTCTGTGAAGGAAACCCAGATGACCTTTCGACAACGCCTTGATGTATGGTTGGACCAGCGATGGGTGACCAATTTAGTGGTCGCCGTCATCGTCTTTAACGCCATCCTGTTGGGGATGGAGACATCGCCCACATTGATGGCTTCTGCTGGTGATTTGATCGTCATGCTGGATAAGGCTTGCCTGACCTTTTTTGTGGTCGAGATTTTTCTAAAGCTGGTCGCCCGCGGGTCGCGGTTTTTCCGCAGTGGTTGGAACATTTTTGATGTGTTGATTGTGGGGGCCGCACTTGTGCCGGGGTCGCAGACCATGTCTGTTCTGCGGGCTTTGCGTATTTTGCGTGTGCTGCGGGTTATATCCGTGGCCCCCAGCCTGCGCCGCGTTGTCGAAGGGTTTGTCACGGCGTTGCCTGGCATGGGCAGCGTATTCTTGCTGATGGCGATCATCTTCTACATCGGCTCTGTCATCGCGACAAAGCTGTTTGCCGCCAGCTTCCCGCAGTGGTTCGGGTCTTTGCCGCAAAGCGGATATACCCTGTTTCAGATCATGACGTTGGAAAGCTGGTCGATGGGTATCGTCCGCCCCGTGATGGAGGTTTATCCCTATGCATGGGCGTTTTTCGTGCCCTTTATTATGGTCACGACCTTCGCGGTGGTGAACCTTTTGGTAGGTTTGATCGTCAATTCAATGCAGGACGCGCATCAAGAAGAAGCAGGCGCGGTGACCGATGCCTACCGTGACGAAGTTCTGTCGCGTCTCATCGCGATTGAGGAAAAGCTAAAAGAAAAGCCGCCGAGCTGACGGATTTGTGACCTTGCTTAACGACTTGGCCATGGTAGGGGTGCCATAATAAACCAAGTCGCAAAGACATGAGCAGGACAGCAGCAGAATGCGTAGACGAGACTTAATGCTAGGAACAGCGGCGTTCATGTCGCTTGGGGCCTGTGCCACGGACCCGAAATTTAAATCGTACAACGGGCCCGAGGTGACGATGATTGTCGTCAACAAAGGCGCGCGGCGTATGCATATGCTGAACAACGAAACCGTTATGAAAAGCTATGATATTCATCTTGGTTTTGCCCCTATCGGGCACAAGCAATTCGAAGGCGACGGTAAAACGCCCGAAGGTGTCTACCGGATTGACCGGCGCAATCCCAACAGCGAATTTCATTTGTCGCTTGGGATTTCATACCCGAATGTGAATGACTATGCGGCGGCCAAGGCGCAGGGCAAATCACCCGGCGGCGATATTTTCATCCATGGTCAGCAAGTCGCGGGTAAACCTGATAAACCAGACTGGACTTTGGGCTGCATCGCAGTGCGCAACGAAGAGATGGAAGAAATCTACGCGATGGTGCCTAACAACGCGCTGATCATCTTGAACGCTTAACTGTTCAGGCCGCCGTCCGATCTATTGCCAAGGATAAGTGTCCACCAGATTTTGCCGTTGTCCTCTTGTAACCAGGCGAATCCCATTGCGTCGGCTTCGGGGGAGAGGATGATGCGCCGCGTGTCGGGTTGATTCATCCACGCACCCAAGGTTTCAAGCTCGCTCTCGTAGGTTTCTGAGATGTTTTCGCCCACAAGGGTGCCGGCAAAACCGACGCGCTGCACCCGATCAATGGGGGATGAGCCGTCAGACCCAAAATGCCAAGGCCGGTTTTGGATCGACATGTCGCGCGAATGGGTGGCGGCGGCTGCGTTCAGTTGCGGGTCAAGCGCTACGGGTGCCTGCGCAGATGCACTGCGCAAGGCGTTCACAGCGTCTAGCATGCGAAATTGGATTTTAGCCGTATCTCGTTCTTTGATCCGGTAAAGCTGCGGCAAGGGTTTGCCATCCACCCCCAGTGTCGGCCCGCTTGAAGTTGGAGCACAGGCTGACAGCGCGACAGCCGCTGCAACAAAAACTGAGATAAGACGGATCATAGAATACTCCTTGCACTGAACTGGCTCTTATCCTGCAATCCGTGATATTTCAAACGCACATCAGCGTGAGCATGCCTGATGACATCTCTTTGATTTGCGACTGCGGCATTCTCGCAATAAACTACGCCCAAATACGCAAAAACGCGACGATGGAGCCGTTTAATGTCTGATAAATCTTATAAAGCACCGAGCCGTCGGTCCTTTTTGGCCGGGTCTGCTGCAATGTTGGCGACGCCAGCCATTGCGCAAGACATCGATTCTGTGAACGCGCTGGAAACCACGCAGGGCGAGCGTGATCTTACAGAAACAGTGCGCCGCAATATCTCGAGTTTCCGGACATTGGATTGGCAGCCTTACTTTTCTAACCTGAACAAAGGTGCGATTTTGGTCGATATTGACAGCCGGGCGCTGCATTATTGGGCGGAAGGGGGAGATTTCTATAAACTCTACCCCTCAAGTGTTCCATTGACCGAAGATTTGACCCGGCGCGGTCGAACACAGGTGACGCTAAAGGATCCAGAACCTGACTGGCGCCCGACGCCTTCCATGCTGAAACGCAATCCAGAATGGCCACCCTATATTCCGCCGGGCCCAGATAACCCTTTGGGAACAAGGTCTTTGCACCTAAGTTGGACCTATTACCGTATCCACGGTACCCATGACACGCGCAAGATTGGGCGGCAATCGTCCAATGGCTGCATTGGTTTGTTCAACGAACACATCGAAGAGCTTTATGAGATGGCCGAAGTGGGTACGCAGGTGTTGCTAATTTGACGACATTCCGCCGGTTTAGGCGTGTTGCATCTTATTCCGGTTTGCAAACAAGTCGGTATGATGTTTTACAGTTAACCACGAGGTAAGTCTTGGGTGCGTGCTATCGCTTGTCGTGGCACGCCTTTTCTGGAGGTTATGATATGAAAAAACTCGTTCTCGCAGCTGCACTG
This sequence comes from Roseobacter sp., assembly GCA_045104955.1. Lineage (GTDB taxonomy): Bacteria > Pseudomonadota > Alphaproteobacteria > Rhodobacterales > Rhodobacteraceae > Roseobacter. The sequence goes on from JBGCDB010000031.1 coordinate 83,302, forward strand.
ACAGCCGCAGCATCCACTGCATATGCAGGTTCGCTGGCAGAGCCAGTTGTAGAAGCACCAGTCATCGTTGAAGAAGCAACAGGGTCCTCTCAGGGCGTTCTGCTGCCAATCCTTCTTCTGATCTTGGTTGCAGCAGCCGTTTCCTAATAGAAACTGTTGTAAGTTAATTAAAAAGGCGGTGCTTTGCGGCACCGCCTTTTTTGCGTCCCAAGGTTGGTTGTTAGTCCATCCAACCTTTGATGTTGTCTTCGATGACGTTGCACAACGCTGAGATATGCGCGTCATCATCATTGAGGCAGGGAATATAGGTAAAATCTTCTCCACCGGCCTCTTCGAAGCTTTCTTTGATCTCTTCGTTAATCTCTTCGAGCGTTTCAATACAGTCAGCTGAAAACGCTGGCGCGCAGACGGCAATGTTCTTTTTGCCCGCTTCGGCAAGCCGTGCGACCTCTTCCACGGTGTAGGGTTGCAGCCATTCTTCGGGTCCGAATTTAGACTGGAACGTTGTGGTAATTTCGGTGTCGTCCCAGCCTAACCGCTCTTTCAAAAGCCGCGTCGTTTTCTGGCACTGGCAATGGTAGGGGTCGCCTTCCATCAAATAGCGGATTGGCACGCCGTGGTACGAACACACCAGAATATCAGGGCGTTTTGAAAGCCCGGCATAGGCCCTTTCAATCGACTGCGCCAGCGCTTCGATATAGTCAGACCGGTCATAATAGGGATCAACCGTGCGCGTGGTGGGTTGCCATTTTTCATAGGTCAATGAACGGAAAAATTCGTCGTTTGCTGTTGCTGATGTTGCCCCCGCATAGTGCGGATAAAGTGGGAAAAACAGTATCTTACGGCAACCTGCGGCTGTCATCTCTGCAACCTTAGACCGGGTTGAAGGGTTTCCGTAGCGCATGCAGAAATCAACCATGACCTCGTCACCGTGGACCTTGTGCATGGCCTCTTTGACCTTGACGGTTTGGGCTTTGGTGATGGTCATCAACGGGCTTTCGCCGTCTTCTTCGTTCCAGATCGATTTATACGCGGCACCGCTGGAAAAAGGGCGCTTGGACAAGATGATCAACTGCAATAGCGGCTGCCAGATCCAAGGGCTGTAATCAATGACACGGCGGTCCGACAGGAATTCGTTCAAATAGCGACGCATAGACCAATAGTCGTAGTTGTCCGGGGTGCCGAGGTTGGCCAGTAAGATACCAACCTTGGGTTTTGCAATCGCTGGGTGGTCGGTTTCCGCATGTACGGGCCGGGCCATTCCTTTTTCAGTGGCGCTGCTGTCCAGCATGATGTCTTCCTTGTCTACGGCTTACTGGGTTCAGATAGACGGTTTTGCGCGCGGGTCAATCGCGCAACGGCGTTTCGGGTACCTTCAAAGCGTCTGCAAGCCGCTGTTTTGCTGATCCGGGGCGCAGGGCTTTGGGTTGGCTATCGGCTGGGGCCCAACCTGTCAGGAAAACCAACTCATACGTGGCGGCAACGCGGTTGTCCCCAATCGGGAAATGTGTGCGGTATAGATCAGCAGTTTTGTCGAACAATTGCCGCGGTGCGATTTTACGTTGTCGCAAGGTCAGCGCATTTGTTTCGCCCATTTGGCGCAGATCATGCATCAGGTGCATGCAATCGCGATATTCGACTGTCAGTGGCAGGCTATCTGCAACCGGCAATGCAAAGCCGGCACGTTGCAGTAATGCGCCTAGATCACGGATTTCTCCCATGGGGGCCACGCGGGGGGACAAGCCGCCGGTCAGGGCCACTTCGGCTTCTGCAATGGCGCTGCGTAATTCTTGTAGGGTCTGACCGCCTAAGGTTGCCCCAATAAACAGCCCGTCTGGTTGTAGACCGCGACGGCATTGGATCAGTTGCCCCACCGGATCATTGGCCCAATGCAGGGAGGTTGCGTGGATCACCAGATCGTGCGCGCCCAGCGGTATATCCAGTGTGTCGCCCTCTGCGATAATCGCGGCTTCAGGCAGGCGTGTGCGCCACAGATCTGCAAAGGGCGTCACAATGGCTATCGAATTAAACGCTCTATTAACCATGCCCAGACGATCTTGGACTTCGTCTGCTGCCGATTCTTGCAAAAACAGGCTGTGTGTGGCCGCGCGTGCGCGGTGCTGTCTCAGTGCGTGATTATCGGTCAATGGCGTGTGTGTGTTCATGAAAGGATCAAATAAGGTGGCCGAGCTTGGTTTTCAAACAGCAGTTTCACTCGTGTATCCCCCAAGATGTCTTGGGTGCGGAGGGCAGGTGGAAAGCGACTTTGGATTATGCGGCTCTTGTTGGCGCGATACGCCCTTTATCGGAGGGACGAAATGCGACACATGCGGTACGCCTTTACCCGGAGACGCCGAGGCAGAAATTCTAAAATGCGACGACTGTATGATCACGCCACGCCCTTGGGCCAAGGGACGGGCGGCGTTGGTGTACAAAGATAATGCCCGGCGTTTGATTTTGGCTTTAAAACATGGCGATAGGCAGGAAATCGCAAAACCTGCTGCACTGTGGATGACCCGCGCGATGGAGGATTTGCCAATGGAGAACCTATTGGTCGCCCCTATTCCGTTGCACTGGATGCGCCTGCTTAAAAGGCGGTACAATCAATCTGCCCTGTTGGGTCAAGCCATTGCGCGGCAGACTGGTTTGCCGATTTGCCCCGATCTGTTGCAGCGTCAGCGTCGGACCAAACCGATGGATGGCATGACAAAAGAGGTACGGTTTACCTCTGTCAAAGGGGCGATGCGCGTACACCCAAAAAGGCGCCACCGCATTGTGGGCCGCCCGGTGTTGCTGGTGGATGATGTGATGACGTCGGGGGCGACGCTATCAACAGCAGCGGATGCCTGCATCGACGCCGGATCAGGCCCTGTTTATGTTGTAACCCTAGCGCGCGTGACCAAAGATACCTAAATGCCTCTCAGCACTTGTGTTGAAAAGGAATGCTTCGATGAAGACTGTCGAGATTTACACGTCGCCGCTGTGTGGCTTTTGTCATGCGGCAAAACGGTTGCTGTCCGAAAAAGGGATCGCTTTTCAAGAGGTCGACGTCTGGGCAAACCCAGACCGCAAGCCGGAAATGATCAAACGCGCCAACGGTGGCCGTACTGTGCCGCAAATCTTCATTGATGATTTGCACGTGGGCGGATGTGACGATTTGTACGAATTGGAACGCGCAGGTAATTTGGACAAAGTGCTGGCTGCCTGATGAAAATTGCGGTGGTTCAGCTGAATGTAACGGACATGCCGGCGGATAATCTGCCGGTAACGCTGAACTATATCCGCAAGGCTGCCGCTGCTGGGGCGCAGTTTGTGCTGACGCCCGAGGTTACCAATTGCATCTCGACCAGTCGCACGCACCAGCAAGAGGTACTACAGCACGAAGAAGATGACATAACGCTTGCAGCACTTCGCGCGGAAGCGCGCGATTTAGGCATCTGGGTGCTCATTGGGTCCTTGGCGTTAAAAACAGGGGATGCGGATGGGCGCTTTGCCAATCGGTCGTTTATGATCAACCCACAGGGTGACGTGGTCGACCGGTATGACAAAATTCACATGTTCGATGTGCAGGTCACGCCAGAAGAGACGTGGCGCGAATCAGAAGGCTACCGGCCTGGTCAAAACGCAGTGGTTTCAGACACGGCCTTCGGCAAGGTTGGCATGGCGGTGTGTTATGATGTGCGCTTTGCTGCGTTGCATAGCGCACTGGCGCAGGCAGGTGCGGAAATTCTGACGATACCTGCCGCGTTTTCGCCTGTTACCGGGGCCGCGCATTGGCATGTGTTGTTGCGCGCTCGCGCTATTGAAACAGGGTGTTTTGTTATAGCCCCTGCACAAACGGGTACACATACAAGTGCGCAGCATAAGCCGCGATCCACGTATGGTCATTCCTTGGTTGTGACCCCTTGGGGGGAGGTTCAATTAGACGCAGGCAGTGACCCGGGCGTTTACATGACGGACTTGGATATGGAACAAGTAGGTGAGGCAAGGCGCAAGATTCCCAGCCTCAAAAACAGAAGACCTTTCGCTGGACCCTAAATGACAGATGACCGAAACTCTTTGGCAATTGCGCTCTTCACAGAAGTGATGGCGGCTGATCAGTTGGTCCGTGCTCGGTTGACCCGTGTTTTGCCAAAGGGCATGGAAATATCGCACTTTTCGGTGCTGAACCATCTGGCGCATACTGGCGATGAACGCACTCCCGCCCAATTGGCCGAGACGTTTCATCTGACCCGTGGTGCGATGACAAATACCCTAAGCAAGCTTGAATGGGCGGGATACGTGCATATCCGACCCGATTGGGAAGATGCGCGCCGTAAGATGGTTGCAATCAGCCCCGCAGGTCGGCAAGCGCGCGACCATGCAATTGGCGCGGTCACCCCAGAAATACAGCAGATGGTGGAAAAGCTGGGCACAGAAAAAGTCCGCGGTGCCCTCCCTATTCTGCGTGAAATGCGGATGCAGTTGGGTAAAGAAGCCTAGGTTGGTTTGACGCTGGCTGTGACGTAGTTCACGCTCAGGTCTCTGTCTGACAGGCTCCATGACCACAATATCGGATTAAACACAAAACCTTTACGGTCAACCGGATCCATGCCGGAATCGCGCAGCAGGGCGAAAAGCTCATCTGGTGTGATGAATTTCGACCATTCATGCGTGCCCTTGGGAAGCCAGCGCATAATGTGTTCTGCACCAACAATGGCCATCATGAAAGATTTTGGATTGCGGTTCAGGGTCGAACAGACCTGCAAACCGCCCGGTTTTAAAAGCTGGCGGCATGCGATGAGGTAATCAATGGGCGAGGCGACGTGTTCGACCACTTCCATGTTCAGCACAACGTCGAATTGTTCACCGTTAGCGGCCATCGCTTCGGCGGTGGTATGGCGATAGTCGATATCCAAACCGGACTGTTCAGCGTGGATGCGCGCTACGGGAATGTTCCGCTCGGCGGCATCGGCACCCACTACATCAGCACCTAGTCGCGCCATGGGTTCAGCCAAAAGACCACCCCCGCAGCCGATATCCAAGATTCGCAAGCCCTTGAAAGGGGCGGCATCTGCCAGATTACGGTCGAATTCCCCTGCGATTTGTCGTGTGATATAATCCAATCGGCATGGGTTGAGCATATGCAGCGGTTTAAATTTGCCGTTTACATCCCACCATTCAGCCGCCATTGCCTCAAATTTAGCAATTTCCGCGGGATCAACAGTTGTTTGAGGCGCTTGCATTCTCGTCTCCATGTGCTCAATTGCGGTTTCGTACTATATAGGCCTGTAATGGACAAATACTCGGACCAAAAGCGCGCAGTGCAATATCTGTATCCGCCGATCGACCCTTTCGATCAGCGCATGCTTGATGTGGGCCAAGGTCACCGGGTCTATGTTGAGCAATGCGGCAACCCCGATGGCGTGCCTGTTGTGGTTCTGCATGGTGGTCCGGGGGGCGGATGCAGCCCGGCGATGCGGCGGTATTTCGACCCGAACTTATACCGGGTGATTCTATTTGATCAGCGTGGATGTGGGCGATCGCGCCCGCATGCGAGCGTGACACACAACACGACGTGGCATTTGGTGGATGATATCGAATTAATCCGCCGCGAGCTTGAGATAGACGATTGGATCGTATTTGGCGGCAGTTGGGGCGCGACCTTGTCGCTTATTTATGCCCAAACACATCCTGATCGGGTGAAACAACTTGTGCTGCGGGGCGTCTTTTTGATGACCCAAGATGAACTGGATTGGTTCTATGGTGGTGGGGCTGGCAAGTTCTGGCCCGATGTGTGGTCGCGGTTCACAGCGCTTGTGCCCAAGGACGAACAAGACGATTTCATCGAAGCCTACCGCAAAAGGCTGTTCTCGGGGGACATATCCCTAGAGACGCGCTACGCCAAAGCATGGTCCGCATGGGAAAACGCATTGGCTTCCATTCATTCCTCAGGAACTACAGGCGACAGCCCGGGAGAATATGCGCGCGCTTTCGCCCGGCTAGAGAATCATTATTTCTCGAACGCGGGATTTTTAGATTTTGATGGACAGATACTGGCGCATGTGGGCAGAATCGCACATATCCCCGGCGTTATTGTTCAAGGACGCTACGATATGATTTGCCCACCCCATAGCGCGTATGCCCTTTCAGAGGCGTGGGACAATTGCGAATTGAAGATGGTACGCAATGCAGGGCATGCTTTGTCTGAACCCGGCATCAGCGCGGAACTTGTCCGCACCATGGACCGGATTGCGGGCCGATGACACGCAGATCGCATATGGACCGGCGCGCGCTTTTTGCAACGGGTGCGGCGGCTGCTTTGCTGGCGGCCACGGGTGTGTCTGCGCAGGCAAGCCCGCAACGCGGCGGACGGCTGCGGGCCGCTTTGTCCGGCGCCACGCGGGAAGACCTTTTCGACAGCACAAAAGTAAACGGGCTTTTCATGCAAGTCGCCATGGTTGGGACTGTCTTTGATACGCTGACCGAGATCGCAGCCGATGGTACACTGCGGGGCGAGCTTGCAACGTCGTGGATGGGTGCGGAAGATGCCTGCAGTTGGGTGCTTGATTTGCGCGCCGGTGTGACGTTCCACGACGGGCAAAGCTTTGGGCCGGAAGACGTCATTGCGTCGTTCAGCCTGCACCAACAAGGTTTGCTGGGTGATGTGACACAAGTTTTACCGGTGGGGCCCAACCGGGTGCGCATTGAACTTAGCGCGCCCGATCCTGATTTTGCCTACCGTTTGTCTGACCCGCGCTTGGTGATTTATCCGGCGGGCAATATGGCTGCTGCGATGGTGCAGGGTATTGGCACTGGCCTATATCGCGTGCGCAAATTTCAACCCGGTCGCCAGCTTTTAGCCCAACGGGTTGAGCAGCATTACAAAGACGGTCTGGCTGGTTGGTTCGACGAAGTTGAATTGGTCGCGTTGTCGTCAGATGTGGTGCGGGCAGAGGCGCTCAAGGATCATTATGTAGATGTGGCGGATCTGACCCATACGCTGGATTTGGGGGATACTGCTGATCTCACGATGCTTCCCGAAGAGCATTTCATGACCACGGCAGTTGACCCATGCATTGCCTTGCCCAACATGACCGGTTCGCGATGGCCGCTGGATAATCTGCGCGCATCCGAACGTTGGTGGAAGGCGTGATGCGATCAGGGGTTGCGGTCTAGCAGTCACAGGTCTATACGGCTTGCAACAGCGGCGCTTTCGGGTCCACACCGAATTGCTCCACCGGATAGTTCAACGGGCCGCGCGCCCGTTTTTTTGTGCTTGATGCAAAGCTGAAAGAGTTATGACCAACGACCTGATTGCCAAAGCTGCCATTGATCGCCGCATGGCCGAGATCATCACCCCGGTGATCGAGGATATGGGCTATGAATTGGTGCGCGTGCGTCTGATGTCGGGTAAATCCACGACGCTACAGATCATGGCAGATAAACCAGATGGCGGTATCGAAGTGGACGACTGTGCCGAGATCAGCCAAGCGATCGGTGCAGTATTGGATGTCGAAGACCCCATTCTGGATGAATATACGCTTGAGGTTTCAAGCCCTGGCATTGATCGTCCGTTAACGCGGCTCAAAGACTTTGAAATGTTCGAAGGGTATGAGGCCAAGATTGAGACGGGCGAAATGATCGATGGTCGCCGCCGCTTTAAGGGTGCGCTGGCAGGCATTGAAGACGATGAAGTGTTGATCAACGTCGAAGAAGGTACAATCGGGCTTAAATTCGATTGGTTGTCGGATGCCAAACTGGTGCTGACCGATGATCTGATCAAAGAAATGCTGCGCCAGCGCAAAGCGTCCGGTGCAATCGGTGCTGAAGGCACCGTTGACGAGACAAAGTTTGACGAAATATCTGACGAAGCGTCGTCAGGAAATGCCGCTGAGGGAGACCAATAAATGGCCATTACATCTGCAAACCAGCTTGAGCTGTTGCAAACCGCCGAGGCTGTGGCGCGTGAGAAAATGATCGACCCCGGATTGGTGGTCGAAGCGATGGAAGAATCGCTCGCCCGTGCTGCGAAATCTCGCTACGGCGCTGAAATGGACATCCGTGTTCATATCGACCGCAAGACAGGCCGCGCGACATTTACGCGCGTGCGCACCGTGGTCGAGGATGAGCTACTGGAAAACTATCAGGCCGAGTTCACCGTTGAACAAGCCAAGCAATATATGGAAAGCCCAGAAGTCGGTCAGGAATTCATCGAAGAAGTCCCGCCCGTAGAGATGGGCCGCATTGCTGCGCAATCCGCCAAGCAGGTGATCTTGCAAAAAGTCCGCGAAGCCGAACGCGACCGCCAGTTCGAAGAATTCAAAGACCGCGCAGGCACGATCATCAACGGTTTGGTCAAGCGCGAAGAATACGGCAACGTCATCGTTGATGTGGGTGCGGGCGAAGCGATCCTGCGTCGCAACGAAAAGATCGGCCGCGAAAGCTATCGCCCCAATGACCGGATTAGGGTCTATATCAAGGACGTACGCCGCGAACAGCGCGGGCCCCAGATCTTCCTGAGCCGTACAGCGCCTGAGTTCATGGCCGAGCTGTTCAAAATGGAAGTGCCCGAGATTTACGACGGTATCATCGAGATCAAAGCGGTTGCTCGTGACCCCGGTTCGCGTGCCAAGATCGCCGTGATATCCTATGACAACTCGATCGACCCGGTTGGTGCATGTGTTGGTATGCGTGGCAGTCGCGTTCAGGCTGTGGTCAACGAACTGCAGGGTGAGAAAATCGACATCATTCCATGGAATGAAGACCAGCCGACTTTCCTTGTGAATGCATTGCAGCCTGCGGAAGTGTCCAAAGTTGTTTTGGACGAAGAAGCCGGCAAGATCGAAGTCGTTGTGCCCGAAGAACAGCTAAGCCTTGCGATTGGCCGTCGTGGTCAGAACGTGCGTTTGGCGTCGCAGCTGACGGGTCTCGACATCGACATCATGACCGAAGAACAAGAAAGCGCGCGGCGTCAGGCAGAATTCGAACTGCGCACCAAATTGTTCGTCGACAACCTCGACTTGGACGAATTCTTTGCGCAGCTATTGGTGTCAGAAGGCTTCTCGAACCTCGAAGAAGTTGCCTACGTCGAAATTGACGAATTGTTGGTCATCGACGGTGTGGACGAAGACACCGCGAACGAACTGCAGGCCCGTGCCCGTGACGTGCTCGAAGCGCAGAACAAAGCAGCGCTTGAAAATGCCCGTGCCTTGGGTGTCGAGGACAGCTTGGTTGAATTCGAAGGTCTCACACCCCAGATGATTGAGGCGCTCGCAAAGGACGACGTCAAAACGCTGGAAGACTTTGCAACCTGCGCGGATTGGGAACTGGCCGGTGGCTGGACAACGCAGGATGGTGAGCGAATCAAAGACGACGGTGTGTTGGAACCCTTCGATGTGTCCTTGGAAGAGGCACAAGACATGATCATGACTGCCCGCGTGATGTTGGGATGGGTCGATCCGGCCGATCTTGAAGCTGATGCCGAAGAAGAGCATGGCGAAGAGACGGAGGAATCCGAGGTCTGATCTCAGACCTCGGGGTCTCACGATGGGTCGCGGTGGCGCTCCAAAAGACCGCGGTGACGGTCCTGACCGCAAGTGCATTGCCACAGGCGAGGTGCAGCCAAAATATGGGCTGATCCGCTTTGTGGTGGGGCCTGATGGACAGATTGTGCCCGACATCTTGGGAAAACTGCCCGGTCGTGGTATTTATGTTGCGGCAGACCGCGCTGCGTTGGAAAAAGCTGTGAAAAAAGGGCTTTTCGCCCGTTCCGCAAAGATGCCTGCACAGGCGCCTGAAACGCTTTTGGATGAGGTCGAGACACAATTGGCCCGCCGTGTTGTCGACCTGATTTCTCTGCAACGCAAAGCCGGCAAGGCTGTTGCGGGGTTTGAAAAGGTCAAAAGCTGGCTGCAAATGGAAGAGGCCGAAGTGCTGATCCAAGCGGCTGACGGTTCCGGCCGGGGGAAATCGAAACTAAGCACGCCGCATTACGGGACGTATATCGGCTGGCTGACGGCAGATGAATTGGGTTTGGCATTTGGACGTCAAACTGTGATACATGGGGCGCTCGCCTCTGGTGGACTCACTCAACGTGTTGTAGAGGAAGCCCAACGACTTAAAGGCGTGCGCGTAAAAGAGGATGGCAGCGGCCATTCGAAAGGATAGACGAGCTACATGAGCGATACTGACGGCAAAAAAACATTGGGTCTGCGTGGCGGTGGCGCGCGTCCGGGCAACGTAAAGCAAAGCTTTAGCCATGGACGGACCAAAAACGTCGTGGTTGAGACCAAACGCAAGCGCGTTGTGGTACCCAAAGCGGGTGCGACAGCGTCGGCCGGTGGGCGTGCGCCTGTGGGCGATCCCTCTAAGCGGCCTGCTGGTATTAGCGACGCGGAAATGGACCGTCGCCTGAAGGCTGTTCAAGCGGCCAAAGCGCGCGAAGCTGAAGAATCTGCAGCGCGCGAAGCCGAAGAAAAGGCCCGCGCTGAAGATCGTGAGCGCCGCCGTGCTGAGCAAGAAGCCAAAGAAAAGGCCGAACGCGAGCGCGAAGAGAGCCTGAAAGCGAAGGCCGAAGAAGACAAGCGCCGCCAAGAAGAGGCCGAAGCTGCCGCAAAAGCAGCAGCTGCCCCGGCGGCAGAGCCTGTTGTGCAACGCCCGGCAGCCAAGCCTGCGCCCGAGGCCGCACCACGCAAACAGCAAGACCGTGATCGCGACAACAAGCGCGGCAAAGGGGGCGATGATAATCGTCGCTCTGGCAAGTTGACGCTGAACCAGGCGCTGTCTGGTGGTGAGGGAGGCCGTCAGCGGTCGATGGCCGCTATGAAGCGCAAGCAAGAGCGCGCCCGCCAAAAGGCGATGGGTGGTTCTGTTGAGCGTGAAAAGGTGGTGCGCGACGTACAAGTGCCCGAGGCGATCGTTGTATCCGAGCTGGCCAACCGCATGACTGAAAAAGTCGGCGACGTGGTAAAGGCGCTGATGAATAACGGCATGATGGTCACTCAGAACCAAACGATTGATGCCGATACTGCGGAACTAATCGTCGAAGAATTCGGGCACAAGATCGTGCGCGTTTCCGATGCCGACGTTGAAGATGTGATCAAAGAGATAGAAGACGACGAAAAAGATTTGTCTTCGCGGCCTCCGGTCATCACGATCATGGGTCACGTTGACCATGGTAAAACGTCGCTTTTGGATGCGATCCGGAACGCCAAGGTGGTTTCTGGCGAAGCGGGCGGGATCACGCAGCATATTGGTGCCTATCAGGTCAAAACTGACGGCGGCCAATTGCTAAGCTTCCTTGATACACCTGGCCACGCGGCGTTTACGTCGATGCGGTCGCGCGGTGCTCAGGTCACAGATATCGTTGTATTGGTTGTCGCCGCAGACGACGCTGTGATGCCACAAACGATTGAAGCGATTAACCACGCCAAAGCGGCGAAGGTTCCGATGATCGTGGCAATCAACAAGATCGACCGCCCGGCGGCAGATCCGACTAAAGTACGTACAGACTTGTTGCAACACGAAGTCATCGTAGAGCAGATGTCAGGTGAAGTGCAGGACGTCGAAGTATCTGCGATTACGGGCCAAGGTCTTGATCAATTACTTGAAGCGATCGCGTTGCAGGCCGAGATTTTGGAACTGAAAGCCAATCCTGATCGTGCAGCACAAGGTGCGGTGATCGAGGCTCAGCTTGATGTGGGTCGCGGCCCGGTTGCAACGGTTCTGGTTCAGAACGGTACGTTGCGCCAAGGTGATATCTTTGTTGTGGGTGAGCAGTACGGCAAGGTCCGTGCGCTGATTAACGATAAGGGTGAGCGCGTCAAAGAGGCTGGCCCATCGGTTCCGGTTGAGGTTCTTGGCCTGAACGGCACACCCGAAGCGGGCGACGTATTGAACGTGACTGAAACCGAAGCGCAAGCGCGTGAGATCGCGGAATACCGTGCGAATGCAGCGAAAGACAAACGCGCAGCAGCGGGTGCGGCTACAACGCTTGAGCAGTTGATGGCGAACGCGAAAGCCGATGAAAACGTCAGCGAATTGCCGATCCTGGTCAAAGCCGACGTGCAAGGTTCAGCCGAAGCAATTGTGCAGGCGATGGAGAAAATTGGTAACGATGAAGTCCGCGTTCGTGTGCTGCATTCGGGTGTGGGCGCGATCACGGAAACAGATGTTGGTTTGGCCGAAGCATCCGGTGCGCCGATCATGGGTTTTAACGTGCGGGCCAATGCGTCTGCCCGAAATACAGCCAACCAAAAGAGCGTTGAGATCCGGTATTATTCGGTAATCTATGATTTGGTTGACGATGTAAAAGCGGCGGCTTCTGGCCTGCTATCGGCGGAAATCCGCGAAAACTTCATTGGTTATGCAACCATAAAGGAAGTGTTCAAGGTAACAGGTGTCGGCAAGGTTGCTGGTTGCCTTGTGACAGAGGGAGTTGCACGGCGTTCCGCAGGTGTGCGTTTGCTGCGTGACAACGTCGTAATCCACGAAGGTACCCTGAAAACACTCAAGCGCTTTAAGGATGAAGTGGCCGAGGTCCAGTCGGGTCAAGAGTGCGGTATGGCGTTTGAAAACTACGACGATATCCGAGCGGATGATGTGATCGAGATCTTCGAACGCGAAGAGATCACGAGAACGCTGACATAAGACAAGTAATTGTTTTAAAAGTAAAAAAGGGAACGTAGAAATACGTTCCCTTTTTTAACTGCTCGTCATTTGAGATAGTTCAAGCGGCTTGAGTGACCGGTACGCCTGTGTAAGTGGCGCTATCAACCCGAACCACAATACGTCCATCAGGCAGAGCCCGAACGTAAGTGCCTTGAACTGAAATAGCGCTTCCCAAAGTTATAGTACGAAGCATGTCTGTCCTCCCCAGGATAATGACATGGAATGAATATAAACCGTTCTTTCAAATTGTCATAAACAGAATAATAAATCATTAATAAATGTTTCCAGTACGGCAACAATATTAACCTTTGGCTACAATAAATCCCGTAATACGGGAATTAGGGGAATGTCGGCCGCAGGCATCGGATAGGATTTTAAGTCGTTCGCACGCACCCATTTCAACGCTTGACCCTCTCGCGAGACGGGCGTCCCTTCCCACTTGCGACAGGCAAAGAGCGGCATCAACAAATGAAAGTTATCGTAGGAATGGCTCGCAAACGTCAGTGGCGCCAGACACGACTGCCAAGTGTTAATGCCGAGCTCTTCTTCCAGTTCACGGATCAAGGCGACCTCGGGTGTTTCGCCGGCTTCAACCTTGCCACCGGGGAATTCCCACAGGCCTGCCATGGATTTTCCTTCTGGCCGTTGCGCAATCAAGACACGACCATCCACATCAATCAAAGCCACAGCAGACACTAAAACAGTTTTCATGGGATTGTCTTCCAAAGTGTCACGAGCGGTAGTCCGCGTTGATCTCAATATACCCGTGGGTCAGGTCACAGGTCCAAACGGTTGCCTTGCCTTCGCCAATACCAATATCTGCGCCAATAACGATGTTTTGTTTCGCCATGTGGGCGGCTGCATCGGCTTCGTTATAGGTGGGGCAGACCCACCCGTTTTCGGCCACAACGCAATCACCAAAGGTAATAGATAACCTGTCGCGGTCAGCGGGGGCACCAGACTTTCCAACGGCCATCACGACGCGTCCCCAATTCGGGTCTTCGCCAGCGATTGCAGTTTTCACAAGGGGTGAATTAGCGACCGACAGGGCGTGGGTTTTGGCATCCGCATCTGACATTGCGCCTGTCACGTTGATGGTCACGAATTTAGTGGCCCCTTCACCGTCTTTAACAACCAAATGTGCCAGATCCAGCATGACTTGGTGCAACGCCTTCGAAAACGCGTCATCGCCCGCGACATCGACGCCAGAAGCACCCGTTGCGGCCACAAGCAAACTGTCTGAAGTAGAGGTATCGCTATCAACTGTAATACAGTTAAAGGTGACCCCATTATGCTCTGACACAAGCGTTTGTAGGTCAGCCTGTGCAATTTTCGCATCGGTAAATATATAGACCAGCATCGTGGCCATATCGGGCGCAATCATCCCTGAACCCTTAGCGATCCCTGCGATAGACACTGTCTGCCCGCAAATGTCTATTTGCGTTGACGCGCCTTTGGCAAATGTATCGGTCGTCATAATCGCTTGGGCGGCAGCTTCGATCCCACTGGGGTCCAACGAGGTAGCTAGCGTATCCAGATGGGCTGTGATCCGATCAAAGGGTAGTGGTTCGCCTATTACACCTGTTGATGCCGTAAAAACGCGCTCTTCTGGTACATCGCACGCAGCCGCGGTGGCGCTTGTGATAGCCGCAACTGCATCGCGCCCATTCCGCCCTGTGAAGGCGTTCGAGTTGCCAGAATTCACAAGTATCGCCGCACCTGCATCGGCAGCACCGCCTAGTTTTGCCTGACAATCCAGCACAGGGGCTGACCGCGTTGCTGATTGGGTAAAAACGCCCGCGATTGATGTGCCGGGCGCCAGCTGGGCCAACATCACATCGGTGCGTCCTTCATATTTGACACCCGCAGCGACGGTTGAAAAAGATACTCCCGCAATGACTGGCAAGCTGGGGAATGCTGCCGGGGCAAGCGGGGATACAGACGTGATATTGGCCATTTCAGTTTATTCCAGCAGGTCTAGGCGCCGCAGAAAGGAGGGATCGATTTCTTGGTCTTCTGGTAGGACCACATCCGCCGTGTCTACCGCGGCTTCAATGATGCCGGAAATGGCATTTTGTTGCAGCGATTGTTCAATTTGTTGGCGCACCTCTTCGAGCGACGGGACACCAGCATCACGGGTCTCATTTAGAATGATGATATGCCAGCCAAATTGCGTCTCGACCGGGGCGGATACTTCGCCAACCTCCAAAGCGATTACTGCAGCCTCAAACGGCGGTACCATCATGCCAGTTCCAAACCAGCCTAATTCACCACCATTCGGGCCCGAGGGACCAGTTGATTTTTCACGTGCGGTGGCTGCAAAGTTTGCACCACCATCAATTGCTTCTTTTACGGCGATTGCTTCTTCTTGGGTGGCAACCAAAATATGCGACGCATTGTATTCTTCTTCGGGGTCAAGGTTGCCGAATTGTTCGTCATAGGCTGCCAAAATCTGTTCTTCGGTTACCGCATCAGCAAGGCGCGCATTGATCACCTCGCCCGCGCGGACGGATCTTTCTTCGTTTTCCAGTGATAGTGTTACACGGGCGGGTAGTTCACCCTCAAACAACTGTGACAAGGCGCTTTGCTGTACCAACTGCTGCAAAATCCCGTTGTACAGCGTCTCGTTTTCTAAATTTTGATACTGTTCTGGCAACGAGGCCATGGCCACAATCATATGCCCAAGGGTGATGTCTTGGCCATTTACAGTTGCGACGACCGTTGTGTGGTCAGGCTCTGTTGTATCCTGTGCGAAAGCAGCAGTGGATAAACCAAGGGCCAAGGCGGCGCTAGTAACGATTTTGAGATGTTTTTGCATGCATTTGTCCTATGAAGCGGCCGCGACGGGGCGCGACATTGACACGGTTTGGTGGGACCCTTACATCGCCTTACAGCGCTGCAAAAGGTAAGCGTTCAAATACTATCTATGGGCTGTGCCGCGCGCGAGCAAGCAGATCAGCGTCAACACCCATTCACTTCGGCTGGAGATCGCATGCTGGGCATTGGAACTATCGCAAAAAAAGTCTTTGGCACGCCCAATGACCGCAAGATAAAAGCAACCCGCCCACTGATTGCGCAAATCAATGCGCTTGAGCCAGAGTTCCAAGCGTTAAGTGACGAAGGGATCAAGGACAAAACCGAAGAGCTGCGCAAACGCGCGCTGGATGGTGAAAGCCTTGACGACCTGCTGCCCGAAGCATTTGCCAATTGTCGTGAAGGTGCCAAACGTGCACTGGGGCTGCGGGCGTTCGATACACAGTTGATCGGTGCCTACTTCCTGCACAAAGGAAACATCGCTGAACAAAAGACAGGTGAAGGTAAGACGCTGACCGCGACTTTTGCGGCATATTTGAATGCATTGACGGGCCGTGGCGTGCACATCGTGACCGTCAACGAATATCTGGCCAAACGGGACGCGGCATGGATGGGGCAGGTCTTTGCCGCATTGGGTTTGACCACTGGTGTCGCCCATTCCGAAATGCCCGAAGACGAAAAACGCGCCGCCTATGCGAGCGACATCACCTATGCGACCAACAACGAGCTAGGGTTTGATTATCTGCGCGACAACATGAAGTCTGAGCTTAACCAGATCTTCCAGCGCTACCATAACTTTGCGATCGTGGACGAGGTCGACAGTATTCTGATCGACGAAGCACGGACCCCCCTGATTATCTCAGGTCCCTCGCAAGACCGGTCCGAAATGTATAAAGTGATCGATCAGGTGATCCCTGAGCTTCAAGATGATCATTACGAATTGGACGAAAAAACGCGCAACGTGACCTTTTCCGACGAAGGCAACGAATTTTTGGAAAATCTGTTGCACGCGCGCGAACTGCTCGAAGAAGGTCAGACGCTTTATGACCCCGAAAGCACTACAGTCGTACACCACGTGAACCAAGGGTTACGCGCGCACAAGCTTTTCCAGCGGGATAAAGACTATATCGTCCGGGATGGCAACGTCGTTCTGATTGACGAATTCACGGGTCGCATGATGACCGGACGCCGTCTGTCTGACGGTTTGCATCAGGCCATTGAAGCCAAGGAAGACGTGCCGATCCAGCCCGAGAATATCACACTGGCGTCTGTGACATTCCAAAACTACTTCCGCCTCTATGACAAGCTGGCCGGCATGACAGGTACAGCCTTGACCGAAGCGGAAGAGTTTGCAGAGATTTACGGCCTTGGTGTTGTCGAAATTCCGACCAATCGCCCGATCTCACGTGTGGATGAAGACGATCAAGTTTATCGCACCGTACGCGAAAAATACGAGGCGATGCAGGAACAAATCATCGAAAGCCACGCCAAAGGCCAACCGGTTCTGGTGGGGACCACGTCGATTGAGAAATCCGAACTGCTGAGCAAGATGCTCAAGGATGCGGGGATTGAACACAACGTTCTAAATGCGCGCCAACACGAGCAAGAAGCACAAATCGTCGCCGATGCAGGCAAGTTTGGTGCGGTGACTATTGCGACGAACATGGCCGGCCGTGGGACGGACATTCAGTTGGGCGGCAATGTGGATATGCAGGTGATGAACGCCATCGCTGCCGACCCCGAAGCCGACCCCGAAGCGATCCGACTACAAGTAGAAGCGCAGCACAAAGACGAAAACGCCAAAGTGCTAGAAGCGGGTGGCTTGTATGTTCTGGCGTCCGAGCGGCATGAAAGCCGCCGTATTGATAACCAGTTGCGGGGACGTTCTGGCCGCCAAGGTGACCCCGGCCGTTCGTCGTTCTACCTCAGCCTCGAAGATGACTTGATGCGCATCTTTGGATCAGAACGTTTGGACAAAGTGTTGCGGACGCTTGGCCTGCAAGAAGGCGAAGCAATCGTACACCCGTGGGTAAACAAGTCGCTCGAACGGGCACAGGGCAAAGTCGAAGGCCGCAACTTTGACATTCGTAAGCAGTTGTTGAAATTCGACGATGTGATGAACGAACAGCGCAAAGTCGTATTTGGCCAGCGCCGCGAGATCATGGAAGCCTCTGACCTGTCTGAAATTACGACGGATATGCGTCATCAGGTTATTGATGATTTAATTGATCAATATTTGCCGCCCAACACCTACGCTGATCAATGGGACGCAGAAGGCATCTATGCTGCGGCCATCGAACGATTGGGCGTCGATGTGCCCTTGATGGACTGGGTCGAAGAAGATGGCGTTGATGACGAGGTGATCCGAGACCGTCTGGTTGAGGCAACTGACGCCTTCATGAAAGACAAAGCAGAACAGTTTGGCGCTGAAAACATGCGCAATATTGAAAAGCAAATTCTGCTGCAGGCCATTGATGGTAAGTGGCGTGAACATCTGCTGACGCTTGAGCATCTGCGTTCAGTCGTTGGTTTCCGTGGGTATGCGCAGCGCGACCCGCTGAACGAATACAAAAACGAATCGTTCCAGTTGTTTGAAAGTATGCTTGATAGCCTGCGCGAAGACGTGACCCAAAAACTGTCACAAATCAGACCACTGACCGAAGATGAACAACGCGAGATGATTGAACAAATGCGGGCGCAACAAGCCGCTGCTGCAGGTGCCACCGCAGCGTCTGCTGATTCTGCTGCAGAACCGCAGGAAAGTGCTGTAGGTTTCGTCGAAGATGACCCGTCCACATGGGGTAATCCGGGCCGCAATGAGACCTGCCCATGTGGGTCTGGAAAGAAGTTCAAGCATTGTCACGGGCGCCTGATCTAACCACTTTGCCTTGAAGTTGCCTCAATGACACCCCTTATGCGTCATAACTGGGTCGCGTTTACCTTTCATTAACGTTTTGTTCCAACTGCTGGAGAGGGATCAAAACTGATGTCACGCAAGACCGAGATTGCGACGACTGCATGCACCTTAGGGTGCGCTTTGGGGATCGGGTTTGTAATGCAAAGCGGCGAGGTCGCCGAAATGCGTTATGGGTCGGGTCAACTCAGTGCAATGACGACGACTCCGTTGGTTGGCGAACCTGCTGTTCCTGTTCTGGTGACGGATCTTTCAAGCGCAATGAAAGTGGACCGTCTTGATGTGCGCCGCATTACGCTGACGTCGGCCAAGGTCCAGATTCAAAACAAGCGACGCGATTTCGACGAAATGGTGATCAGTGCCTCAGCAGACAGTAATACGACCACCAGTTTGCGTCCGCGACTTGAACCCGAAATTGGGAACAGCCCGGATTGCACGGTGACCGCAGAGGCTCAAGCAAATGCTGCTGCGATGATTGGCCTGAGTATTAATGCGCCATGTTTTGCATCGCAGGCGGTTACGATCCATCACGAAGGTCTGAACTTTTCTCAAATGATGTCCGACCTCGGTACGTTGGATATTATGCTACCTGCACTGACGGCGGATGCACGTGTATCGACCACTTTTGCCAATGGTGACACGATTACAGCATCCACCAACGTAGACAGCGTGCCCCTTTATGATCGGGTGGTGGTTCAATGGCAGGGTGAAACCGGCGTTCAGATCCATGCCCGTGAATTTGGTGCGGATTATGGTGACGAAGGCCACGTATGGTCAGGCGCATCGCGTGATTTCTCCGCGGTAGCTGGCGGGCGTGGTGGCTTTTTAACCAGTCTTGGTGACAAGAAACTGACCGCGCCTCTGATGGCCGAAGTTTACACCTTTCCGACAGCGCTGAGCAAAACAGAAGGCGCGGTCGAGCTTACGGTTGAAACAGAAGTGACCGAGGCAAATTGCGGTACCGAAGTGCGGGCTCGTGCGATCGAATTTTCTGGCGGCACCGAGATGTCTTCACAGATATTAAACCTGGCTGTACCCAACTGCGGTGCCATTGGTAACTTTCTGGTGTTGAACAATCTGCTCCAAGACCTGACAGTTGCCAGCAAGTAAAACTGGTCAAAGGCATATTTTAATATGAGATGGAACTGTGCGGCGCTTTGTGCTGCACTTTCGCTGTTTGTCACGGGTGGCACGGGTTACGCGCAAGATGTTGTCTTGTCGTCACGGGACGGGCAGGTGGAAATCACAGGTACTCTGCTTGGCTTTGATGGTGAGTTTTACCGCCTCGAAACCGTTTACGGTGAAATGACGGTTGATGGGTCCGGTGTGAATTGCGCTGGGCCGGGATGTCCAAACTTGCAGGATTTTGTAGCAGATATTGCTGTGTCCGGGTCTGCTACAATGGGGGCTTTATTGGTGCCCGCGCTGCTGGAAGGATTTGCCCAACGCAACGGCTTTGCCACGACTCGCGATGATATAGACGAAACACATTTCACCTATACTTTGATTGATAGCCGAACGGATAAACGCGTTGCTATTTTCCGTTTTCGCACGACTAATTCGGATGAAGGTTTCGCAGATCTCTTGGTGAACGAGGCCGATGTGGTCATGTCGTTGCGCGAAATTCGCAGCGAAGAACAAGCCCGCGCGCAAGAAGCTGGTATGGGGGATCTCACCCACCCTAACCGGTCGCGGGTTTTGGCTTTGGATGCGATTGTACCGATCGTTTCCCCTCAGAACCCTGTGACTGAGATTTCACCGCAAGACTTGGCCGCCATCTACGCCGGTCAGGTCACGAATTGGTCGAAACTTGGTGGACCGAATGCACCAATCGCATTGCATGCGCCTGCGGCCCAGTCTGGTTTGGGACAGGCCGCTGAAGACCGGCTTTTTGCACCTGCTGGTGTAAAGATCGCGCCGGTTGCGACGCGTCATATTCGGGGAGATTCTATGGCACGTGCGGTCGTGCGCGACCCTTTTGCCATTGGTTTAGCCAGCTATGCAGAGACAGGGAATGCACAGTCAGTAACGCTAAAGGGGTCATGCGGGCGGGTTCTAAATGCGACGCGGCGGTCTATCAAAACGGAAGACTACCCCCTGACGGCACCAATGTTTCTGTATACACCAGCCCGGCGGTTACCAAAGATTGGGCGCGATTTTATGGCTTTTGCGCTAGGTCCAATTGCACAGATTGTGATCCGACGCGCAGGTTTCGTAGATCAAGCAGCAGAAGAAGTGCCCATTGATCAGCAGGGCAATCGTTTTGCAAATGCTATTTTGGGCGCTGGAGAAGAAGTCGAATTAACCGAGCTACAGCGCATGACACGCGTGCTTTCTCCGATGAAGCGTTTGACGATCTCTTTCCGGTTTGAGGCGGGCTCAACACGATTGGATGCGCAATCGAGGTCAAATGTTGTGCAAGTTGCGCGTGATCTGGAGCGAGGCTTGTACGATGCACGGCGGTTGTTGTTTGTAGGATTCAGCGATGGACAAGGCCCCGCAGAAAGAAACAGACAAATCGCATTTGAACGGGCTGAAGCGGTACGAGACGCCGTCGTAAACGCGGCAGAAACAGCTGATTTGCTTCAAGTCGATGTACAGGTTGATGCCTTTGGCGAAGCCTTGCCGCTGGCCTGCGATAACAGTGCGTGGGGCAGGCAAGCGAACCGACGGGTCGAAGTCTGGGTCAGATGATTGTCTACAGGTATCCTTCGCTGCGAAAACTAAGTTCTTGTGATTTCCCGATGATCAAATGGTCATGAAGCGTGATGTTCAACGCCTGACAGGCGCTGTTGATTTGATCAGTCATAGAAATATCAGATTGAGACGGTGTTGGGTCCCCGGACGGGTGGTTATGCACCAAGATTAGCGCGCTGGCATTTAGTTCGAGCGCGCGCTTGACGACTTCACGTGGGTATACAGGTACATGGTCTACCGTGCCTTTGGCCTGTTCTTCATCGGCGATGACGACGTTCTTTCGATCAAGAAACAAGATACGGAATTGTTCAGTCTCTCTGTGCGCCATAGATGTATGGCAATAGTCTAAAAGTGCATCCCAACTGCTTAGAACGTGTTGCTGCAACACGCGTGCTCGCGCAAGACGTTGTGCTGCGGCTTCGACGATTTTAAGCTCTGTTATGACGGCTTCCCCGACTCCTACGACATTCAAAAGACGCTCATGTGGTGCTGTCAGGACGCGATTAAAATCACCAAATTGGTCCATTAAGGCGCGGGCTAATGGTTTCACATCCCGACGCGGGATCGCTCGAAATAACACCAGTTCAAGCATTTCATAGTCGGGTATGGCAGCAGCGCCGCCATCACGAAAACGCTGTCTAAGACGCTGGCGATGGTCTGCGATGTAAGACGGCGTTTTGCCAGATGATAGCGGCGTATCAGTCGCTTCGTCTGACATGAAGGGTAGCATAGCTTCGGCAAAGGAGTGAGTGTCACGTGTCATGCCCCAAGCGTATCTGAATCTTGGTTTCTGATCTGTTAACGGTGCACCAAATCTCCAGGGTAGGGTGGACTTAAGTCCACCTTACCATTTTAGCCCTTCATACCGTCCCAAAAGCTTTTGACTGACGAAAAGAAACTTGAAGACTCGGGGTTGTTGTTCTCCGACAGGTCTTCGAATTCAGCCAGAAGCTCTTTCTGGCGTGATGTTAGGTTCACGGGTGTTTCTACGGCCAATTCGATAAACATATCGCCTGATCCACTACCGCGCAGCGCTGGCATACCCTTACTGCGCAACCGCATCTGGCGACCTGATTGGCTCCCTGACGGAATTTGCACACGGCCCCGGCCACCATCAATGGTGGGAACTTCGATGGAACCTCCCAAGGCGGCTTTTGCCATGGAAACGGGCACCCGGCAGAACAGGTTAGGCCCCTCACGCTGGAACAATTCATGCTCCGCAACTTCGATAAATATATACAAATCACCTGACGGGCCGCCACGCATGCCTGCTTCGCCTTCACCCGCCAGACGGATGCGTGTGCCTGTTTCGACGCCTGCAGGTATATTGACGGAAAGTGCCCGTTCTTTTTCCAAACGACCGGCGCCTTGGCAGGATTTGCACGGGTTCTTGATGATCTGACCCAAGCCTGAACAGGTTGGGCATGTGCGCTCAACAGTGAAAAAACCCTGTTGTGCACGTACTTTACCCATACCGGAGCATGTAGGGCAGGATGTCGGTTCTGAACCACCTTCGGCGCCTGTCCCATTGCAACCATCACAGCTGACAGAGGTCGGTACGTTGATGGTTTTTTGCAAACCGCTAAAGGCTTCTTCTAGGTTAATCCGCAGGTTATACCGCAAATCGGACCCACGGGACGCTCGATTCCCGCCACCCCGTTGCCCACCGCCTGCAAAGTTGCCAAACAGATCGTCGAAAACATCTGAAAAAGCGGATGAAAAATCACCCTGGCCGCCGCCAAACCCGCCACCCGGACGGCCACCGCCGCCGCCCATGCCACCTTCGAATGCAGCATGGCCGTAGCGATCGTAAGCCGCTTTTTTATCAGCGTCTTTCAGCACTTCGTAGGCTTCGTTTGCCTCTTTGAACTTTGATTCCGCTTCTGGATTGTCTGCATTTCGATCTGGGTGCAGCTCTTTCGCTTTGGTACGATAGCCTTTTTTGATTTCGTCCGCTGACGCACCTTTGGCGACGCCTAAAACATCGTAATAATCACGTTTTGCCATGTATCATTTCCCTCGCTGGAACGTGACGGGCCGACCCGGAGGTCGGCCCAATCAGTGGTTCCGGGTACCGCACGCTCTTACGCGCGCTTGTCGTCGTCGAGATCTTCGAACTCGGCATCTACGATATCATCGTCGCCATGCGGTGCATCTGCCGCCTCGGCGATATCTTCGCCGTCTTCTTGTGCGGCCTTGTAGATCGCCTCACCCAATTTCATCGCGGCTTCCGTGACGTTTTGGATGCCGGACTTAATCTTGTCGGCGTTTTCAGTTTCCAATTCGTCTTTCAGAGCAGCAATGGCCAGTTCGATTGCTTCTACTGTCGTGGGGTCAACCTTATCTGCATGCTCTTCCATCGATTTCTCGGTGGAATGAATCAGGCTTTCGGCTTGGTTCTTGGCTTCGATCAGTTCGCGGCGCTCTTTATCTGCTTCCGCGTTCTCTTCGGCGTCTTTGACCATTTTATCGATGTCGTCATCAGACAAACCACCCGAGGCTTGGATCGTGATCTTCTGTTCCTTGCCCGTGCCCTTGTCCATGGCGCCGACGGACACGATGCCGTTTGCGTCAATGTCAAAAGTCACTTCGATCTGTGGCATGCCGCGTGGTGCGGGCGGGATGTTTTCCAGATTGAAAGCACCAAGGATTTTGTTGTCCGCGGCCATTTCACGTTCACCTTGGAAAACCCGGATCGTTACCGCGTTCTGGTTGTCCTCGGCGGTCGAGAAGATCTGAGATTTCTTGGTTGGGATCGTCGTGTTACGGTCGATCAGGCGCGTGAATACGCCGCCAAGTGTTTCAATACCAAGCGACAATGGTGTCACGTCCAAAAGAACAACGTCTTTGACGTCGCCCTGTAGAACGCCCGCTTGAATCGCAGCACCCATAGCGACCACTTCATCCGGGTTCACGCCTTTATGCGGCTCTTTGCCGAAGAACTTGGTCACTTCTTCAACAACCTTTGGCATGCGGGTCATACCACCGACCAGAACAACTTCGTCGATGTCGGAGGCGGACAGGCCTGCGTCTTTCAATGCCGCCGCACAAGGTTTCATGGACGCCTTGATCAGGTCACCCACCAGCGATTCCAGCTTGGAACGCGTTAGCTTCATAACCATGTGCAAGGGCTGACCATTTGCGCCCATGGAGATAAATGGCTGGTTGATCTCTGTCTGGCTTGAGCTCGACAGCTCGATCTTTGCTTTCTCTGCGGCTTCTTTCAGGCGCTGCAAGGCCATCTTGTCGGCCGTCAGATCGACGGAATGTTCTTTCTTGAACTGGTCCGCAAGGTAATTGACGATGCGCATGTCAAAGTCTTCACCACCAAGGAACGTGTCGCCGTTGGTGGATTTCACTTCGAACAGGCCGTCGTCGATTTCTAGAATCGTGACGTCGAATGTACCGCCGCCAAGGTCATAGACCGCGATGGTTTGTGTTTGCTCTTTATCAAGACCATAGGCCAAGGCTGCCGCTGTCGGTTCGTTGATAATCCGCAGGACTTCAAGACCGGCGATCTTGCCTGCGTCTTTCGTGGCCTGCCGCTGGGCGTCGTTGAAGTACGCAGGCACTGTGATGACCGCTTGCGTCACGTCTTCGCCTAGATAGCTCTCGGCGGTTTCTTTCATTTTTCCCAGGATAAAGGCAGAGATTTGGCTTGGCGAATATTTCTCACCGCGGGCTTCTACCCACGCGTCACCGTTGCCGCCGTCAATTACAGCAAAGGGAAGATTCTTTTTGTCTTTGGCCAGATCTGCGTCGTCGTTGCGACGGCCGATCAGGCGCTTGACGCCAAAAATTGTGTTGTCTGGATTTGTGACGGCCTGCCGTTTCGCGGGCTGGCCCACGAGGCGCTCGTCTTCGGTGAAGGCGACGATGGACGGTGTTGTCCGTGCCCCTTCGGAGTTTTCGATAACACGCGGCTGCGACCCATCCATGATGGCGATACAGCTGTTAGTCGTTCCTAGGTCGATACCAATAACTTTGGACATGTTTTGATCCCTCTTATTAGATAAGGCGATGACACGAGGCGTTGGCCCATTGCGGCGCCGTTACCCCGATTTTTTTCACACGCGACGGTCTGTCTCGTGCGGTTCGGAGCGTATATAGGGAGGGGTCTGCAGCGCTGCAACCTTTCACTTCTTTATGCAGCACAATTCTGCATGTAATTTTGGGTACTGTTGCAAAGAGGTGGTATGAATGACGCACTTGCGCGTTTTGGGTTTTGAAATTCATAAAAATTTCCTTAACGCCCAACAACAATATGCGATTTTAAACAGTATTCGTGATGTTGTAAAAACAGCCCCGTTGTTTGCGCCAGTGACACCGCGGGGTCAACCGATGTCGGTGCGGATGACGGCTGCGGGAAAATACGGGTGGATTACGGATAGACGCGGGTACCGGTATGAACCCCTTCACCCGCATGGAACTGCGTGGCCCCCAATCCCGGAGCCTATTTTGCAGATTTGGCGCAGTCTTGCCGACACTGATGTGCTACCGGAGTGCTGCTTGATCAATTTCTACGGCGAAGGTGCGCGGATGGGTATGCACCAAGACAAAGACGAGGCGCGCTTTGACTGCCCCGTTGTTTCAGTTTCGCTGGGGGACGATGGACTTTTTCGTATGGGCGGCACGGCGCGAGGCGGTAAAACGCAATCGGTTTGGCTGCAATCGGGCGATGTCGTTGTGATGGGAGGGGACGCACGGCTGTCACACCACGGGGTTGACCGTATTCGGTTTGGGTCTTCGTCGCTCTTGGAAAAGGGTGGCCGGTTGAACCTGACGTTGCGCGTTGTATCCCCACCGCCAAGCAACAAAGAGGTCAGCGGCGCGCGCTCCAACTGATGGAGGCATGGCGACGCGTGTAAAATTCGCCCATCAGCCCGATCATGATCAACACCACAGAAACCCAAATAGCATATTCCCAATCTGAATAACGCGGGTTGTAGTTTATGAAAATGTATCCACGAGCCTGATCAATGCAGTGAAACAGAGGGTTCCAATCAAACATGGCCAGCATGAACCCCGGCAGTGTATTTGCCACGAACATTTTGCCAGATGCGATCATGTTTGCGCGTTGATAAATAACGGTAAAAATGCTGACAAACTGTGGGAACCACGGCTTGATCGCAAGCAAGACAAGCCCGACAGCAATGCCATGTAGCCAAGCCAGCATCAACATGCCGAAAGCGGCAAAAGGCTGTTCGATCGTGATCGGTGTAAAGGCCACGTGGTAAATGAACAAAATGATGAACATCGACAGCACTTGGATGTACAGCGCCCCTATTGCAGCAGACGCAATCGATATGATTGTGTTCATTGGGGCGTGTTGCATCATCGGGCTGGCAGGGCCTTCTGACCCGACGACGGCGCTGAGTGTTTTTGTGTGTAACAGGAACAAGAAAATCCCTGACATAATATACAGTAAAAAGTCACCTCTGATCGCGGCGCCGCGCAGTCCCAGAACGGTGAACATTACGTAGAACGCCAATACAAAAATGATCGCTTGCAACAGGTTCGACCCAATCGCAATGAATGCATTGTTATGGGTTTTGCGGATCGACCGCACGACGGAGTGATAGATCAACTCCAACAGGGTCAGGGCCGCAAATAGCCCTGTTTGTTTTTGCCGTATCGCTTGAAACATATCTGCCCAGTCTCGTGATCGTTGCCACTTTTGCACGGAATTCTTGCTGTTCCGTTACGACGCCAGCATAAGGGGCGATGACACATTTATCAACTTGGCCGTACACGGGAGGTTTTTCTTTGGATTACATCAAGCTAACGCACGAAATGCGCAGGCTTTCGCTGATTGCGGGTTCCAAGATTATGGAAGTCTACGAAAGCAATGATTTTGACGTCCAGCTCAAGTCAGATGAAAGCCCGGTGACGGTCGCAGATCAGGCAGCAGATGCGATTATTTCTGCGGGCCTGCGCGACGCGTTTCCGGACGTTTTACTGGTGACCGAAGAGCAGGCCGAAACACACGAGATTTCCGCGTCGACGTTCCTGATTGTCGACCCGTTGGATGGCACCAAGGAATTCATTCAGCGGCGTGGGGACTTTACGGTGAATATTGCCTTGGTCGAAAACGGCCAGCCGACGCGGGGGGTGGTGTACGCACCAGCGAAACAGCGGATGTTTTTCACCGATGCCACGGGTAATTCCGTCGAAGAAGTCGGGCCGTTCAATCTGAATGAAATGGGCACAACGCGTCCCATAAGCGTCTCTAACCCGGATAATTCGGCGCTTTTGGTTGTGGCGTCAAAGTCGCATCGGGACCAGGCGACAGATGATTATATCAACAAATACAACGTCCAAGACATGAAGAGCGCAGGTAGCTCTTTGAAGTTTTGTCTGATCGCTGCAGGTGAGGCAGATATATACCCGCGCCTTGGGCGCACGATGGAATGGGACACGGCTGCCGGCCATGCAGTTTTGACGGGGGCGGGTGGCGCAGTCGTGCGTTTCGACGACCATCAGACCCTACAATATGGGAAGTCTGATTTTGCCAACCCATTCTTTATTGCCCATGCTCCGGGCGTCATATTGAAGGAAGCATAGTGTCCGTTCTTATTGCGATCCCCGCGCGTTTTGCATCCTCCCGGTACCCGGGCAAGCCTTTGGCCACGCTTCGCGGTGCATCCGGTGACGCCCGTACCCTGATTGAACGCAGTTGGCGCGCCGCGATGGACGTCAAAGGTGTAGACAAGGTTGTTGTTGCAACGGATGACACACGCATCAAAGAGGCCGCCGAAGGGTTTGGTGCAGAGGTCGTGATGACGTCACCTGACTGCGCGAACGGTACTGAACGCTGCGCTGAAACGCATGAAGCGCTGGGCGGACAGTACGATATTGTCGTTAATCTTCAGGGAGATGCGCCGCTGACACCGGCTTGGTTCGTCGAAGATCTTGTGGCTGGGTTGCGCGCTCATCCCAATGCTGAAATCGCGACACCGGTATTGCGGTGTGATGGGGCAACATTGAATGGCTTGTTGGAGGATCGCAAAGCGGGACGCGTTGGCGGCACAACGGCAGTGTTCGCGCGCAACAACTGCGCGATGTACTTCTCCAAAGAAGTTATCCCTTTTACATCGCAATCTTACGATCCACAGGCTGATACGCCAGTGTTCCATCATGTCGGTGTTTACGCATACCGTCCGGATGCTTTGGCAGCTTATCCGGGTTGGCCTGTCGGGCCTTTGGAACAGCTTGAGGGGCTGGAACAGCTAAGGTTCATGGAAAACGGGCGCGCGGTTGTGTGTGTTGAGGTAGAAGCGCGCGGACGTCAATTCTGGGAGCTCAATAACCCTGAAGATGTCCCGAAACTTGAACGAATGATGCAGGAAATGGGCCTTGATTGATTAATGCGAGAAAAGTCACTTTTTTAGGTGGGAAACTGCCCAGCAAGCAGGTACCCGCATATTAATTCACCAAATCGCTGCAAAGATGTGCCAAATCTGCTTTAATTCCCCGTTAAAGCACAGGCATAAACATGGATGTTATTGTGATAACGGTAGAGACTCAGAACAGTAGGGGCAAATAAATGGGCAATAAAGTTACCAAGGCGATCTTTCCTGTAGCGGGAATGGGCACGCGATTTTTGCCTGCAACAAAGTCAGTGCCGAAAGAAATCATGACTTTGGTGGACCGCCCGCTTATTCAATACGCCATTGATGAAGCACGCGCCGCTGGGATCAAGGAATTCATCTTTGTGACATCTCGCGGCAAGGGGGCGCTTGAAGATTACTTTGACCATGCCCCAACGCTTGAGCAGGAACTGAAAGCAAAAGGTAAAACGCAGCTTTTGGACGTGTTGCAAAGTACGAATATGGACAGTGGCGCAATCGCTTACATCCGCCAGCACAAAGCTTTGGGTTTGGGACATGCCGTTTGGTGCGCGCGCCGCTTGATTGGTAACGAACCTTTTGCGGTGATTTTACCGGATGACGTTATTGCTGGGCAAAAACCTTGTTTGCAACAAATGGTAGAAGCCTACGAAGAAATCGGTGGCAATATGGTTGCTGCGATGGAAGTCGCACCCGAAAAAGCGTCGTCCTATGGCATGCTGGATGTCGAAGACAACGTAGGCCCGATGGTGCGCGTCAAGGGGATGGTTGAAAAACCCAAAGCCGAAGAAGCGCCTTCGAACCTAGCCGTCATTGGCCGCTATATTCTGTCACCCTCGGTTTTGAACAACCTCAATGACCTGAAATCGGGAACAGGTGGTGAAATCCAACTGACGGATGCCATTGCGGCCGAAATCTCCAAGGATAATGGTGTTTATGGATACCGTTTCCAAGGGCAGCGTTTTGACTGTGGCTCTAAATCAGGGTTTTTGCAGGCGACTGTATCCTTTGGTTTGGACCGCGAAGACTTGCGGGATGATCTGTCTGCTTATTTGCGTGACATTGTGGCGATGGGGAAAGCGGCCGAATAATCGCTAGGTGATGCCTGCACGCACAAACTGGTAACGTCTTACGCTTTGTGACACAAAACTCTATCGGGGCCTTAAACCGGGGTTTCGGCCAAGGAGCTTTTGATGCTGTCTCCATCGCAGACATGGGCCAGATACAAGTTGCGTATCAAACGCAAACGGCTTTTGTGGCGCGCGTTTCGAAAGCGGCGCGAAATCTCCTGCATTTCCCGTAAAACAGGCTCTATCAGGGCAGAAGACATTCTTTTGTTTGCAACGGTTCGGAATGAATCACTGCGTTTGCCGTACTTTCTGGAACACTATCGCAAGCTGGGCGTCGGGCATTTTTTAATTGTCGATAACGATAGCGATGATGGCACTCGGGAAATGTTGGCGGCGCAGGCAGACGTATCTCTTTGGTCAACGGCAGCCAGCTATAAGGCCGCGCGATTTGGGATGGACTGGTTGACCTGTCTGCATTGGCGTTACGCACATAAAAGGTGGATCATCACCGTAGATGCAGATGAATTATTGATCTATCCGCATTGGGACACGCAGGATTTAGGCGGCCTTGCGCGGGTCATGGAAAATAACGGTGCGTTCAGTGTCGGGGCGCTGATGTTGGATATGTATCCTAATGGCCCTGTTCAAGATCAAACGTATCGCGTGGGGCAAGACCCCACGGATGTGATCCCGTGGTTTGATGCATATGGGTATTGGGTGCAGAAACAGCCTAAAATGCAAAACCTTTGGGTGCAGGGGGGGCCGCGCGCACGGTGCTTTTTCGCAGATGATCCTGCGCGCGCGCCAACAATGAACAAAATCCCTTTTCTGCGGTG
Organism: Roseobacter sp.; assembly: GCA_045104955.1. Lineage (GTDB taxonomy): Bacteria > Pseudomonadota > Alphaproteobacteria > Rhodobacterales > Rhodobacteraceae > Roseobacter. Next base: position 113,633 of record JBGCDB010000031.1, read on the forward strand.
GGACCGCAGTTTTGTCTACGTCAACTCTACTCATAACGCGTTGCCGTCGCGACTAAACCATACGCACGGGGCAGGCGGATCCGAGCGCCCAACAGGGGTGTTGTTGCACACAAAATTCCTGCCAGATGCAAGTATACGGGCCCAAATGGAACAGGTCCGGTGTGAACATTTTGCCGATCCCACGCAGTACGATGACTATTATGCGCAAGTGATCGGAAACCCAGATTTTTGGTGCAGAGACTCTGTTCGGTACGAAGGATGGCGCCAATTGGTTGATCTTGGGGTGATGTCCGAAGGTACATGGCCGCACAGTTGACCGACTTTGGATCACGTGGTTTTGCGATCTGCCATTGCGAAAAACCCCAAGTTAGGCAATAAATTCTAAATAAGTCGGGCGTAGGAAACGACTGACAATAAGTGGTCAATGAAAAAAACACCGGTTGCGATGTTGTTTTCGTAAAAGGACCCAGAGGTAGAAAAGGGCAGAAGCGTGGGTGTTCTGGGCTCATACAGGATGCGTTGGGCGCGTAAGCGTCTTCGTTTTCGTGCCCGCAGGAAAAGCCACGAACTGCAGCGTGTCGTAGACCGTACCAGCCAAATCAGACCCGGTGAAATCCTGCTTTTCTCGACCCAAAGAAACGAGAAAGTTCGGCTACCGTTTTTCTTGGATTATTACAGGGATATGGGCGTGACCCATTTTCTGATCGTCGACAATGACAGCACGGATGGTACGGCTGATTACTTGGCCGAGCAGCCGGATGTGTCGGTTTGGACCACGCGGTCTAGCTATAAAAAATCGCGCTATGGTGTCGATTGGCTGAACTACCTTCAAAGCCGCTATGCCCATGGCCATTGGTGCGTGGTCGTCGACCCGGATGAATTCCTGCTTTACCCGTTTTGTGATACGCGACCGTTACGGGCGCTGACGGATTGGTTAGATACCTGTTCGATCCGTGCCTTTAGCGCGATGCTGTTGGATATGTATCCCAAAGGCCGCCTTGAAGATCAGCCCTATCTGCCCGGTATGAACCCGATGGATATCGCCTGCTGGTTTGATAGTGGCAATTACACGATGTCGCGCAACCCGCACTATTGGAATTTGTGGATACAAGGAGGGCCGCGCGCCCGCGCTTTTTTCCCGCAGGAACCTGAACGCGCACCTGCCTTGAACAAGGTGCCTTTGGTGAAATGGGACAAGCGCTATGCCTATGTGCATTCCACCCATATGTTGCTGCCCCGCGGTCTGAACCTTGTTTATGACGAATGGGGCGGCGAAAAAGCGTCGGGCGTTTTGCTTCATGCAAAATTCTTGGATACTTTTGCAGACAAAGCCGCCGAAGAAATCAACCGCCAACAACACTATGCCGAAAGCTATGAATACCGTGCGTATGCTGAAAGCTTGGGCGCAGATACGCAGCTTTGGTGCAATTGGTCAGAAAAATACATCAACTGGCGTCAGCTTGAGATTTTAGGCCTTATGTCCAAAGGCAACTGGGCATGACAGTCGGTATCGTTATGCTGGTACACACAGCCTTGGGCCGGGCTGAACAGGTGGTGCGCCATTGGGCGGCGGCGGGCTGCCCTGTTGTAATCCATGTTGATAAATCTGTACCGCGCAAGACATATGACGCTTTTGCCCGCGCTTTGGCGGATGAACCGGATGTTCGGTTTTCTAAAAGGTATCGTTGTGAATGGGGCACATGGGGCATTGTTGCCGCCACGCAAAGCGCGTCTGAACGTTTGCTGGTAGATTTTCCGCAAGTGCGCCACGCCTATCTTGCGTCCGGGTCTTGTTTGCCTTTGCGCCCGGTACAAGAATTAATCGACTACCTCGCCGATCGCCCCCGGACTGATTTTATCGAAAGCGCGACAACGGCGGATGTCCCGTGGACCGTCGGCGGCTTAGACGCAGAGCGTTTTACCCTCCGGTTTCCATTTTCGTGGAAAAAGAACCGGTATCTGTTTGACAAATACGTCCACCTGCAGCGTGCTTTACGCGTTAAGCGCCAAGTGCCCAACGGGTTGGTGCCCCATATGGGATCGCAGTGGTGGTGCCTGACACGTCAGACCTTGTCGGCGGTTTTGCAAGACCCCGCTCGCGCTGAGTACGACGCCTATTTCCGCCGCGTTTGGATTCCAGATGAAAGCTATTTCCAGACTTTGGCGCGACAGTATTCCATGAATATTGAAAGCCGGTCTTTGACCCTGTCAAAGTTCGATTTTCAGGGAAAGCCCCACATCTTTTATGATGACCATTTGCAGCTTTTGCGGCGATCTGACTGCTTTGTTGCACGTAAAATCTGGCCGCATGCACACAGGCTCTATGATGCTTTTCTGACGGATGCGGATGGTGCGCTAAGCCGGCAAGAACCAAACCCCGGCAAGATTGACCGTATTTTTGCCAAAGCGGTCGACCGGCGTGTGCGCGGTCGTGCTGGACTATATATGCAAAGCCGTTTTCCCCGTGAGGATTGGGAAAATGGCGTAACTGCTGCGCCTTACTCCATGTTCCAAGGCTTTACTGAGCTGTTTGAGAATTTTGAGCCGTGGTTGGCCAAAGCCACAGGCGCGCGCGTGCATGGTCATATTTTTGCGCCAGATCGTGTGCATTTTGCCGAAGGACAAAAGGCGATGAACGGCGCGTTGAGCGATCTGGCTTCTTTGCGCGATTACAACGCCAAGGCTTTTCTGACCAATCTCATCTGGAATACGCGGGGGGAAAGGCAGTGTTTTCAGTTTGGCCCTGCGGATAACCAAACGATCAATTGGCGCGTGGCCAAGGACCCTAATGCGCAAGTGTCAGTAATTACCGGCGCATGGGCGGTGCCTCTGTTCCGATCCAATGCCAACTTTATGGATTTGCGCCAGCAAGCGGCCGAACTCCAAAAGATCGAGAGTGACCACTTGAATGTGTTACGTTCAACTTGGACAAAGGCGCGCGTGCGTATTTGGACAATGGCTGAATTCATTGAGGCACCGATGGAGCCTCTGCAAACCATCCTTGACGAGATTGGGACCAACACCCCCAGACGTCTTTCAGAAGTGCCGCGCTTGGTTGATCTGACGGGGTTTGGTCAATTCTTGCAGAACCTCAAGAACCAAGGGATGCACCCCTATCTTATGGGTGACTTCCCGGTTGATCCTGGCGCAGTGCAGCATCCCCCCCAAAAACCGTCAAAACCTTATTTGGTCCGGTAATAAATGCAAAATGTGAAAAGCTTTGTGATTTTTGCGGAGATGCGCACAGGGTCCAATTTTCTGGAAACGAACCTGAACGCATTGGCCGGGGTTTCTTGTCACGGAGAAGCGTTCAACCCGCACTTTATCGGCTATCCAAGCACGCCCACGCTGCTGGGGATGACGCATGCCGCACGTGACGAAAACCCACAGGTTTTGCTGGATATGATCCAAGGGTCAGACGGGTTGGGTGGTTTTCGCTATTTTCACGATCATGACCCGCGTATTCTTGACGCTGTGCTGCGGGACCCGACCTGCGCCAAAGTGATTTTATCTCGTAACCCTGTGGACAGCTACGTGAGCTGGAAAATCGCGCAGGCCACGGGGCAATGGAAGCTGACAGACGTAAAACGGCGGCGCGCGGCCAAGGCCCATTTTGATGCCGCAGACTTTGAAGCCCACGTCGGCGCGATGGAAACATTTCAACAACACGTCACGCGTCAGCTTCAGACTACGGGTCAAACGGCGTTCCACCTGACGTATGATGATCTGCAATCGGTTGATGTGATCAATGGGCTGGCTGCGTTTTTGGGTATAGAGGATCGGTTGGCAAATCTGGATCAAAGCCTCAAGGTACAGAACCCCAAGCCGGTTGGTGAAAAAGTCAGCAACCCCGAAGAGATGGAGGCCGCACTGGCAGCCCGCCGAGGTGTCGATTTGGGGCATTTGCCAAGCTTTGAAGCGCGCCGTGTGGCAGCAGTGCCGACTTACGTGCGCTGCGTCAAAGCGCCGTTGATGTATATGCCTTTGCGCAGTGGCCCGTATGACGCGGTTACCAGCTGGATGGCGGCCTTGGACGGTGTAACGCGGGATGCGCTGCCCACCAAGATGTCGCAAAAGACTGTCCGACAGTGGAAACGCGCACATAAAGGTCACCGCAGTTTTACCGTTTTGAGGCACCCCGTGGCGCGGGCGCATCACGCCTTTTGCAGCCATATCCTTGGCACGGGTCCACAGGTTTATGCGGCGATCCGGCAAACGTTGGTGCGACGTTATGATTTACCTCTGTCCGAAGATGGCCCTGATGCCAGCTATGACACGGTACAGCACCGTACGGCGTTCAAGGCGTTTCTCAGGTTCTTGGGGCCTAATATTAGCGGCCAGACAGCGATCAGAGTCGACGCGGCTTGGTGCACTCAGTCACAAGCGATTTCGGGATTTGGTAATTTTGCTTTGCCTGATCTGATCCTACGTGAAGATGAAATCCAGACCCAACTGCCTGAACTTGCCAAGCGGACTGGCTATGACGGAACTATTGGAGTGCCAGACATCACCGAGGATCAGCCGTTTTCTTTGGCTGATATCTATGATGCTGAAATAGAAACGCTGGCCGCATCTGCGTACCAGCGTGACTACATGCAATTTGGCTTTAAAGCCTGGAATTAGGACTAAGCCGCTTGTTCTGATTCTGTCGAAGTCAGGATCGTGTACAGCGTGCTTGCGTTGTGGTTCGACCGTAGCTTGGTGCAGATTGATCCATCACGCAGCGTACGTGATACCAAGGCCAGCGCCTTGAGGTGATCCACACCCGCGTCTTCCGGCGCGAACAGTGCAAATGCGATATCCACTGGTTGGCGGTCTACCGCGCCAAAATCAATTGGCTTATCAAGCAGCACAAACGCACCAACCACCTCGTCCAGATCCGGCAAACGGGCGTGCGGCAAAGCGATACCGTGGCCCACACCAGTAGGTCCCAAGGCTTCACGTGACAAAAGGGCATCGAGTACCTGATCACTATCCAGCCCGTATGCTTGCGCAGACAGATCGCTGATGTCTTGCATCAAACGCTTTTTGCTGGAGGCTGAAGTTAAAAACTTAACAGCCCCCGGCTTGAGGAGGTTTGCAAAATCCATCTTGCTCGCACTCTTGGGGCACAGACGTGCCGGTTCAGATTTATTGAGGGTCGATCCAGCCTATGTTTCCGTCATCCCGACGGTACACAACATTAACGCCCTCTTTACCTTCGTTCCGAAAGACCAACACAGGCGCGCCTGCCAACTCCATCTGCATTACTGCCTCTCCTACGGAAAGCGAAGGGATCTTCGTCTCCATCTCAGCAACAATAATCGGCTGGAGTGTTTCGGGTTCCTGCTCTTCCGACTCAGTGTCTGAGGCGAGGATATATGAGGAAGCGCCATAGATTTCAACCGGTTCAGCACGATCTTTATGATGATCTTTCAATCTACGCTTGTATCTGCGAAGTTGCTTCTCCATTTTCTCGCGGCAGGCGTCGAATGCCGCATAAATTTCGGTTTGATGCGCTTTGGCTTGCGCGGTCAACCCGGTGGACAAATGAACGGTCGCCTCGCAGACAAACTCATGTGCCGACTTGGAAAAAACCACAACGGCCTCGGTCGGGCGTTCTGCGTATTTCTTGACCGCTTCGCTTAATTCGTCTTTGACGTGCGTCTGCAGTGCTTCACCAATGTCGATCTGTTTGCCGCTGATTTGATACCGCATAGTCTCTCCTTTTTCTTCAGACCCCAACACAATAAAACCGCACGCAGGCGCATGGTTTCGTAATGTCGAGTTACGGGATTAGGCTCGTCTTAGGGTTATCGCATTTGCTGCTCGAAAGAGCATTTCTACACGTTGATGAACCCGGACCAATCGATGCCATACCGCTATTGAGCCCGATAAACGGTCACTGAGTCAAACAAAAGCAACGCGGAGGGATCAGAAAAATGGTTAACGGAATGCGCAAAGCGTTCAGGAGATTTTAAAGTTGTCGCCCAGATAAACGCGCCGCACGTTTTCGTTTTGAACAACATCGTTGGGCGTGCCTGACATTAGAACGCGACCTTCGTGCAAAATGTAGGCGCGGTCCACAATCTCGAGCGTTTCGCGCACGTTGTGGTCGGTGATCAATACACCGATCCCTCGATTTTTCAGGTCGGACACCAGTTGTCTGATGTCCCCCACTGAAATCGGATCAACACCTGCAAACGGTTCATCCAACAGCAGATATTTGGGGTCTGCTGCCAGACAACGCGCGATTTCGACGCGCCGCCGCTCACCTCCTGAGAGTGCCAGCGCAGGGGCGCGGCGCAGGTGTTCTATGGAAAATTCTGACAGTAACTCTTCGAGGCGTTCGCGTCTTTTGTGTCTGTTAGGCTCTGTTATATCGAGGATAGCAGCAATGTTGTCTTGGACAGATAGACCACGAAAAATGCTCATTTCTTGTGGAAGGTACCCGATGCCCAATTGCGCACGGCGGTACATCGGGAAATTAGTGATGTCCTGTCCGTCGATCGTGACAGACCCGCCTTCTGGTGTGACCAGTCCTGCGATTGCATAAAATGTTGTAGTCTTGCCGGACCCATTGGGACCTAAAAGAGCAACGACTTCGCCTCGTGCAAGATCCATCGAAAAGTCGCGGATTACCGTTTTTTTCTTGTAGGATTTGCGCAAGTGCTCGACGTGTAGCCCAGCAGAGCCTTGTTCCAGAGTGAGCTGTGGGCGCGCCATTATTTGTCGCCGGTCTGAAGCACAGTTTTGACCCTGCCGGACATTTGCGCCGTGCCTGTTTCAATTTGTACGGTCATACGGTCAGCCGTCAGTGCCGATGGTCCTTGGGCAACCAATACGTTGCCCGACATCACGATGGTGCCGTCTTCGACATTATAATCCGCGCGTTCTGATTCCGCAGCATCACTGCCAGACACCAAGGTCACGCCGCCTGTTGCTTCAAGCCGTGCCACGCCTTGGTCAGAGTTGCTGTAAACGACCAAAACCTCTTGGGCGGACAGGCGCATTTCGCCCTGGCCAATCACGACGTTCCCGGTAAATATTGCCGTGCCTGCCGCTTGATCTATCGATAAGCTATCGGCTGTCACTTCTACGGGGAGGTCGCTGTTTTCCTGGATCGTGCCAAATGCCACCTGCGCGCTTTGCGCGGACACGGCGGCGGGCAGTCCAAATAGCATCAAGGTGATCAGTAAAGATTTAAAAAAGGTCACACATCAAACTTTCATTTCTGTAGTTGATATAACAGCTTCACGCCATTTGTGAAAACCAAATGGATATCCTCACCGTTATCTGATGCAAAGAGCCGCATGTTGCCTGCGTGTAAGGCGCCAATGGGTGTATCAGCGGTGATACCGTCGGGTGCGGTAACATCTAAGGCCGTCATGCGCATCTCTAATACGTCACTGCGCAGGCGGTACCCGTTTGAGGTATCAATTTCTACGTTGCCGATCATTTCGGAACGGTCTTTTGCAATATCTATTAAAGCGTTATCAGCATGAACGATTACGTTTGATCCGCTTGAAAGATCCACATCTACGGTAACATTTTCAGCGGTGCTGGTGCCAGTTTGGCCTTGTTGGGTTGTGACAGTTTCGGCAATGAACGAAATCTGATCACCGCGCGAAGACATACCTGAAAAAAACGGCCCGGTGATTTGCTGGTTGTTCAGGCGTTCTTGCACTTCTGTGTCTGCAAAGGGAATCGTCGTCGTGGGATCAACAGCGCGCGAGATCAGGAAAAGGGTCGATAACAATGCCAGCGCCATGAGTGGCAGCGCGACCTTGAGCCCCGACACCACCTGAGAATAGCGATCCGCCTGCATGCGTCTTATCCCAACCCGACGCGTAGGCAATCGTGCAGATGCAAAAGCCCCACGGCCTTTGTTGGTGCTACGGGATCAACCACCAAAAGGCAGGTAATCTTTTTACCATTCATAATGCCAACCGCTTTTTCGGCGAGCTCATCAGGGGCAATTGTAACCGGTGCTTTGGTCATGACATCTTTGGCATAAAGTGCCAAAAGCCCGTCCATATGGCGGCTCAGGTCCCCAGTGGTGATGATGCCTGTCAGATCGCCCTCGGCATTTACAACGCCAGTAACGCCAAAGGCTTTGGCACCGATTTCGACCAAAGCGTCCGACATGGTGACCGTTTCTTGGACCAAGGGCATTGCGGCACCTGTATGCATCAGGTCAGCCACGCGGCTGAGTTGCGCACCCAGTTTGCCGCCAGGATGGTATTTGCGGAAATGTTCAGGTGTAAATTCTCGGTGTTCCATCAACGCGACAGCAAGCGCGTCACCCAAGGCCAATGTCATCGTTGTCGACGATGTGGGCACAATGCCTGTACCGCAGGCTTCTTGTGCACGCGGAAGCACAAGGGCCACATCTGACTGACGCAATAGTGTCGAGCCTGCACGGCTGGCAACACCGATCATGGGAATAGAAAACCGGCGCGTGTAGGCAATCACATCTGCAAGCTCGGGCGTTTCGCCGGAATTTGACAACACGATCACGACGTCGCCTTGACCCATCATACCAAGGTCGCCGTGGCTTGCCTCGGCAGGGTGCACGAAATGTGCGGGGGTGCCCGTACTGGCAAGCGTTGCGGCGATCTTGCGCGCGATATGGCCAGACTTTCCCATGCCGGAAACGATGATCCGCCCGGTTGCGCCCAGCATCAAGTCCACCGCTTGGCCAAAGCTTTCGTCGATACTGGCTTCGAGCTGCTTCAAAGCGTCAGCTTCGATACGGATGACGCGGCGCGCCGTGTCTTGAAAAGGCTGGGTCATGAGTGGGCAAAAATATCCGTATCGGGCCAACCCATCAAATCAAGCTTGGCGCGCATGGGTAGAAAATCAAAACACGCCTGTGCGGTTTCCATGCGGTTTTCACGCACAAGCATGCCGTTCAACACGTCGCGCAGTTGATGTAGATACAACACGTCCGAGGCTGCATAATCGATTTGCGCGTCCGTCAGCGTTTCAGCGCCCCAGTCACTGGATTGCTGTTGTTTTGATATGTCGATGCTTAGGAGTTCCTGCAGAAGTTTTGCAAGGCCGTGACGGTCGGTGTAGGTGCGGACCAGGCGGCTTGCGATTTTGGTGCAATAAACGGGCGCTGTCGTGGCCCCGAATGCATTGTACATCGCGGCAATGTCAAAGCGGCCAAAGTGAAACAGCTTTAGCACTTTGGGGTCTTCCAATAGCTTGCACAGGTTGGGCGCTTCAGTTTGCCCCTTGGCGATTTGAACGAGATGCGCATTACCATCCCCCCCCGACAATTGCACGACACATAACCGGTCGCGGTGCGGGTTCAGGCCCATGGTTTCACAATCGATGGCCACCATCTGTCCAAGATCAAGACCGTCGGGCAGGTCGTTTTTATATACGTGATTGGTCATGGGGTACCTATAGCTTGGTCGCAGCGCGAAGCAAAATGCGGCAAATACTCAAGTTGTCTGCCGCGATCAGCGTTAGCGTCACGTTTACATGAGTTCAAGCCTGTATGCATGTGAAGCAAAGGAGGGCGACCTAACGGCCGCCCATTTTTTTTGTGATTTGGCCGTGGTGCGACAGGCGACTGTTACACCACCCCGTCCAGTTAGTCCGGTAAATCAACCCAAGCTGAATTGCGCGCTGAAGACCGCACGCAGGCGTCCACAAAGTGCATGCCTGCAAGACCGTCTTGGATTGTCGGGTAGATGACCTCAGCCGGGGGTTTTTCGCCGCTGCGGTGGGCTGTGATGGCCTCTGCGGCTTCACTGTAGATATTGGCGAAACCTTCCAGATAGCCTTCGGGGTGGCCGGGCGGGACACGGCTGACACGGGCGGCAGCATCACCTGCGCCGGCACCATTGCGCGTGATCAGTCGTTTGGGTTCGCCCAAGGGCGTCATCCAAAGGTGGTTGGGGTTTTCCTGACCCCATTCCAAGCCACCTTTTTCACCATAGACCCGGATGCGCAGTCCATTTTCATTACCGGGGGCCACTTGGCTGGACCACAACAGACCTCGCGCGCCCCCCTCAAACCGCAACATGACGTGGGCATTGTCATCCAGTTGGCGTCCGGGGACAAAGGCTTGGAGATCTGCGGCAAGGCTTTGGACCTTTAGGCCAGTGATAAAACACGCAAGGTTATGAGCATGGGTGCCTATATCGCCGGTGGATCCCCCCGCGCCTGAACGTGCGGGATCAGTACGCCACGCCGCTTGCTTAAAGTCTTGTTCCTCGCTGAGCCAGTCTTGGGGGTATTCGACCTGCACAACGCGGATCTTTCCTAGTTCGCCATTTGCCACCATTTCGCGGGCCTGTCGCACCATCGGATATCCGGTGTAGTTGTGGGTCAGAAAAAACAGCGCATCAGAGCTTTCGACTGCTTTGGCCAGCTTCTTTGCGTCAGGCAATGTCGACGTCAGGGGTTTGTCGCAGATCACGTGGATACCGCGTTTTAGAAATTCCCGGGCTGCGGGGTAATGCATGTGATTGGGCGTCACGATCGAGACGGCCTCGATTCCGTTTTTCAAACGCGCCTCGCGGATCGCCATCTGTTTGAAATCATCATATGTGCGATCTTCGGGCAGCCCCAGTGCCGCGCCAGAGGCACGGGACTTTTCTGGTGTAGATGACAAGGCCCCTGCCACAAGTTCATATCGGTCATCAATGCGGCTGGCGATACGGTGTACAGCACCGATAAAGGCATCATTGCCACCGCCGACCATACCTAAGCGTATGCGATTGCCCATGTCTTAAATCCCCAGCATTTTGCGGTTTGCGGCTTCGTCCGTGCCTCCATCGGCAAAGTCATCAAATGCCCGTTCTGTGACGCGGATGATGTGATCGCTGACGAATTGGGCGCCTTCCCGCGCGCCATCCTCGGGGTGTTTCAGGCAGCATTCCCACTCTACGACGGCCCAGCCATCAAAGTCGTTCGCTGCCATTTTGGAAAATACGGCAGAAAAATCAACCTGCCCATCGCCCAGTGACCGGAACCGCCCGGCGCGGTCGACCCAAGACTGATACCCGCCATAGACGCCCTGCCTGCCTGTCGGGTTAAATTCTGCATCTTTGACATGGAACATTTTGATCCGGTCTTTGTAGATGTCGATGTTGTCGAGATAATCGAGGCACTGAAGCACATAGTGCGAAGGATCATAGAGCATGTTGCAGCGCGCATGGTTGCCCACACGTTCCAGAAACATCTCGAATGTGACGCCATCATGGAGGTCTTCACCGGGGTGAATTTCGTAGCAAATGTTTACGTCGTTGTCTTCGGCATGGTCCAGAATGGGTCGCCAGCGTTTGGCCAGTTCATCGAAAGCGGTTTCTACAAGGCCAGCAGGGCGTTGCGGCCATGGGTACATATAAGGCCATGCCAAGGCGCCGGAAAAGGACACGTGATCATGGATGCCCATATTGGCAGAGGCGCTGACAGCTTTCATGACCTGACTGACGGCCCATTCCTGACGGGCCTTGGGGTTGCCATGCACGGCCGGGTCGGCAAATCCGTCAAAGCCTGCATCGTAGGCGGGGTGTACAGCGACCAACTGGCCCTGAAGATGGGTCGAAAGCTCTGTGACTTCGACACCGTTTTCGCGGGCTTGGCCTTTGAAGGTGTCGCAATAATCTTTGCTTGTTGCGGCCGTGTCGAGATCTATCAGGCGCGCGTCCCAACTGGGGACTTGGACGCCTTTATATCCGCAATCAGCGGCCCATTTCGTAATGGAATCCCAAGAATTAAAGGGCGCTTCATCGCCGGCGAACTGCGCAAGAAAAAGCGCGGGTCCCTTGATCGTTTTCATATGGTTCCTCCCGTTTTTGCCAGCTTACGGTGGCAAGTTTTCTTTCAAGTAGACGTCAATTCTGATGCGTTCCTGTGCAAGGTTGATCGGCACAGAATCACTATTGGCACGCATGATCCGAACGGCGCTACGCACAAGGTGGCCCGCGTCCTGACTGATGACGGCATCAAAAACTCCTTGGCCCAAGGCTTGCCGGGACAAAGGTGTTAGTTCGTGCGCGATAATCACAGGCGATGGCGATGCTGTGCCTTCAAAGTGTTGGATCAGCCCTGCATTGCCCGCGGCTGATGAATAGATACCAACGACACCCGGCGTTTTGTTCAGCGCTTGCGGCAATAGTTTCGAAATAAGCACGGGGTCGTCGCGCCCTTCGAGCGACGCCAGAACAGTCAGATGCGGGAAATCACGGGCCATGACTTCGTCAAACCCCAGCCGGCGTTCCAGATGATCACGCGCTAGCATAGAGCCTGTGAGAACAACGATGTTCCCCGGTTTTTTTGGCAGAAAGCGGCCCATCAGCTGCGCTGCTGTGCGGCCAGCTGCGATGTTGTCGATGCCCACGTAATGGTTACGTTCGGAACTGGGTATGTCCGACACCAAAGAGACGACCCCAATACCCGCCTTGCGCAGCCGCGAGATACTGTCACGTACAGAGGGCGTTTCAGGACCGAAAATACCGACCCCATCTACTGTTGAGACATCGATGCCGTTGATTGCATCAGCCAAGGCCATCGGGTCGAAGGCGGGTACCGTAATATAGGTAACCCGCGTGCGTTTGCGCCTTGAGGCGATCGCGTGTTCGTTTATGTGGCTTTCCAGCAAAGTGACGAATTCATTGTTGTTGGCGGGCAAGATAAAAAGAAACCGATACACTCTTCCGCGTGCCAGATTGGCGGCGGCGGTATCGCGGACATAACCTAGATCAGCGATGGCCCGATTGACTTTTTGCACGGTGATTTCGCGCACGCCCGGGCGTTCGTTTAACACACGGTCGACGGTCGCAAGACTAACCCGAGCCACACGCGCAATGTCGTTGACTGTCGGATTCTCGGGCATGTCGCGTCCAGCTTTCATGCTTTAGGTCTATCCCTTTAGGCTATTGGCCATACCTTCAAACAATAGGGCTACCGCTTCGGCGCCCGGGTCATTGTGCCCAAGCAGGTTTTCTTCGGGCACGTAGCTTGCCCGTCCTGCCTTGGCACGGCCCATGGTGGCAGTTCCATTCGCACCCGTACGGGCAGCGGTTGCAGCAGCGTCGAGGCCGTTGCTTAGGGCTGCAAGCGCGGGCTGAAGCGCGTCGATCATTGTGCGATCCCCCAATTGAGCGCCGCCAACTTGGCTGATGCGTTCCAAGCCTTTCAGCAAGGCGTCACCTGTTGGATGTCCATTTGCGCAGGCGTCGCCCGTCGCACTAAAGAAAATCGCAAGGATGACACCGGACGACCCGCCCATTGTTTGTCCCAATTCATTACCAATGGCGCGGAACAGCTGTGTCAAATCTGCCAGTGGCATACGGTCCAGTGCTGTTTTCAGGGCGCGCGCCGCAGTTGATAGCGTGCTGCCGGTATCCCCATCGCCTGATTTTGCGTCCAACAGGTTCAAATCTGCCTCTGCGGCGATCAGCAGATCACAGCAGGTTTCAATCACCGCGCGTGTCGCCGGGTTGGTCGACGGGATCGGTTGTATCGGGCTAAGCCCGTCTGGCAATGGTTTGACGATCACGGGATGAAAGCTTTGCATACCCGGCCATGCGACCAAGGGCACGTCGCTGGCAAGGTGTGCTTCGTTGTCTGCGCTGAGTGGGAGGATCGAAACTGAAAACCCGTGCATGTCCAGTGACGTCATCATGGGCGCAGGTCCAATTATCGCGGTAATATTTTGCGCTTTCGGCGATGTAGCAAGTGCCTGTGCCAAGACCGCCATTTCCAGCGGTGTGGTAGATCCAAGATTATTCAATAATGCTACGTGGCGCTCACCTGTCAAATGTGCCGTCAATTGATCCAAAACGGTATCCATGGCAGCCGTAGCTGTTTCAAAAGCAACTTGCTGGACGCCCGCTTCGCCGTGAATGCCCAAGCCCAGTTCGGCCATGCCTTTGGCGATCCGATCCTCTTTTTCGGAACCGGGCACGGTGCAAGTGTCCAACGACATCCCGATAGAGGCCATATCCGCCACGGTCTGATGTGCAGCGCCTGTGACAGCTTCCAGATCGGCGCCTGCTTCAGCTAAAGCGCCTGCAATTTTGTGCACAAACAGGGTGCCGGCAACACCACGTGATTGCGGCAGGTCGGGCAAGGCGATGTCGTCGTCTACGATGATCATCGACACCTTAAGCCCAAAAGCCCGCGCACGCTCTGCTGCAAGACCAAAATTCAAACGGTCGCCCGTATAGTTTTTGACGATCAGCACGCAGCCCGCTTCGCCGGTAACAGCCAGAATACCTGCAAGTACCGCGTCCACGGAGGGAGAGGCGAACACTTCGCCACAGACGGCAGCGGTTAGCATACCTTGGCCCACGAACCCGGCGTGCGCGGGTTCATGGCCCGATCCCCCACCTGATATCAAAGCAACCTTGGATTTATCCCAATCGGCGCGGCAGACGACCTTGATATGTGGGTAGCCATCCAGCCGGGTGAGTTTCCCGTCGGAGGCGGCAAGAAGCCCATCCAAAGCGTCAGTGACCAGCGATTCTTTGCTGTTGATAAATTGCGCCATTGTCGTCTCCTTTAGTAAATTCTGTTGCCTTCTGCATCGAAACAAAGCGGGTCACGGGGGCTGATCTTGATCTCAGTGCCGGGGGTATAATCGGTATGAGGATCGGCCAGCGTGATGATGTCATGCCCATCCATAGTCAGATGCAGACGCGTGTGATCGCCTAAGTGTTCTACTCGTCCGACTTGGGCGGCGCGGCCTTCGCCCTCTATGACATGTTCTGGACGCAAGCCGATGTGATGCGCGTTATTAGGGGCTGGGCCAAACATATCAGCAGGCAGTATATTGATCCGCGGTTGCCCCAATCGGGATGCCACATAGACAGAATTGGGGTTTTCATAGATGTCGCGCGGCGTGCCGAATTGCACCAGCTTGCCATCGTTCAGAACGCCCACATGGGTCGCCATTGTCATTGCTTCGACCTGATCGTGGGTCACATATAAGATCGTCGCCCCAAGGCTGGCCTGAATGCGTTTCAGCTCAACCCGCAGGTCGCTGCGCAGTTTCGCATCAAGCGAGCTGAGCGGTTCATCCATCAGGTAGATTTGCGGCTCGCGCACCAGTGCGCGACCGATAGACACGCGTTGCATTTCTCCGCCGGACAGTTCTGTCGCCTTATTGTCTAGCTTATGCGAAATTTGCAGGACCTTTGCGACCTCATCAACCTTTTGTACGATAACATCCGTTGGCGTATTGAGGATCGGAGATTTCAGTGGAAAAGCAAGGTTTTCGCGAACCGTCAAATGTGGATAAAGCGAATACTGCTGGAACACCATCGCTACATCTCGCTGTGCAGGTGTTTCGCCATTGACCATGCGACCACCAATGCTGATTTCGCCCGCATCCAGTTTTTCCAAACCGGAGATCAACCGCAGGGTTGTGGTTTTACCCGCGCCCGTGGGACCCAGCAGCACGACGAACGCACCATCTGGGATGGTCATGTCTACGTTACTTATCGCGGCCGTGTCGCCGAAGGATTTCGAGATACCTTTGAGAATAACCTCAGCCATTGGTCAGCACCTCGTTGTTCAGAACAGAGCGCAACGCGTGGCCTGATGTTTCGTCGAACAGGGTGACCGCGTTGCTTTGAAAGCTGAGCCCAACCTGTTCGCCGACCGTTGCGATTTGGCCTGAAGGCACACGCGCCTTGAGATCGCCGTTGGGGGTTTCAAGCGTGATGATCTGCGTTGTGCCAAGGTATTCGGTCGCCACAACGGACCCGCGATAGCTGCCTTGGTCGCTGAGCTGAATGTGTTCTGGCCGCACGCCAAATACCATTTTACCAGTGCCGCCCTGCAATTGTTTCGGGACGGCCAGCATCTGGCCATTCATCTCAACACTGTCCGCGCCTTCACCCACACTGCCGTCGAAGCGTAAGAAGTTCATGGAAGGTGAACCGATGAAATCCGCCACAAACATCGTGGCAGGTTTGTCATAAATTTCCTGCGGTGTGCCAAACTGTTCGACCACGGCGTTGTTCATTACGACGATTTTGTCGCCCATTTGCATCGCCTCAAGCTGGTCATGCGTAACGTAGACCGTTGTGGCATTCATG
Source organism: Roseobacter sp. (assembly GCA_045104955.1). Taxonomy (GTDB): domain Bacteria; phylum Pseudomonadota; class Alphaproteobacteria; order Rhodobacterales; family Rhodobacteraceae; genus Roseobacter. The sequence goes on from JBGCDB010000031.1 coordinate 129,682, forward strand.
CGGTCGTGCAATGCGCGCAGTTCTTCTGCCATGCGTTCGCGGAACTCTGCATCCAACGCGCCCAAGGGCTCATCCATCATAAATGCCTTTGGGTCGCGCACGATGGCGCGGCCCAAGGCCACGCGCTGGCGGTCGCCCCCGGACAACCCGCCCACAGGCTTTTTCAAAATGCCCTCGATACCCAAAATACCCGCGACTTCGTCGATTTTGGCTTTGATCGACTTGCGGTCCATGCCTTGGCTGACCAGCGGATAGCTGAGGTTTTTGTACACGTTTAGATGCGGATAAAGCGCAAACATTTGAAACACGAAAGCGATGTCGCGTTGGCTGGGCGGGCGTTGGCTGATCTCTTCGCCGTCCAGGTAAATCTCACCCGATGTGGGCAACTCAAGACCTGCGATCATGCGCAGCGTCGTGGTTTTACCGCATCCGGATGGCCCCAGCAGCATGAAGAATTCACCGTCTTCGATGGTAAAACTGGATTCCTTGACAGCGGTGAAATCGCCAAATTCTTTGCGGACGTTTTTGATCACAATCTGAGCCATCAGGTTGATCGCCCGCCGCGCGTGTGTGTCGGTGACAGCATCATGCAATCACTCCTTAAAATGGCTGACGATGATGAACATCACGGTGCCCACCAGCGTTGTGATGAAAGAATATGTGTAGGCCCACATGACGAACGGTTGCATCAGCATAAAGACGCCAAGTGCGATAATGATGGTGGCCAGCATTTCCCAGGGCCCGCGTTTCAGCTGCATCAGCCCGGTTAGAAAGTTGTTCATGATGTGCCTCCGGGATTGGGTGCGTTTGGGTCTGTTCGGTGCATCATCATTTCCGCACCGCGCCAAAGGTGATCCCGCGCAGCAGATGTTTGCGCAGGGCCACGGTAAAGATCATCACAGGCAGCAAGAAGATCGTGGCGCCAGCTGCAACCGCGGGCCAATCCAAACCGCCCACGCCGATGATCGTCGGAATAAAGGGGGGTGCGGTTTGTGCCGTGCCAGAAGTGAGCAAGACCGCAAAGGCATATTCATTCCATGCAAAGATCAGACAGAAAATCGCGGTCGACGCGATACCTGTTGCAGCTTGCGGCAGCACGACCTTGTAGAATGCCTGAAACCGAGTGTAGCCATCGATCAGAGCTGCTTCTTCGTATTCGCGGGGGATTTCATCGATGAACCCTTTGAGCAGCCAAACTGCAAGCGAGATGTTAACGGCCGTGTACAGCAATATCATGCCCAGATGTGTGTCGCTTAACCCCAATTGTCGGTACATCAGAAAGATTGGGATCGCGACCGCAATAGGCGGCATCATTCGTGTACTTAGGATAAAAAATAGCAAATCATCCGCGAGCGGGATTTTGAACCTAGAGAACGCGTAGGCTGCGAGCGTGCCCAAAAAGATGCTCAGGAACGTGGAGCCAAAGCCGATGATCACCGAATTCAGAAACCTCTCGCCAAACTTTGACGGGCCGGCGATGACCATGTCGTATTGGCGTACGATGTCTTCGTACCATGTCTCGGGTGGGTTAGCGGCAAGGAATTCATCCGTCTGGCGTGTCCGTGTCGTGAATAGATTCACATAGCCTTCGAGCGTGGGTTCAAAGAATACTTTGGGTGGGTAACTGATGGCATCGCTGGGCGACTTGAACCCTGTCAGCATAATCCATGCAAGTGGGATCATCGTGATCAGCGCGTAGACGATGACCAGCGTACCGGCGAACCATTTGGACCGTTTGCTTGGCTCTGTGACGGAAAAACTGCTCATCTCTCTTTGACCTTATTGAGTGCTTTGACGTAGATGCTGGCCAGACCAAAGACGGTGACAAACAGAATGATCGCATAGGCAGATGCATACCCCGTGCGCCATTTTTCGAACGCCTCGCGCTTGAGGTTGATTGACGTCAATTCCGTGGTGGAGCCAGGCCCCCCGCCGGTCAACTGCACGACCAAGTCAAACATTTTGAAGTTCTCAATGCCGCGGAAAAGCACGGCAAGCATCAGGAAAGGCAAGACCATCGGGATCGTGATGGTGAAAAACTGCCGTATCTTTGAAGCGCGGTCGATTTCGGCTGCCTCATAGATGTAGTCGGGGATGGATCTAAGACCCGCCAGACAAATCAGCATGACAAAGGGGGTCCACATCCATGTATCCACAATCACGATGGACCAAGGGGCCAAGTCGACCGACCCCAACATCTCAAAGCTTGAGGGTTCTTTGCCAGTGAAAAAGGCGACGATGTAGTTAAAAAGCCCAATCTGCGGTTGGTAGAGGAATTTCCAAAAGTTCCCTACCACAGCAGGTGACAGCATCATGGGAAGTACAATGATTGTGGTCCAAAGATCGTTGCCTTTGAACTTTTTGTTGATGAGGTAGGCAAGGGTAAAACCGATGAGCACTTGGAAAAAGATCGTCCAGAACAGGAAATGCGCGGTGGCCTGCATATTCAGCCAAATATCGCTGTCTGTTAAAATCCGCTCGTAATTGCGGAAGCCCACATATTCGACTTCGCGGTTCAGCCTGTTGGCGCGAAAGTTCGTGAAGCTCAGATTGATTGTCCAGATGAGCGGGAAAATGTTGATCGCCAGCAGCAGAAAAATTGTGGGGCCGACGAATATCCATGCAATGGCACGGTCACTCAGACCCTTAATTTTTCGGGCAACATTTGGTGGCGTGGCCTGAGCCGCGCGCGTTATTGGTGTCTGAGACATGTGCAGAACTTCCTTGGGTAAGGTGGACCTAGGTCCACCCTACGCTTGGAGGAAAAGGAAGGCGGGACGCATCCCGCCTTACGCGGTCAGGTTACAGTTTGCCTTCGTCTTCGAAGGTTTCTGTCCAGTCTTCTATCAGTTTATCCAAAGCTTCCTGAGCGGTACCTTGATCGGCCACTACATAGTCATGGATACGCTTTTGCATTGCCAGCAAAAGCTCCGCATATGCGGGCTCTTGCCAGAAGTCCTGCACGGCTCCCATTGCTTCTAGGAAGTCGCCGGCAAAGGGGGCGCTATCCACAAACTCAGGGCTTTCCAGCACGGATTTATGTGCGGAATATCCACCCAAATCCCACCATTTCTGCTGGACCTCTGGGTTGGCGAACCATTTGATATACTCCAACGCTGCGTCTTGCTTGTCGGAATAGGCCACCACAGAGATACCCTGACCACCCAATGTCGAACCCGCTTGGTTTTGCGGTGGGTTCACAAAAAAGTCGATCTTGTCGCCGCCTGTGTTGGGGTCGGCATAAAGACCCGGGAAAAACGCAAACCAGTTCATCGCCATGGCGACCTGACCTGATTTAAACGCGTCCAAGCTTTCGCCCATGTAAGAGTTTGTGTAACCGGGTGGGGTCGCGGTCTCGTAGAACTCTTTGTAAAACTCCAAAGCTTCTACGGCCTCGGCAGAGTTGACAGCGCCTTCCATATCATAGGTGCCCGGTTCATTTTCGTACTTAAAGCCCCATGGATACAGGGCAGATGTTACGCCCATCGTGATCCCTTCGGACCCACGTTCGGTAAAGATCGCAGCGCCATAAACGGTTTGCCCGTCAATTTCGCGGCCTTGGAAGAACTGCGCGATTTCCAGCATTTCTTTTTGCGTTTGGGGCTCGCCTAACTCGCGACCTGTGGCTTCCATAAAGGCTGCACGAATGTCTTCGCGTTCAAACCAGTCTTTGCGATAGAACCAGCCGTTCGCATCGCCCATGGCGGGCAGCGCATAGTAATTTGGTGTGCCTTTGGGCCAAGTGGAATAGGCGTAGACGGTCGCATCCGCGAAATCGCCCATTGAGATGCCTTCGGCATTAAAGAAGTCATTCAGTTTCACATAGTGGCCGTTTTCAGCACCGCCACCGATCCACTGACTGTCGCCGATCAACAAGTCACACAACTTACCGCCGGAGTTCAATTCGTTCAGCATGCGATCAGCAAAGTTGGGCCATGGAATGAACTCAAAGCTCATAGTATGACCAGATTGTGCTTCGAACTCTTTGCTTAGCTCGACAAGCGCGTTTGCCGGATCCCACGCGGCCCAGCATAGCGTGAGGTCATCCGCCTGCGCCGCTGCGCCAAAACTGGCGATGGATAAGCTTAATGCGCTGACCGTAGTCAGTTTTGAATACTTCATGTGTTTCCTCCCAAATTGTCGTGTCCGACCGGTAAGCCCGATTCGGTTAAGTGACAGTTGCAGGCTAAGTGAGGGGCGTACCTCATGTCGACAAAGTTTTGAGGGGCGTACCTCAAAAAAGACTTACAGGTTTGATTTTAAATAAAACAATTATGAAACCGGTCTGTTGCTGCTTGAGCCTGTCAGCTGCGGACATGGCATAAATGTCAGAGTTCCTGTCGCATTTTTCGTTCTCGCCAGACGATCATTAACCCGCCCATCGCGATCAAAACTGCACCTGGAAACAACGCATCCCAAGGTTTCTCGTCAAAAAATATCCACCCCAAAACAAACGCCAGTGGGATGCCGAAATAGCTAAAAGGGGCCAGGTTACTTTGTTCTGTCATGCGGTAGCTGGCGACAAGAAAGAGCACTGCTGTGCCACCGAATACGCCCATCGCAATGATCCAGTAAAAATCAGTCCAACTGTGCAATGGCGTGAAACCGCCCCATAGCAGCGCTATGAGCGCAGAGAGTGCCACTGCCGTAATGGACGAATAAAAGCTGAGCAAAGGACTTGGAACATCGTCGTCGAAAAGTCGTGCCGTAACACCGACCAATGCGTAAAAAAGCGCTGCTGCGAGGGGCAACAAAGCATAGGGAGTAAATGCGTCTGAGCCCGGTTGCATCACCAATATAACGCCCAAGAAACCGATCAGCACGGCCGCCCAACGGACTGGTCCGACTTTCTCACCTAAAAGGGGAACCGCCAGTGCAGTCATGAACAAGGCGTTTGCATAAGTAATCGTGGAGGCCGTTGCAAAGGCCATTAACCCGAGCGACAGATAAAAGAAAAGCTGCGCAAAGGTCACAATGGCCCCGCGTGCAAGTGCCAGTTTCCATTGCCGTATTTTAACGGGTCGCCCCACAAGGTGCCATGCGCGCGACCCATAGACGGCAATAATCGCAGGGAAGAGACCAAACAAGTTGCGCCACGCAGAAAGCTCTGCTGCTGAATACCGGTCTGATAAAAGCTTGATGACCAATCCCATAGCATCAAAGAGCGATAGTGCAATTAGGCTGAGGATGATGGCGAGGCCGGTGCGATCCGAAGGGCGCATGCGATTTCCTTAAAGATAACGGCACAGTAGGCGACAAATACATATTGTCACGCCTTTCTTGCCGACCGTGGTGGGCCAAGGCCCACCTTACCCCGTGGTATCGGCAAGCTTTAGGTGTCTGGGTTCACCTTTCCGCGTAACGATTTCACGTCCCCACGGATTTTCTTGGATTTGAGCCGTCTCTTTTTCGACCCTAACGTAGGCCGGGTCGCGATCCGTCGTTTAGGCGCAACAAGCGCTTTCCGGATAAGATCGGCCAGCCTTTCGCGTATAATGTCGCGGTTGCGGGCTTGGCTTCGGGTTTCATCGCACTGCAGAACCAGCGCACCATCGCTTGTCCATCGGCGACCTGCTGCCTTTTTAAGCCGTGATTTAACCGGGCCCGGTAGGTTTGGAGACCGGGCTGCTTCGAACCTGAGTTCCACTGCAGATGACACTTTGTTTACATTCTGACCACCGGGTCCTGAGGCACGCATGAAGCTTTCAGAAAGCTCCCAGTCTTGGATGGTGATGGCGTCATTTATCTTGAGCATGCGGTTATGTGCCATGAAACTGCGCCACGAAAAAGGGCCGCACAGAGAAGTGCGGCCCAATCGAATGGTTTACGGAGGTGGGATCGGTTAGACGATCATGTCCACCATGGAGTTCTGCCCCCTAAGGGCTGCCCTAGCAGGCGACCTCCAAAGCTGTTCCGACACCTCTCTCCAATACCGTTCTTGACACTGGATCACCTCCTTT